>JAHECO010000048.1 GCA_024641705.1 Candidatus Kryptoniota bacterium
CTCTGCCAGAAGCCGAGCGCCCACTTGGGAGGCATAAGCGCCTTGCCGGTCAGCTCCCTGTAGCCGGAGATGATGTCGTCTATGTCCTTTCCCGCGATGAAGTAGTAGTCTAGTTGTTGCCCGTATTCCGAATAGAGGGAAAAGTCGCCCTGCATCTCGGGGTTGACAGGCGTTTTTACTTTGAGAGAGATATACGATTCTCCGCCGTCGGGAATCCACTCGATCCTGATCCGGTATTCCCTTCCCTTATCGAGATTCATGTCGAACAGATGCACGAAAGCGTTCCAGGACTGCCTCCAGCGATCGACGATTAGTTTATTGTCGATCCACATCCTGCAATGGCCGGCGGAATAGAGACGGAACTTGTAGAGCCCCGTCGAGTCGGGTTCGAAAGAGCCTTTCCAAATCACCTCGCCGTCCGCCAGGGAATATCCTTTCGGCAGCTTCTTCAAGTCGGGGATGAACTCGTAGTCGATCTGTGATTCGTCCCTTGCGGTGAAGACATCGGCGGTGTCTCCCAGCTTCCCGTATGTTGCCGTGAGTCCGCCCTCTTTTCCTTCCGCATCGAAGAGCCGGAAGGATGAAGAAAGCGGACCGTAATCTCTCAAATCGCCGAATTTTGATCTGGAATAATTATCCCAAAGGATGCCGTAGTTTCGGTTCGAGATAACGAACGGGATAGATATCTTCGTGTTATACTGGTACAGGTCGACGTCGTGGCCCTTGTAATTGAATAGCCCCTCCTGCTGCTGCCCCAGCCCGTAGAAGGCTTCACCGGGAGGGGATTCGAACCGGTCGCTGATTCTGAACAGGCCCTTCCCTTCGAGCCGTACCGGCTCGATCATCTTGCCGCCGTGTCTGCATTCCGTGAGGATCGGCTTACCCGTCGGATCGCAGAATACGAGGGTCCCCGTCCTGGTCGATATCCTGACCTGGAGATCCGAAGTCTTCAGTACGACCGTGTTGCCCGTGTCTTCGGCACTCCACTTGACCGGAGGAAACGTCTTCTTCTCGATCATCAGGCTTTGTGCATCGGGAAAGGAATCGGAATTCACTGCGGTGACGCGAATTATTGTGCCGGTGATCGGTTCCACCCGCACCATCTTCGGACCGTTTTTCACGGTGTCGGTCACGGTCACAACGACACCTTTTTCGGTGACACGAAACGGCTTCTGCGCGAGGGCCGACAAGAAAGTCGTCCCCGACACCAGGATCGCGATGAGGATTCTTTTCATATTAATCAGCCTCCACCATGTTTATTTTCCGGCGCCTGCCCGCCCGGAGGTCGCTGCCCGACGCCAGACCTGCGGGAAAGCTCGCTCCGATGGCGGCCCTGTTGCCGTCGGGAGCGAGCATGACATTTCTTCTACTTCGTGATCAGCCGGAGCATCAACACATCGTGCCCCGGGACGACTGCGTTGAGAGGCGCGCGCGTCGTACCTATATCCTTCCCGGTCCAGAGGTTTCTGAGCGCGTAGGTTATCTTCCCGAAATCGGCATTTCTTCCGGAGATGCTGTCGGAGACTGCCTCCTTTTGGAAATCGAAATTAATCTTCCGGGGAGATAGACTCCTGTTCAGGAAGCACATCGCCCAGTCCCCCTTCTCGAGAGGTTTGAACCATACTTCGAGACTGTCGTCGGACGAATACCTGAAGCCTTCGACGCCGAGCGAGTCCTGGTCAACCGCTATGACCTCCCGGTTCTCGAGGATTTCTTTGGTTTCGGCGGGCATGTCTCTCAGGTCGTTGCCGGCGATGAGCGGGGCTGCGAGCATGCACCACATAGAGAAGTGAGCACGATCCTCGCTGTGCGTCATGCCGTTACCCACTTCCAGCATGTCCGGATCATTCCAATGACCAGGCCCGGCGTATTTGCGCAGCGGCACTTGAAGATCCAGTATCGACATCACGCAGAGTTGTGTCCATGTCGGGTGATGGACATCGTGATCGAAGTTGGCGGAGATATCGCTCGTCGTTCTCCACAGGTTGCCTACATCGCCTGCCCACAGCCACGGCTTGTTGGAGCCCCATTCGCAAATGCTGAAGACGATAGGTCTGCCGGCTGCGTAAAGCGCATTGCGCATCGTGGTGTAGGCTCCGATGGGGTTGAGTCCCTCCGTGTTACACCAGTCATATTTCAGGTAATCGATTCCCCACTTAGCGTACGTGAGAGCGTCCTGGTACTCGTGCCCGCGGCTCCCGATTCTTCCCGCGCACGTTTTGTCGCCGGCGTCCGAATAGATGCCGAGCTTCAGTCCTTTCGAGTGCACGTAATCGGCAAGCGCCTTCATCCCGTGCGGGAATCGGGTCGAATCCGGATGAATGAAGCCGAGGCTGTCGCGGTAGCCTTCCCACGTGTCGTCGATATTTATGAATTCATACCCGGCCGCCTTCATCCCCGAAGATACCATGGCATCGGCCATCTCGCGTATCATCTGTTCGTTTATGTTGGGACCGAACCTGTTCCAGCTGTTCCATCCCATCGGCGGTGTTTCTGCAAGCCCCTTGAATTTCTGGGCATATGCGGCGGACGATACTGTAAGGAACGCGATGATCGCCAGGAAAACCGGCATTATCACGGCGTCCGGAATCCTGTATGCGGATTTCTCCTTTTTCATATCAACATCTCCATCTGATGAATTGAATCTTTGTGCCGTACTCAGTCCGTGTCCTTCAAGCGCAGCCAGCCGCGGGCTGGTCGGCTCCGGTCACGGTATTTCAACCATGAAGAATTCGGCGCCTGCAGCGCACGCGATCTTAAACTCGGACAATGAGGCTGGGATGAAGAATGATTCCCCTTTGACAAATTTCTCGCTGTGATCCGTGCGTTCATGATTCCACGAGATTTCAAGCCTTCCGCCGCTGATCAGGAAAATCGAAGGCTTGTCACCGGAACGGTAGTCTCCGGTGAAGACGCCTTCCTTCATGAAGCGGGTTACCCTGAACTCTTCAGCCTTCGTGTTATAAGTGACCTCATCCGCCGTCCTGTAGCCGTCGATAATGCGGCACGGCGCAAACTCATATTTCATTATCTCCAGCAGAGTATCGACGTCCTTGAACTTCTTCGTGAGACCGGCGCGAACGACGTTGTCAGAGTTCGCCATGCATTCGACAATGTTTCCTTCGATGTACGCATGAGGCACGCCGGCATCCGTGAAGATCGCCTGGCCGGGTACGAGGTGTACCATATTAAAGAAGAAAAACGACAGGAGTCCCACATCCGCGCCGTACAGTTCGTGCTGTTTCAAAAACTCGGCTTCCTCCGGTGTGATGTCTTTCTTCGTCGAAAGTCGTTGACGGATCCCCGCTATGCAGGACGAGAGGCTTTCCCGCTGCTCCGACTTCCGCATCATGGTGACATAGACATCTTTTACCGCCATTTCCCGTTCGCCCGCATCCTTCGCGTCCAACACGGCTGCGACCATCTGTTTCCCGGCAAACTCGCCAAGCTCGGGAAGCGCGCGCAGCGTGGAGGCTATCTCTCCGGATGGCTTGAAGCCTGCCACGGCTGTCAGCGAATCGAGGGCAATTGCAATCTCCGGCTTGTGATTGTCATCAGGGTATCGGTCGGGATGGGAGGCGTGTAGTCTCGCAGCCTGCGCCTTGTTCGGATGAAGCTGAATCGAGAGTGCTCTCGCCGCGGAAAGGACCTTAAGAAGGAACGGAAGCTTGCCCGAGAATTTCTTCGATACGTACCCGCCGAGGCATTGCGGCCCGTACGCGGCTATCACTTCATCGAGTGGGACGCTTCTGTCGCCGAGCCGTATTTCGGAAGGTGCATTCGGGTGTGCCCCTATCCAGAGCTCCGCGTACGGTTTGTCGCGCTCCGCCTCAACTCCGAGAAACCGTGGTATGAATGCGCTCTCGTTCTTCGTACCCCAGTCATAATACTGGATCTTGTTCGACAGTTTATACGGACGCGGAATGAAATCTGTCATGCGAGCTCCATACGATAGTTCCGTTCAATTGCAGTAGGCTCCATTCTTATGATAAAGATAATACATTGTGTGAAGCTTTCGGAAAACGATCGGCCTTTGGTAGTGGGCTACTTTGCCGGGGGAAGGAGAATTGGGACACGAATCACACGAATATGAATCGATAGGCTGCGGAAGTCCCCAAATCGAATGACACGGATGGAAAAAGCCCGACTTCTCTTATTCGTGCCATTTCCCGCTTTGCGGGATCCCGCGTATCATATTCAAACATTAATGTGCGGGACACGAAGAGTCTTTCCATCGCCCACATGATATTCTTCGTGCTATTCGTGTTTATTCTTCTTCTAAGTAACCCATTACCCGGCCTTTCTTCAGAGCATCGAGAACCGTCGTTGCGGCCAAAATCGGACAGGAAGGCCGGCATTCGCACCATTTCGTCAGTCGAACACCACCGTCTTCCTGCCGTGGACCAGGACCCTGTCCTCCAGGTGGAGCCTCAATCCCCTTGCGAGTACGAAGCGCTCCAGGTCCCTCCCTTTGCGGATAAGATTATCGATGGAATCCTTGTGCGATATCCGAACGATATCCTGTTCGATTATGGGACCTTCGTCGAGGATGTCGGTAACGTAGTGGCACGTCGCCCCTATTATTTTCACCCCCCTTTCGAAGGCCTGCTTGTATGGATTCGCGCCGGCAAAAGCGGGGAGGAAGGAATGATGGATGTTGACTATCCTGTTTGGAAAAGCGCGCACGAATTCCGGGGTGAGGACCTGCATGTAGCGTGCAAGGATGACGGTGTCGATCCCCATCTGCCCGAGCAGCTCAAGCTCCTTTTCTTCCTGCGCCGCCTTGTTTTCCTTCGTCATCGGGAATACGTGGAAGGGTATGCCGTAACGTTCGGCCAGCGGGCGAAGGTCAGGATGGTTCGAGACGATCAGCGGGAATTCAGCATCGAATTCACCGAGACCGCGCCGCCACATGATTTCCTGCAGGCAATGCTCCTGCTTCGAAACGAAGATCGCAAGCCTGCGCTTTCTGTCGCTCAACCTGAGAGTCCACCTGGCATTGTACTCCTCTGCCAGGGGAAGGATCGCCTCAGAGAGTTTGTCCGGCGCAACGCTGAACTCTTTCATGTCCCACGCGACGCGGAGGAAGAACATCTGTTCGCCAGGGTCGACATGTTCGTCGAGATCTATGATGTTTCCCCCGCGTTCGAAAAGAAAACCTGATATACGGGAGACCAGCCCCTTCCTGTCAGGACATGACCACAAAAGAATTGCGTTAAGATTGTTATCAGACATGAATAACCTCAGTCATCCGACTGTATTGTGTCGCTTAATTCATTTTTCGAGGCTTTCCCAAAGGGCAAATCGAACACGCGGTTGAAGAGGTTGATCGACTCATGAGCCTTCCGCTAACGCCCTCCGAGGATTCCGTCGATCTTTTTCAGCTCCTCGTCCGTGAAGGAGACGTTCTCGAGTGCCTTCACGGCATCGTCTATCTGGTCGACCTTGCTTGCACCGATGACGGCGGAGGTAACTTCTTCATGCCTAAGCACCCACGCGAGCGCCATTTGCGCCAGCTTCTGCTCCCTGCCCTTGGCCATGTCGTTGAGTTTCCTGACCTTCACGATCTTTTCGTTTGTAACTTGCTCGGGCCTGAGGAAGCCGGTCGGCTTGGCCGCGCGCGAATCGGCAGGTATTCCTTCCAGATATTTGTCGGTCAGCAGTCCCTGAGCGAGAGGCGAGAAAACGATGCATCCTATCCCGTTGTCCCTGAGTTCTTTCAGCAAGCCGTCTTCGACCCAACGCTCGAACATGCTGTACTTGGGCTGGTGGATGAGTATGTGCATACCCATCGACTTCATTATCGCTTCGGCTTTCTTTGTCAGGTCTGCAGGATAGTTCGAGACTCCCGCATAAAGCGCCTTTCCGCTGTGCACGATGTCGTACAGGGCGCCCATCGTCTCCTCGAGAGGCGTCTCTGGGTCCGGTCGGTGGTGATAGAAAATGTCGACGTAGTCGAGTCCCATTCGCTTGAGGCTCTGATCCAGACTTGCCACGAGAAATTTGCGGGAACCCCAGTCGCCGTACGGGCCCGGCCACATCCCGTAGCCGGCCTTCGATGAAATGATGAGCTCATCCCTATAGCCGCGGAGGTCATTCTTAAGTATGCATCCCATCGACTCTTCGGCCGATCCCGGGGGAGGACCGTAGTTGTTGGCGAGGTCGAAATGTGTTATCCCGAGATCGAACGCGTGTCTCGCCATCGCTCGCGAGTTTTCGAGCATATCGACACCGCCGAAATTTTGCCAAAGCCCCAGCGAGATGGCAGGGAGCTTGACTCCGCTCTTCCCGCAGCGGTTGTATTTCATTTTATCGTATCGTTTTTCGTCCGGTTGATGCATCTGCTAACCTCTCTTGCCGTTTAATTATGACAATTCTTTATCGTCTGGATGAGGTGCCATGCACATCCATCCCCATCACCTCTCGTTTCTGATTTCTAACTTCTAATTTCTACTTACTTCTTCCCTACTTCCCGTACTTCCACCAGCATTGATCAGAGTATTCCTTCCCGCCAATCGAAGCGACGGCTCTGACGTAATTGCAACCGGCATCCAGCTTGATATCGTTCCAGAAGAACCTGTGATCCGTACTGCTCCGTCTGCCAACGGACTTGCCGTCGACGAACAGTTCAACCTCAGCGGAGTTCGAATACACTTCGACCGTAATCACGGACGTATCTCTCACGGTGAACATCTTGCTGTTGATGTGAACCATCGGCTCCGGATTCCAGTTGACCTTGTACCAGTAATATGCGTCTTTCTTCGTCTCATGTCCCTGGGTTACGATTCCCTTGTCGTTCACGCCTGCGCTGAAGCCTTCCCTCCTGGAGTCGGAGGCGAAATCGTACATATTCCAGAGAGTCGAAAACCAGATGTAGGGTCTCGATTCGATCGCCTTCCAGCTCACCTCGTGAAACCCGGTCTGGTACTCTTCCGGGTGCCATGGCACGTCGGTGCGCGGCTTGCTGGCAGGAAACTCTTCGTGCTGATAGATGCTCCCGCCGGCGCCATACTCGCTGAGCCCGATCGCCCTGCCGGGATTCTCTTTATGCCACTTGTCGAGATAGAGTCCGAGGTCTCTTGCGCTGCCGTAGTACCACCCGAAATACTTGTTCATGCCGAGGACGTCGGTCACGAAATTCGTCGAGTCCTCGTCGTCCGAGGCGGCTGTGGTCGGCCGTGCCGGATCTTCCTTCCTGGCCAGCTCGTTGAGCATACGGACGAGAGAAAGCGGTTCGGGGCCCTTTGCGTTGTGTATCTCGTTGAAGATGCCCCAGAACAACACAGACGGGTGGTTGTAGTTCTGGCGTATGAGTTCAGTCAGCTGCTGCTCCGCGTTCTCTTCGAATGATTTCGAGGCCACTATCTGATTGACCAGCGGAATCTCCGTCCAAACCACGATGCCGCACTTGTCGCAGAGCCTGTACATCTCCTGCCCGTATTGGTAGTGTGCCATCCTTATCATAGTAGCTCCGATGTCGAGGATATCTTTCATCTCCTGCCGACGATCGGCGTTCGTGATTGCCCGGCCCTCATCCTTCTTGTCCTCATGAAGGGCGACGCCGTGCAGCTTGTACGGCTTCCCGTTGAGGAAAAATCCCTTGTCGGGGTCGACACGGTAGTACCTAAGTCCGAGCGGCTGTTCCTCGCGGTCCAGGAGCGTGGTCCCGCGAAACACCGATACGACCACCTTGTAGAGGTAAGGGTCTATCCTGCCGTCCCACAGGTGCGGGTTGCCGATCGTCATCTCCTGGGATATTTGTTTGCTTGCGAATGGATCTATGCTGGACTTCGTCTCGGCTTCCTTCACCGGATTCCCTTCAATGTCGTACACGGCGGATTTTACGATCACATCGGCCGCCGTCCCGGAATCATTGCTGATCACGGTACCCAGTCGGATATCCGCGAGTTCGTCCGTCACCTTCTTCTGAGTTATGAAAATTCCCGGCGAGGCATAGTCTGTGGCCGAGATATGCACCGGGTTCGTTACGATCAGTTCTGCTTCGCGATACAATCCTCCCTCCATCGTGAAGTCTGCGCTGATGGGGGCAATCCGGAAATCGGCCGAATTGTCGGGAGAAGTGTTGTCCACTTTTACGGCAATGATGTTCCGGGAGCCGAATTGGAGAAACCCGGTGATGTTGAACGCGAACGCGGCGAAACCGCCTGTGTGTTCGCCCACGAACCTGCCGTTGACATAAACGTGCGCGACGAACCCGGCAGCACCAAAACGGATAAATACGCTCTTACCCGAGTATTCGCCCGGCACATAGAAAGACTTCCTGTACCAAGCGGGGCCTCTGTAGTAGTCGTTTCCCCCGTCCTGTCCGTCGAGGTTATTCCATGTATGAGGCAGGCAGACGGTTTCCCATCCGGCATCGTCGAATGCGATGCGCGATGCACCCGCGATGTCTCCCTTTGTGAATTTCCAGCCGCTGTTGAATGGCACATCCACGCGTCCCGTCGATTCGGCTCCTTGTTGTACAGCCTGGGAAAGGCCGTTCGCGCCGGGCGATGCTCCGGCAATCGAGAGAGTCATAAACAAGAAAATAATCACTACCAGAAGCTTTTTCATAACAATCAACTCCTGCGAATTGTCAATGCCGCCCCCGCGCCGCGATGAGTCCGGATAGGAACGGCTTCGAAGTCAATGCGCCGTCGTCGAGTCGGCAGCCGGGATCCGGTTGTGGACCGCCTCTTCGAAGAACCTCCCACCGAGTGTAAGATCGTATGTCTTCCACGACTTGAACATCGGCGGTCCCCACTCGGGATCGAAGACCCACCAGATCCAGCTGATATGTTTCTTCTCGAAATACTCCATTATCGTTCTGCCGTACTCAAGATTTGCCTCCTTGTCGCGCAGCGTGAAGCCGAATTCGGTCGCGACTACCGGATAGGTGTCCGCCGCGAATCCGAAATCCTCCTCCCACTTGGGAACATATGGAGGTGTCCTCTTATGCGGATAAGGATGAACCACGTAGCCGATTCCCTCCGCGTCTATGGGAGCGTAGTGCAATGGAGTCAGGTCGTATGCCCAGTCGAAACCTGCGACAAGTGGAATACTCTTATTGTCGTAAGCTCTTATGAGCTTGATCAGGTTTTCATTTATTCGTTTCCATCTATCCCACGAAATGTTACCGAGCATTCCGCGGAAATCGGTCGGCTCGTTGAAAAGCTCGGAGAATGCAACCGTGTTGTTGCCGGCAAAGTGCATCGCGATCGTCCGCCAGAAGTTGTACGTCTCCTGAAGAGTCGTGGTATACATCGGATCCTGGAACAGCCCCTCTTCGAGGTTGCCGATCGAGTGCCAGTCTATGTCGACATACAGGCTCTCCTCCGTACACCAGTCGACCGCCTGATCGAGCAGCTTAAGATATTTTTCCGGGGTTTCTTCCCGCCATGCCACAGGATGTACCGGAATCCTGACAATCATGGCACCCAACTTCTTTATTTCCACGAAGAGGCTCTTATCCCAGCGGCCGTCGCCGAGAATCTTGCTCGGGTCCGCGATGGAGAGTCCTTTGAACAGGATTGTGTCTCCGAGCGAGTTGACGAACCTGCTTCCGACGACTCTTATCAGTGGGAGCGTTTCGTTCCTGTTCGGCGGAAAGCCGGGGAAGCGTTCGTTCCACCATTCCCTGTGAATGTTCGCCTGATTATTGTTTCCGCTCTGTGCCATGGCCGACCCGGCGAGGGAGACCGAGATGACAAGTACCAGGCCGAGCAAAAGCTGCTTCTTCATAGCTTTTCCTTCATCTTTATGGAATAGACCGCCGCTTTTCACGTTGCCTCGGAGCATCAAGGATGAATCACAACTCCTTTATTGTAATCAGAAATGAGCGCATATGAAATAGGCGCGGGAAGCCGCAAAACGCCGGGTCAATTCTGCAGATTAGCGGAGACGTGGTTCGCGCCGCGGCAATAGGATATGTGAGATGCACTGCCTTGCGCGGGATATTTATCCCATCGTAACGCGGACGTCGTTCTCGGCCGACATCTTTGAGACCGGGATGAGGTTACCTTCTATAGGTTCGCCGTTAAGTACAATTTTCTTCACGCCCTTCTCAGCCCCACCCGGATTTTCGACACGGATGTCGAGCAGGTTCCCGCGGAAGCGGCGACGGACGGCAAACGATTTCCATTTCGACGGGACGCACGGGTCGATACGAAGGCCGCTCACTTCCGGCCTGATGCCCAGGACGTACTGCGTGATCGCGTGGTAAGTCCAAGCGGCCGAGCCTGACAGCCACGGAATCCTCGAGACCCCGTGCCTGGGGCTCTGTTTCGCATGCGTCGACTGACAGACCACATAAGGCTCGATCTCGCGGACTTCGGCCTTCTTGTTGTACGCGGCCGGCAGATACGCACGGAGATACTCGTAAGCCTGGTTGCCGTGGCCGAGGATCGCCTCCGCCATGACGGCCCATGCCTGCGTATGCACGAAGATCCCCGCGTTCTCTTTCAGTCCGGGATTGAAAAAAGAAGCTCGCACTATCTTGTGGTCGGTCTTCGTGAAAGGCGGATCGCAGAGCGCGAGGCCGTACTTCGTAGCGAGCCGCTTTCGGATCTGTTCCATGGCGCTCTCCGCCTGGTCCTTCGTGGCAAGTCCGGAAATTACCGACCAGGTCTGCGGGTTCAGGAATATCTGTCCTTCTTTGGATTCCTTGGAGCCGAACTTAAGCCCGTCGTTCCTGTAACCGCGCATGAACCATTCGCCGTCCCAGGAGTAGCGCTTTATGTTGCTGTCGAGCCTCTCAATCGTAAGCTTGGCCCACGACGACTCGTCCGCCCGTCGCAGGAGGAGTGCCACGTCTATGTAGACTTTGAGCGCGTGCCGGAGCTGCATTGATACAAATATCGATTCCCCTTTTCTGCCGAAGCGCAGCGTGTCGTTCCAGTCGGCCTGCAGGCCGCTCGGGAGGCCGTGCGCTCCGGACCTGCTTAGGTTGAACTGGATTGCGCGCTTCATGTGAGCGAAGACTGAATCTTCCCCCTTGTCTGCAAACGGCAGCACTTTCCGGTAGAAAGCCGCGTCGCCGGTCTCGTTGACGTAAGCGGGGATGGCGTCGAACATCCATAATGCGTCGTCGGAGCGATACTCTTCCTCTTTAGGGACAATGGCTTTTCCGGGAGTGTGGCTGAACGGCAGTACCACGGGCATTGCGCCTCCGGTCGAGGCCTGACCGGTGATCATGAGTTCCAGCCTCGCCCTCGCCTCATCAGGGATGGAGTGCATGACGCCGACGAGATCCTGCATCGTGTCGCGGTAGCCGAGCCCGTCGCGGTCGATGCCGGAGTAGATCAGGCTGGCAGAGCGTGACCAGGCATAAGTGACGAGGCAGTTGTAGATCCCCCAGGTGTTCACCGTTGCATTCAATTCGGAATCGGGGGTATGCGCAAAGAACCCATCGAGCCTCTCATGCCAGAAGGACTTCAATTTTTCGAGCTCTTCGTCGGCTTTGGATACATCCTCGAACTCAGCGGCAACCTGTCTTCCTTCCTCCTCTGCGGTACCTATGCCCGCGATGACAAGGAACACCTTCGATTGCCCGGGGGAGAGGGTGAACTTGACCTGCAGCGCGCCGCATGGATTGTCACCGTAGGCCAGGCTATCCGAGCACTTACCGCGGTCGACGGCAATCGGGTTGGCGTATGTCCGGTAAGGGCCGAGGAACGACTCGCGGTCGGTATCGAAACCGACCACATTCGCTCCGGCAATCGCCTGAAAAGTATGGCGGGCCTGATCCTTTTCCTTGAAGTTGTCGGGCTGCGGCGGCAGGTTTATGTTCGTGCCGTGGTCTATGATGCCGTCTACAACTTTCATCTGGGCGATGTACTGAACATACTGAATGTTCAGCAGATCGTCGATAGCGTTCCAGTTACCGGCGTACTCAAGATAAGTGAAAGCGCTCAGGGTCCGTTTCTTCTTCGATGCGTTCGTTACTTTCACCTTCCAGATCTCGAACGTACGACCCAGTGGAACGAAGTACGTGACTTCCGACTTGATGCCGCTGTATTGAGACTCGATGGTCGTGTAGGCGGTGCCGTGGCGGCAAACCGACCTGAACTTTCCGAGGGGTTTACCGACGGGCTGCCACGACGCGGACCAGAAGTCTCTCGCGCCGTGGTCGTGGAAGTAGATATACCTTCCGGGCTGGTCGGCAGGAACGGAATTAAACCTGAAGCGCACAAACCGCCCCATCCCGCCAGATTTGCAGAAGCTGTATCCGCCGGCATTGTTCGTAATTATCGCGCCGTATTCTGTCGAACCGAGGTAATTGCTCCAGGGTTTCGGCGTGTCGGGCTGCGTGATTACGTACTCTCTTCTCTTCTCGTCAAATTCACCGTACTGCATACGCAATTCTCAATTTTGAATTTAATTTCCTGAATTCAGGATGTGTTCTTCCGCGCAATAGGCGCCTCACCGATCTATGGCCAGGTATCCCGTGCGATTCCCAATTCAAAATTAACAATTGAGAATTTATAATTCTTCTTTAACCGACCTCAGCCAGTCCGGCCGCTTCGCGCCTCGCGGCGATCTCCTCCTTGATCCTGTTCATGGAGGGTTCGTCAAGCTTGTAGAAGAAGATAAGCAGGACTAGTGCAACAATGCCAGGGACCGCAGGGATAATGCTCATCATCGACTTCAGGCCGGTCAGGACTTCCAACCTTTGTACCACGTTGGCCTGGAAACCGGTCATCGCAAGTATCCAGCCGGCGACCATGGCTCCGATTGCCCATCCAAGCTTGTTGGACATGATCGAGGCGGAATAGACGAGACCGGTCGCTCTCCTTCCGGTCTTCCATTCGGAATAGTCCGCGGTGTCGGCGTACATCGCCCACAGAAGCGGAGACACGGAGCCGCCTGTTATGCAGGTGAGAATCTGCAGCCCGAAAATCCAGACGAGGTCGCCGGGACTCAGTAAAAAGAAAGCGGCAGTGGTGACGATCGCTCCTGCGAAGAGTGCGACCGCCGCCCTCTTCCTTCCGAGCCGGCGGGAAAACCAAGGAACCAGCACGACGCCCAATAGCGAGGAACCCTGCCCGACGACGTTGAATGCGGAGGCGAGCCACTCGTAATCGAAACTGTGGGTACCGCCGAAGAACGTGATCTGCTGGGTCCCGATATAATATTTGAAATAGTGAACCGTTATGCTGAGGCGTATGCACACGAAAAGGATGAGGAGTATGGTTACGGCAAACAGAACCACCCATGGCTTATTCTTCGAAAGGTCTTTCAGGTCGTTCTTTATGGAAGTCTTTTCCTTGGCGATGGGCTGTATTCGCTCGTGGGTCGAGAGGAAGGTGATCACGAAGAAGATGACTGAGACTACCGCGTACATAGCCATGGTCGTCTGCCATCCCTTTGCGCTGCTTCCGCCGCCGAAGTACTCTGCGAGCGGGAGTGCGGTGGCGGAGACGAGTATGCCGGCCGAATACGCACCGACGAATTTGAACGACGAGGCGCTTGTCCGCTCGTTCGGTTCGCCGCTTATCACTCCGAGCAAGGATGTATACGGAATGTTTATCGCGGAATAAAAGAACATGAAAGCGATGAACGTCACGTACGCATAGACGAGCTTGCCGGTCGGTGAGAAATCCGGAGTGGAGAACGCGAGGACCGCGGTAAACGCCAGAGGCAGGGCCATCCAGATGAGGTATGGCCTGAATTTTCCCCATCTCGTGTTGGTGCGGTCGGCGGTCATGCCTATCCCGACATCGAAGAAGGCGTCGAGCGCCCTCGACACAGCCGTCATCGTCCCCGCGGCGGCGGCGGCAAGGCCGAACACGTCGGTGTAGAAGAAGAGAAGATATACCATGATGGTTTGCCAGAACAATACAGATGCGAAGTCGCCGCATCCGTAGCCCGCCTTTTCCCAGAAAGACAGCTTTTGAGATTCCGTGCTCATAACAGCTCCCTTAAATTGAATGACTTCAGCGGAATGGAAGACTCTGCGTTCGAGTCGTCCGAGTAAACGTAATGCATACCTTAGCCCTGAGTTCTAAAATAGAGACGCCGACCGATATTTGCCAACGCGGAGCGTGCGGAGGAACCACTTGTCGCTTCCCCACCTCATGGGCAAATTTCGCGTTCTCCCCCGCCCAAACCGGGCGACATCTAAGCTCTCGTCCCCACGGGACGGGTTTCTATTTTTGCGCTTCTACAAATATCGTGTCACCATCGGGACACGAACTTGCTCGACGCATGACCAATTCGAGCGTGCCGTAGGCACGAAATATTTCCGGAACACACAACCAAAAGCAATGTCGTCCCGCAGGGACGCAACATCCTTCAGACCTTCAATGCTGGGGATGGCTCTTTATGAACTCCACCAGCTCATCGATCTTCGCGAACGCGAGCCCGGTGACGGTATCTGCGGCCCCGTAATAAATCGCCAGCCTCCCCGTCGCCGCATCGCACAACATGGCGCACGGGAACACCACGTTCGGAACATCTCCGACGCATTCGTACTGCGTCTGGGGGGAGAGGAGGTACGGCTGCGCGCGCGCGACGACCTTCCACGGTTTTTCGAAATCGAGAAGAACGGCCCCGGCACTGTAAACGAAACCGTTGCACGACTGCAGTACGCCATGGTATACGAGAAGCCATCCTTCGGATGTCTCTACAGGTATCGGGCCGCTGCCGATCTTCGTGTACTGCCACGAGTCTCCCACCGTCCCCATGACGAACCTGTGCTTTCCCCAATAGGTCAGGTCCGGGCTCTCGCTGTAGAAAATATCGCCGAAGGGCGTATGCCCCCTGTCCGACGGCCGGGAAAGCAGCGCATATCTTCCGTTTATCTTCCTCGGGAATAATACTCCGTTCCGGTTGTAGGGGAGCAACGCATTCTCAATCTGGTGGAACTTCTCGAAATCCTTCGTCCAGGCGACTCCTATGGTCGGACCGTGGTAGTAGTTGCACCACGTCACGTAGTACCTGTCCTCTATCCAGACCACGCGCGGGTCGTAGCCGTACACGAAGTTGCCGACCTCCTCGTCGTCGCATTCGAACTTCAGCGGCTCGGGGTCGAGCTTCCACTTTAATCCGTCCTTGCTGAAGCCGCGGTGAAGTCTCATCTGCCTTGCCCAGTTGTCGCACCTGAACACTCCGGCAAACTCGCCGTTCCGCGCGACAACGGCGCTGTTGAAGATACTGTTCGAAGTGGGCAGAAGATCCCTGGGTATCACCGGATTTCCGGAATACCGCCAGACCGGTTTGTTGTATCCCGCCGGCTTCTCCTCCCAGGGAAGATTTGGTATCGGTTTCTCGTTGATGATTTTTAAAGAGCTCATACCGTCCTCACTATTTTTGGAAGTTCGATAGAGAGCTCCGCCGCACGTGCCTCCTGGACGACCCGTTTCCCCGCCGACGCAAGCCCCGCGGCTCACCGGCAGGGGTAATCGTCACTCATCAGCAGAAGAGTGTGTACAGCCCGGAGTTCCCTGACATAATCCTGCAGAAGGTCTTCACCGATTAAAGATGATGCAATTCACATTCGATCATTTAGCGAGCAGTTTTATGAAGATCCCGCCGACAACGCTTCTCGCCTGGAAGCCGTCCTGTCGGGCGGTCTCGGTATCGTACCAGTCGCTGAAGGGCACCCTGTTCGGCGTGTTGTTAAGATATTCCACGATCGTGTGCATGTACGTTTCGAAGTCCTTCCTGTCCGGGTACATCGTCGCGACCCACGTCATCCATTCCGGTTTCGTGAACGCCGCACGTTCGTCGAGCGGAAGCCCGTACTTGTTGAGCTTAGTCAAGTAGAACTTCAGCTCCCTTTGAACCACGTCGTGTGAAAAGAGATTCAGACCGAACAAGTTATCCCAGACCATATTGTACTTCATGCTCCATGTGCCGGGTTTGTCGAACGCGAGCTTGTAGTGGTCATTATCCAAATCCATCTCCGCCCACTTCTTCGCATACGCACTGGCAAGTGCCCAATACTCTTTCGCCAGTTCCGCCTTTCCCGCCATTCCACATATCTTCGAGAAGCACCCGAGCGCCACGATCGCCTTCACCGACAGGTTCGCGTTGTGAGCCAGATGCCCGGTGAAATCGTCGGTACAAAGCTGGTTGGCCGGATCGAGTCCTTCCTGCTTAAGGTAGTTCGCCCATTTGTCGAGACTGGTCCAGTGCTTCAGCGCGAAATCCGCATTGTTGTCGTTCCTGCATGCGGCATAGGTAAGGATAATCATGTTGCCGGATTCTTCGACGGGCATCTGGTCGACAGCACTCTTCTCGCCGCCGCCGTATACCTGCCCGTTCGCCTTGGGATATGTCCCGAGATCGTGCGGCGCGAACGGAAATTTCCAGCGCGGCATCTCCGAATATTCGAACACCGGAGTCAGTAGAGCCTTTAGCAGCGTATTGTTGAAATACATGAAGAACGGCGCCGACGGGTAAATTACGTCGACCGTGCTGATGCAGCCGTTGCTGAAATCCTCCTTTGGAAACAGCATCGGCGTCCCATCTATGTCCGCGACGAGCTTATGTGCACCAAAGACCTGTCTGTATGCAAGGGCACATATGGACGCGTAATCTCTCCCTCCCTTTTGTGCTAACGCCGCGACGAGGGCGCTGTCGAATTCCGCGCACTTCATCAATAGATTCCTGTACCCGCTCACCCTGCCGGTTATCATGTCGGCGATGGACGCCCCGTTCCTCTTCCAGTAAGCCGGGAGCATCCTGTGGAAATACTCGATCGAGTAAATCTCATCGTACGCAACCAGGACAAATCTCTCCTTTGTTGCGGCCCCTACTTCTCCGAGGTCGAACGCGTAGGCCGCGACGGGCCATCCGTCGCTCGCCTGCCCCGGCATATCGAAATCGTCGGAAGCGGGGAGTGTGTCGTGTTCTATGAAGGCGCTGCGCGCCTCGTCAGCCCGCGCGATGACGCTCAGGCCGTCCTGATCAAGCGGCGAGCAGAAGTAAACGTATCCCCAGTCTATTCTAAGGTCGTCTCCCTTTTTCTCAAGTACCGGCTGCATCTGCGAACCCATTTTCACCACGTCGACGCCGGGGATCTTCAGCCTTCCCCAGACTACCTGTTGGTCCGGAGTATTGACACAAAACTCCGCATCACCGTCGAAATAGACGCGGACACGATGGAGTTTGCCATCCGTGGACCTGGCCTGCCAGGTGATGTACGATGCGTCTTCCGATATGAGGTCGAGCGAATCGGGAAGCAACGGTGTTGTGAAAGTCAGCTTCAACTCGATGCCGCTTCCTTCGAAAACGTATATAGTCTGTGTCGGGCCGACCAGCGTCTGCTTGAGGTCCAGCGCCGGAAGCTGTCTTTCGCTCCCTCCCACTACTCTGTAGGTCTTGCCGTCTACTTTGACCATTACGAAAATGCCCATCGTCTTGCCGGTCCAGTGACGCGTGTAGTCGTCGGAAGGACTGTTGGCAAACGACCAGACGCTGAAGTACGGGTCGGTGGTCATGAGAGGGATGGCCGGCGGTCTTGTGATCGTTCCCTGCGCGGCGGCTTCGGTGGAAATGAGTAAAAGGACGGGTAAAACGAAGTGAAGGTACCTGTTCATCGCGCTTCCTTTCGTGGCCGGTGTACTCGTGGGACCGGCGGACGGGATTTGTAATGGCAAGAGATAAAGCGTGAAAAGTTCATCCGGCAAAATATAAACAAGCCCGTCGCGAATACAAACGTCCGATTGGGGACAGCATCTGCGACAGGCCTGTTTTTAAATCAATCCAAGTGCGCTATTGCGGCCAGTTGTCAGTCCTGAATGTCGATGCGGGCAGCCCGGCTTTGTTGAACAGCGTCGCCTCTTCGGTATTGCTCCACGTATACCGTACCGCCACAGGATGTTTCACCTCCGGACTGTAAACCACAAGGGCCTTGCTGACAACCTTTACTTCTGCCTTGACGAAGTTGCTGTCCTTTCCCGCGATGACGAAATTCGTCTCGCCGTCGAGAGGCTTCATCACCAGCCCGCCGTCGGCATATTCGAAAGAGATAATCGCCTTCCCGTTCCTGACCTTCATCGACTTGTAGACCGGACCTGAATACACAACACGCTTGCCGTAGTTCTTGTCCAACGCCCACAACGCCAGGCGAAGTCCGACGTCCTGCTTGTCCGGCGGATGGATAGTCGTGAGACTCGCTATGTCGAGAGTGACTGCCATTCCCGTGTTCGAGACGGATAGCGTGCGTCGCTGTGCATCACGGACGACGTATGATTTCGATTTCTCACCGTAGGTCCAGGGAGCGATCTGCACGAAATAGAAGGGGAAATTTCCTTCCTTCCAGTCGGCTCTCCAGTTCTTTATCATCAACGGAAACAGAATCTGGTATCCGTTGTAGTCTTCCGGGTGATCCGAATTAGATTCGCCCTGATACCATATGACTCCCTTGATGTGATACGGAATGATCGGCGCGATCATGCCGTTGAAAAGCATCGTCGGCGTGTTGGGACCGATACTCAGATTGACCTGCGGCCTGGAGTCGAAAGGCTCGCCATTCGCACCGTACACGTAAAACTTGTTGCTCGCGAATTCGGCAACCGGCAGGTACTTCCAGTCTCCGGACAGTGCTACGCTGTCGGTTGAGTCAGCTCTCGGATGGATCTGGAACTTTGATCCTCCGCCCCAGATTCCACCGCCGCCGCCGGTGTCGATTACCCTCACGGCAATCGTGAGACTCGTGTCTTTGACTATGCTTCCCTGAACATCGTACACTCTCGGTGTCGCCCAGTATCCACCTCCAAGGAGTCCGCCGACCTTCACGCCGTTGACCCATGTTTCATCCATGTCGTCTATCGGTCCGAGATCGAGGACGAGCGTCGAGTCGACCCAGCTTTGGGGAATCTCGATCGTCTTCCTGAACCAGACCGTGCCGTCGAACTGGCCGACGGAGGTAGCTTCCCAGTACGTCGGAAGTTTCATGATTTTCCACGCGCTGTCGTTATAGTTCTTCTCCGAACATGCACTGTCATTGAAGTCGAGGCTGTCGTATCTGTGCAGCGGGTCCCTGGCAGCTACGTCGATCACGGGATGCGAGCGGATCCAATCATTCAACTGGTCGACCTCTCCCCTGAGACTGTCGATCTTCTCGACCACCGGCTTGTATTCCGGCATCCGGGACAGGAAATTCCCGGCAATCCACGGCTGGATCTCTGTACCGCCCCACGTCGAGAATATCAGCCCGATCGGGACGTGCAACTCCTCGTAGAGCTTCCTTCCGAAGAAGTATCCGACCGCGCTGAACTTCGCCGCCGTCTCGTGGTTGCATTCGGTCCACGTCCCGACGCAGTTGAATTCCGGCTTCGCCGATACGGCCCTCGCCACTGTAAACAGCCTGATGTTGGGATAGTTCGCCGCCTTTATCTCCTCCGCCGAATTGCGGATCGGGTTCTGCGGGGGCCAGCCTTCCAAAGGGATTTCCATATTCGATTGACCCGAGCAGAGCCAGACCTCACCGAGCATGACGTTCTTGTAGGCGATCGTCGAATCGCCGACCGTCACGCTGACTTCATATGGTCCCCCGGCTTTCACGGTCTTTAGTCGGACTTCCCACGTGCTGTCGGCTTTCACGGTTGTCGCGGCCGTTCTTCCCCAGCTCGCCTTGACGGTTACTTTCTCGCCAGGTTCCGCCTTTCCCCACACGGGCACGTCGGACTTTTGCTGGAGCACCATGTTGCCCGAGAAAAGCGCGGGCATCAATATGTACCTGGACGAATCGGATTGCGACCTCGCTACCGAGACCAGAGCAAAGAGCAATATCATGAATTTCATAAGAGTCCTTTTTGATAATATTGTCGCCAATACTTCTGTGTCAGACGCATCGCGCTGTCACTGCTGTTCCTGCTGAAGCGTAACAATGTTCGGATTCGGTTCATGGAGCTTCGAGTAGATGATTTCAACCCTGCTCAACTCCGAACCGCCGTTGAACTCTATTTTCAGGTACCTGCTGTTTGCAGGAAACTCCCCACAAGTATACATCGCCGGAGTGTAGAAATGGTAGAAATTCGAATACGGGGGATAAGTCTCGAGCTTGGCAGGGATCGGCTTCAGGCTGGCCAGCGAATCGAAAGCGTAGAAACTCAAGCCGCATTGCCCGGTCGTGAAGAACGCTTCGACCATTATGGAATCTATCGACTCGGGGACCCGGTATATGACATACGCTTCCTTCGCTCCGTCGAGCCTGCTGTAGTCGTATTTGGCCCTGACGGAGCTGAACAAGGAGGCAAACTTGAGACTGTCCGAGGTGACCAGCATCTTCGACGTATCGGCGAATTCATCGACAAGTTTCTTGTAAGTAACCGCGACCGGCCCTACGACATTAGAGGGCGCAGAGGCACCGGATGAATTCTGTGCTATCACCCTGTAGTAGTAACTCTTGCCCAGCTCCGTAGTCGTGTCGTCGTAGAGTGGCCGGAACGCTACATCGGCATCGCTTGCGCTGTCGGCGATCGTCTTCCACTGATCGGAGCCTTCCGTCATTCTCTGTATCTCGTAAGAGGACGCCCCGGTTGAGCCCTGCCAGGAGATGCCGTATACGTCGCCGATCGGGAGAAGATGCGGCGGATCCGGGACGGGAAGCGGCGGCTCCGGCTCGCCGTTTATCCTGTATGCAGCCGCGCGCATCATGTCGACGATTTCCTTTTCATGGAACATCGAATCGGCCGCAAACCCGGGGAACCGGTAAGCGAGGCTGTGCTGGTAGAAACCGCCGTCCCGAGCATGACCTCTCAGGCTCCAGATCATTATTCCCGAAATGCCGTTATTGATCACCGTATCGAGAAGAGCCTTCGTGTTCAACGGATTCCGCAACCCGAACTCACCGACGAAATACGGCTTCTTCCCCTTCGTCAGTTCCCGGTTGAGGAGTGCATCGTGCACGGCCGTCTGCAGGTTCGTGTAGTAATGTGTCGAAAGAACATCGAAGTTCGTATCCGCTACTTCCTTTTCCGTCAGCAGCTGCTTGAAAGTCCCTTCAAGGACAAGGTGATTCTTGTCGATGCTCTTTATGTACGCGGCTATCGTGTCCTGCCATGAGAGCGGCGCCTCGAGTTCATTCCCCGTTTCCCATCCGAGTATCGCCTTGTCGTCCTTGTACCGAACACCGGTATAAGTATTCTTGCGGTCCAGCACAAACTTGACGGTCTTCTTGAAGTCGGAGATGATCTGCGGGTCGGTCCAGAAATCGTTGGGTTTCTTTCCTCTGAAAGCCGCATACTCTCCTCTTCCTCCCCACCACCACCAGTTGTCCACGAGGGGTACGATCAATCTAACTCCTTCCTGGTTGGCGATCTGAAGGACTTTATCGAAAGTCCTGAAGGCTGCCTCGTTGAATTCGCCCGGTGCTTCGACGGCGCGGACGATGTTGTCCGTTTCGCCGGCCCTTCGCACGGAAAACGTGTAGATGCGGGCTACCCTTCCGCCGTCGATCTCGATTGTCCTCAGGGCATCCCTTATTTCGTAAGGCGTCGGGAGGCGCCACGGGCTTTGTGCCGTGAAGGCGTCATAATCCTCTATATAAGCGAGGTTGGGTATATTATAGGAAACAAATCTTAGCTCTTTCTGACCGTCCATGAGTTTGTCTTTGTTCGTCGTCACGAAATTGTTGAACTGGCTCGTGCTCGCACATTGGACCAGGAACAAACTCATGAGCGGGAGCATCAGTATCGCAATTTTCTTCATCGCATCTCCACTAAGTTGATAATGTAAACTGAGTGACCGGTAGCGTGAGGGATCGGTTTCTCCGGCATACGATCCTCCGGGCGCCTCTCACGTACGCTGCGCGTTGGCTCTACCAACAGGGCCGACGATCAGCCAAGCTTCCCGGCGGTTTTCCGCCAGTGGGCAATGAATCCGTCGAATCCTTTCTTCGCCTCTGTGAAACCGTTGCTTCCCTTCAGCGGCTTGAAGTCGTCGCCGGCAAGCATCTTGATGCAGTTCATCATCGCCCGGCCGGTATGGTAATCACACTTCCAAATGTGGCCTTTCGGTCCGGTCTTGAAATGCGGTTCCTTGTCCAGGCCGCCCTCGTACCAGTCGCCGTGTTCGTAATCGAGAAGATATTTCTTCACATAGTTCCATTGTCTGACGAAATATTCAGGATAAGTCTTGTTCTCCGGAAAGAGCTTCGACATGATGAGCAGCACGTTCAGCGCTTCGGCCTGCGCCCACCAGTTCTTAGTGGGCTGGATGATGGTGCACTTGTCTTCTCCCTTGAAATAGTAACCCGCATCGAAGAACCCTCCGTTCTCTCCGTCCCAGCCGTTCTCTATAGCATGGTCGACCATCTTCTTTGCCGTCCTCAGGGTTCCGACGTCGTCCTTCAATCCGAGCACGTACGATGCCTCGAGCAAGAGAAACCCCGTCTCGTAGTCGTGGCCGAACGACACGTGGTCCAGTCTGTAATTCTTCTCGCGGACTTCCTTTGACGCGTCCCTGAACGATACCGGGGTCCAGTCGTTCTGGAAGAAGAGGTTCATGTGGCCCTTCTCCGTCGTGATGACGTCCCTGATCAGATGAAGAAGCGCCGACAACTTTTCCTTCAGTACGGGGTCAGGCCACACACTGTACAGCTCCGTGTACGCTTCCAGGAGATAGATCGAAGAATTCTGGTCCTTGTAGCCGAGCTCAACGTCGTCGTAAGCCTTCGTTTTGTACGTGCTCGACCCGTCGAACGGCCTTCCTTCCGGAGATATGAACTGGAAATACCCTTTCAGCTTCGGGTCGTACGCGCGCTCCTCTATCCAATTGAAAGCTTCCTTCGCGAAGTCGAGCACTTTGGGATCCTTCGTAAGTTCGTACAGCGCGGCGAGCGCGTAAATGCCGAACGCGTTCCCGTACGTGCGCTTCTCATCGAAGAAACCGAGATAGTCGCAGACCTTTCCTGCTCCGTCGCGCATCTGATAGAACCCGCCGTGTTTCTGATCCCACATCGAATTCCTGAGGAAATCGAAACCGTGCCTCGCAGCATCCGCGTAGATGTTGTTGCCGAACATGAGCGCGGCCTTCGATGCCGTCCATACGTATCTTGCCTGCGTCACGATCATCTTGTGCTGGAGGGGCTCGATCTTCCAGTCGCATGTGATGTCTGTGTAGTAGCCGCCGTTCTGCCTGTCCAATGCCAGCGGGTACCATTTGTCCAGGAGATCCTTCCCCACATAGCCGAACATCTCGTTCAAAACAACCTGGTCGTTCTCGATGGACGACCGTCGAATTCCTTCATTTGCCATGACATTTCCTTGTTCGAAGAGTGTTGTTGAAGAACATCTTGACTCCTTCTTCCGCGCGCCGGTGACACGACGGCACAATCAGTTGAGGCATCTACAGATTCCGTCTCATGAGAGATTCCGGAAGCGGGTCGCTTCGATATCGCTACATCTTTCCTTCGAGTCTTCTGATGCAGTTGATCAATCCTCTGGTGGTGTGATAATTCACCTTCCAGATCGTAGCCTTCGGTCCCTTCTCGTTCTGCGGGGCTTTGTCGATGCCGCCCCAGTACCACCCTCCATACTTATGGTCGAGAACGTAATTCTTGACGTAGTTCCACTGCTCGCAGAACTTCATGTAATAATCCATCCTGTCGCGCGGATAGAGTTCGGACATCATGAGAAACGAGTTGAGCGCTTCGACCTGGCTCCACCACTGCTTCGTCGGCATGATTATCGTGACATTCTTCTCTCCCCGAAAAATGTAGCCGCCGTCGTAGATACCGCCCAGTTCTTTATCCCACCCGTTTTCGAGGGCGTAGTCATCCATCCACTTGCCGACCTCGAGAGTTTTCCTGTCGTTCTTCAACCCGAGCGCCCTGGAGGTTTCGAGGAGCAGGTACGCGGTCTCCACGTTGTGCCCGAACGAAATATGGTCCTCTTCAAAGTGAGTGGTCCTCAGGTAGTTGTTCGAATCGCGGTAAGATATGGGAGTCCAGTCTCTCTTGAAGAAAAGGGTCAGATAAGGATGATCCCCGATGGCAATATCCCTTACGTCATGGAACAGAGAATCGAGACGGACTCTGAGTTCCGGGTTCGGCCAGACCTGGTAGAGTTCCGTGAACGCTTCCATGAGATGGATCATCGAATTCTGATCCTTCGGAGGAACCGGTCCCATGCCGTCCTTGAACGGCACGCCCTCTCTCGTCATGTTCTGGAAATAGCCGCCATACTTCGGATCGTAGCTGTGCTCGTCCAGCCACTTATAAGTCTTTATCGCGAGGTTGAGAGCGGAAGTATCCCCGAATGCCTTGTAGTAAGCGGCGAGGCCGTACACCGCAAATCCGTTGCCGTAAGCGGTCTTCGAGTACTGGTTTCTGACTCCGATAGGCTTGCCTTCCCTGTCCACCAATTCGTAGAAACCGCCATATTCCTTGTCCCACATGACGTTCCTGAGAAAGTCATATCCGTGGCGGGCATATTTGTAGAACGGCTCCTTCTCATTGTAATAGAGGGAACCATTTGCGTTCGACCAGACGAGCCGCGCCTGGGTCACTATCATTTTGTTCTGCCGACCGTCGAGCTCCCATTTGTAATTCATACCGGTGTAGTAACCGCCATAAACGGTGTCGATAGTCGACTCACCGAAGTGATCAATCTCGTCCTTAAGCTGTTGCTTCAACTCTGCGAGAATAGTTTTCTTGTTGGTGTCGACTCCCGGCTTATTGGCAGGCTCGTTGCTTCCGGCCTGCAACGATGCTGCGGGGAAAAGAAGGGCAAGTATTACGGCAATCGGGACGAGATTTATGATCAGACGCTTATTCATTGCTTCTCCCTAAGTTGATTTACAAGCATCTCCGGCAGGATCTATCTTATCAAGGCGGCTAGCGGCCTGAGGTCAGACTATATATTGTCCTCTCCCTTTGTAGCTGAATGACACAATTATTCACAAATTAGCCTCTGCTCGCCGGATTGTCAACAAATCCACCAGGTCCCTGTTGGTACACTTCGGTAGCCGCGGCAGGAGCTACTTGAGCATGATCATCTTGCTTGTCGACTCGTATCTGTGCCCGTCGCTCGTGCTCGCCGACATCCGGCAGAAGAAGGTTCCGCTTGAATACCCGGAGCCGTCGAACGTCACTCCGTAGACTCCGGGGTCCTGCCTCGTATCGACAAGCGTCGTGAGCTCTCTCCCCAGCTCGTCGTATACCGTCAGGACAACATGGCTCGCCGCTGAAAACTGGTAACTGATTGCGGTCGTCGGGTTGAAGGGGTTGGGATAATTTGAATACAGCTTGAAAGACTCATGCGGCCGGTAATTGTATTCTCCGATTCCCGCGGCTCCTTTCGCCAGCCGGATTCTGTAAACGGAAGGAGTTGCCGTTATGTAGAGCGTCTTCCTGTCTGCGTCGCCCCAGTTGCAGTTGGACGGCGTGTGTGGAACGAGAATGGTGTCCAGCAAAGCCCCCGCCGGTGAGAACACCCAGATCCCGAGCGGCCCTGTGCAGAAAATGTTTCCTGCGGAATCGACTTTCATTCCGTCCGCGTAACCGATCGGCTGTATCGAGACGAAGAGCCGTTTGTTTGCCAGCACCGAATCGTTCATGATGTCCCACACATAAATCTTCCTCACCTGCGAATCATTAACATAAAGTTTCGATTGATCAGGCGAGAAGCAGATCCCGTTGGGTTCGGCAAGCGAACTGTCCAGCAGCTGGACGTCTCCGGATGGACTTATCCCGAAGATGCCGCAAAAGGTAAGCTCCTTGTTTTTCACGCCGCCGGGGA
This sequence comes from Candidatus Kryptoniota bacterium, assembly GCA_024641705.1. Taxonomy (GTDB): domain Bacteria; phylum Bacteroidota; class Ignavibacteria; order Kryptoniales; family JAKASW01; genus JAKASW01. Next base: position 25,692 of record JAHECO010000048.1, read on the forward strand.
CGTTGAAATCAGGATCGGTGAAGAATATCGCACCGTCGGACTTGACGACCAGGTCGTTCGGGCTGTTGAACTTCTTCCCGTTGTAGCCGGAAGCCAGCGGAGTCACATTCATGTCGGAATCCAGACGGACCACGCGCCTGTATCCCATCTGGCAGAAGACAAGCCGTCCCTCCATGTCGAGCGTAAGACCGTTTGAGCTGTCGGACGGGTACATGTAGGTACTCACGCTGTCTCCGGCGGGCCACCACCTGAAGATCTTGTTCTGGTTGAAGTCGGAGAAGAGGAGGGTGTTGTTCATCCAGACCGGTCCTTCGACAAATTGAAACCCCGTAGCGATCTGTTCGACCTTCGCGTCGGGCGGGACAGGTGACTGCGCACGGGCAGTAGCGACAGCAAGTATGAACACGGCCAGCATAATCCCTTTCATGTCCTATCTCCTGTGTGTCGTGTTAATTTTGTTTCGCAGCTCGCGGCTGGATATGGTCATACCGCGGTTGAGCAGCGTTCGTCTTACTTTTCCTCGACCGTCTTATCGGCCGGCATGCCGACACGCTGATAGAGTTGCCT
>JAHECO010000015.1 GCA_024641705.1 Candidatus Kryptoniota bacterium
GGCTCAGAGCCACCTGCAGCCGACTGATCCGCTCTCCGGCATTCTTGCCCTGGAGCGAGTGCTCATTCCCGCTGTACATATGGCCTCCTTTCTTCCTTTGGCAGCCGAGGCAACCGTGCCATGCGCGTTGCTCCCGGATTGCCGCCGCCTGGAACTAAAGCACTATCCTCAACCGGTAGGCACAACAAGTTCATTGGAGATTGACTGTATCGTCGTGATGAGTGGGGTAACTCTGACGGCACTGATAGAACGGATGAAATAATAGGGCGTGTTAGCCGATCAGCCGTCCTCCCGTGACTCCCCACCGCATGAAAGCTGATCCGCGAAGATGTGCTGTTGCTCGATCTATCTAACGCAGCTGCAACCGTCATGGTCTTACGGTCCTCTGCATTCGTTCAAACAGTTAGTAACAGCGGATCACTGAATCTCGAGAGAATCTTCGTTCACCTGGCGCGGCGCCTGGGCGAACGAGAACAGGTAAGTGGCGGGTGCTTCGAGAAAACCGGGTGAGCAGGCCCTTCTTCAGAACCCGAGTTGCTTCATCAGGAAGTTATCTCCGGCGGAAGCCAAAGTCAAGCAGCGCAGACCGTAAACGGTCCAATTTTCAAGCAATATGTTTGATGAAGGGCGCCGAATTATCTGAAGAACCTAAGAATTTCGTCCCTTATGCGGAATAACTGAGTCGTTTCTCGTAACAAAGTCCGGCAAAGGATTCAGTGTGAGATCCGCCATCACGAGTAGTTTGAAGACACAGGTAATGAGTGGCAAGCGGCCACTATCTCTTGAGGGCTCCCCAGAACAGTTCGAGCAACTCTTCTATCCCTTGTCCGGTAACTGCACTTATGAAGTGCCGCTTCAGTCTCTTGGGCAAGGCAAGCTTCGACAAAGCTTTCAAATCGGGAGGACTAAGTAGATCGGTCTTCGTGAAGACAACCATTCTGACTTTTCGCGGGAGGTCTGCGCTGTGAAGCCGCATTTCTTCCATCAATTTGTCGAATGAGTCCACAGGATCGGGTGCAGTCGATTCGATCAATACGGCAATTGCCTTCGTTCTTTCGATGTGTTTCAGGAACGAAATTCCGAGCCCTTTTCCGTGACTCGCCCCTTCAATCAATCCCGGCATGTCCGCGACAACGAAGGAGCGATCCTTGAACTTTGCGATACCGAGAATAGGTGCGAGCGTCGTGAACGGATAGTCCGCAATCTTCGGTTTCGCCGCGGATATCACGGAGAGCAGAGTGGATTTCCCCGCATTCGGAAAGCCCACCAGGCCGATATCGGCGAGAAGTTTAAGTTCCAGCTTCAGCGTCTTCTCCTCGCCCAATTCGCCCGGATCCGCCCTTCGCGGGGCCCGGTCTGTCGGGGTGGCGAACTCGGCATTGCCTCTGCCGCCGCGCCCGCCCCTGGCCACGGTAAATTCCTGTCCGTCTTCCACCATGTCGACGATAATCTCTCCTGATTCGGCATCCGTCACGAGCGTTCCGGTCGGGAGTTTTATGAGGAGATCGTCGGCACCCCTTCCGAATTTGTTGGACCCCTGTCCGTGCTGGCCGCGATTCGCCTTGAACGAGGCGCGATAATGGAAATCGAGAAGTGTCGTCAGGCTCTTGTCGGAGACCAGTATGATGCTCCCACCCCTTCCGCCGTTGCCGCCGTCCGGTCCGCCGCGCGGCACGAACTTCTCCCGTCTGAAACTCACGCAGCCGTTTCCTCCATCGCCCGCCTTGACGTGGATTACCGCCTCGTCGACAAAATGTGCCATTGGTTAACCGATCCTCAGGCCTTCTCCCCGGAGCCGCGGGTCGAGCGAAACTTCGCACTCACGACATCCGTGAACGCCACAGCATACTTTGAAAACGGGTCTACATCGTTGTCAATGAAGATGCCCTCCACAACCTTAGAGGCGGACTGCCAATCAGAACTCTCGTCGAGCCTGTAAACGGCTATCTGGTACCCCGACCTGCTTCCGCGGAAAATCTTCTTCAATATCTTTTCTTCAAGCTTTGCGGACATGAATGTGCGAATGGACTGCGCGGACCGCTTCCCTTCGGCCGCGGGGCCGGGATGCCCCTGCGCAGACGAAGGCGTTGGTGTTGTATGTTCGGGTGGCGCTTGCCCTCCCGGAGTTTCCCGCATTACGTCCGGCACCGCGCGGGGGACCGCTTCCTCCGGGCGGAGCGGATGACTAACCTTCTGTCTCTCGAATGTCCGAAATTCCTTCGGCGGTTCTTCGCTCGACGGCAGCACAGCAACGTTCTGGCTTACGTCTTTAGATGCAGCTTCCAGAATCATTGCGAGCGTCATGACGTCGAGAGAAGGTATGTTCTTCACGTCCCTCGCGAATTCGATCCTGTCGACGATGTCGGCCGCAGACTTGTCCCGGAAGAAGAGAGCCATGGCGTCCGACGGCACCTTCTCGTTCCCCGACGCGAACTCAAACAGGCCGAAGAGAGAGGCCGTAAGACTGCTCAATTTTGCCGGCAGGGTGCTCAGCAAATGTTCGTCTATCTTCGCGTGGAGTTTCCTCCAGGTTTCGATATCCAGTGAACTCTTGCCGTGGAAGTCAAGATACTCCGTAATTCCCCTCGGATAGTACGAGTAGCAGCTCAGGAACCTCGACGCCCTGTTGATCGAGGCCCGGTCGATCTCCTGCTCGCCTTTGAACATGAATTTTTCGAGCGTCCAGTGCGGCCTTATGACGTAGTTGAAGACAAACTTGGACGCTTTGTCGGCCAGCTCGAGGAATTCCTCCCTTGAAAACTCATAGGAGTTCTTGAGAATGTGGCGGATCTCCCTGACCAGTGATTGGATTTCCGGGCCCGACATGTCAAGTCTGCCGCTTTTGCTCGCGCCGACCCCCTCCCGGTCGATTAGTTCATCAACCTCTGCTTCCGCAAATCTCTTGAAGTCGTCGGGTAGCTCCGCGTCTGATAAGAGTGAACTCAGCTTGATACGGTCGCCCGTGTATCGCTTGCTGATGTTGAATGCGTAGCCGGATATCTCTTTTTCGAACATTATTTTAGAAGCGCCTTTACTCTGTTGATTTCTCTTTGCGCACCCGCTATGAATGTCGGGTCGGTATTCGGTTTATCCACAATTTTCTGGTACATCGCGATCGCTTCGTTCGGCTTGTTCAACTGTTCGTAACACTTGCCCGCCATATAGTAAGCCTGGGCCGCCCAGTCTACGACTGCGCTGGGGGTGACCAGGTAAGGAACTTTCAGGAATTCGAGTATCGCGTTTGCGTAATCGCCTTTGTCGTTATAAATCGCACCGATATAATAATGAAGTTCGGCCTGATAATCACGACTGGCCTCTTTCACCAACCCCTGGAACGTTACCAGAGCCTGGTCGAAGTACCTCAGCTCTTCATAGAGAATTCCGACCTTTATCCTCTTGTCCATGATCGACTTATCATCGGGGAACATTCTGATGAACTTCCGGGTGACATCCAGTGCCCCGTCATACATGCCCAGCGACTCGTAGCAACTGATCAGGCGGCTCATCGCATCGCGAACAAGGCCTCGGTCCGCCGTCGAGTCGAGATAGACAAACCTGAAATGGTCCGAAGCATCCTGGTACTTCTCCTGTGCGTAATAAATGTTCCCAAGTTCAAGATGAGCCTCCGGCGCGACGCCGGCGTCAGGAAATCCGGCCAGGAGTTCCTTCAGTTTCTCCTCCGCCTTCGCGAGGTCGTTCTGTTCGACAAAGATCCTCGCCTGGTCGAGAACTGACCTAGGGTACGCGGGAGTCTTGCGGTAATCGCTCCTCACATCGTCGAGAAGTTTCTGCGCTTCTTTGTATTTCTTGGTGCGTATGAAATACTCGGCCTTCGCAACGAGGAACCTGGCAAAGTAGAGGTCCCCGGCGTCGCGGTAGGTTTTCTTGAACTTTTCCGCGTTCAGGTCCCCGGCTTTAAGCTTGTCCGTCATATAATCGATCTCGACGAGACGCGCTGCAGAATACGCACGAAGCGTGTCGACCGCAGTCGTGCCGAGTATATTCTTGTAGACCCTCTGGGCGTCGTCGTAGTCTTCGATCCTGAAGTAGGTGTCCGCAGCTTCCGCCAGGGCGCCGGGGGTCGATGCGCCCCCTCTCTCGAAGAACGATGCGCTCATGCGAGCGTCGCCGAGGGAAGCGTATATCTTACCGAGCTGATAGTAGGAATCGAGGACAACCGACGAATCGGCTGCGTTCGTCGCCACCTCCCGGAAGAGCTCTTTTGCATTGTTCAGGTCGCCGGCTTTGAGTTTGCAGTAGGCCATTTTGTAGACGACCCAAGGAGGCGTGCGGTACCAGGGCTCATCTTGCCCCACCGTCTTGTAGACCGAATATGCGCTGTCATACCTCCCCGACACATACAGGTAATCTGCCAGACGCGTCGCGACCTGCCTCTTGTACGCTGAAGGGACGAGTCCATCAAGAACTCTCATGTAGAAACCGCTTGCGTCGAGGTTCAGTTTCTGCAGGAGGCCGGCATACAACATTTGCGCTTCCAGTAAGAACTTCTTCGGCGGATGTGAACCGAGAAATGATTCGAGGGTGGCTTTAGCGTCCTGGAGAGAGTCGATAGCGATCTCAGACCTGGCCATGACGAGGCGTGCCTCCGGAATAGGCCCGGCGAAATTTGCCTGGGCGATAGCCTCGTGATACGCGCCGCTGCCGTACAGAGAAGCCGCGATGATTGCATACGCGCGGGGCGCGAAGCGCGATTCGGGAAAGCGCTTTATAAGCTGAAGAGCGGAGTTCTCCGCGGCCAGAGAATCGCCGGTGGAGGCCTCCTCAACAGCGACCTTGAATAGTGAAAGTTCGGCTATCGAATCCGTCTCAGTCCCCGAGCTCAGTTTCTGATATACCGCGAAAGCTTCCGGGTTTCTGCCGGACTGTTCCCCCGCCACCTTTTCGAGTACGCCTGCGTATAAATATTCTGCCGTTCTTTGAGTGTCGCCGACAGCAATAGCAGCCAGTTGCTTATAAACTCTGGCGGCCTTCCCGTAATCCTTCAATTCATTCCGATAAAGATTGCCAAGCTGAAACAGTGCGCTGGTTCTGTCTGAGGAACCCTGCTCGAGCAAGATGTCTGCCATGCTGACAACCGCATCGCGGTAGTTTACTTCCCTGAAGTCCCTGTCATATCCTGCCAGGCTGTCCGCCGCGCGGGCAAAATCTGATTCCGGGTATTGGGAAGTTATCTCCGAGTAGTCGTCGATGGCCGCGGTGTAGTTTCCCGCTCCTTCTTCCGATCTCGCCCTGTAAAAGGAATAGGCATCGGGTCTTGCCTTTATGACATTCTCGTACCTGTAAAACGTCTCTCTGACTTTGCCCTGATCTTTCAGGTAACGATCCTCAATCTCTAGAAGCTTCAGTACGAGTGCGACATCGGGATCGTGGGTCCGGGCAAGCGCATCCGTAAGAAGCGAATCCGAAAGCCTGATTCTTCCCGCCCTGAAAGCAACTTCCGCATGCAGGCTGAGATCGGACGATGTCGCCTCGCCGGCCGGAAGGTTTCGAAGAATCGAAAGCGCGCCAGCATACTCTCCCCTGCTGTTGAGAAGAGACGCCAGCCTGATCCTATACCTGGTCGGCAACGAGGTCAAAGCAGAAGTCCCGCGCGGTGTATTCCCGACCGCGATGCCGGCGTAGGCCTTTTCGTATTTGAGTCTCCCTTTCTGCACCGAATCCAGCCTGGCAGTATCCAGCTGGTTTGCGTCCTGAAGGGCGGCGGGATAATTTCCCGCCTCCAGGTCGATCTCGATGCTCTCGAGCGTAGCGTCCACGCTTTCGGGAGCGATGTTCAGGACGGCGGCATCTTTCAGATATCTCTCCGCCTGAAGCGGCATGCCTCTCATCCGGTTGAGTCTTCCGAGCGCCAGAAGGCCCATGACCCGCACCGAGTCGTCGTCAGAAGTAAGGAGTGCCCTGTACTGGTTCTCCGCCTTCAGAAGCTGCCCGGATCCGAAATAGAGGTTCCCGAGCTGGAGGGTCGCGTCGAAGTAGCTGGAGGTAGCGGAGTAATCCTGCACGACGGTCAAGAGCGAGACCTCGGCACGGGCAGTGTCTCCTGCGAGTTCGAAGTAATCGGCGGCGTTCAGAAGCGCGCCGGCTGCATGGATGTCTTTTGGATAGAAGACGCGAAGTCTCTCGTATGACAGACCTGCATTCGCGTAGTCTTTAACTTTCGCATAAGACTCGCCGGCGCTCAGCCATGCCTTCGGGGCGAGGGGATCGTTCGGGTATTGCACCGCAAACGCCTGAAAGTTTGTGGCTGCATCCGCGAACTTGTTCTGGTCGTATTGGGCCATCGCAAGATAGTATCTCGCCTGACCTGCCGAAGTAGAAGTCGGATACTGTTGAAGGAACTTGCTGAACTGCTCCTCCGCAAGATCGTACATTTTATTCTGAAAGAGTTCTTTCCCGAATTTCAGGTCGGAATCCGCCTGGCTCTCCTGCGCATAAGTGGCAGAAATCAGGAGCAGAAGAACACCCAGCATCAAAGTGATACGTTTTAACATGCCCTAATATAAAGTCTTAGCGAAGATTGCGAAAGGAGGAAAAACTTGCATTCTGTCGAAGACAATCCGGCAAGCGCAGATTCCGGGAGATTTCGATTTGCCTGTAGTTTCAATCTGACGGCATCCGCAACATTCGAGTAATCCGTGTTCCAATCTACGCCGCAAGAAAAATGGCGGGCATCTGCCCGCCATTCAACTTTCCACCGATGACCGGAGGGATTATTACATCTCCCTCTCGGTTAGACGTTTCTTCAACTGAGAGATGTGCCATGTCAGGTTGATTTCCTTCGGGCACGCTTCCACGCAATTGAAGATCGTATGGCATCTCCAGATTCCGTCCGGGGTATCTACCGCGTCGAGCCGCTCGTCTGCAGCCTCGTCGCGCGTGTCGAATACGAACCGGTAAGCCTTCAGCAGGGCTGCCGGCCCGATGTAGTTGTCGTCCGACCACGAGGAGGGGCACGAAGTCGTGCAGCAGGCACAGAGTATGCACTTCGCAGACTCGAAGAGTTTCTCCGCGTCGTCGTTGCTCTGGTAGCGCTCGTGCTCCGGCGGCGGCGAGTTGTTGACCATATACGGCTTCACCGCCTCGTATTTCCTGTAGAAGTCGGACATGTCGACGATGAGGTCTTTAATTATCGGTATCGAAGGGAGGGGTTCGATCACGATAGGTTTCCGGTAGTTGACGTCCCTCAGCAGAGTAGAACATGCGAGACGGTTCCTCCCGTTAATTCGTATTCCGTCGGAGCCGCAGACGCCGTGAGCGCAGGACCGCCGGAACGTAAGGGTGCCGTCGAATTTCCACTTCACCTGGTGAAGGAGATCGAGTATCCGCTCCTTCTCGTCTCCGGCCTCGACTATGAATTCCTGGTAGTAAGGTTCCGAGTCTCTTTCCGGGTTGTACCTTTGTATACGTAGAGTGACTTTCATTTCTTCCGCCGTCCTTTCAGTACTTTCTTTCTTTAGGCTGGAAACGAGTGATGGAAACCGGTTTATAATCGACTTTCGGCTTTCCATCAGTCTTGTAGACAAGAGTGTGCTTGAGCCATTTTTTGTCGTCGCGTTTCGGGAAATCTTCACGCGAATGCGCGCCCCGGGATTCTTCCCTGACCAGCGCGCCGTAAATTATCGGCTCGGCCGTGTCGATCAGGTTACCCAGCTCTATGGCCTCGACAAGGTCGGTATTGAAGATTTTCCCTTTGTCGTCGATCGAGACTTCGCGATATCGCTCTCGCAGGCTCTTAATCTCGGAAGTCATCTCTGTAAGGTCTTTCTTGTTTCTGAACACACCGACTTTCTCCATCATTCTTTCCTGGAGCTCGGTGCGAAGGGGTCCCACTTTTTCCTTCCCCTTCGAATTCATCAAATGGTCGATTCTCTCGAGTGTTCTGTCGGCCGCGTCTTCCGGAAGCAGGGCAAATTCCGCACCCTTGATGAATTTCGCGATCGCCTTGCCTCCGCGTCTTCCGAAAACGATGAGGTCGAGGAGCGAGTTAGTGCCGAGACGATTCGCTCCATGGACTGAAACGCAGGCCGCTTCACCCGCGGCATACAGGCCGGGGACCTTGGTGTTCTTCTTGTCCCGCGTGACTTCAGCGTCCACGGTGGTCGGTATGCCGCCCATGGCGTAGTGGGCTGTGGGCTGGACAGGGATCGGTTCTCTCGTCGGTTCGACACCGAGGTAAGTCCTCGCGAACCCTGTGATTTCAGGGAGCTTGTCGTTCAGAACTTCCTTCGGGAGGTGTGACACGTCGAGGTGGACGTAGAACGTCCCGTCGCTCCCCTTGAACCCTCTTCCTTCGCGTATCTCAGTTATGATTGCGCGGGAGACCATGTCTCTCGGGGCAAGGTCCTTGACAGTGGGAGCGTAGCGTTCCATGAAGCGTTCGCCCTTGTTGTTGAGAAGTATCCCCCCCTCTCCTCTTGCCGCCTCGGATATGAGAATTCCGAGCTTCCAGAGACCGGTCGGGTGGAATTGGACGAACTCCATATCCTGAAGCGGAAGACCGTTATTGTAAACGAACGAGAAGCCGTCCCCGGTACCGACATGCGCGTTGGAGGTAATCCTGAACACCCTTCCATAACCGCCTGTGGCGAGCATTACTGCTTTCGCGTGGAAGACGTGCACTTCGCTGGTCGCGACGTCCATCGCCACCACGCCGGCGCAGCTCTTCCCCGACATTATCAGGTCGGTAACGAAAAACTCCGAGAAGAAATGGACTTTTTGTTTAATGCAGTTTTCATAGAGGGTATGGAGCATTACGTGCCCCGTCCTGTCGGCGGAATAGCAGGAACGTCTTACCGCGACCCTCTTCGAATCGGGATCGTCGGGCTTCTCAGGCCTTGTGTGCCCGCCGAACCTTCTCTGGGCGATCTTCCCTTCAGGGGTGCGCGAAAACGGCATCCCCATATGCTCAAGTTCGATAATAGCCCTGATAGCATCCTTGGCCATGATTTCGGTGGCTTCCTGGTCGCCGAGATAGTCGCTTCCCTTGACCGTATCGAACATGTGCCATTCCCAGCTGTCCTCTTCTTCGTTTCCGAGCGCGGCGCCTATTCCCCCTTGTGCGGCCCCGGTATGAGAACGGGTCGGAAAAACTTTGGACAACACGGCGCAGCTGAACCCTTCCGGGATTTCGAGCGCCGCCCGGAGCCCCGCTCCCCCCGCGCCGATTATTACTACATCATACTGATGCTTGATCATCACAAATTCCTTTTCAATTTCGATCCCGACGTGATGTCAGGACAAGTTTAGAAAGAAAGAATGGTGTTGACGCCGAGAACCCAGAATGCTATTCCCGACAGAATTATTACTCCGTAGATCGTCAGGCTTACTGCGGGCTTCATCTTATAGTCGCGGAAGATCCCCCACGTCCCGTTAAGACCGTGCCACAGACCGACGGTGATGAAAGTAAGGTCGAACATTTTCCAGAGCGGGTGATGCATTCTTTCCAGGACTGCGGCATATGTGTGACCGCTTGCCGGATCCGCATGCATTACAAAATAATGTCCGATTACGACGATAACGAGCAGAAGCCCCGTGATCCTCTGAAGAACCCAACCCGGCGCGCCGCTCCCTCTTGAACCAGTATGCTTATACATTTCTCACCTCACTTTAAAGAAGCAAACATGTTTGCGATAGGCTCTCTGAACATCAGGATTCCCATCCCGATGAAGAGAACGACTCCGAGTCCATAGACGACGGTGAGAATCTTTTTATGATACTTCGCGCCGTTCGCCCAATCGACGAGGACGATCCTTACGCCGTTGAACGCGTGATAGAGCACGAGCGAAAACAACAACCACTCCAGCACCTTGAATACTGGCGTGGAGAAAAGTTTCATCTCGTCGTCGAACGCTTTCGGTCCCTGTGTGAGAGTAGTGAGGGCGTAGATATGGACGAAGATGTAAGCGGTCAGTCCAAGACCGGTGATCCGGTGCAGGATCCACGCCCAGCTTCCGGGGTGCTTGTAATACCTTAGATTAGTTTTCAGCCATCCGTCGGGTGGTTTAGGTTGGTATGCCATCATTATCTCCTTCGAAGATTTTAGCTCGGAAAAGTTAACCAAACCCCTCTTTTTATGCAACGAACGTGATTTCCCGAGTGTGCCGCCCGTCAGATGAAAAAATCATGATTATTTGTTATACTTATCGCGGACGAAAGCGAAAGATAATTTCATTCAGGCGGTAAACGAACGGCCATTGTGGCCCTTGCTGCATCCTCTTTCATGCAATTGAGCACGTTGTGGTTCGTGCTGTCGGATGGAATAAAATATAAAAATTGACGAAACCAAATGGACATATTCAGGGAGTTCTACGGACCCAATGCCGGTTACGTCCTGGAACTTTACGATAGATTTCTCAAAGACCCCTCATCAGTGGATCCGGAAACGAGGGAGATTTTCCGGAAGTGGAAACCAGATCAGCAACAGCCTTCGCGGTCCGGCACACAACCGGAACACGTATCCGGTGATAACTGGGAGGCGATCCTTTCCGTTGCCAGACTGGCACAGGACATCAGACAGTTCGGTCATCTTGCCGCGAGAATAGATCCTCTCGGCCTTCTCCCCGTCGGCGATCCCGTTCTCAGCAAGGACTCGCACGGCCTGACGGACGACATTCTGCGCAGGCTCCCCGCCGATCTTATAGGCGGTCCCATCGCTTCGCGGACTGCGAATGCGCAAGAGGCCATCGAGGCGCTGACCGGGATTTATACTTCCACAATCGGATTCGATTTCGAGCACGTGCATGTTGCGGAAGAAAGACTATGGCTGCGCGACTCAATCGAGGGAAAGGAATTCGCCCCGCCCGCGATGCCGGTCGACGAAAAGGGATTACTCGAAAAACTGACAGAGGCAGAGGTCTTCGAGCAGTTTCTCCAGCGTTCCTTCCCCGGAAAATTTCGGTTCTCTATCGAAGGTGTCGACATGCTTGTGCCTATGCTGAGCGAACTCGTATCCCTCGCGACGCACGACAAGATGAGGGCGATCGTAATCGGCATGGCACACCGGGGACGACTGAACGTTCTCGCGCAGATCCTCCAACTCCCCTACGCGGCGATACTCGCCGAATTCAAGGATCCGACCCGTCAAAAGCATTCCCGTGCCGATCTTGACTGGACGGGAGATGTAAAATATCACCGGGGTGCTCTGAAAATACACAAAAATGGCTCGGCAGAGAGTGCCTCGATTTTCCTCGCGCCGAATCCCAGCCACCTGGAGGCCATCGACCCGGTCATCGAGGGAATGGCACGTGCCGCCGGATCAAATACCCGATTGCCCGGCAAACCCGGATTCGACCCGGGCATAACGCTCCCCATACTTATCCACGGGGACGCTTCGTTCCCGGGACAGGGTATTGTCGCTGAGACTTTCAATTTCTCGAGGCTCGACGGGTACACCACCGGTGGGACGATACATATCATAACAAACAACCAGCTCGGCTATACAGCCGTACCCGGCGAAACGAGGAGCACGAAATACGCGAGCGACCTGGCGAAGGGTTTCGAGGTACCGATAATTCATGTCAACGCCGACGACCCGATTGCCTGTATCGAATCGGTTCGCATCGCCTCGGCGTACAGGGAGAAGTTTCACAAAGATTTCCTCATCGACCTCGTGGGCTACCGGCGCCACGGACACAATGAAAGCGATGAACCGACATTCACCCAGCCGTTGATGTACGAAACGATAAAGGAACTTCCTACTGTTAGACAAAAATGGGCGTCTGCAATGACAGAGCGGAATGTCGTGACGGCCGGCGAGGCCGAAGAGATGGTGAGGTCACAGTTTGAGAAATTGCAGGCAGCCCTTTCCACTCTGGAACCCGACAAAGCGCTCATCGAGTCAAAGCCTGCCGCGCCCCCTTCGGGCGCCGCGCGGCGCGTCAAAACGCAGGTGGCTAAGGACCGCCTCAATTCTCTGAACGAAAAACTGGCATCCTTGCCGGACGGCTTTTCGGTGCACCCCAAGCTTCAACGCACGCTCGAAAAGCGGAAACACATGTTCGATGACCCTGAAAGCCTGATCGTCGATTGGGCCACGGCAGAGATGCTCGCTTTCTCATCGATACTCGAAGAAGGCATACCCATCCGTTTCACCGGACAGGACACCGAAAGAGGTACTTTCAGTCACCGGCACCTGACGCTCCACGACATCAGGAACGGCAGTGTGTTCACTCCACTCGAATCTCTCGACGTTGCCAAGGCATCGTTCGAAGCTTACAACAGTCCTCTCACGGAAAACGCCGCGATAGGATTCGAGTACGGATACAATGTCCAGGAACCCGGCCGCCTCGTCCTCTGGGAAGCGCAGTACGGCGATTTCATCAACAATGCCCAGATGATGGTCGACGAGTTCATCACTTCCGCCAGGGCAAAATGGGGACAGACGCCGTCCTTGGTTCTACTCCTTCCCCACGCCTACGAGGGACAGGGGCCGGATCACTCCAGCGGACGGCTCGAACGTTTTCTGGAGCTCGCCGCGGAGACTAACATAAGGATTGCCAACTGCACTACGTCGGCGCAGTACTTCCATCTCCTGAGGAGACAGGCACTTCTCCTGAAGACCGATCCGCTTCCCCTCGTCGTCATGACACCAAAGGGCCTGCTCCGCCACCCTCGGACTGCATCCAAGCCCAGAGAACTTTACGAGGGGAAATGGGAGCCGGTTCTCGACGATCCCAACGCCGCCCACCTCAGGGACACCGCCGAAAGACTTCTGCTTTGCAGCGGAAAGATATTCGTCGATCTCGTTGAGAGCCATTTCAGGGAGCCGAACGAAGAGACCGCCATAATCAGGATCGAACAGCTCTACCCGTTCCCTGCCGATGAAGTAAGGGCCGTGCTGAAGAATTACAGGAAAGTGGAAGAGATCATGTGGGTACAGGAAGAACCGCAGAACATGGGCGCGTGGAATTACGTGCGCCCTCTTCTTGCGGACCTGCTCGGATCAAGATACCCCGTGAGGTATATAGGCAGAATGGCCAATGCCAGCCCGTCAGAAGGATCGACGGCCCTCCACGCGGCGCACCACGCCGAAATAATCGAGAGCGCTTTCAAAAGCGGTCTCTCAAAAGAGGGTTCGGCCCAGGTCAAGGCCGCCAATAGTCTGTTGAATTCATAAAGGCAAGATAGAGATGAAGAATACGATTGTCGTTCCGGCACTAGGCGAATCGGTTGTAGAGGCACGAATCGCCCGCTGGCTGAAAAAGGAAGGTGAAAAAGTCGAGATCGGGGATATACTCGTCGAGCTCGAAACCGAGAAAGTGAACGTCGAAGTCGCGGCACAGAACTCAGGTGTACTGACAAAAATTATCGTACCGGAGGAAACAACGGTACACATCGGCGATGTGATCGCCGATGTGGATTCCTCCGCGCAACCGGTTCAGCGAACCGCTGAGAAGGGCCAGAATCCCGCCCAGGAGGCGGACACGAAACCGGTCCCGGCAGAGACCGTGGAAACCGCAGGACAACCCATGGCCAACAAGGAGAAGGTTACACCGGTTGCGAAACGGGTGGCGGAAGAAAGCGGCCTGAGAGTGTCGCAGGTGTCGGGATCGGGATTCGGCGGAAGGGTTACGAAACACGACGTCGAGGAATTTCTCGCACACAGCACGCTTCCGGCTTCTACAATGGTTCGAGGGCCCGAGAACGGCAAGCAGCAGAAAGCTGTGGACACCGGGCACAAGGGACGCGAGGAGCGCGTAAGGATGTCGATGCGCCGAAAGACAATAGCGCGGCGGATGGTGGAGGCACAGCAGGCAGCTGCGATGCTGACCACTTTCAACGAAGTCGACATGAGCCGCGTGATGGAACTCAGGAAGAAATACAAAGACCATTTCAAGCAGAAGTACGGAATCAGTCTCGGCATTGTCTCATTCTTCGTCAAAGCAGTGATAACCGCGCTTAAGGAATTCCCCCGCCTCAATGCTGAGATCGACGGCGAAGATATCGTTTACAAGTACTACTATGACATCGGCGTCGCGATCGGTGCGGAAGAAGGGCTTGTGGTTCCCGTGCTCAGGAACGCCGACGGGCTTTCATTTGCCCAGATCGATATCGCGATAAAAGACTTTGCCGAGAAGTCGGCTGCGAGCACGCTGACTCTCGATGACCTCCGCGGCGGGACATTCACCATCACGAACGGAGGAGTCTTCGGATCGATGATGAGCACGCCGATATTGAATCCTCCCCAGGTGGGCATCTTCGGGCTGCACAAGATTGCGGATAGACCGGCGGTTGAAAACGGCCAGGTCGTAGTGAAGCCGATGATGTACGTGGCGTTGACCTACGATCACAGGATCGTGGACGGCCGCGAATCGGTGCAGTTCCTGGCAAAGGTGAAAGAATTCATCGAAGATCCCGCCGCGATGCTACTGGAATAGCGGGATCACCGACCCCCTTTTAGGATCCGGCACATCCACTTTTCTCAGAAACTCCGCGCTCTCCTCGGGGAGCGCCGTATTCACGTACATGCCACTCCCTATCTCGAACCCGGCAGTCCTCGACACCCTCGGGACAATCGTGAGATACCAGTGGAAATATTCGGCGTGGAGATCCCGCGTCGGGACGGAGCGGATTG
Source organism: Candidatus Kryptoniota bacterium (assembly GCA_024641705.1). Classification (GTDB taxonomy): domain Bacteria; phylum Bacteroidota; class Ignavibacteria; order Kryptoniales; family JAKASW01; genus JAKASW01. The sequence continues at coordinate 14,594 of JAHECO010000015.1, forward strand.
AATAGTTGAAGTCAGGGTTGTTCAGCCCGTGATATAGCTTGGCAAGTACGATCCTGAGGCACTTGGCAAGGTCCTTTATCTCGGTGTCACTGATTTCGTCAAATGAAGAAGCGTGCCTGAAGGGGAATATCCAAATATGGAACGGGGAGAGTGCGGCGTACGGAATAAACGCAACGAAGTTCTTGCTCTGGACAATGATCCGCTCCTTGGCGTTGACCTCGTCCTGCATGGTCCTGCAGCAGACGCATTCCCCGGTATCGTCGAAGTACCTTATCGCTTCATCCATCCTGTGCCTGATCTGATTCGGTACGATCGGAGTGGCAACGAGCTGCGAATGCGGATGTACGATCGATGTCCCCGCGGCCTCACCGTGATTTTTGAAGATGATGATCGCTTCGACCCGGCTGTCCTTCCGGATCACCCTGTACCGTTGGCGATAAACCTTCAGGATATCGGCGACTTCTTCCTCCATCATCAGCGCGGTCGTCATGTTGTGGAGCCGGTGTTCCACTATGACCTCGTGGAAGCCGACGGCCGACATCGAACGATAGATACCGTCGACCTTCCGAACGCGCTCACCCCTGTCGGTCAGCGCGGGGAACTTGTTCGCGATGACCCTGACGCGCCAATTCTCCTTGTCCGCTATCCTGAACGACTCGTCCAGGGTGAGGTGCTCGTTGCCAACACAGAAAGGACAATCGGGCATAGACATAGGGAGCGGAGGTTCCTGAGGTTTTTCCCTGACGAATTGATCGGGCCGCTTCGCGCGTTCCGGCGTTATTATTACCCATTCGCGCGTGACTACATTCTGTCTCAGCTCTGCCATACAGCCTCCTGAAAGTAGAGACTCGCTGTTTCAATTGATGGAAGGAATGCCGCAATTCCACATTGCCGCCTCCCCGACACACTTCTACGAAGGAATATACTCATATTACGGAAGAACCCACCGTCTTCTCCTGTGAGCCCCCTCACCGGCCGCTCCGCAACCTCCGGGCCACTCCCTGTCCGGTCAATTCCCGAAGCGCATCTGACGCGACCCATTTTGCCGATTTCGAATCCTTCTTCTGGATTCCCTTTGCGGTCTCGACGGCCGCTTTGTTGAGCTTGAGATTTCTCTTCCCTATCTGGCGCAGCGCCCAGTTGACCGCTTTCTTAACAAAGTTCCTCTCATCCATCGACTCTCGCTTTATGATGGGGAGAAAAGAAAGGAAGAGCCCGTCGTTCGCGGCTTTGTCATGCACCGCCAGGGCGGCCATCAGGACAAACCCCGCCCTCTTCACGAACTCCTCTTCCCTCCTGCTCCATTCCTTCGCCTTGCTTGCCGCAAATTCACTCCTGTCGAAAAGGTTGCTGCAGACCTGGTCACAGATGTCCCACGAATCGAATTCAGCCGCCCAACTCTCCATCTGTCTTTGCGTGACCGCGGCGGGATCTCCTATAAGTCCCGCGAGTATCCTGGCTTCATGAATCCCTGTGCGCCACAATTTCAATGAGAGATCCTGGCGCATACCGATTTCGCGTGCCAGCCGCCTCAACTCCGGCACAGGTACCCCAAGCATGTCCTTGGAGCTGATCCCGAAGCGGGCCATCCCGGCGACGTTGACAGGGTCGGATAGTCTCCTTAGATGCGCCACTATTCGTCCAACTTCCGGTTCCAAGGCTAGCATGTTTCAGGCCTCCCTTTTCAGATGCATGTTTGCAGAACAAGGTCTTCCCACACCAACACGGGTGCCTGAGAGAAGATAGTCAGACGGCGCTCCAATGCCAATCACTTCCGGTACACGTTAAACGTTCCGTCGAAACATCGCAAACATCCTTGATTCAACACCCTACGATGGTTAACTTTTATGCCGACAATTCACGAGCAGTCATGTGTCCTTCTTAACAGATATGAAAGCCACATGGCGAGCTGCAAACAAAACCAGGATTCCTTTTGCCTAAACGCGAAGATATAAATTCAATCCTCATAATCGGCAGCGGTCCAATCGTAATCGGGCAAGCCTGCGAGTTCGACTACTCGGGTACGCAGGCGTGCAAAGTCCTGCGCAAGCTCGGCTACAAGGTGATACTCGTAAACAGCAACCCGGCCACGATAATGACGGACCCGGAACTTGCGGACGTGACATACATCGAGCCGCTCACTCCTGAATTCGTCGCGAAGATAATCGAGGCCGAGAAGCCCGACGCCATTCTCCCTACGATGGGAGGACAGACGGCCCTCAACATCGCCGTCAACCTTGCAGAGTCCGGCGTTCTCGAAAGGCACGGCGTGGAGATGATCGGGGCGAACCTTAAAGCCATCCAGAAAGCCGAAGACCGCGAGCTCTTCAAAGAGACGGTGACGTCCGTCGGCCTGGACGTGCCCAAGGGAGGCTTCGTCAGGACGATGGAACAGGCGATGGATATCATCGGCGGGGTAGGCTTCCCCGCGATAATTCGTCCTTCCTTCACGCTGGGCGGCATGGGCGGCGGCGTCGCTTACAACATAGAAGAGTTTAGTGAGATTGCCAGGCGCGGTCTCTCCGCAAGCCCTATAAGCGAGATACTTATCGAGGAATCGGTCCTGGGCTGGAAAGAGTTCGAGCTCGAGGTCATGCGCGACAAAAGAGACAATGTCGTGATCGTATGTTCCATCGAGAATGTCGATGCGATGGGCGTCCATACCGGCGACTCGGTCACGGTCGCTCCTTCGCAGACTCTCACCGACCGCGAGTATCAGAAGATGAGAGATTGGGCGAAGAAAGTCATTCGTGCCGTCGGCGTGGAAACGGGTGGATCGAACATCCAGTTCGCGGTCGATCCTAAGGACGGTCGGATGGTGGTAATCGAGATGAATCCGCGCGTCTCGAGGTCCAGCGCACTCGCCTCCAAAGCCACAGGGTTCCCCATAGCGAAGATTGCCGCTATGCTCGCGGTGGGCTTTACGCTGGACGAAATTCCGAACGACATCACCAAGAAGACACCTGCCTCCTTTGAGCCGTCGATAGATTATGTGGTGGTAAAGATACCGCGCTGGGACTTCGAGAAATTTAAGGGCGCCGACGACACGCTCAGTGTCCAGATGAAGTCCGTGGGCGAAGCCATGGCCATGGGAAGCACGTTCAAGGAAGCGCTGCAGAAAGCCCTCAGATCGCTGGAGCAGGGGCGGTTCGGACTGGGGAGCGACGGCAAGGACATCTATGATTCGGTTAAACTGAAGAACCCGCATTCACCCGAGGCAAGAAAGGCAATCGCAAACAGACTGAAACAGCCTAAACCGGACAATATATTCTACCTCAGGTATGCCCTTCAGGCCGGGCTCTCCGTGGAAGAGATCTACGAACTGACAAAAATCGATCCCTGGTTCCTCAAGAACATAAAAGAGATCGTCGACTTTGAAACCTCCCTTCGTGAGAATTTCTTCATCGAAGCATGAAAGAAGCAAATTAGAGCATGACACTACGATTCGAGCTGCGATAGAATGAAGAAGAAACCGATAGACGCAGAGACACTTTTGAGGGCGAAGAAGCTCGGCTATTCCGACAGGCAGATCGCCGAGATGCTCGGAACGACCGAGAGTCAGGTAAGAGATTTGAGGAAGAAGCTGAACGTCGTCCCGGTTTTCAAGACCGTGGACACATGCGCCGCGGAGTTCGAAGCGGAGACGCCGTACCATTTCTCGACCTATGAAGATGAAAACGAAGCGGTGCGGAGCGGCAAGAAGAAGGTGGTCATTCTGGGCAGCGGGCCCAACAGGATCGGACAGGGAATCGAATTCGATTACTGCTGCGTCCACGGCGTCATGGCGGCGCGTGAAGAGGGCTATGAAGCGATCATGGTAAACTGCAACCCGGAGACCGTCTCAACCGACTACGACACCGCAGACAAACTCTACTTCGAGCCGCTGACCTTCGAAGACGTGATGAACGTTATCGAGGTCGAGAAGCCTGTAGGCGTGATCGTGAGTTTCGGCGGCCAAACCCCGCTAAAACTGGCGAAACCGCTCGAAGAAGCGGGGGTGAAGCTGCTGGGCACCAGCTCCGAGGGAATCGACATAGCGGAAGACCGGAAACGTTTCGGCGAACTATTGAGGCGGCTGAAAATACCGCACCCCGAATTCGGGACTGCGTACTCAGTGACCGAAGCTGTGGACGTCGCCTCTCTCATCGGATACCCCGTGTTAGTCAGGCCTTCCTACGTGCTCGGCGGGCGAGCAATGGAGATTTGCTACAACGAGGGGTCGCTCAGACACTACATGCAGACCGCGGCCGACATCTCCCCCGACAAGCCGGTACTGATCGACAGGTTCCTCGAGGATGCCTTCGAGTTCGACGTCGACGCCGTCGCCGACGGAGAAGACGTGGTGATCGGCGCCATCATGGAGCACATCGAAGAAGCCGGGATACACTCCGGCGACAGTGCAGCCGTGATCCCGCCGTACATGATAACCGAAAAATGCCTGCAGGAACTGAAAGATTATACCACGATGCTTGCCAGGTCGCTGAAGGTTATCGGTCTCATAAACATACAGTTTGCGATGAAGGACGACGTGGTGTACGTGATCGAGGTGAATCCGCGTGCAAGCCGCACAGTGCCCTTCGTCAGCAAGAGCATCGGGCTGCCGCTTGCGAAGATCGCGGCAAAAGTTATGCTCGGAAAGAAGCTCAAGGACCTCGACGTTTCACCCGTCAACGGAAATTTCAAGCACATAGCCATTAAGGAAGCGGTGTTCCCGTTCAACCGATTCACGCGCGTCAAGGTTTTCCTCGGACCGGAGATGAGGTCGACCGGAGAGGTGATGGGAATCGACTCGAATTTCGGAGCCGCTTACGCTAAGTCTCAGGCGGCGGCCGGCAATCCCCTGCCGACAGCGGGTACTGTCCTTTTCAGCGTCAATGACAATGATAAGAACAAGTCGACAGTGGATATCGCGCGAGACTTCATCGGTCTCGGATTCAAGGTCATCGCTACGGAAGGTACCTCAAAGTTCTTCGATGCGAACGGCATAGCCAACGAGAGAGTATTTAAGGTCAGCGAGGGTAGGCCTAACATCGTGGACTTTATCAAGAACGGAAACATCCAGTTCATCGTGAACACCCCCTTCGGCGAGGAGGCGAGGTACGACGAGTTTGCCATAGGATGGGCCGCGATCGAACACAAGGTCTCATTCGCCACCACGCTGTCCGCAGCGTCCGCAGCCGTCAAGGCGATAAGGTCGCTTCAGGCCGGCCAACTCAGCGTGAGACCCATCCAGGGATTTCACAAATCCGTCTGAGGCTGCGATCGGACCCATGAAACGGAAGCACCGGCAAGTTTCCCCTGTTTCTTGTCGCCGCCTCTCCTTATTTTCAAATCAGGATGAAGTTTCTTCGAATAGGTGTTTTCTTATGCTCCATTCTCTCTTTCGTCGCGGTTTCGCAGGCCCAGCCGAAGATAGGTTCCGTGAAGTTCATCGAAACGTCGGTGTTTAGCGAAGTCACGCTGGCGGAGGACTTCCAGCCTCTCGGATTCGCCGCGACTGACACATCACGCATAAAAGCTGCAATCGCGCAGATGAGCGCACGGTACTATTCCGACGGATACATACTCTTCAAGCTGGACTCCTTCCGTGTGTCTTTCGGCGAAGACCCATCGCAATCGGTACTTCAGATTTTCGCCACCGAAGGGCCGCGCATACTGGTCGGACGTATTCAGCTGCACGGCAATAAGTCGATGAGCTATGACAAAATCACCGAAAAGATGAACACCAGACCCGGGAGGCCTTTCGACCAGGCGGTGCTCGAAGAGGATCTCGGCTACATCCTCAAAGATTACAATACCGTCGGCTTTCCTCTGGCGAAGATATCGATAGACAGCATTTACATATACAGAGATAGCGGAAACGATTCGTTGTGCGTTTCCATAGGTATCGTGGAAGGAAAGAGGATTCGCATCGATGCGGTTCGCATTGAAGGCAATACTCAAACGAAGGACTACGTTATCCTCCGCGCGCTCAGGATTCCGCCGGGTTCATACTACGATGAGGATGAACTCGAGCTCGCCAAACAGCGCGTCCAGAAGCTAGGCTTTTTCCAGAGTGTCAGTGATCCGCAGATTTTTGAAAGCGGAGACACCACAGGGCTTCTCCTGAAAGTCGTGGAAGGCAATACAAACACCTTCGACGGAGTCATCGGGTACGTTCCCGCACAACAGGGACAGTCGGGCTACTTCACCGGCCTGATAGACATTTCAATGCTCAACCTCTTCGGCACTGGACGAAAATTCCGGGCAAGATGGCATCAGGAAACCAAACTCACGCAGGAGCTGGAAATCGGATACGCGGAGCCATACATATTCGGATCTCCCATAAACGCCGAATTCGATTTTTCTCAACGGCAGCAGGACACCACCTCTGTAACTCGAAACCTCGGCGCCAACGGCGTCTTTATGTTCAGCGATTATCTCAACGGGAGTCTCTCCGTCAGCGATCTTTCGACGACCCCACTTCTCAATGTCGGGAACAATTACTTCGTATACGAGAGCAGCGTCCTCAATTTCGGACTCGGAGTTACGTTCGACACCCGTGACGATATTTACAGCCCCACGCACGGGCTACTCTACGACACACAGATTCAGTTCGGGCGTAAGAGGATCTACGGCCCGGCACAGCTCATCCAGCCCGGCACGAGGCTGATAAACTACGTGCAGCACCTCGGCGTCGACCTCTCCGTATTCCACGAGTTCCTGCCGAGACAGATACTCGCGCTGGGAGTCCACGGCGAGCAGGTAACCGGAACCGAGCTGGACCAGAGCGACATGTACCGGCTTGGGGGTACAAACACGATACGCGGGTATATCGAGAACCAATTCCTCGCGACAAAAGCCGCATGGACAAATATCGAATACCGATTCGCCACGGGGCGGGAGTCGTTCTTCTTCGGGTTCGTTGACGCCGGCTACATCTACAAGCAAAGCGATCCCGTGGCCAAATCCCCTTCGACCTCGATGTCAGTGTACGGCTACGGCGTCGGCGCACAGGTCGAGACGGGGCTGGGAATACTAAAAGCGAGTTACGCGCTCGGCAAAGGGAACTCCTTCGTCGAGGGTAAGATCCATTTCGGCATCGTAAACCAGTTCTGAGGTGATGACAACGGAAAAATGATCGATTATCTCAAGCTTGCCCGGATCGGAAACGTCGTCATCGCCTTCCTCAGCGTCGAGTGCGCGGGAATTCTGTGCGGGCTGAACGTTGCGCATAGCTGGGAGGTATTTGCCGCCGCCGTCGCGGCTTCCCTCGTAACGGCAGGAGGAAATGCCATCAACGATCTTTTCGATGTCGACATCGACAGGATAAACCGTCCCTCACGTCCGGTTGCATCGGGAAATCTCTCAGGAATACAGGTCAGGAACTTCTACATCACAGTGACACTCTCCGGCCTCATAGTAAGTGCCGTCATTAACATCATTACCCTGGTTATCGCGCTCGGAGCAGCCGCGCTTGTCTTCCTCTACAGCTACAAGTTGAAACGGACCGTGTTCTTCGGCAACCTCGTGGTCGCCCTCGTCACGGGTCTCGCTTTCATTTTCGGCGGAGCCGCGGTCGGCGATTTCAGGGATGTCTACCCTGCCGCCATATTCGCTTTTCTTACCAACCTCGTCCGCGAGATAATAAAGGACGCAGAGGACGTCAGAGGCGACGGGGAGGTAGGCATCAGGACAATAGCGACCAGATACGGCACCGGTGTGTCTGCATGGATATCCATCGCCCTGACCGCCATGCTCCTGTTCGTTGCATGGGGAGCTTACAGACTGGACATTCTCCCCGTTCAGTTCCTCGCGGTCTGCGGCCTGACCATCTTCCCTATCGGGATCTACATAACGTACCTTCTCTTGACGAGAAGGAGCTTTTCGGAAGCAAGCTTCGGATACAAACTCATGATGATATTCGGTCTTATAGCCCTCATAGTAGGAAAAGTTTAGTCTAACTACCTTGCGTTAAACTGCCTCTGGTACTCGCACAAACGAAAGAAGAAGGAGAGCGATGAAGAAGTACCTTTTTTCAATTCTATTTGTCATCTCGTTGTCGGCCGCCGGGGCCCAGACACTGCCGCCGGTTCATCATGCCCCCGACAGAGAGTTTCACATGTCAAATATAGTTCTCAGGTTCAAGTTCGACCTCGCGACAAAGACGCTTTACGGAAAGGTCTCCGAGACAATTACGCCGTTCCGCACCGCGCTGGATTCGATTCACCTGAATGCCGTGGACATGCAAATAGCCGGTGTCTCGATGCAGGGAAGGCAGCTGAGTTACAGATATGACGGCAAGATCCTGACTATTGCGTTCCCGAAGCCGTACGGCCTGAACGATAAACTTACATATACCGTCACTTACTCGACCCAGCCTTCGCGCGGCATATTTTTCATCACGCCGGATAAAGGCTACCCGCACAGGAACCCCGAGGTGTGGAGCATGAGTGAAACGGAGGACGCGAGGTACTGGTTTCCCTGCCATGATTACCCCGACGATTTCACCGCAAGCGAGATGATCGCAACCGTTCCCTCGAACTGGACCGTAATCTCCAACGGTGTGTTGAAGCAGGTCACTCCTGCCGATGGGGGAAAGGAAAAGACTTTCGACTGGGTCGAGCCGCGCCCGCATGTCGTTTATCTCATCTCAATCATAGCGGGGGTTTTCAGGGAATTCAAAGACAGCCTCGGGAAGCTGCCCATCGACTTTTATTCGGATCCGAAATACGGCGACCTGATCAAGTCAAATTTTTCCAGCGAACCGGACATAGTGAAATTCTATTCCCAGATAACCGGGCAACCTTACCCATGGGAAAAGCTCGCTCTCACAACGATAACAGATTTCACCTGGGGCGGCGAGGAAAACGTCTCGGCGATCACGCTGACCGACGGCACACTTCACGACAGGGATGCTGAGCCGGAAGTATCCAGCGTCGGGCTCATAGCCCACGAAACGGCCCACCAGTGGTTCGGCGATCTCTTGACCACAAGGTCATGGGCAAATTCATGGCTGAACGAAGGCTTCGCGACGTACTTCGAGGCTCTCTATCGCGAACACGCCTTCGGCAATGATGAATTCACTTACGAAATGTCCAGAGACCACAAGGGGGTGATCGCTGCGGATCACGTGGAGCGCAGGCCGACGGTCTACAATCGCTATCACCATTCAATCGACCTCTTCGGTACATATATATATCCACGCGGCGCTTCGATGCTGCACATGCTCAGGTTCTTCCTGGGCGACACCCTCTTCGACAGAGCGATCCAATATTACGTTCATGAATTCAAGCATAAGAACGTTGACACGCACGACTTTGCGAACGCAATAAGCGAAGCTACAGGGTACAATGTCAATTGGTTCTTCAACGAGTGGCTATACAAGGGAGGTCACCCGATTTTTGACGTCAGCTACAATTACGAACCCGGAAGCCGGACGGCAGTATTGCACGTGGATCAGATCCAGCAGGTCGATAGCCTCACGCCCGTTTACAGGACCCCTGTGAACGTCCAGATCGTAACTCCGACCGCAACTACCACGAGGAGGATCTGGATCGATTCTCTCTCGAACACGTTTGACTTCAAAGTAGACGGCGAGCCGCTTATGGTAAATTTCGACCAGGGGCACTGGCTGCTGGATGAGGTCTGCTTCCAGAAGTCCGCCGCCGAGCTTTCATACCAGCTCGGCCACGACGGGGACGTAGTCGGACGGATCTGGGCAGCGGGCCAGCTGGTTCAGAACCACCTTGACAGTGCAGAAATTCCGCTCATCGCCGCGATGACAAACGACAAATTCTGGGCTGTCCGGCGGGAATGCGCGACCCTGCTCGATCATTTCAATGACGAAACGGCGCGTGAAGCTCTTATGGCCGCGACGGACGATAAAGACGCTCGAGTGCAGGAAGCCGCCGTCAATTCGCTCGGCGTATTCAAACACAGCCAGAAGATAGAGACGCTGCTGAGGAGAATCTTCTACGACAGGGCCAACTACTTCGTGAGGGCCGCCGCAATCACCGCACTGGCGGAGGTCGATTCCGAGAAGGCCCTTCATGTCATATACACCGCTCTCGATCGAGACTCGTTCCACGAAATACTCCGCACCACGGCGCTGAGGGCCCTGACCAAAGCAAGACCGGAAATGGCACACGAGATCGCCGTTAACTACGCGAAGTACGGAGAACCCGAAAACCTGAGGACTGCGGGCATCTCCGTCCTCACCTCACTGAACATGGACCATGACAACACGATCGCCCTCCTTTCGAAGTACGTGTCCGACCCCTACATCTGGGTCCGTGCCACAGCGCTTAACGGCCTGGAACAACTCGGCGACAAGTCGGTGATACCTCTGCTCGAAGAAAGGATAAAGCAGGAACCAGACGCCAGACTCGTCAGCACGGCAAGGGCAGCCATCAAGTCGATAGAGAGCCGGGAGAAATAGTCCTCGAAGTTCATGGGGAGCGGCCGACCGGACGCTCCCCTTCATCGTGATCATCACGCAGGGGGCGCGAGCATGGTCTCTCAAGTATCTCGAGAGCGGAAGTGTAACACATCCGACAACCTCTCGTATTCTCACAAAAAGGATTTTGAATTGAGAAGCACATTCCTGCTCTTCGCAGCACTCCTCCTTACGTTTTCAAACTCACCGGCACAGACGACCGCCGACACCAGCAACCAATTCAGGTTCGTATTGAACGCCGTCCGCATCAACGGGGACATAGATCTGACCGGCAAGCTCACCGATCCCTGCTGGAAGCTTGCGCCCAGGGGTCATCTCGACTATGAGATTTCGCCGGGAGACAATACCCCGACTCCACAGAAGACGACCGTTATGGTGCTCTACAATTCCGAGTACCTGTACATCGGTTTCAATTGCCACGACACGAATCCTTCTGCGATCAGGGCTCATGTAAGCGATCGTGACAACGCTTTCGAAGACGATTTCGTCGGAATTATCCTCGACACGTACGGCGATCATCAGCGTGCGTACGAGGCTTTTGAGAATCCCTTCGGAGTCCAGATGGACGGCATGAGGGACGGAAACAACGAAGACATGAGCTTCGACATGGTCTGGTATTCCAAGGCTTCGATAAACGACAGCGGCTACACCGCGGAAATGGCTATTCCGTTCAAAAGCCTGCGGTTCCCCACAAAAGACACTCAGAATTGGGGAATCGAGTTTTTCCGCAATCTCCCCAGGGACAGCCGTTTTCAGATCTCATGGGTTAAAGTGAACCAGAACAATCCCTGCATCTTGTGTCAGTTGGGAACTCTGAAAGGACTCAAAGGACTTCAGTCGACCGGGGCTATCGAGTTCCTTCCCTACGCGATGGCACTCGAAAGCGGTAACATCAACGACGGCTCCGACCCAAACTCGGGATTCTCCAACGGGCCGGTCAAGGGAAGAGTGGGCCTGGGTCTGAAGTATACCCCCAACCCGAGTCTCTCGCTCGAGGCGGTAGTGAATCCCGACTTCAGCCAGGTGGAATCCGATGCCGCGCAGATAAGCGTCAACAACACCTTCGCGCTGTTCTATCCTGAGAAACGACCGTTCTTCATGGACGGAAGCGATATTTTCAGCACTCTCATACAGACATATTATTCGCGGACGATAAACAATCCGATCGGCGCGGCGAAAGTGGTGGAGAAAGCCGGGCCGTGGTCGATCGCGTATCTCGGCGCGGAAGACAGGAACTCTCCATTCATAGTCGCCGGGGAGGAAGGAAGTGTGGCAGACAACAATGGCGACAATACTTTCTCGACGGCTTACAAGTCCTTCTCCAACATACTCCGGGCCAGGTATAACTTCGGCCAGCAATCTTTCGTCGGGGGAATCGCGACGGCTAGAAACTTCACCGACGCACACAACTATGTCGGCGGTTTCGACTGGCAACTCTTCTTCGGCGGCAGTTACACTTTTGACGGTCAGTTCCTCCTGTCGAATACGCGTGAATTGAACGACACAAACATGGTATCGGATCCGACCTTTTTCGGCAACACCCGCTTCACGAAGGCCTTCGACGGTCAGGAATATGACGGAACCGGGTTCCAGACGGATTTCAAAAGGAATGCGAGAGAATATAGTTTCAGGTTGACATACAAAGACTTCTCGCCGACTTTTCAGGCTGAAGACGGCTACGTCTTCTCAAACGACCTTCGCACGGTCGACATGGAACACTCACTGCAATTCTATCCCAACACATCATTAGTTGATTACTGGGGAGTCGATTTGGAATCGGGTCTTCATTTCGACTATCAGGGCACACGCAAAGAACGTTGGGTGGTCCCGGACATCTTCATCAGCCTGAAGAGCCAGACTCAGTTGTACGCAAATTATCTCCTCGTCAACGATGAGATGTTCCATTCGGTGAATTTCGTACGCGTCAACAGGTGGCAGTTTGGACTCTACTCCAACCCGGTCAGCTTCCTGTCGCTTAGCCTGGACGCCCAGGTCGGACGCTTCATCTATAGAGCGGACCAGCCGGCCCTGGGACGCGGGCACAACATAAGTGCGGAGCTGACTCTGAAACCTACCGACAGGCTTTCATTGACGCTCGACTATTCCAGATCGCGGCTTTCAAACGTCGTCGGAGGCGAGCTCTTCTTCGACGGATACATCGCACGTATGTCCGGCATATACCAGTTCAGCAACAGGATATTCGTGAGATTGATCGGGCAGTACGATGAGTTCCAGAAGCAGATAGAGATAGACCCACTCTTCAGTTACAAACTCAACGCATTCACAATATTCTACGCAGGCTCGACTCACGACATGCAGGACTTCGGCCAACCCTACGGGCTTGTTCAAACCGAACGGCAGTTCTTCGTGAAGCTGCAGTATCTTTGGCGAGACTGACTGTCTACCACGCGGGACGACGCAGTTACAGCTTCTGCCCGTTCGATTGGACGGTAGTAGTAAGGCGGATCAGCACCCCGAGCAGAGCCGACAATCTTTCAGGTACGGGTGCACCCGCTTCAATCGATACGGTCCTGGAGATTGAGTTGGCATTCAACGTCACCTTCATGTTGAAGCCATCCATAATCCGTGGAGACGTACTGTAAGAGTCCTCAAGAGACGCGAAGTCCGCCGCAACAAACGCGTTCTTTAGGGTGTCGAACTCGCCGCTCCCCATCCTGTAGATGTACGTAGTGATGGTGTGATCGCTTCCCTGCTCCTCCGTGTATTGCACAAAGCCTGTCGAGTCGATCACTGTGTGCTCCCGCGAACCCGCAAAGCCGCCGGTGACCCAGTACTCATAAGTTGTAGATACCGGCGCAGGTGGCTGATTGGATTGTGGATTAATGATATTACAGCCGGCAAGTGCGGCCAGTGTGACCGCGAGGACGCCGAAAATGCCCTTTGAAGCCCGTTGCATACCTACCTCCATTTACTTGCGGAAAACGTATCCTGGAGAGTTCGAAAAGTCAATACCCGCATTTGCGACCCAACCGGAATGAGTATTAACTCAGCCGTGAAGCGCCTGCGTCTCCAGATCCCCCCGTTATACAACCGGCCGATACGGTACGATCCACCAGGCGAACAGATATGTTATCACTACGGGTACTACCCCAGTGATAAAACAAGTGAATATGACCCCCAGTCTCACCACCGTCGGGTCCACGTCCAGCATCTCGGCGAGTCCGCCGCACAGCCCGGCTATTTTCTTTTCCCTTCTCGACCTGTAGAATTTTGTCATTGTCTGATCTCCGTTCATAATCTGAGATTCAGGTACAAGTAGTTGAACGTAGACAGAACCGGATTGTTCCATTTATCTTGACTCTCCTGATCGCCCAGTCACTGGCTGTAAGGAACGGGAAAAAGAAAAAGCCACGGCGGCTTCCGGATAAGGGGAGAACCGCCGCGGCTTGCAATCTCTGCGGGATGAAATTCCCGATTACTTCATGTCGCTCAATTGCTTGCCGTCGTAATACCTGCTGGTGTGAGATAACGAGTATACGTAGTTAGCCAGATCCCATCTCTGCTTGTCCGTCAGGATCTGCGTGTAAGACGGCATGGGTGTCCCATTGAGGCCCGTGCTGAAGATGAGATAGACTTTCTCCGGGGTCCTTCCGACCTTGATATCCCAGAAGTGGGTCAGGTTGGTCGGCTGGATATGGTTCCCCTGGTCGTCCGTTACCGTCGGCGCGGAGGGACCGTTTCCTTCCGCGGTGATTCCATGGCAACTCCAGCAATGCATATTAAGGTAGACCTCTCTTCCCCGCTCTATGCTGTCATAGGTGTAGGGAACCGGCGTGGAAATTTTCACCGTGTCCAGCGGGTATTGGGTCGAATCGCTGAATGCAGGCGAGAGTGTCTTGATGTATTCGACCACCGAGTACTGGTCGGCGATACTCATCTGTGCAAACGACGGCATAGCGGTGTGGTAAATCCCGGAGTTTATTATCCTGAGCAAGTCATAGTCAGTCGGAAGCTCTCCGGAAGCCGTGCTCCTGAACTTGAACACGCCGAGATTGAAATCTCTCGGCTTTGTCGTAAGCGAAACGGACACCGGCCCGCTGCCGTCGCCGTTGTCGCCGTGGCAGGGAGCGCACGCCTCGTGGTAGACCGCCTGTCCGCGAGCGACACTGACCTCGTCGGACCCGTTGTAGCTGGTCGCGCACGAGTAGAGGCCGACAGTCAGGAAGATGATCATTGTTACCAGGGTTGTTTTCTGAATATTTGTCGTCATTTTCATCTCCTTTTCTCAGAATCCTACCATCACGCCGAGCGTGGAGAGTGTCGTCTTGGTATCCGTGAGCGCCGCGGGGGCATTATCGTCCAGGAAACTCAGTTCCGCATACGCGCCGACGTTCGGGGCGAAATGATAGCGTACCCCTCCCGTCCACTGATTCTGCTTCTCCGAGGTTTCCGTCACCTTTGTGAAATCATACCTTCCGTAAACGAATAGCTTCTCGGGAACGATCAGGACATTGAGCCCCAGGAAACCACCGTTCATCGTCTGTTTGACGCCGCCGATATTGTCGTCCGTCGCGTTCATGTACTGGAATGAGAGATCAAACCGCTTCGTCCAGGGATCGTTAGCCTCGACGGCGAATCCCATTCTGGCGAGGTTATCTGATGTGTTGACGCCTACCATCTGTTTTCCGCCGTAGTAGTACACACCCAGACGGAACGGGGCATTGTCTATGTACTCAGTCTGTTCCAGCATAAGGAAGGTGGCTGAATTGTCCTTCAATGACGCCCCGCCGTCGGTTCCGTCGCTCAGTGCTAACTCATAGCGGAGACCGTCCATCACTTGAGGAAGAAACCCGTAGACCGACGCGGCCCATTGCGGCTCGGCAATCAGAAGGGAGCCCTGAGCGGGGTCGTAGTCATAAATGAGGTAGTCCGCCGATTCGACCAGGGACGTGTTGTCGGGGAAAGTGTTCCAGAGGCGGTAGCGGCCGAATCTGAAATTCAGATTACTCTGCCCGTCCGGACCGAGGAGATTGTTGAACATGATGCTCATAGTCTCGATCGACGGTGAAAACTGGCCCGGCCCGTCGATGCCGATCGGCGCGGCCAGGAAATAGCTCAGGTGTTTCGCTATCGTTCCCGCCGTAAAAAGGTCGAGCCCGCTCGGCTCGAAACTGAGCTCGTCGTTAGTCTGCGTGACACCCCCGGTCGTCGTGACGGTGTGGGCCGACACGAACGAAGGATAGAACACAAAAGACAGCGACAACGGCTCCTGAGCCCATATCGGTTCAGATTCGTCCGTGCCGGGAAGCTGGTACCCGTTGATCTGAAATCTCCTGCCGAAGTCGTTCAGGACAGGTGGAACAGTGTGGCATCTGAAACAGCTGACATGATACTTTCTGGCAAATAAGGGGATGGCTTCCGATTGGTTGGCGAAGATCCCGACAAACAGTATCGCGAGCCCTGCCATGAAAAGGGCTCGATACGGAGTAGCCTTCATAATTCCTCCGATAGATTTGTGCTTAGATAGATCTGAGAAATGTGATTTTTCTTACGTAGCGCCTCGGGAAATTCACTTGATCGTGAAATCAGCCGTGGTTGTCTTTCCGGCTACGACGGTGATTTCCTGAGTTTCCTCTATTGACTTGGAGAATTCCGGTTTCCCGCCAACGTCTTTTGTGTCCCAGCCCTCATGCCACATCACGAGCTTGTATTTGCCGGCCGGTACGTCCTTGAGGGTGAATTCGCCTTCCTTGTTGGTGGCATCTGCATAACCGTCGCCGGCCACATACACATACGCGTTCATCCACGGATGGACATCGCATCTCATAAGGTACATGCCGGGTTTCCTGACGCGCTGTACAAACTTCATCCCTTTCACCGGCTCCGCAATGTTGAAGGCGGTCTCGCCGTTCGAGGCAAAGTATCCGTGTACGTTGTGGAATAGCGGATCATTGTTGGCTACCGTGAACGACTCTCCGTGGTCCACTACCAGCACATGCGGGTTGTACGAGCAGTCCTTCTGGTCGATGACATACTTCGAAGCGGCAACGTGCTCCGGTTTGCTCTTGAGTCCTTCGATGTAGACTACTGCGTACTCGACACCGCCGTCCTTCGAGACGACCAGCCTGTCGAGAGACGCTTCGCTCCCGCAAACGTTATTGTTATAGGTTACCTTATACGGTGTCATCGCGGGCACCGTCCCCGAGAACTTCACCGTTCCCTGGACTGCGCCCGTCTGCCCGTAAACCAAACCCGAACTCAATGCAAAAGCTAACAGAGCCGTGACGGCTTTGATCGTCTTCATTCCTGATTTTCTCCTTGTTGTTTGTTCGTAAGCAACGGAGAGGCCGGTGCCTTCATAAAAAGAAAGGGGGGCATTAAGCGCTGAGAAGCACGAGAGTATTTCCCCGGCCGTTGAGGTTCTGCGGCACCGTGCTCGTCGAGATCCGGCTTCATGCTGAAACGAATTCTCACGGTGTGATATGTCGACCATACATAGTACTTCGTAGGACAAGTCAGCATCTCTTCGTTTCATGCTATAATGAATTTGCCCGTCTATTAGTTCCTTATCCGGTGAGGCTGGAGAAGAAATTCTAAGTGTAAGGACCAGCGGAAAGAGCGATCAGAATGACCGCATGAAACGGGGAATCATACCGGTGGGTGGTGGAGAAATGGAGCGGCGGAGATTCAGCAGGTATCTACCGGGGCGAAACTCATTCCGGCCCGGCGCGGGACACTATCCCGGGTGATCAGTCGTTCTCTCTGAGGGACCTGTACTTCTTAAGCTTCCCTTCAACCACTGCAGCAAGCATATCCGGATCGACCGGCTTCGTCAGGTAGTCGTCGACGCCAAGCTGGATGCCCGTCCGCACGAAGAAGCTCTCATGCATGCCGCTCATCAGGATGAACGGGACTCTCTTGAGGTGTGGGATCTTCTGGACTCTCTCGAAAAACGAGAATCCGTCTCCCTCAGTACCGGAGAACATCACATCCGAGATAATCATGTCGACGTTTGTCGTATCGAGAAGTTTTAGAGCATCGGTGGGGCTCTGTTTCGTGAGGACGCTGTAGCCGTATCCCTCGAGGACGGCCTTGACGGTGTCAAGAAAACTCTGCTCGTCATCGACGACGAGGATAACAGCCTTCATGACGGCACGTTGGAACGCCGCAAGTATGTGCGGTTCAAGCTTTGTCGACTCTTCGGCAGTAATCTGATATTTCTGTTTGAGCTCGTTCAGTATCCGCTCGTCATTGGCCTTTATTCTTCCCTTTTTAATCTCTTTTTCGACTTCGGTCACGTAGACCTGGAGCCTTATCTCACCTTCGCATTCGATATGGTCTTCGAAGGACAATTCCAGAACATCGCGCAACTGCATGAGCTCGCGCGCTACTTCGGGCGTCAGAGGAGGAGTTGCCCACGCCTCCCTCAGGCGCGTCATATATATCCGGAGCTTCTCTTCCCTCGTATCGGGGAGCCTGACACCGAGCAACTTCAGCTTCTCAGTGTAACTGGCTTCGACCGACATCCGGGCGTCCGCGATCCTTCTTTCGATTTCCCTTTCCATCTCAGATCTCATGGACGACCTGGCGTCGTTCAGCTTCCGCTGCTCTTCCTCCACGACTTTCTTCCGGTCGACTTCCAGTCTGGACTGGCGGTTCTTTATCTCACTTTCGATGTGTTTTTCCAGCCTCTCGCGCTCGGCAGCCAGCTCATTTGCGAGCATTTGCTGGTATTCGGACTCGAGCTGTCTGCGCATTTCGGCATTCTTCCGCTCGAACTCAACCTGTTCGTTGCGCTTCAGCTCTTCAAGGCGCTTCTGGAGTTCGCCCTGGGTTTCAGCTTCAAGCTTCTTGTAGCGTGCTTCGTAACTCTTCTCGACGTCGGACTGCTGGGACCCGATCTGCTCTTCAATCCTCTTCTTTTCCGCCTCGAGCTTCTCTTCAAACTCTTTCTGAAGCCTCTGCCTGGTCATCTCGGCAAGCTTTTCGCGTTCTTTGTCCTGCTCTTCCCTGGATGAGGCTTTCACCTTGGACAGCTCGGAGGAAAGCTGCTTCTGGAACTCCACTTCCATCTGTTTCCTGCTGTCTTCTATCGCCTTCCGCTCTTTGTCCAGGAGGGCTCGTTTTTCCCTTACCGCGGCCTCCTTGAGTTCCAGCATGGACTTCTCATAGAGCGCGCTCATTTCGGAGCGGGTGTCTTCTTCTGCCTTCTTCCTCTCGGCGGCGAGCTGCTGGCGGTAGGTGGCCTCCATCTTGCTGATTTCCACTTCGAGCTTCTGCTTGGACTGCTTTTCCAGCTCCTGTTTGAATTTCTCTTTTTCTTTTTCGAGGTTGGAAATCAGCGAGGCTCTTTCCGCTTCCTGCCACTCTCGCTCTTTCTTCAGGGCCTCCGCGATTCTCTGTTCGGCCTTACGTATCTCATCCGTGAATTTTTTATCATACTCGGCTTTGAGCCGTTCTTCGATCTCGTTTCTTATGGCGGTCTCGTCAACCTGGGCGGCCGGGGCTTCCGCTGCTTCAGCCTTCTTTTCCTGGGGCTGCTCTTCTCCTTCCGGCTGGGCCGCCGGCTCCTGGGCAGCCTTGGCCGCGGCAGCTTCCATCGCCTGCCGCCGCTCTTCAAGAGCTAAGGCGTAAACATTGTTGGGTTCGGTTCCCCTGACAGCGTCGAGTTCTTCCTTCGCTTCCGCGAATTTACTTTCCCTGATATACTTGTCGGCAAGCCGCAGATGAGCAGCTATCTCTTGCCGCGTGTTGTCCTGTGGCTGAGGCGAGGTGGTTCGGGGACCTTGACTTTTCTTAAAAAGCATTATAACTCCGCACAATCCTAGAATAAGTTATGAAAGCCTGCATTGATTAGCAATAAACAGGGATGCGTAGACAAAGATTATTTCCGCCCGTCATATCCCCAAAAAATGCCGGTTTTGGTAACACCGGCTGATCATTCAGTTCTTGTCCGCGGCGTGGTGCTTGATAACCTTGGCGTCCACTAGGAAAACGACGTCTTCAGCTATGTTCGTTGCATGGTCCGCGATTCGCTCGATATGTTTCAGAGCGACTATCAGATGAGCCCCGGGCTCGACGAATTCAGGGTTCTTTTTCATCTCGCCGATGACGAACCTGAATTTCTGCCGGTTCATCTCGTCGACTATGTCGTCTTCCCTGCAGATGCGCTGCGCGAGCTCAGCGTCCGCATGAATGAACGCATCGAGGCTGTCATGGACCATCCTCCTCGCTACGTCGCCCATCTCTAGTATCGCCGTGCTTCTGACAAGCTCGTGGTAATTCTTGAGCGGTTCGACCCGCTGCGCTATGTTCACGGCGACGTCGCCGATCCTTTCCATCTCATGGTTCATTTTTATGGCCGATAGAACAAGACGCAGGTCGGCAGCGACCGGCTGCTCAAGAGCCATTATCTCATCAACCTGCTGATCGAGAAGGTTGTCGAAATCGTTGACCTTCTTCTCGGCTTCGAACACTTTCTGCGTGGACTGAACGTCTCCGTCGTGCAAGGCCCGAAATGCCGTTTCAAGCTGTTCATCCACCAGGCTCCCCATCTTTATCAGGTTGGCCCTTAGCTTCTCAAGCAGATCCTCGAAATGTCTGTGCATTAACGTATCTCCTTTGCAACGTAGGAACATAATTCCCGCGCGCGAATATTCCATCCTATTTTTTCAAAAGGAAGCTGAATTCCGAACCTTTTCCCGGTTCGCTTTTAACCTCTATTTTGCTGTTGTGAGCTTCGATTATGTGTTTAACAATCGCCAACCCGAGTCCGGTTCCGCCCACACTCCTGCTCCGGTTCTTGTCCACCCGGTAGAACCTCTCGAAAATTCTTTCGAGATGCTCCTTCCCTATCCCGCTTCCGTTGTCCCGCACGTAGACCCTCACCGAATGCTGGAGCTCCTCGAATCCTACCTCGACAGTTCCTCCTTCGTCAGTGTATTTTATGGAGTTGTCTATCAGGTTGGAAAGCACCTGCCTCAGTCTCTCCCTGTCACCGAGCACGAGCACCTCGTCACCTGACAACTTCGTCAGGACCTGCAGCGACTTCTTCTCGGCCTTCGGCCTCATCTCCTCTGCAACGTTCTTGATGAAATCCGAGATATTGAAATACCGGAAACTCATCCTCATCTCGCCGCTCTCAATCCTGGAAATCTCGATCAGGTCGTTCAGGAGCGTGTTGAGTCGTTCCGAGTGCTCGTAGGCCTTCTGAAGAAACTCCCTGTTCACCTGGGGATCGTCGATAGCACCGTCTATCAGTGTTTCTATGAATCCCTGGATGCTGAAGATCGGCGTGCGCAGTTCGTGCGAGACGTTCGCGAGGAACTCGCTTCGCACTCTTTCGAGCTTCTCGAGTTTTGAGATGTCATCCTTAAGGTTGCCGACGATCTGGTTCGTGAGCCTGCTGACCTGACGTAGTTCCACCGCCCCCGTCTCGGGAAGCTGGACGGAAAGGTCGCCGGCACTGATGCGCTGCAACGCATCGATTATCATGCTTAGGAGTTTCGCCTGGCGCATCCGGAATGCCACCAGCACTTCTTCAAATATGAAGAAGAGGACGGCGCTTACTGCGGCGGAGGTCAGAAGGTGGTTCGCAACAAGGGACGCCTCGATCTGAAATACCTTTTCCATCGAAAAAAGAAGAAGATAGATCAGCAATCCGATCAGAAGGGCCAGCGCGATCCTGGTCTTGTATGAGTAGAAGAACCCTTTCATTCGACTTTGAACTTGTAACCCACGCCTTTGATGGTCTCGATCATCTCAGAATGTCGCCCGAGCTTCTCGCGGATCTTCCGGATATGAACGTCGACTGTCCTGTCGCCCACGTACACATCTGCTCCCCACACACGGCTCAGCAGGGTTTCGCGCGAGACCACTTTCCCTTCGTGCGATGCGAGGTAATAGAGGATCTCAAATTCTTTGCGGGGGAAGAACACCTGTTCACCCCCGATCTTCACCGTGTAACTTTCCCTGTCGATAACCAGCGTCCCGAAGTCTATATTCTTGCCCTCTTCCGACTTAACGCCCTCGTACCTCCTGAGGACTGCCCTTATCCGCGAGATAAGCTTGCGCGGGCTTATCGGTTTTACTACATAGTCGTCGGCTCCGAGCTCGAGCCCGAGCACCTCGTCGAACTCAGCGCTCTTGGCAGTCAGAAAGATTACCGGTATCCCCGCCGTCTTCTCACCCTGGTTCAGCGACTTCATCACTTCGTAACCGTCCTTGCCGGGCAGCATTATATCCAGGAGTATGAGATCCGGCCTGACCTCGCCGGCTTTCTTTACGGCCTCGTTCCCGTCCTGAGCAGATTCGACCCTGAACCCCTCGCGCTCGAGATTGTAGCGTATAAGTTGAATGATGTCCTTCTCATCGTCTACCACCAAAATGGTTTTCATCAGAGACTCCTATTGTTGAGAGGGGGCAAGAGGATGGGGGCTTCACTGCATGTGAACTCACTGTCGTGTTCCGCCGTTCTGCTGCAGCGTTACTTGAGGCGACGGGCGGATTCGAACCGCCGCATAAAGGTTTTGCAGACCTCTCCCTTACCACTTGGGTACGTCGCCACTTTACAGCCAAAAGCTCACAGTTGATAGCATTAACTCCTAACCCAAAATGCATTTCATGAGCTGCGAACCATCAGCTATGAGCTATTCTCTGAGCGGGAAACGGGACTCGAACCCGCGACATCAACCTTGGCAAGGTTGCGCTCTACCAACTGAGCTATTCCCGCACTACTCCGCCGCCGCATTCTCACCCCTGCAGTGTTCTGCCTAACAGGTGTTTGCAAAGGCACATTGCGCCAAAAATATAGCCGTACAGCGAAAGAAAGTCAAGAACAACCACACGGCGCGGATATGCCGATGTCCGACAAGTTAGCTTATAGCAGAAGATAAAGTAAACTGCAGGAGTGAAAAGTGTCGGGGTGAGAGGATTCGAACCTCCGACCCCCTGCGCCCAAGGCAGGTGCTCTAACCGGACTGAGCCACACCCCGAATAAACCACGATGCATAAAGAACTAAGCCACAACACTTCAACGCAAGGCCGGGGCGATTTCTGATCTACAACACTCATTTCACGGGCGGCATGAGCCGGCCGGATTCAGTTACGCCCTGAAGACACAGATAATATAGCCCATCGCCGCCTCAATGGAAAGCTCTTCCCCGCATCGACCTCAAATTGCAATTCACGCGCCGAAATAATAACTTTGTAAAAAATATTTCCCGCTCTGCGGGACATTTTTTTCAATGGAGCATGCTACGCGACTTTTTTAATAGATTCGAGGCCTTCACCCGTAAACATCAGCTGATCTCTGAGAACGACAAGATCATCGTCGGCGTCTCGGGCGGCATAGATTCCGCGGTCCTGCTCGACCTGCTAATCGAGCTCAGGGGACGCACCCACCTGGAAGTCGCCGTGGCGCATGTAAACCACAGACTCAGGGACGAGGAATCGGACGAAGACGAGAAGTTCGTCAGGAAACTGGCGGAAGAGTACGGGATAGAGTGTTTCGTGCACGCTGCCGACACGAGAGCGTTCATGGTTGAACACAAGACTTCCCTGCAGGTAGGCGCCCGCGAAATCCGCTATAAGTTTTTCGAGACGGTAAAGATCCTCAAGAATTTCACGAAAATCGCCACCGCGCACAATGCCAACGACAACGCGGAGACAGTGCTGTTCAATCTTCTGCGCGGTTCCGGTGCCAACGGCCTTGGCGGGATACCGGTCAAACGTGGCGGCATCATAAGGCCGCTGCTCTTCGCTGAACGGGCGGAGATCGAGCAGTATGCAAAACTCAAGAGCCTGAAGTTCAGGGAGGATTCTTCCAATCTAAAGAACTATTACACCCGCAATTATATCCGGCATTCAATCCTCCCTGAAATACGCGAGAAAGTAAATCCCGGTATCGTAGGCACTCTTAACCGCACCGGCGAGATTTTCCAGGAACTCGGATATTTCATCAATAATGAAGTGAGAGTACTGTACCATAGCATAGCGAAAAACTTCGACGGTATGAAGCTGGTTCTGGACATTTTCAAACTTAAGAATTCCCTCCTGTTCATACAGGAAAACATAATAATGGTGGCCCTGAAAGATTTTGTTCAGGGCGAAGTCGACTATGCAAAGGTCCATGCGATTATGGACCTTGTCAATTCTGAGACTGGAAGTTCAATCGAGATCGGCAAGAACGTGGTCGTGTACAGGGACAGGTACAATCTGGTTTTCATCAGAAACCCCAGGGAGCAGGCCGAGTTCGTGGCGGAGATCATTCCGGGCAAGAAGTACGAATTTGAGGAGTTCTATTTCAACAGTGATGTAGTCGACCGGAAGGAAGTGCACTTTTCTCTCTCCCCGGTCGTTGAGTTTGTTGACGCGGATTTGGCGGGTGAGGCGCTCACTCTGCGTAACTGGCACCAGGGAGACTGGTTTATGCCTCTCGGAATGAAAGGCCGGAAAAAGGTCAGCGATTTTCTGATAGATTCGAAGATCCCTGTTTACCAGAAGAACAACGTCCTTGTCCTGAGCAACAAGGACGGAATAATCTGGGTGTGCGGTCTGCGGGTCGACGACAGGTTCAAACTCAAAGAAGAGACAAGGAGAATATTGAAACTTGAATTCGGCTATAAATGAACCCGATCAGTTCGTATATGTCAACAACGAGAGATTCCGCATGTTTCTGCCGGAGGGGGACATCCAGAAGCGGGTCCAGGAACTGGCCTCCGTCATAAACCGCGATTACGCGGGGCGGACCCCCATATTCATAGGGGTGTTGAACGGCTCGTTCATCTTCTTTTCGGACCTGATCCGCAGAATCGAGATCGATTGCGAGATAGATTTTTTCAAGCTCTCGAGCTACGGCGATGCGAAAATTTCTTCCGGGAATGTGAAACTTTTGAAGGACTTGAATTGTCAAGTAACTGACAGGGATATCATTATCGTGGAGGATATAATCGATTCCGGCTTGTCGATCGACTTCATAAAGAGGTTGATTGCGAAGCAGAATCCGCGTTCGTTCGCGGTCGTCACCCTGCTCTACAAGAGCGATTGCGTTAAGATCGATTTTAAGGTAGATTATATAGGATTTCCGATTCCCAACCACTTCGTAATCGGTTACGGATTGGATTACGGTCAGAAGGCAAGGAACTTGAGATCGATATACATATTGGACAAATAGTTCGCAGGTCAGTGACCTGTCGTAGACAGGAGTTTTGTTGATGCCTAATTCACAGAACGATAGAAATAAAAACGGCCCCCCCAAGCGAAAAGGACCACCGCCGAGTCTGAAGAGGAAGCCGAACCAGCCGCCGGAAGACGACTTCAACTGGCGTACCGGCAGGATTATAATCGGCTGGGCTGCCATTATCCTGGCGGTCTTCCTGGTGATGACGCTCTTCCGAGGCAACGACAATCAGGAGACTGAGATCACATACACACAGTATCAGACACTTCTCGATTCCGGCCTCGTCAAAGAAGCAGTCGTAAAGAAATCCGATGTAAACAATTACGATTTCCACGGAACATTGAAGGAGCCGACCGAGATCACAACGGAGAGCGGCAGAAGACTCAAAATCACCAAGTTCGTTGTATTCCTGCCGCAGGCAGCAGATCCAAATGTAATCGCACAGTGGCAGAAGGCGGGGGTGAAATTTAATTTCGTCAAAGAGAGCGACCAGTGGGTGAACGGTCTCATAAACTTTCTCCCATGGGTTCTCATCCTCGGCATCTGGCTCGTCTTCATGCGCAGGATGCAGGGAAACAACACCAAAGGTATTTTCAGTTTTGGAAAGAGCCGGGCCAAGCTGATGACTGAGAGCCAGGTAAAGGTGACTTTCCATGATGTAGCCGGTGCTGACGAGGCGAAAGAAGAACTGGGAGAGATAATCGAGTTCTTGAAAGAGCCTGCAAAGTTCCAGAGGCTGGGCGGCAAGATCCCGCGCGGGGTCCTTCTCCTCGGACCTCCGGGAACAGGCAAGACTCTCCTCGCACGCGCGGTTGCCGGCGAGGCGGGAGTCCCGTTCTTCTCCATCAGCGGTGCCGACTTCGTCGAAATGTTCGTCGGTGTCGGAGCAAGCCGTGTCCGCGATCTGTTCGACACTGCAAAGAAGAACGCCCCGTGCATAGTTTTCATAGATGAGATAGACGCTGTCGGAAGGCATCGCGGTGCCGGTTTGGGCGGCGGACACGATGAGCGCGAACAGACGCTCAACCAGCTCTTGGTGGAGATGGATGGTTTCGAACAGAACAGCGGAACCATCATCATCGCTGCAACCAACCGCCCGGATGTTCTCGACCCTGCCCTTCTGCGGCCGGGACGGTTCGACAGGCAGATTGTCGTAGACAGGCCTGACGTCAAAGGGAGGGAAGGGATTCTCAAGGTCCACACCAGGAACATACCGCTGTCGGCTGACGTCGACCTGGGCATCATCGCGAAAGAGACACCTGGATTTGCAGGAGCGGAGCTCGCCAACCTGGTCAATGAAGCTGCCCTGCTGGCGGCAAGGAAGAACAATGCCACCGTCAGCATGCCCGACATGGAAGAGGCGAAAGACAAGGTCATGATGGGGCCCGAAAGGAAGAGCACCATCATCTCCGATGAGGAGAAGCGCGTCACGGCATTCCACGAATCCGGTCATGTCCTCGTGGCAAAGATGGTTCCCGAGGCCGACCCGGTACACAAAGTAACGATCATCCCTCGCGGACGCGCGCTCGGGGTCACCACTTATCTCCCGATAGACGAGAAGCATACCTACTCACGCGAGTATCTGCTCGCGATGATAACGTACGCGCTCGGCGGACGGGCGGCGGAGAAGATCATCTTCAACAAATTTACGACCGGTGCCGGTAACGATATCGAGAAGGCGACAAACATCGCCCGCAAGATGGTCTGCGAGTGGGGCATGAGCGACAAGCTCGGTCCGCTGACATGGGGAGAGAACGAACAGGAAATCTTCCTAGGCCGCGAAATTACGAAGCACAGAAACTACAGCGAGAAGACCGCGATAGACATCGACGGAGAGATCAGGTCGATCGTCCTGTCGTGCATGTCTCGTGCGGAGAAGATAATAAACGAGCACCCCGATGCACTGGACAGGCTGGCAAACGCTCTTCTGGAGCGCGAGATACTCGATGCCGATGAAATCGACAAAGCCATCCGCGGCGAAGAGCTGCCCCCGTTCGTAAAGCCAAACGGCAACGGCAAGCCCCAGGCGGACAGCACACAGGGACAAATCACGTCTACGACGATCAAGAGCTAAGGACCAACCGGATTTGCAGAACCCGCAGGGAGCAGAGCATTTTGACGGGCACACGGCACCGGGATTGATCTAATGGATCAGACCGTGGTTCAGGATACCGTAGACTTCAAGGCGGAGCTCGTCAGGAAGGGGATACACCTTGTTTCCCTCGTCATCCCTCTGCTATACTACTTCATCCCAAAATCGGTCGCGCTGTGGATACTCATCCCCCTCACCGCGGCTTTCATCGTAGTGGACCTGGCGCGGTACGACGTAGACCTGATCTCCAGGCTCTTCTATCGGTTCTTCGGTTTTCTTTTGCGCACGCACGAGGTCGACAGAGAAAAGCACGCGCTTAACGGCGCCACCTACATGCTTATCTCTGCCGTGATCTGCGTGTTGATCTTTCCGAAGTTCATCATGATAAGCAGTTTCACCGTCCTCATCCTCGGTGACGCGTCGTCGGCGGTATTCGGAAAGAGGTTCGGGAGGCACAAGATATTTCCGGGCCGGGGCACGCCTAAGAGTTACGAAGGAAGCCTCGCCTTTGTCGTGGCGGCGACTGTCGCCGTGATTCTGAGTCCGAAGATCGACTACCTCGTTGCCGAGTATGCCATCGGGGCAGCGGCAGGCGTGTTCGCGGCCGCGGCCGAGGTACTCTCCTACAAAATCGTCGACGACAACATCGCAGTCCCGATTACCTTCGGGCTCTCCATGTGGGCAATGTATATCTTATTCCTTCCCCACCTGAACGTTTTCTTTCTCGGGTAGAGCCCGGGCCACCGGACACAATCTCCACGCACTGAACAGCCCGCAGAAACGCCCGCAAGCTCCGGAAGAATACATACTCCCGGACGATTCCGTTGCAGGCGGCTAACGTCTGCTCACGAATTCATTCCCTTTCAGGAAGAATCTCCATTTCGACTCGGTACCGTTTCGGATACCGATGCGCGTCGAGCTTTCGATGTCGGCACCCCTAACCTTATAGCCGTCGTCCGCGATGAAGAGTCCCTTTCCGTCCAGCCTCACCCCGTTCAGAGCGCGGTCTATTCCCATTGCCTGACACAACTTCGCAGGGCCGTTGGTCAAGTTATGGAGTAGCTCGGTCTTTCTACGCCGGCACATTTCGTCTATGCCTGCCACCGGTTCGAGAGCCCGGACCAGGAGCGCGGCCGGGAATCCCTTCCTCTCCGTGACGATGTTGAAGCAAAAATGCATGCCGTAAGTGAAATATACGTACGATAGCCCGCCGTCCTCAAACATAACCTTGTTTCTCTCGGTCATGCCGTTGGCGGCATGACTGGCAGGATCGTTGCCTACGTAGGCTTCGACCTCGACAATCCGTCCTGCGACAATCCTTCCTTTGATATTCCGGACAAGAACCTTCCCAATAATTTCCGGGACGAGGCTGAAGGTATCGCGGCGGTAGAAGCCGAGGGGGAGTGGATTGTAGTGACGTTTCATTTCAAGTCAACTTGGAGACGCGTTGGACTCCGATAACCGAGCCAGTCGTATTTTAAAGAATTTCCGTGGCAACAAATGCAGGTACCCTTCGTTGGACAATGAGAGTCGCTCAGGAAAACGCTTCAACTTCAACAATCACCCTCACCTTAATGAGGTTGTCCCAAAACAAGGAAAATGTCATTCTGAAGGAGCGGAGCGACTGAAGAATCCACTTATTCGTTCTGAAAAATGGATGCTTCACTTCGTTCAGCATGACAGACAAGACTTTCTGGACAGCCTCACCGAAGGAGCGCGATGCAGCGTGGAGATACTCGATGCAGCGGAGACCTTCGAATAAACCCGAGGCAACGTTTATAAGAATAGGTCAAGGATCAATTGTGGCGAAAGACTTTGCGCCTCCGCGTCTCCCGTTCATTGTTATAAGAATAAGACATACGGGATGCCGCTCAAAAAGTCAGATAGACTCTTCACGGTCTGTCGAGAAAGCGGCATTCACGGTGAACACCTACGCGTCCGGTTTCTTTCCCGTCTCTTCGAAGGAGAGGCTGGTCTGGGCCGACGAAGGCCGCTTCTTTTTCCCCAGAAATTCGTAGGCCTTCTCTGTCGCTTCCCGCCCCCGGAGCGTCCTTCTGAGGTAACCCTTCTGCAGTAGAAAGGGCTCGTATACTTCTTCTATTGTTCCTGCTTCCTCGCTCACCACCGCTGCGATTGAATTGACGCCGACAGGTCCTCCCTTGTAGTAGTCGACGATGGTCGCAAGGATTTTCCTGTCCATCTCGTCGAGCCCGGTCTTGTCCACCTCCAGCTGATCGAGCGCATGCCTGGCGACGTCAAGGTCGATCTTGCTTTTCCCTTTCACATCGGCGTAGTCGCGTGTGCGTCTTAACAGTCTGTTCGCTATACGAGGTGTTCCCCTGCTTCGCCGGGCAATCTCGAACGCGGCCTCCTTTTCGATTCCGACCTTCAGTATGGAGGCAGATCTCAAAACGATCTTCTCCAGGAAATCGTCGTCGTAATATTCGAGCCTTTCGATTATTCCAAACCTCGATCTGAACGGGTTGCTCAGGAGACCCGCCCGCGTCGTCGCGGCCACTAGGGTGAACGGGTTCACGTTAAGCTGCACGTTGCGAGCTCCCGGGCCGCGGTCTACCACTATGGACAGCCTGTAGTCCTCCATCGCCCCGTACAGTATTTCTTCCACGGCAGCCGGCATCCTGTGCACTTCGTCGATGAAGACGACAACACCCTTTGAAATCGAGGTTAGAATGCCCGCAAGGTCGCCAGCCTTCTCCAGCGATGGGCCGGTCGTGGAAATGATCTCACAACCCATTTCGTTGGCTATAATATTGGCGAGCGTTGTCTTGCCGAGTCCAGGAGGGCCCATCAGCAGGACATGGTCAAGAGCTTCCTTGCGTTTCTTAGCCGCCTGTATGAAAACGCTGAGCTTGTCGACTATCTTCTTCTGCCCGACAAAGTCCTTCAGCAGTTTCGGGCGCAGCGCCCTGTCAAACTTGATATCTTCGCCGGTCTTGTCCGGCGAGATCGCGCGGTCGGACTCGGAGACTTTCCGTCGACCCGATTTTTCTTTGCTCATTGAGTCAATTTAAACCCGTGGGGAGTGAAACGCAATTTACCGCCGCGTTCGCGCATACCGTACGTAGGGACACTACTTCGTCTGCATTACGAACACGCCGTTCCAATCCGCCGGCGGCGGCTCCAGCTCGTAAAGCCTGCTCCTTTCGAGGTACATCTCCGAAGGATAGTCGGATGAATCGATGGAGAGCGCCTTCTCGAACAGCTCCGATGCAACACCCCACTCTCTGCTTCGGTACTTGGCAAGCCCCGCACAATACACTTCGACCAGCTCCTTTTGGTCGGTGCCGATCCCGTCGGCCATATCGCCGACCAGTTCGTAGACCTTGACCGGCCTGGTCCTTCCTTTCACGATTATCAGGTCAAGCTCACGCGCGAATATCCTCTCCTTGACGAGCCCATAGGTATACTCGCTGAGGAGAATTCGGGTCCTGTACATCTTGTTGGCTCCCTCGAGGCGCGAGGCGAGGTTTACGTTGTCTCCGATGACGGTGTAATCGAAGCGTTCCTTCCCGCCGACGTTCCCGACGACCATCTCCCCGGAATTTATCCCTATCCTGAAACTTAGAATCGGTTTCCCCTCCTCGGTCCATTTCGAGTGGAGTCCGTCGAGTTTCTTCGTCATCTCTATCGCCGTCCTGCATGCTTTGTAGGCGTGGTCTCGCAGTTCGAGCGGGGCGCCCCAGAATGCGATTATTGCATCCCCTATGTATTTGTCCAATGTCCCGGAATTTTCAAAGACGACCTCGGTCATCGCCGTCAGGTACTCATTCAGGTGTGCAACGAGGTCCTCAGGCGCCAGCTTCTCGCTCACTCCCGTGAAATTGGCTATGTCCGAGAAGAGGACGGTTATGGTCTTCCGTTCTCCGCCGAGCCTGACAAGATCAGGATTTCCGACGAGCTGGTTCACCACAGAGGGATCCACGTAACGGCTGAACAGCGACTTAATGGCCGCCTTCGCCCTTCGTTCAGAGACGAACTGGTACACGACCACCGATACGTAGGTAAACGAGTATGCCAGAATGGGGTATATGATCTTGAGTACCAGGTTATCCCTGACGAACAGGAAAAAAGCGGCCTCATAAGAAGCATAGACCATGGCCGCTGTTACCACGAAAGGCACGAATATCACGAGTATCATTCTCGAGTGCTTCGCGGACTTGAACAGGAACGAGGTCATGGCAATCAGCAGGGCTCCCACGAACATCTCCACGAAATCGACAAGCGGCGTCGAGGGTCTATAGAAATCCCCGTCAAGCAGAGTTTCTATCGCGCTGGCGTGAATCTCGACCCCATAGGCCAGGTTGCTGTGTGCTTCCGCCTTGTGCTTTAGAAATGGGATGGGCTTCAGGTCTCCGGACTCCGGATACTCCGCACCGATCAGGACAATTTTGTCCTTGAATATATTGCTGGCGCGAAGTGAGTCGAAGAGGTTCAGTTGTTGTCCGAAATCCGCCTCGTCCCGCGTCGTGAAGGTTGAATCATCCAGGACCTCCCAGATGTCACGGGTCGGGAAGCTTCCTGTCGGCCCGGAGTAGTTAATGAGCATAGAGCCTTCATCGTACTTCGGAATTCTGATGTGGCCGAGCTGAAAGTACGTCGAGCTGTCGGCGGCGAGCGAATTGCCAAGGCCGAGGAACCTGGAAACCGCCTCAAACGCGAACGACGGGACCATCCTGTACTGGTCCGGACCCGTAGGAAACCGGACCATCGGAACGTATCTGCGGTAGACGCCGTCGGCATCGTTTCTCACATACACTGCGCCCATCGAGCTGTCTGCCCTGAGGAAGATATTGTGGAAATAGTTGCCGCTCTTAAGGATCGTATAGCGTCCGCTGACTGAGATGGTATTGCGTACAGCCAGCACCGTGGACGGATATCTCGTCAGCGTCGCCGCAAATGTGCTGTCGTCCCCGGGCAGAGGAGAACCGCCGTCAAAAGTCACATCCAAGCCGACGACCTTCGCCCCGGCACTATAAAGATTCCTGATGGCCCGCGCGTAATACTTTCTCGGAAAGAAAACGGTATTGGGAAGTGCCGGAAAAGACTGATCGGTTATCGCCACGATCACGACCTTAGAAGTGTCGCCGATTTCCGTGCCTCCGCGATACTCGAAACGCTGGTCGATTGTCCGCAGTTGGGCCGTCTTCAGGAAAGGAACTTCGAATGGGATGTCTCTGGAAAGGAGAAACGCCACCGTCGCGGAAAGAGCCGCCATTATGAGCGGCAGTACAAGTTTCCTGGTTGTCGATAGTGTGCCGCTGACGATTTGCATTTACTGAATGTTACGCCGCGAGACGCTAAAAATCCACCGCGTAAATCAGCGAGCCAATAAAATCGTCCGAACCGGTTACAGAAAAGTAGTTAATGTTGAGGTTGAGCGATTGGGTCCTCGCAACCTTATAGCTTGCTGTCAGCCCGAAACTGTTCCTGACGAAATCGCCGAACGCCGGCGTGTAGTTGGCGCCGACGCTCAACTTATCGTTCAGCAACGAATAAGTGGCGCCGAGTGTGAGAAAAGTGTAATTGAACGTCTGAATCTGTTCCATAAGCACGGCCGCCGTCGTATCCCGCATGGTCGTCTTGTTCCCATTTATGTTGAAACCCACGGTGGTCCTGAGCGGTATCGCATCGAAATTCGAATTGAGCATGAACGACACGTTGAAATTATTCAGGTCCGTTCCCAGGAGGACGCGGTCTTTCCTGTCGCTGATCCCGAAACTGACCGCTACTGAATGACGCACGATGTACCTGAAGGCATAACTGGATTCGATGTAGTAGCGGATCGTCGTGTTATCCACGGCGAACGCCGAATCGGTGGCCAGCGAATTTGAATTGTAATAAGAGGAAAACCCGATCGTCACGCTCGGCAGGGTTGTCATCGGAAAGTATGAAACCGCAAAATTCGTATTTATATAGTTTGCCGTCGCAAACTTGTTCTCCTGCAGGTTGTCGAAGAGATTCTCATACAAGATGGAAAGGAGAATCTGGTTGCTGAACAGTCTGGGTCTGAGGAAAAAATTCAGGCCGCGGATATCGGTACGGATGAAAGGCTGCCCGAAAGTGTTATAGTCAGGTCCGCGGTAGACATAGCCTACCTTCGCGAAGGTATTGAAGTAGTCCAGGCTTAGACTTACATCCCATGCAAGCGAAGAAAGCTTGCTCGGATCCAGCGGGACGAGAAATTCGTTGATGGTTATAAGCTGCGATAGAGTGGAAATCGGGACGATGTTGTTGATCTGGGTCCCGGCGTCGGAATTCGAGATCGAGTCGATGTAAGAGGCGGAGCGGTTTCCTACGGCAGTGTTCTGGTTTAGCATGCTGACCGCGCCTTCCGCCAGGAAGTTTATCCTCCGGCTGTCGAAGTTCATCGCAAAGTCGCTTCCCAGTACGAGATTCTGGTTAGGAGCACTGCCAAGGTCGATGGAACTGATCGCGTCCGAAGACTTGAGGTAAGTGAACCCGAGGCGCGCGTGGTCTCCCAGGTTGAACGACGGGCGAACCGCGAAGAGATCCCTGGAATACGTTCCGTAATTCACATTGACAAAAGTCGAGTCGTTCAGCTTGATATAGTTGCCGCCGGTAAGCAATCCGCTTGAGCCGGGGGCAATGACCACGGTATCAAGGTATTGTCCACCGATTCCCCTGACGGTCTCACCGTAGGCCGCCTCCAGATTGAAAAAGCCCACGGACAGTCTTCCCGAAATGCCTCGCACCCGCAGACCGTTCATGATGAGCGGGCTGAATGCCGGATAACTGTCGCCCAGCTTAAGGCTCAGCCAGGACGTGCCGATGGAAAGGCCGTACCTGTCCTGCGGCTGCCGGTAAGATTTCTCCTCCGAAGTCAGGTGCAGGTTAGCCCCCAGATTTACCCCATAGGCGTTTGCCCCCAATGACAGGTCCCCCCGGTTGTACCATGTTGAGCTACCGCTAATAGTTTCGTTTCTGAGCTCGATTTGTCCCCTTCCCTGGTAGGTGAATCGGCTGGCTTCCTCCGCCTCTGCCGGCGTCACGATGAAGAAACTCCATTCGAGGCTCCTGTATATGCTGCCGTCCGAACTGTAAAGGACGACCTTCGCCGCATGGATACCGCGCCCTATTTCCATTGGGAACTTTGAGGGCGAATACACTATGATATCACCGCTCACGACCGCATCGGCGGTTACGTCGAGTCCGTCGAAGTACAACCTTGTCTTCTTCCTGTCCACCGACTCCGGTGCGTAGAGCATCGAAGCCGCAATCATCAGGTTGTCCAGCGTGAGCCTCTGGTTCCGCTCGGGACTTATTATGAGGATATCCTGCTCCGCTTCGGCCGACGTTACGCTGATCCTCACGGGATTCTCGGTCGGGCTTTCGACCGGGTATGTTTCGGTCGAGCCGTCTCTCATGATCAACCTGATGTAGACTTCGATGTACGGGCTGAGTACGTAGGCTGCAGGGACGGATCCTCTCAGGGTCATGGACGACTCGTCGAAGCTCATGTCCGTCTGCTGGAAGTCTGTCGACAGGTCGTTCCGGTAGAAGAGGAGCGCCTGCGATATGTTCACCAGGCTTCTGACCTCGGCTTTGACGGATACGGGACTGTTCTCGACAGCCTGAGATGTAGCGGTGAGATTAATGATTTGTCCCTGCTGTGCGTTTGCAGCCGCCGGGACAAAAAAACAAAAGATGGAGACAAATAAGACAACGGACGCGACAATCCGTCGCGCACCATTCTCCCTGGATTTCCTCACGATCCCTCCGACCAACACTGCTCTAGATAAATAAGCCTACGCTGCTATTGCTGAGTTTCTATAATAAGCTCGTGAATTTGTCCGTCATTGCCGCGGAACTGTAATCTCAGTTCATGCTTCTGGCCGAACGCATTGTTCAGCTGGGTAAGCCTGTTAAGGTCGCCCTGCGTCGACTGGTGAACGGTCAGGTTCCCGTTCGAATCCGACTCTCCTGTCTGGCCGGCTCCGACATCCACTGTGTCGTGCGAGATCTTGTTCACGAAGCGGACCAGCCCCTCGACTATCGTAAGGAAGTCGGTACCGTTGATCTGGACAGCCAGGAGGCCCTGCGTCCCGCGTATCGAAGCGACACTGGTCGGCGTGGTAAACTCAAACGCGCCGTTCTTTCTCTTCGTCATGGTAAAACCAACATCTCCGCTGCTGATGTTAGTGCTCGACGGGTTGTTCTCCCCGTACACCTGGACTTCGGAGTTTGGCCCGAGGCGAAGCGTGCTCGCATCGTTGAATTTTATGAGCGCGAAAGACTTCTTCTGTGTCCTCACGACGTCATTGTTGAATATCAGCTCGCCCTTCTTAGCGCCTTTCCAATTCTGATCGCCCTGCTTCTTTTCCACACTGTTCTTGATTATCCAGAAAAGCGCCACGTTGTGCGTGTCGGCTGTCGCCTTGAATGCAAGGGAGGCGGCAAACACGAACAAAGCGAACAGCAATATGATGTTTCGTTTCTTCATGGTTGTCTCCTCACTGGATGGTGACATTACTTATCTTTGATTTGTTCAAGCCCTTCAGAATATCGATGATCTCCTGAACGCTGATCTGGCTGCCGTCATAAGTTCCCTGCCCCGTCAGCGTTCCGATCTGCGACAGAAGGCTCTCGAACCCGGTCCCCGCCAGGAAATTCTTCAATTCGGACGTCGCCTGTTCGTTGACGTTCCCGGCGGTCATACTCGTGTCCATCCCTCCGATCGTGAAGCTCCAGATATCACTTCTTATCCCGCTTCCTCTGGTGGCGGAAGAGGGAATCATCACGTACCAGTAGTAAGTCTTGCCCTGCTGTAAAGGCCGTACACCGGCGCCGGACGGCGGGTAGTTGAACGACCCTGGAAAAGGCGAAGAGGAATTCGGCACTGTAACCTGGAGGAACGGGACGCCTGACACCACGTCTTCGGCGCTCATCTGGCTCGGCAACTTCTCGTAAACCGACAGCTGGACTGTGTCGGCGTTGGACGTCCACTGGAAATGAGGGAAGAGAGTCGTTATGCTCTCCTGATCCAGCGGAAGGGCCAGTTCCACCTGGCTCGGGTTGGTCACGACAATGGTGCCGCGGACGGTTTGAGAAACCGGATTGCCGTTGACGTCGGTGCACTGAAGGATGAACTCGTAAATTCCGGCCGGCGCCTTCCCCGTAGCGAGCGCGACGTTCTTCAATTCTCCGACCTGGTCGGAATTGTAGTGCGAACTTTCCACGCTGAGAGGAGGATTCTCGCCGGACAAGTCCAGATTGGTAATAACTTTCATTTGCCCCGCCTCGAGTGTGAACGGCTTCGTTGTCGCATCGGCGATATCCTGATAGGCATTGCCATTAGCCAGCGTGACGTTTATCGTCAGCTTGAGTTTGACCTGCTGAGGGGACGAGGATAGAGATTGAAGTCCGGCCGAGAACAGGACTCCCGTGCTCTGCACATGCTGAATATCAAGATCCGCAACATAGATCTGATTGTATTGTGGAACCGTCAGCGTAAGATTGACAAGGTTTGCCGAGCCCTGCGCTCTCGCGGACAATGAGAACAGCAACACGCAAAGTGCCGCCGACACCGTGAGATAACGACGCATAATTTCCTCCCTTTTCTCGACTAATTTACACTTCAAGCCGGAACACGAATGTTGACCGTTATCACGTCTCAGCACTCTCTCGTCCCGATACCCCGGACGGCTAACCGCCCGCAGGAGGTCAAATTCGAATTCCGGCCCTTAACACTCCGTAAGGAGAAGGAGCCGTAAAGCCGTCGTGCTACTTTTCAGAAGTGAACAATATCGTTGTATATGACGAACGCCATGAAGAGGAGGAGGATGGCAAAGCCCACTTGCTGGGCAAACAGCTTTACCTTCGCCGGGACTTCCCTCCTGAATACCGACTCGTATATCAGAAAAGCAAGATGCCCGCCGTCAAGCGCGGGGAAAGGAAGTATGTTCAGAACCGCCAGCCATAAGCTCAACAGCGCCATGAACCCGAGGAAACTTACGAATCCCATCTCCGCGCTTTGCGTCGCCAGCTGTGCGATCTTAATCGGCCCGCCGATCGATTTCGTGAAGGACACTTGCCCGGTAATCATAGCGTCTATGGACTTCAGCAGAAGAGCGGTCGCACCCACTGTCTGGTCGAAGCCTGCGGGGATAGCCGATATGACGTTGTAGCTGTATCGCTGGACCGGGCCCGTGTACAGAGTGGTTATACCTACCCCGATCCTGCCGTCCGGGCCAGGGGTGACCGAGAGCTGTTTATCCATCCCGCCACGCGCGACGACCAGCTGAAGTTCTCTTCCCTTCCTTTCCTTCACAAGGTTGATGAGTTGTACACCCGTCCCAATTTTCTGCCCGTCCACCGAGACCACCTCATCGCCCACCCCGATCCCGGCTTTCTCGGCAGGACTTCCTGCACTAACCGAGTTGATGATCGTGCGGGCGTGATCGGGATAAATGCCGAATTGCTCGTCCGGCTTTACGGCCCCTTTGGGAATGGTCATGGTCGATACCTGACCGCCGCGATCCACCTGGACCGACAATGACGTGGATACATCCTCCAGGTAGAGGTCCGTCTGGATCTCTTCCCAGTTCCTGAGAGACTTGCCGTTTACAGAGAGGAGTTTGTCGCCATTTTGAAAACCGACTTTCTCGGCAGGTGAATTCGGGTCGACGTAACCTACCGTTGTCGTATCGCGAAACATCTTCCCGTTGGCCAGGTTGATGCCGTAGAATATCAGGAAGGTGAGCAGAAAATTCATTATTACCCCGGCCGAAATCACGATCATCCTCTGGTACATCGGTTTCGACCGAAACTCTCTGGGTTCCGGCGGCTTGTTGATGAAATCGGTGTCGAAGCTTTCGTCGATCATTCCGGCGATCTTCACGTAACCGCCGATCGGTATCCACGAGACACAGTAGTCCGTCTCTCCTATCTTCTTCCCGAAAGCCCGGGGAGGAAAGCCGACGGAGAACGTATCCACCTTCATCCCCGACAGTTTAGCCGCTATGAAGTGCCCGAATTCGTGGACGAGTACGAGGACACCGATTGTGATTATGAAATAAAAGATATATGTCATCAGCAATTCTCAGTCATAAATTCTACATTCACAGTTGGAAATTCCATTCGCACCACGAAAGGTTCAAGACTCATATTTGGATTCACAGATCTAAATGCGCTCGGTTTCGGCGTTGACATACCGTCTGGCGGCGCGATCCGCCTCAAATATGTCCTCGATATCCGGCGAACTCTTCGAAGGAATCGAGTCCAGGGCCCCCTGAACAAATTCCGGTATCTGCATGAACTTTATTTTACGGTGAAGAAACAGGTCAACAGCGGCTTCGTTAGCGGCGTTCAGAATCGCGGTTGCAGTTCCCCCCTGCCTGAGAGCGTCATACGCGGACCTGACCAGACTGAACTTCTCAGTATCGGGTTTCATGAACGTCAGCTGCCCGACCTTATTGAAATCGATCCGCTGGTACTTCGACATCACCCGTTCCGGATAAGTGAGGGCATACTGGATCGGGATCTTCATGTCGGGCACACCGAGCTGCGCCTTGATTGAGCCGTCCACGAACTCCACCATCGAATGAATGATGGACTGCGGATGGATTACTATGTCGATCCTGTCCGCAGGCAAATCGAAAAGATAGCGCGCCTCTATGACCTCAAGCCCCTTGTTCATCAGGGTAGCCGAATCGATGGTGATCTTGTTCCCCATCTTCCAGTTCGGATGGTTCAGCGCTTCTTCGACGGTTACGTTTTCCAGTTCGGCTTTTGTCCGGTTTAGAAACGGGCCGCCCGAGGCTGTCAGAATGAGTCTTGCTACCGACTCCCTGTCCTCTCCGGCGAAGCACTGAAGGATCGCGCTGTGCTCACTGTCCACCGGCAGGATCCTGGCATTGTGCTTCCTCGCGGTCTCCCTCACTATTTCACCCGCAACAACCATCGTCTCCTTATTGGCAAGCGCGACCGTCTTCCCCGCTTCAAGCGCTTTCAGCGTGGGGCGAAGCCCGGCGAAGCCGACGAGTGAACTGATTAGAACATCGAACTCTCCCCCGGACATTACCTCCATGAGCCCCTGCTTGCCGGAGTATACCTTCAGCTTATCGCCGTTTAGGTATGACCTGAATTGACTCGCGCGCTCCTCGTCAACTATGACGACACCTATGGGATTGAATTTCTTTACCTGCTGGTAAAGGAGATCTACGTTCTTGTTCGTGACAAGATAAGTGACATAATAGTCCTCACCATGCTCGTTCATGCTGGTAATGACGTCGAGGCTGCTCTTCCCGATGGAGCCGGTGGAGCCCAGTATAGCGATCCCTGTCTTTTTCCTCATCTGTTTTGCCGTTTTTCAATTTAACCAAGCGGTTTTCGCAAAGCAAGAAACGCGAAGTTCTGGCAGTGTCCTAATCTGAAAGCAGTCTATTCCAACGTCTTGTTTACATACCTGATAAACGACGGAATTGTCGAGGTTGTCCCAAAACAAGGAAAATGTCATTCTGAAGGAGCGGAGCGACTGAAGAATCCGCTTATTTGTTCTGAAAAATGGATGCTTCACTTCGTTCAGCATGACAGACAAGACTTTCTGGACAGCCTCCCAGTCTTTCGCGAGTCTGGATTCCCGCGTGCGCGGGAATGACAGTCGAGAACTCTCATCGCATCATGGCGTGAAACTAGGACAGTACCGAAGTTCCAGCGGTGACTCGGTCTCCCGAGTGAATTCGACGGTTTCATGAATTAGGCACACGGGGGCATAGAGCACATAGAAACCGTTCTTTGCGTGTCCTCTATGGTTCAGCGCTTGCCGGGATGCCGCTGGATTTCCGCAATTTGACTGCTGCAGATGCTGGCGCTCTCAACCGAGGCCGCAATCATGCATATTAAGCCTCTGCCGATTGCGTCCCATGGCCCCTCTCGAGTCGACGACAACTTTCTGCACTGCGATAACAACATTGAAACAGTCCGTTCGGTTTCGGAAATTCGAGCATGAGAAAACTGATCCCCTTGACGGTATATGCTGTGGCAATGGGTTATCTCGAATCTGCGCTCGTTATCTACATACGAGAGATGATTTTCGGAAACCCAATCCAGGTTTTTCCACTCAGGCTTCTCGAACCGAGATTTGCGGTGCTTGAGGTCATCCGCGAGGTCGCTACGATCGTA
The DNA here is from genome assembly GCA_024641705.1 of Candidatus Kryptoniota bacterium. GTDB lineage: Bacteria > Bacteroidota > Ignavibacteria > Kryptoniales > JAKASW01 > JAKASW01. The sequence continues at coordinate 54,425 of JAHECO010000015.1, forward strand.
ATGTTGGGGACGGCAAGCTACCTTGCCGGGAAGGATAGGCTGGAGAGGTGGATGATGTTCATCTATTCATTCGCCCTCTGGGACATTGTTTACTACGTCGTTCTGGAAATCGCGGTCGGCTGGCCTGCTTCGCTTCTCACTATGGATGTGTTGTTCCTTATTCCCGTCGTCTGGATAGGACCCGTGCTCGCTCCTATCCTGATCTCAATTCTCTTAATGATCACATCTGTGTGTATCCTTTCAATGAGAAGGAAGCTCCCGGGTTTGAGGATTAGAAATCGCGATATCTGGCTCTTTGTTGCCGGCTGCGTAGTGGTTCTGTACTCGTTTACGGCGCAGATTTTTCATATCTTGTTATCAAGAGGCCCAAAAGGCCTCGAGAACTACGCGCCAGGGACTTTTGACTGGGTGCCGTTCCTTGTCGGATTCCTTATTATGTGCGCTGCGGTTACAAAAACCATAATGGATACTTTTCACAAAATGAGATCCAATATTCCCGGTGAGACGGGATCAGAACCAGATGAGGTAATTCGATGAAACACTCAACCGACGAGTTCAAGAGATTGAAGAAGGAGTGGCAGGATAAAACCTCAGGCGGCAGATTGCGGCCGGTGAAATTCACGACCGTGAGCGGCGAGCCGGTCGAAATGCTCTACACGCCGGACGACATCGCTGAGATAGATTTTGAGAACGATATAGGTTTTCCGGGCGAATTCCCATATACCCGCGGCATCCACGCGACAATGTATCGGGAAAGACTCTGGACCATGAGGCAATTCGCCGGTTTCGGCACTCCCGAGGATTCCAACAGAAGGTACCACTATCTTCTCGAGAACGGACAGACTGGACTTAGCGTAGCATTTGACCTCCCTACGCTTATGGGTCGGGATCCCGATGACTCACTTTCCGATGGTGAGGTTGGGGTCTGCGGAGTATCGGTAAGTTCCCTGGCCGATATGGAGGTCCTCTTCAAAGGAATACCTCTCGACAAGGTCTCCACTTCAATGACGATAAATGCTCCTGCGGCAATGCTCCTGGCGTTCTACATCGTCGTGGCGGAGAAACAGGGGGTTAAGCCGGACAAGCTTCGCGGAACAATCCAGAACGACATCCTGAAGGAATACATCGCCCAGAAGGAATGGATCTACCCTCCCGAGCCCTCGATGCGCATAATCACCGATATGTTTGGCTACACGGTCAGGGAAATGCCCAAATGGAACCCGATCTCGATTAGCGGGTACCACATACGGGAGGCGGGTTCCACGGCAGCACAAGAACTTGCATTTACACTTGCCGACGGCTTCGCCTATGTCGAAGCCGGAATGGCTGCAGGACTTAAGGTAGATGAGTTTGTCCCCCAGTTGTCGTTCTTCTTCAATTCCCACGTTGACTTCTTCGAGGAGATCGCGAAATTCCGCGCCACTCGACGCATCTGGGCAAGGAGGATGCGGGACAAGTACGGCGCCAAGAATCCGCGTACGCTGGCGCTCAGATTCCATACACAGACTGCGGGTTGCTCACTCACGGCTCAGCAACCGGAAAACAACATAGTCAGAACAGCCTACCAGGCCCTTGCAGCGGTTCTGGGTGGGACCCAGTCGCTCCACACGAACTCGATGGACGAGACACTTGCCCTGCCGAGCGAGAAGGCTGTAACTATCGCCCTGCGGACACAGCAGATCCTCGCGTTCGAGACGGGAGTGGCTAACACCATCGATCCGCTTGCGGGGAGTTTTTTCATCGAGAGCCTGACAAACAGGATGGAGGCAATGGCCGAGGAGTACTTCGAGAAGATCGATGCCCTCGGCGGCGTAATCCCCGCAATCGGGCAGGGCTTCTTCCAGCGCGAAATCGCAGATGCGGCTTACCGCTATCAGCAGGAACTTGACAACAAGGAAAAGATCATAGTCGGGGTCAACGACTTCGTTCAGGAAGATGAACAGATCTCCATCCCCATATTGGAAATCCCGAAAGAAGTTGAGACTAAGCAGCGGCAGAGGATCGCAGAAGTGAGGTCAAGCCGGAATGAAGCTGAAGTGAGGGCTGCTCTGGAAAGCCTCCAGGCCGCTACCCGGAACGGGAGCAACCTCATGCCTGAGCTGATCAAGGCGACGCGCGCCTATGCTACGCTCGGAGAAATGTGCGAGACCCTCAAGGAAGTCTTCGGAGTCTACGAAGAGCCGGTTGTGTTCTAAGCCACTCCAGTATTCCCTGAAAAATCCGATATTTACCTTGTAGCAAAGGTAAGTCTTAGTAGTATCGTCAGTTTCGGCGAACAGTTAAACTTCTTCTTGACAAAGCCGCCCATCAGGCATATATTTGTGAGTATTTTTCAATTCAATGAGGCAAATGCTTAGGAATCGCATAGTTTTACTGGTTCTGGGGGGCTTGTTAGTTTCGGTCTCTTTCTCGTGTTCATCCAACAGAGAACTTGAGAAGCCATCCCAGAATGAGGCAAGGAACCAGCTCGACACGATGAGTCTCAAGACATCCATCGAATTGAGCCGCCGTGCCATCGTGCAACAGACCAAGCTCACGTCGCTTTATCGGTATGGTATAGACTCCATCGTAACAGACGACGATGCGGTCGACCGGCTGATGGGGATAGCAAACCAACATTACCAGGACGCGCTCAGAATGCAGGGCCTTGGGTCGCAGGACTCATCCGCTATAGAATTTGAAAATGCAATCGACGTACTGAACGACCTCAGCTACTACCCGGGAATAGAGGACAATAAAGACTTCGTAGATTTGAGCCAGAAAATTATCGGCGATTACGAGAAGTATATTTCCACCATCCAGAACCTTGGCCCCGGAACTTCGGTATTTGCCCTTCAGGAGAAACTCTCACAGATAGTGGATTCAATAAACGTGACCGGCACGAAGTTCCCCGAGCCGGAGCAGGTCACGACCACGATCCCCCTCGTGATGAACCGGTACGTCGAGCAGAACATCGAGTTCTTCACCACCCGGGGAAGGTGGCACATGCAGGATTGGATATACCGGTCTGGAAGATACATCCCCATGATGAAGAAGATTTTCATGGAGGATTCTCTCCCTCCCGAAATTGCGTACCTCTCGATGCCGGAGAGCGGACTGAACCCGGGCGCCCGTTCATGGGCGAGGGCCGTCGGGCTCTGGCAATTCATACGATCGACCGGCAACCTGTACGGCCTGCATTCGAACTGGTGGTATGATGAAAGGCGCAATCCCATCAAGGCAACTGAGGCCGCGGCGGAGCACCTGAAGGATCTTTATTCCGATTATGGAGATTGGTACCTGGCAATCGCGGCGTATAACTGCGGTACACGCTCGGTGGACAGGGCTATCAGGCGCAGCCGGGGACACAGGGATTTCTGGAAGATAAAGCGTTTCCTGCCGCGCGAAACCAGGAACTACGTTCCGCAATACATAGCAGTCACGCTTATTGCAATGAACCCGGAGGAATACGGCTTTGTCGACAGCGTCGCGGCTCCCCTTCCCCCGTGCGATACGGTTAAGATACCGGACAGCGTCGACCTTAAGGTTCTGGCGGACGCGACCGGTATGAGCTACGAGTCTCTCAGGGCACTGAATCCGGAGCTAGTCCACGGCGTGACCCCGCCGAACTTCGACGGCGACGGCTACCCGCTCCTCGTCCCCAAAGGGATGGGGCCCGTATTTGCCGCCGACTACCAGAAGCTTCCGGAATCGGCCAGGTTGACGTGGACCTTCCACACGGTAAGAGGCGGCGAGACTTTGTGGGGCATTGCCCGAAGGTACAGGGTCAGTCTCGCCTCGCTCAGACTTGCCAACGATCTCTCCTGGAGAACACACCGCGTCCGCCCGGGAAGCCTCCTCATCATTCCGGTAAGAAGCTCCTACTATGCAAGGGAAGGAAAATCCGCCGGTGACAGGATCGCCTCCGCGCGCGAGATTCCCGGCGAGCGCAACGCAACGATCCACGTCGTAGGGCGCGGTGAGACACTCAGCGGAATTGCACAGGCTTACGGCACGACGGTCGCCGCCATCAAGAGACTCAACCATCTCCGCAGCTCTTTCATCAGGCCGAAAATGCGGCTTCTCGTCACCGCGCCTGTAAGAAGCCGTTCGGCTGTAAAGAGCAGGCAGGTCGTTGCGGCAGCGCAGCAGCCTTCACAGTCATCGAGCAGCTTCCACAGGGTGAGAAGGGGCGAGAACCTCACCACGATTGCATCCAGCTACGGAGTAACCGTGGCCGATTTGAAGGATTGGAACAACCTCGCCGGCAGCAGGATCAAAGCCGGTCAGCGACTGCGCGTCGCAGGACCGTCCGCGACAGATCCCAAGGGCGGAAACATGATCGCAGAGTCGTCGGATTCGAAGACGATTTACAGGGTCAGGAGAGGCGATTCGCTCTGGAGCATCGCGAGGAAATTCGGCGTCAGCCTCGACAAGCTCAAGGAATGGAACGACACCGATCCCGATATCCGTCCCGGTCAGAGGCTCGTAATCTATAATTAGGTCTAGTGTCTGAAATCGGATTTTCCGAATCAGTTATACCCGGAAAGATCGTAACGATCTTCGGGAGCAGCAAGCCGGTAGAGGGTTCCCCAGAGTATGAAGATGCTTTGCTGGTTGGTGAACGTCTGGCTTCGGCCGGCATATCGGTGTGTACGGGCGGTTACGGGGGGACAATGGAAGCCGTGTCGAAGGGGGCCTCAAAATTTGATGTCAAAATCATTGGTGTAACTTCCGCCGTATTCTCCCCCAACCCGAATGAACATGTGAACGTGCAGATCCACACGCGGACACTTTACGAGCGCCTTGAGAAGCTCGTGGAGCTGGGCGACGGCTACATGATACTGAAAGGTGGAACAGGAACTCTCGTCGAGTTCGCGATGGTATGGGAACTGATGAACAAGAAGATGATCACAGGGAAACCGATCATTGCGGTGACCGGATTCTGGAAACCTGTGGTGGACCTTCTTGGCCAGGAACTCGAGGCAGAGAGACTCGGGTCGTGCGCCCAGTACGTAAGTATAGCCGGTGATGCGTCGAAAGCGGCGGAAATGATGATAAAATCGCTTACCGCTGAGTAGCACGCCCCACAACGTCTACGAACCCGCAAAAACTCCGGCGATCTTCTCGGCCACATCTCCGGCTGTTTTCCCATCCGCATTCACCCAGATTATCCGTGTATCCTTCCTGAACCATGTCATCTGCCGTTTGGCATATCGTCTCGTGTTCGTCTTGATGAGATCGACCATATCCTCAAACCTTATCTCCCCCCGTACGTAGGCGATCGCCTCTTTGTAGCCGACAGTTTGAAGAGCATTCAGTCCGGGATCGAAACCTCTCCGCAGAAGTTCCTTTACCTCTTCGATGAGGCCGGCGGCAATCATGTCATCGACACGTCTCTCAATTCGCCCGTAGAGTTCTTTCCTTTCCAGCAGTATACCGAACTGAAGCGTCTCGAATGAGGGTGCCTGTGTCAGCTCGGCCCTGAGCACGGAGATCGGCTTGCCCGTGGAGTGGTACACCTCGAGCGCGCGCAAAATACGTTTGTAATTCTGCGGGATCAGTCCCTTCGCGGCTGCCGGGTCAACCTTCTTCAACTCTTCCAGAAGTCTTGCCGCCCCTTCAGTTTTCAACCTGGACCGCAGCTCCAGTCTCACCTCCGGCTCGATCTCGGGCGCATCAAAGAGACCGTCTATCGCCGCGCGAAGGTAGAGTCCCGACCCTCCCACAAGAATCGGCGCATGTTTTCTCGCCAGTATCCCGGCGACCGCATCACGCGCGAGCTTGCCAAATCTTCCGGCGCTGACTTCTTCGTCGAGGGGAACCAGATCAACGAGGTGGTGCGGTACTTCGCGCAGCTCACGGGCCGTGGGCTTGGCGGTACCGATGTTTATCAGCCTGTATATCTGTCTCGAATCGGCAGAGACTATCTCTCCGCCAACGAGCTTAGCGAGCTCGATGCCGATCCGGGTTTTGCCGCTGCATGTCGGACCGACGACGGCAATGACAATATCCCGTCTCGCGGCGACGCGGCCGTCAGCCATCGGTTTCGGGCCAGCCGTCCCTGCCGATCAACGGAACAAATTTGAAATCAGATTTGTCTTCTACCGTGTAATCGTTGCTTTCGCTCTTCTTGGTGACCACCTTGAGCTGCTGAAAATCATGAGATCCCACCGGCACGATAAGCCTCCCTCCGACCTTGAGCTGCTCCACCAGTGTTTTCGGTATCTCCGGCCCGCCGGCTGTTACCACGATGCCGTCGAACGGAGCGAACTCCTTCCAACCGATCGTGCCGTCGCTGGACTTGGAGACGTACCTGACGTTCATGCCGTCAAGAGCCTGGCGCGCAGTTTTCAACAGTGAAGGGATCCGTTCGATGGTGAATACTCTCGCGCCCAATACAGCAAGGACCGCAGCCTGGTACCCGCTTCCGGTGCCTATCTCAAGTATTTTGTCATCATCTTTGACGCGCAGCGCTTCGGTCATGATGGCCACGGTGAACGGCTGCGATATCGTCTGCCCCTCTCCGATCGGGAGGGCGGCGTCGTCGTAGGCGTGGCTGCGGAGCGGTATCGGAACAAACAAATGTCTCTCCACTTTCAGCATAGCTGAAAGGACGCGCTCGTCGGAGATCCCGCGGTCGCCGAGTAGGCGCACCATGTCCTCGCGGGCCTCCCGGTACTTGTCAAGAAGTCCGGATTTTACCATTCATTATCGGGAAAGATTTCAGGTAGACTTTTATGAAACGAAGAATATCTATTACTCGCATGCTGCTCTTGGAACCGTTGTATATCGTCCTAATCGGCACGAACCCGACCCGGTAGCCTTCAATCGCCGCCTTGAGGAGCATGTCCGACTCGTAATCGAAATGGCGGCAGCGTGAGTCGATGGCTCTTAGAACCCTCGCCCTGTAAAGACGATAGCCGCATTGACTGTCTTCGATGGTGGCCCCGGTACGCGACGCAATGATCCTGGAAGTCAGTGTATTCGAGATGACTCTGTGAACGGGCATGGTCTCTTTGGAAATATTGCGCTTGCCGATGACGATATCGAGCCCGGATGCCGCCGCTATGAACTTAGGTATCTCGGCCGGGTCATGCTGTAAATCGGAATCTATGGTGAGAATGAGTTCGTAGTTCAGCCCGAGTGCCTTCATCACGCCGTCCCTTAGCGCGGTGCCCTTCCCCCTCCTCACTACATGCCGCAACACCCAAACCCCGAGATCACGTGCGATGAATTCTGTCTGATCGCTCGAACCGTCGTCCACAACGAAGATGTTCTCGGCCGTAACGTATTTTGAAACCTCCGCCACTAGTTCACCGATTGTGGCCGCGGCATTGTAAGCTGGTATGACGACAGCAACCTTACGCATCTTCCGTCGCGTGTTTGAGAATCGATTTAGCTCCCTTATCCGACGGCCGCGGGAGAGTCTCTTTCAGTCTGCGGCGCAATCCTTCCGGAGACAGACCCCGTGTCAGGGTACCGTCTTCAGCGACAGAGATTGTGCCTGTTTCCTCAGAGACTATGACGACCAGCGAATCCGACTGTTCCGAAAGTCCCAGCCCTGCCCGGTGGCGCATCCCGAGCACGTAGCCGCTAATCTTCGTCGTGGAGCTCAGTGGAAGAGTGCACCGCGCAGCCTCGATAGTATCTCCCCTCACCACGACGGCGCCGTCATGAAGCGGTGCTTTGGGGTTGAAGACCGACACGAGCAGCCCCTTGGAGACCTTGGCACGGAGTTCCTCCCCCGTCTCTATGATTGTTCGCAGTGCGCTTCCTCTTGCTATCACGATGAGTGCACCGTGTTGCCTGTTGCTCAGTTCTGCAGCGGCGTCGGCTATCTCGTCGACGGTCTCGCTAATGTCTATGTGTATGAAGAACCGGACGAAACTGTTCTTGCCGAAATATAGGAACAGCCTGCGCAGTTCAGGCTGGAACAGGACGATGAACGCGATGACCCAGATATTTGTCAACGTGCCGAGCAGCCAACCAAGGGCGCGCATCCCCAGAGCCTGGGCCGCAAACGACAGCGCGAGTATCATGAGCAGGCCGATGAATATCTGCGCCGCTACAGTTCCGCGCATGACTTGGTAGAGCTTGTAGAAGATGAAGGACACTATCGCCATATCGACGATGTCTATCAGCGAAACCGTTATAAACCCTATGTGGAAAAGATCCATCTGCCCAGTCCTCTTTATGATTGGACACCGTTATCGCCCGAAACCGGAGCGAATGGAAGTACGTGGGGTTCTAGAACCGACATCAGATCCTCTGCCTCCTTATGGCATCTGCGACGAGAGCTACCCGCCGCATCTCGCGCACGTCGTGGACCCGTACGACATCGGCCCCGTGGAGGATGCTTGCCGTGACCGCCGCTGCCGTGCCTTCGAGCCTTGCCTCAACCGGAGTCTCCAGTATCCTGCCGATAAACGACTTCCTCGAAACACCGATCAATATCGGCACACCGATACTCCTGAACTCTTCTAGACGGTTTATCAGCTCGAGATTGTGATCAGCAGTCTTCCCGAACCCGATGCCCGGGTCGATCATGACCTGATTTATCCCAGCGGACCTGGCCTTCTCCACAGCTTTTGCAAGGTAGTCATATATCTCAACTATGAGATCGTCGTAGTGAGGGTCGGCCTGCATGTTTTTCGGCGTGCCCTTGATATGCATGATCACGACGGACGCACCGGCCTCTGCGATGATATCGGTCATCTTCGGATCGCCGTGAAGACCGGTAATATCGTTGACGATATTCGCGCCAGCCTTGAGGGCTTCCCTCGCAACCTCCGACTTGTAGGTATCAATAGACAACGGGAGTTTTGTCTTCTGCCTTACCTTGGTTATCACAGGAACGACTCTCCGTGTCTCCTCCGCGGCGGGTATCTGGTCCGCGCCCGGCCGGGTCGATTCTCCGCCGATATCGATTATGTCCACTCCATCCTTGATCATTTGGAACGCATGAAGGACGGCGTCGGTCTGGTCGAAGAATCTTCCTCCATCTGAGAATGAATCCGGTGTTACATTCAGTATTCCCATCAGGTAGGTCCGTGTGGCGAACTCAAATCTTGTTTCACCCAGCTGATATGCGAGAATCGGCGAAGTTTTTTCCATCATACCTTAATAAATATAATCAGAAGATGTTGGAATTTCATTGATTCGTATCAGAGTCGTTAAGATTCCCTCAGAGACCACGAAAACCGATCCCAGGGCTTACAGAAGAGATGGTCAATATCCCTGTTGTAACGGAGAACTGCATTTTTGCGGCGTACTTGGCAGGGCGATCGACCTGTTCCGGAAGCGGTCATGGCGACTTGTTTTTACGTCCCCGGAAAGCTATCTTTTGCCAGTAGTTCATTAAAAACAAAGGAAGGTGATTTGATTGGTCGGCGTCATTGTCCAGGAAAATGAGCCGATCGACAGAGCACTGAGGCGTTTCAAGAAGAAATATGAGCGCTCCGGAATTCTTAAAGAGTTCAAGAAACGGACGTACTTCACGAAACCTTCAGTCCGCAAGCGAATGAAGCGCGTAAAAGCTATACGTCGCTCTCAGAAACTTGCATCGGAACTCGGTTGATACGGAATTCGTCCCGGCCCCGGCCGGGACGTTTTTTTTGCCCCTCTTCCTAACCTTTCAAACCAGGCTTACCGCAGCTCTCTATATTCTTCCCCGCGCTGTGCCCCCCGATACAATTGCACTAATCTGGAGAAGTTTATTATCTTTGGACAAAATTTGCAGCGCAAGAAGTAACCATGATACATTAGCAGCACCCTTCTTGCAAGGTGGTTCGGAGGTGTTTTCAAATAAAAAGTCGGATGGCGTCGAAAGAGCACGCTCATTACGCGGTCTCAAAACAGGAGCTCTGGGTTTTCGCCAATCGGTGATTCACTAACTGACCAAAGGTGATGTGATGAAGAGAGCACTTTTGCTTATTGCCTGCGCATTTCCCACTTTTCTTCTCCTCTCGTGTTCGTCAGGGTCCTTTGTAAGCCTCGATTCCCTGAAAGAACAACTGAACATGAAGGACTTCCCCTCCCAGAAGGACTATCCGGAAGCGGATGCAGTCGTCCTTTCCGAGACCCACCATGTCACGGTAATCATTACGGCCTCTTATGATATCCAGACGAAGGAGCACGTCACAAAAGTGCTGAAGCTCTTCAAGAACATCGACAATTACGCCGCCGTCTCGATTCCGATTTATTCGGGGGACTACCTGTCCAACATATCTGCCCGCACCATCAAAGAACGGTCAACAAGTCAATCGAGCTCAGCATACCGAAGGATAAATACAAGTTCAGCGATCTGCCCTCCTATTCGTTTGCCAGGGCCGAAGGCCTCAACTATTGGAAGGACTATCAGGATGAGGGTGACGGACGACTGAGGGTCACAGAGAAGTTCGAGATTCAGTCGAAGGATATTCCTGCGAGTGAATTCGAGAAGGTTAAGGCGTTTGTGGAAACGATGAGAACGAGTGCGCGCCAGGAACTCATCCTCACCGCCAATTAGAACACTCTCGTACGAGTACCAGGAGAGATACTGAATCAGCCGGTCATTGTACGAACGCGACAGCGGCCGACCAATGCCTCATCAGTTCATTACGGTGATTGTTACGGTATCAGGCGTGACGGCAGCATACGCCTTGACAGCCTGACGGTTGTTGTTCCCGAGCTCTTTGCCGTAACCGATTATGTAAATCTCTTGTGCCGACGTGCTGATGGGAGCCGTGCTGCCGCGCATGAAGTCGGCATCGTTCGGCGGCTGAGTGCTCGCCTTGAAGCTGCCGTCCGCATTCCCGGTATCGATCGCAGTCAGGGCGAAATTCTTAAAGTCACCCGCCCCGCCTGCCATGCTGATCGGCTTCTTGTAGTACTGCTGGGCTAATACCCCGAGCCTCTCAAGGTCGCTGATTATCTGATCCCTGTTTGAACTCTGCGTGTTGCTCCTGAACATCGTAATACCCACCACAATCGCTATCCCCACCACGATTACTCCCAGAACCAGAAGCAATAACTGTTGCTGTCCCAATGTGCTGCTCCTTCACGTTAAGTGTAACTAAAGCAAATAAAGTACATGAAAAACAAATCCAGTGGGAGGCTCTCTCTTCGGAAGTCGATAATGAATTTAGTTCAACGGGGGTCTTAATTGCAAGAGTCAGAGGCAAGACATGTGATTTACATCCCTGACTCGAGGTCGGGAAGTAACAAAAGGAGTCAGGTCCCGCGCGCCGGCATATGGTGCGCTGTGTCCGTGCAGCGCCCGCCGGTCCGGAAAGCTTGCTGGTAAACCGAACTGTTCTCTATCGAAGCCCGAACATGAGCACCGAATGCTGAGCCCAGCTCAGGACCGGTGTGAAATAGAGCATGAGGGCAATGTTCGGGACCATGAGAATTGTCATCAACAGGTTCGTGCCAAAACCGAAGTCGACTCTCGTCTTGTCTTCGGGCTGCACAAGGTACATGTTCCGTATAACTTTCACGTAGTAGTACAATGACACGACACTGTTGAGCACGCCGACGACAGCGAGCCAGATGTAGTTCGTATGGATCAGCGCCGCGAAGAGATACAGCTTCCCGATGAAGCCGAACGTAGGAGGAATGCCCGTAAGCGAGAAGAGGAAAACGGTGAGCGCAAAAGCGATGTACGGCGATCTGTAGCCGAGGCCGGAGTACCCTTCTATGTCCTCCGTGTGATACTTGTTCGCCACGAGCATCACGACGTAGAATGCGCCGAGATTCATCAAAAGATATGCCACAAAGTACATCAGCATGGCGGATATCCCCTGGTCCGTCAGGGTGACAAAACCCATGAGGATGTACCCGGCGTGAGCTATGCTGGAATATGCGAGGAGGCGCTTCATGTTCGACTGCCAGAGGGCAACAAGGTTGCCGACCGTCATCGTCAGCACCGACAGGACCGCGATGATATCGGTCCAGTTGAATCCGCGGAACAACTCCCACATCCCGGCCATCACCGGCTGGGCCGCTACGTCGATGAAACCGATCTTGAAGAACCTTATTAGCATGGCGAACCCGGCAGCCTTTGATGTCACCGAGAGAAATGCCGTCACAGTCACAGGTGCTCCCTCGTATACATCCGGCGTCCAGAAATGAAACGGGACGGCGCTGATCTTGTATCCAAGCCCGGCCAGCATAAGAACGATGGCCACGAGGATCGTTACCTGAGGTAACGTGCCCGAAGCGAGTGCCTGGTTGAAGGCGTAGATATTGAGCTCTCCGGTCAAACCGTAGAGTATCGATATGCCGTACAGCATAAGGCCCGAAGAGAACGCGCCGTAAATTACGTACTTCAACGACGCCTCGTCTGCCCGCGGATTCTCTTTTGTGAAACCAGACAGGATGTACGAGGAAATACTCACGAGTTCGAGGGAGAGATACATCATGAGAAGGTTCGAGGCGCCCGCCATGAAGAATGCGCCTATCGTCAGGGATATGATCAGGCTGTAATATTCGGCGTACTTTGTTGAGACCGCCTCGAGTTCCCTGCTCTGCATCGAGAATATCACTATCAGAATTCCGGTCACAAGGAAGATGATCTTGAAGAACCAGCTGAACGGATCCACGGCGTACATTCCGCTGAACACGAGTTCGTCCGTCCCCAGCTGCAGGAACACAAGCACTCCGGCAACCGCAAACCCGAGGAGAGCCGTGTATGCCGGCAGGTACTTGCTCCTCCCCTTGCCGACCAGTGCCGTAAGCAGCGTCAGGATGAAGAATACCGAAAGCACCGTCTCCGGCAGGATGTATCCGAAACTCTGATATATGGTTTGAGCCATAACTAAATTCTCAATTCTTAATTTTGAATTCTAAATTGCAATCGACTCTCAGGCGTTTTCAATTCAAAATTTCAGGAATTCAACATTCACAATTAATTTCTACTTCACCGCGGTCATTCCGGTTCCGACCTTGTGCACGAAATCCACGAGATGGTTCAGCGTGGAGCTCATCGGATGCAGCATGATCGACGGATACACGCCGAGTATTATGACGACGACCATCAGCGGCACGAGCGCAACGAGCTCCCTACCATTCACGTCGGACAGCTCTTTCCACTTATCGGGGAGTTGACCGAGAAACACGCGTTGCAGCGTCCAGAGCATGTAGCCCGCGGTCAGGACTATGCCGATGCTCGAGAATATCGCCACCCACCGGAATGCCTGGAAAGCGCCCAGATAGGAGAGGAGTTCGCTGATGAATTCGCTCAATCCCGGAAGCCCTATGGCGGCGAAGAACGCGATAGTCATGATGCCCGTGTAAACCGGCATCTGGTTGGCGAGGCCGCCGAAATCGTTCAGGCCGCGCGTGTGGGCACGGTCGTAGATGACTCCGACGATGAGGAAGAGCATGGCAGTGACTACGCCGTGGTTGAACATTTGAAGCACGCCGCCTGCAACGCCCTGCGTGTTAAGCGCTGCTATGCCGAGCAGGACCACACCCATGTGGCTGATACTGGAGTAGGCGATCAGCTTCTTGAAGTCCGTCTGCGCCATGGCGCACAGTGCGCCGTAGACGATGTTGATGAAGCCGAGTATCGCCAGCGGGTAGGCGAACTTCAGGATCGCGTCCGGAAATATCGGGAAGCTTACCCTGAGAAATCCGTAGGTTCCCATCTTCAGCAGAACACCCGCCAGGATAACGCTGATGGCAGTAGGCGCCTCGACGTGCGCGTCGGGGAGCCACGTATGAAACGGGAATATCGGAACCTTGATTGCAAAGCCGATGAACAGGGCTATGAAGGCGACATATCTCCAGTACGTCCCGATCCCGGCCAGAAGTGAGTTGGGATCGAAGTTCTGAGGATTCATCATCGCAAGCATATCGAAGCTGTGCATCATCTGGCCCGTCGCAGGATCTTTGACGACTACGCTGAAATACAGTGCCAGCATAACGAGCAGTATCAGGACAGAGCCGAAGAGCGTGTAGAGGAAGAACTTTATCGCGGCATATTCCCTTCTCGGACCGCCCCATATGCCGATGAGGAAGTACATAGGAAGAAGCATCAGTTCCCAGAAAACGTAGAAGAGGAACATGTCCAGCGCGACGAAGACGCCCATCATTCCGGTATCGAGGAGGAGGTAAAGCGCGAAGTATCCCTTGTGCGCCTTGTTGATGTTCCATGAGGCTACCACGCCCACGAAGGAGATGAGCGCCGTCAGGATCACCATGGGAATGCTCAGCCCGTCGATGCCGAGAAAGTAGTCGACCGCCACGTGGCCGAACCATGCCACTCCTGGGAGGTCGATCCACCTGTATTTCTCGACGAACTGGAACCCGTTCGGGTCGTTGATGCCCGTCAGTCCGGGTTTGAAGTTTATCCAGATGACGGCCGCGACCACGAGCTGAAGCACCGTCGCGATGAGCGCCGTCCACTTCATCGCGTTTGTACTAGCTTTTGGAATTAGCAACACGACGGCCATTCCCAGGACGGGAAGGAACGTTATCCAGGTCAGATACCCAATTCCAAGGAATTGATACTGCATTATTCCTCCAACGATATGTCTAAATTGACAATTCTCAATTCTAAATTCTTAATTCTCAGTCGTACCAACATGTTCAGAATTGTTTGAAAACATAAAAAATCACGATTACGCCCAGCAGGGCGAATACGATATAGGTCTGGACTCTTCCCGTCTGCACCTTCCTCAAACCTCTTCCGAGAAGGCCGGTGAACCAGGCTGAGAAATTCACGAGCCCGTCGACCACGTAGTGATCGAAGCTGCCGCTCAGTCTCGACCAGAGCCGTATGAGGGTCGCTGCACCGTTCACGATCCCGTCGATGACATGTGCGTCAAACCACGCGAACGACTTGCTGAGCAGCAAAGTCCCGGCGACCGCCGTCGCTCCGTACAGCTCGTCGAAATACCACTTGTTGTAAAGGAAAGTATGTATCGGCTTCACGCGCTGTTTCAGCTTCTCCGCGTCGATCTTCTTCCAGTCATATATCAGGAAAGCGGTGAATATACCCAGCAGCGCCAGCGCAAGCGAGAGGAAAAGGCCGGTATAGTGAATCCTCTCGAGCTCCATTTGATACGCGTTCGTTGTGACGAAGGTCTCGCCTGAATTGGTCACCCCCGTCTCTCCAGGGTGCTTTTCGACAAGTTTCACCTGAAGAAAATCCCAGCTGTACTTCTGATAGCCCGGGACAACGGATTCCGGCTTCGTAACCGACTCGAGGAACCATCCCTTTTCCGGATTCAAGGGGTTGAAGCTGTAGAACACGAATATCGAGAGAGAGGCAAGGACTATCAAAGGTATCGTCATCACTTTCGGCGATTCCTTTGCGTGTTCATATTTATGGACGTCGCGAGGCTCGCCGTGGAAAGTCATAATGATTAACCTGAACATGTACATCGCCGTCAGGAAAACCACCGAGTATCCGATGATTGGTATGAGGTAATTACCCGTCAACATTCCGTATGCGAGCGAGCCGCCGAGGATGCTGTCCTTGCTGAGAAAGCCTGAGGTGAGAGGAATGCCGGAGATGGAGAGGCTGAATACCACGAAAGTCCAATAAGTGATGGGCATTTTCTTGCGCAGGCCGCCCATCTGCCGCATATCCTGTTCGTGGTGCATCGCGTAAATAACCGAGCCCGATCCGAGGAAGAGGCCTGCCTTGAACGCCGCGTGGGTGACGAGGTGGAAGAAGCCGGCCGAGTACGCGTCCACGCCGAGTGCCATCACCATGTAGCCGAGCTGGCTGACGGTCGAATAGGCGAGGACTTTCTTTATGTCGTTCTGCGCGATCGCTATCGTCGCGCTTATGAACGCCGTGATGGCGCCGATGTAGGCAATGACGGTGAGGGCATCAGCCGTCAGCATCGGGAAAACGCGCGCGATAAGGTAGACGCCTGCCGCGACCATCGTGGCCGCGTGGATCAGTGCGCTAACCGGCGTCGGACCCTCCATGGCGTCCGGAAGCCAGACATGCAACGGGAACTGCGCCGACTTGCCGACGGCTCCGCAGAAGATCAGGATCCCTGCAGCGGTCAGCAGCGGGCCCGAAAGATGCCCCTCAGCTATTCCAGCGAAAACCCCGCTGAAGAGGAAGGTGTGCAGCTGGGTGAATACTATCATTATCCCGATGAAGAACCCGACATCACCTATCCTGTTGACTATGAAAGCCTTCTTGCCCGCGTCGCTGGCGGATTTCTTCTCGTACCAGTGCCCGATTAAGAGATATGAGCTGATGCCGACGAGCTCCCAGAAGGCGTACATCATCAGGAAATTGTTCGAAAGCACTATCCCCAGCATTGAAAAGCTGAAGAAGCCGAGGTAGGCATAGTAGCGAGAGTACCTTACATCGCCCTCCATATACGCGAGCGAGAACAGGTGAACAAGCGAGCTGATAAGCGTGACGACGACGAGCATAATCGCCGTTATATTGTCGATCGCGATACCGAGATCTATCGTGAAGCCAGGATGCCCGATCAACGCACCCAGGTCGAGCCATCTGAAGGTGAAGTCTATTCTCGGTTCGGCTATGAAGAAGACCTTCTGGACCATAATATAAATCGATATAGCCAGCGCGACAAAGAGTATGCCTGTCTCGATCAGGTCCTGGCGCGGAATCCTTTTCCCGAAGAATATCAGCAGCGTGAATCCCGCGAGCGGAAGAAGCAGGACCGCGAAAGCCAGATGTATCAGCGTGGAATCAATTGGGGACATTTTTCAAATTCTCAATTCTTAATTTTGAACTCTGAAATTCCTGTATCCTTCTGCAGCCGATCCGAAATTCGCGTCATCAGTTCTTGAGGTTATCGACTTCGTCAACGTTGACGGTGTTGAGCTGCTGGAATATGTTGAGCACGATGGCGAGGAGCACCGCTGCCTCGGCCGCGGCAAGTATGATCACGAACACCGCGACGACCTGACCGCTGATGTTCATCGCGCCGTAACGCGTGAAGGCGACGAAGTTTATATTCGCGGCGTTCAGGATCAGCTCTATCCCCATCAAAACCATGATTGCGTTCTTCCTGGTAATCACTCCGTAGAGCCCCAGGGAAAAAAGTATAGCGCTCACCACAAGGAACTGGGTCAAACCGATGTGTACCGCCATCGCTATGCCCTCCTCGCTTTTTCGCGCCGGGCTATTATCACCGCGCCTATCAGGGCAACCAGAAGGAGTATAGAGGCCAGCTCGAATGGAAGAACGAAGTTTGTCATCAGAAGAGCTCCTATCGGCCGTGCCGTCTCTTCATATGGCGAAAGGTTTGCAGCAGGCCACTTGGTTGTCGTCAGCACGCCGACCAGCGTTCCTGCAATGATGCCGGCTATCAGGACTGCCGGAACCACGCTCAGTATCCCGCGCTTGACCTCAACCTTCTGGGCGCGGGTCGTCAGCATCACGCCGAACACGATCAGGACCAGAATTCCTCCCACATAGAGGAGTATCTGAGTTATCGCGAGGAAGTCCGCGGAGAGAAGGACATACAACGCCGCGACACCGAAGAACGCAAAGAGGAGCGAGAACGCGGCGTAGACTATGTTCCGGGAGAACACAACGCCGACAGCGCTCACGACCGTCAGTATTGCGAATACGTAGAAAGTAATGTCGTACCAGTTCATTTCAATCCGAAGAATCTTTGGGATTAGTTTTGTCTTGTGTATCCGGCTTGTCGGGTGTCGGATTTTCGGGAGCCGGCGCAGGAGTTGTCTGCGGGGCAGAGGGTTTGGTCTCGGGCGTCCCCGTCGGGGCGGGACGCGGCGGCTCAGCCGGCTTCTGTTGGACAGGAGAAGTAGGTGCCTGATCCTGCCCTGCCGGAGCAGCTGGAGCCTGGGCCTGCGCAGCTCTCTGTGCTGCGGCGGCAGCTGCTGCAGCGGCTTTCTTGGCCGCGGCTTCACGCTCTGCAGCTTTGGCCTGTTCCACCTTAGATGTTACCTCTTCCGGGCTCAGCGTTATGAAACTGTAGTTTAGATTGCTGCGGTCATACTCAGAGAATTCATAGACGTCGGTCATATAAATGCACTCTGTCGGACAGGGGGGCACGCACAGACCGCAGTAGCAGCATTTAGCGAAATCGATGTCGAACTTAGTGACCCACAACCGCTTCTTCTGGCCTGTCGAAGTGACGCCAAGGTCTTCGGTCGGGAGAGACTTGGCGGTCTCGATCGATATGCAGTCCACCGGGCATGCCATCCCGCACTGGTTGCAGCCGATGCAGTCGTCCATGTTCACGTAAAGCCTGTTCCGGCCGCGTTCCGGGATCGACATCCTCGCGTCGGGATACTGGATGGTGACGGCTGGAGTGAACAGGTGCTTCATGGTGATCCTCATCCCGATGAGGATCGTCCAGAAGCCTTTCCCGATATTTCTGAAGTATCTATAAACCGGACTCATCTAATTATCTCCATTTACCCGCGAAGCACTACCCAGAGACCGACGGCAAATATGTTCAGGAGTGCGAACGGCGTCAGTATTTTCCAGCTCAGGTACATCAGCTGGTCGACCCGGAAGCGCGGCAGCGTCCAGCGGAGCCAGATCTGGATGAAGACCAGTACCATGCCCTTGCTTATCAGCCAGAAAGCGCCCCAGACCGGTCCGGAGAGGTACGCGCCGAACGGACTGTTCCATCCGCCGAAGAAGAGGACCGCCGCGACCGCGGCCACGACAAACATATTGGCGTATTCAGCCAGGTAGAAAAACGCGAACCTCATTCCGCTGTATTCGGTGTGGTACCCGGCGACCAGTTCGGATTCAGCCTCCGGTATATCGAACGGCGCCCGGTTCGTCTCGGCGAGCGACGCTATAAAATAGATTATGAAAGTGATGAACAGGAACGGGAACTTCCCGAACACGAACCAGTTCCAGAACCACCCGCTCTGTGCCGAGCAGACGTCGTTCAGGTTGAAGCTTCCGACGACCATGACTACCGCAAGGATCGCAAGCGAGGACGGAATTTCGTAGCTGACAAGCTGGGCCGCCGTCCTCATCGCGCCGAGCAGCGACCACTTGTTGTTGGACGACCAGCCGGCCATAAGAATTCCCAGGACCACTATGGCGCTGACGGCGACGATGTAAAAGATGCCGAGGTTGATGTCGGCACCGATGTATGCCGGGCTAAAGGGAATCGCGGCGTACGCGGCATACGAACCGATGAAAACCAGGGCGGGTGCAAGGAGGTACAGAACTTTGTCGGCAGCCGCAGGAATGATGTCCTCTTTCTGGAGAAGCTTCGTTACGTCGGCGAGCGGCTGGGCCCAGCCGTGCCACCTTCCCGTGCGCATGGGACCCAACCGGTCCTGCATATGCGCCGAGATCTTAAGCTCGAGCCACATCGTTACCAGCGCGTAGGGCATGATGTACACGAGCGGGAGAATGCTCGAGACAAGGCTCCCCCAGAAACCGGTGCCGATATAGTATGTTATGAAATTATGCATTGAATGAAATTCTCAATTTTAAATTTTCAATTCTTAATTTGGATTGCCTTAGGACCTGTCTTCCAATTCAAAATTTAAACCTGTCCTGACGACAGGTCAGGAATTCAACATTTAAAATTTTCGCCTCTCATCTGTCCGTGTCACCCAGCACGATGTCGACACTGCCGATGATCGCAATCATATCGGCAATGAGATAGCCGCGTGAGATCTCGGGAAGCAGGCTGAGATTGACGAACGAAGGTGCGCGCGCTTTGACCCTGAAGGGTTTCTGTCCACCGTCGCTGATTATGTAATACCCGAGTTCGCCGCGGGGAGTCTCGCTCCGCATGTACACCTCTCCGGCAGGCGGGCGGACTCTCTTCGGTATAGCCGACTGGACGTCTCCCTCCGGAATCGTGTCGAGTGCCTGCTCGATGATCCTGAGACTCTGTTCCATCTCCCAGACCCTGACCATATAGCGGTCCCAGCAGTCACCGACGGTACCGACATCGCCTTTTCCGACCATGACCTCCCAGTCGAATTTATGATATACGGAATAAGGCTCATCCTTGCGGAGATCCCATTTGACGCCGGAGCCGCGGAGTGTCGGGCCGCTGGCACCGTAGTTTATGGCAATATCGGCGGGCAGAACTCCGACGTTGGCGGTGCGCTTCACGAATATCTCGTTGTAGCTCAGAAGGTCGTTCAGTTCCTTGATTGTGGGTCTGAAATGCTTTATGAACGCCCTGGTCTTCTCGATGAAGCCGGGCGGAAGGTCGTGCGACAGCCCGCCGGGCCACATGTAGTTGTAGAGCAGCCTGGCTCCGCACGTCGTCTCGAACAAATCGAGTATCATCTCGCGATCGCGGAAGCAATAGAGGAACGGCGTGAATGCGCCTATGTCGAGCCCGTATGTACCGATCGCCACGAGATGGCTGGCGATGCGCTGCAATTCGGCCATTATCACCCGTATGTACTCCACACGCTCGGGGACCTGAATATTGAGGAGCTTTTCTACCGCGAGGACATACGCGTGATCGTTATTCATCGAAGCGAGGTAGTCCATCCTGTCGCAGTACGGCACTATCTGCTGGTAGTTCATCGCTTCCGCATGCTTCTCGAAGCACCTGTGCAAATAGCCTATGTGCGGAATTGCGTCGACGACCACTTCGCCGTCAACCACGAGTTCAACACGTAGCACACCATGTGTAGAAGGATGCTGCGGCCCCATGTTCAGGACCATTTCTTCGGTGCGCAACTCAGCCATTCAATCCTCTATAATTTGGCATTAAGAAAATAGTTTCTACTTACTTGCTCCGGGAGGTCAGTCCGGAGTTCCCGGGACAGTCGCAGCTTGATCAGGATCGCCTGCCGCCGCCGTCTCCCGGACAGGATATTCGGAAAGATGAACATCACAGGATATCATATCCGGTCGGCTCAATACGGCACTTTCATTCCGCGATAATACTCCTGAACTTTATAATCCTTTCTCAAGGGATAACCTTCCCAGTCATCGGGGAGTAAGATTCTTCGCATATCGGGGTGATCTTTGAAATTTATGCCGAACAAATCGAACGCTTCTCTTTCGTGCCAGTTCGCCGTTTTCCAGACCGGCTCGACGGAAGGAAGCTCCGGATTGTCCTTCGGCACTTTTGCTTTTATTACAATCCTGTGCCTTTTCTCCATGGAATACAAATGGTAGACGACGCCGAGATTACCGTCGTTGAAGTCGACGCCCGAAAGCGACATCAGGTAATCGAATTTCATCTCGGGATCCGCGGATATGAATTCCGCGATCTCGCGAATCAGTTCCGGGCGCACAACGATATACGGTTCCGCCACGGCATCCGGTTTAAATTCGACCACACCCTCGGGAAACCGCGTTTTAATCTTTTCCTGAATCTCGTTCGCGTTCATGCGCCTACGCCGCCTCCACTTTCTCCGTCAATGGCAGGAGCCCTTCCTGGTTCTTTTTCACCCTGCTCTCCCGCCTGATTTTTTCCTGCAGCCTCATGAGGCCTTCAAGCAGCGCCTCCGGCCTGGGCGGGCACCCGGGGACGTATACATCGACAGGGATAACTCTGTCCACGCCCTTTAATACATGATAGCCGTACTCCCAGTAGGGACCGCCGCTGTTCGAGCAGGAACCCATCGAGATTACATAGCGCGGCTCAGCCATCTGCTCATAGAGCCTCTTGATGCGCGTGGCCATCTTCAGGGTAACCGTCCCGGACACGATGATGACATCGGCCTGGCGCGGAGTTGCACGGGGAATAACCCCGAACCGCATCATGTCGAAGTGCGACGCTGAAGCGGCCATCATCTCGATGGCGCAGCACGCAAGACCGAAGTGCATCTGCCAAAGTGAAGACAGGCGGGCCCAATTGAGGAGGTTGTCTAAGGAAGTAATTACTATGTTTCCGTCTTCGAATTGCTTATCGAGTAATCCCATTATTTAGCCTCGGTGTTGGCGACATGAGCCTCCCCTGTTTCGGCCACGCCGGCCAGGGGGTTCTCGGACAGTTTACTGCGCACGTAGTCGATGTAGCGCGGACGCGGTTTATCCCAATCCAGATCGCCTTTCACCCAGACATATATATAACCCGCAATGAGAATCGCGAGGAAGATCATCATCTCAATGAAAGCAAACATGCCGAGCTTCTGGTAAACAAGCGCCCAGGGGAAGAGAAATACTACTTCGACGTCGAAGATAAGGAATATCAGGGCGACTACGTAGAAACGAATGTTGAATTTAACCCACGAATCCCCTATCGGCTCTTCCCCGCACTCGTAGGTGCTCAGCTTCTCTGCGTTTGGCCGGCTCGGCCGCAACAATCGCGCTCCGAACATCCCCCCGACGACAAACATCGCGGCGACGATGAAGAACAGAAGTATTATTCCAAATTGGGAAAGCATCCGTCCTTAACTCCTTTTACGAGCGGCGGATGCCAGGTCATTTATATTTACTAGGACCGGCATTTGTAGCTCCAAAAAATTTTCGCGTTAAATTTAAGAGTCAGTCGCTCTAAAATCAAGAATTGACAGACAACTTGCAGGCGAAAAAAGTTCCTTGGAAAAGTCGAAGTGCCGCTTCTCTTTACGCGTCCTCTTCCGGTTTTCAAATTCGTTTCATCGCCGCTCACTGAATGTGCATCAATCGTGCCGCGTGAATTATGGCTTTTTTCCGCGTTGAGAGCCGACCCGTTCCGTTATCATTGCGGTGAAATGCCCCCCATTTGTGCAGCCAACGACCTATCTGGTAGATATTTAATGACGCCGCAGTGGACCTCGAACAAATTCGACGGCTCCAAAAATCGCAGAGGTTGTCCCAAAACAAGGAAAATGTCATTCTGAAGGAGCGGAGCGACTGAAGAATCCACTTATTCGTTCTGAAAAATGGATGCTTCACTTCGTTCAGCATGACAGACAAGCCTTTTTGGACAGCCTCCGTGCTCTCTTGAGGCGTCGGCTTTAACCGATGCCGATGGCGGGATGCCGGTGTCGAATCCATGCCGTAAATCTCCCTCTTAAACGCCGCCACTCTTTTTCTACAGCAACAAGTCTGAATGTATATCATACGATGAGTTACGTCGGACCAGGCGTCTCACTTTTCGTCTATGATGACGCTTCGCTGGCAGGATAAAAAGCTTGTGGCAGGGATAATACTTGCCACCATTGATATTCCTTAGGGTCCTAGTTACAGCGCTAGATCGGAGTCCCGTTATTCCTGAGAAGTAATCTGAGAACACTTGCTTTGACACGAGGGCTTTATAACTTGGAGATGGATCTTTGTCTTTAATTGCCGACTGAAGCCTGCAGGCAATGTTGATCGCTCTTCCTACAAATTCTTCTGTCCCAGCCATCCGAACTATGTTGACAGACCCTTTCTCCACGCCAAATGTGAGTCCTGATATCACGGGTGGGCTCTCCAAGTAAGCAGATTGGAGCTTGTCAAAAAGTGTCCGGAAATGTTCAGAGAGCCCTCTCAAGAAGTCAAACAAGCTTGGCCCTGAAACGCCGACAGGAAATAAGAGGATCCATCCATCACCCACGAATTTGTAGAGAGTCATTTGGAGCTGAACTTGCCTCTCTTGCATGAAGAAGTCCATGTCCTTGAGCAGCTTTTCAAATTTGTCGAGATTCGTTGTTTTGGTCAGGTACTCTATGATATTCGAAGAAGAACAGATGTCGAACACGACAATAAGCTTATCAACTATGCGCTTTCGCCGACGTTTTCGTGTTATCATTTCCTCTCCAGGACCTTTATCTCCTCAATTGTCTGAACCGCAGATGCACGCAGATTAATGGATTACGCAGATAACGATTTATTTACAATCAGTGTCATCAGCGCAATCAGTGTAATCCGCGGTTTAGACATTTTTCGCCGCGGATTTCCTTTCGAGAGTTTGACACGCTCTCATACTGTCATTCCCGCGAGCTCTTAGCGGGAATCCAGGCTGATGCCCTACCAGATTCCCAATGGAAATATCGGGGAATGACACGCGGTGGTGGTAGTGCAGACAGTTTTCGCAACTGATTCATCTGCAGATCACCAAATGTAAGGTATCCCCAAAGGAGTTTCGCGGTAGTCGATGCCTAACAATTTGAGAATTAACCGTTCTGCCAAGGCCTTTAATTTTGTCCGTTCTGTAATCATTTCGGAATAATCTTCCACCATAAGACCGTCATGCATGTAATCGTTCCTTATCTCTACAAAGCGATACATCTCTGGCATCTTAGAACTTCTTCTAAGACCCAAGTCTTCGATTTCAATGCCCTGCTGTTCACACGCGATCTTCAACTTCTCTGAAAAATGCTTCCCCTTTGGATGAACCCTGTGATCAACTCTCGTTTGTTTCTTCAAGAAATCCAGGCAGGCAAACCAGTATACGAACTGAACTTCTATGACACTAGCAATACATGCAAGTTGGTACACATGCATCGCCTGAGAGAAGGTATTCCTTTTATCTGATGTAAGCTCAAAGTAAGAGTTCACGATTTGTGGTAGAAGCTTTCTGAGTTCAATCGGTTGTCCCCTATTCACAGCGAAGAATTGATCGCTGTGAGGCATTGCCCAGCGGTACGTAAGTCTAGTTGCAATACGACCTCCGTCTTTACCCCTTAGTGACAAATTCTCAATTTTCCAGTATATGGAGTCCCCCTCCAAAAGAGAAACAGCAAAGAGGATAATTCGCGCTCTTTCACGTGCCACCTTTTCAAACTGCTCTAACGACAATCGTCGTTCATGGATTTCAAATGTTAGGTTCGAACGTTGAGCCGACAATTTGGCGTGATACCTTGGATCATCCTCGATCTCAGGTTTCAAATCCTCCACGGTCAAAAAACCACCGCTAGGCTGTGAATCACTGGCATTATAGTTGGGATCCCACATAAAACCACTCAACCTCAAAGAAGCTGATTGGCCGCGCTCTTTTAGTAAAGTGACCAGCGGAAACAAATAACTTGCCTTGATACCAATTATCTTTCGGGCCGGACGGCGTTTGGCAGAAAGCTGCTTCTCATAGACCTGATATTCTATTACGTCAAGGGTGGCGCGATCAAATCGAAATAGGCCAGTCTCCCTAAACTTGAAAACTCTTCTAGTCCACTTGTCCTCTGTTACAAATTCCAGATTTGCGGGCGTTTGTTGGGCGCGAATGGCCTTGGAATCAGACCTCCGCCAATGTGTATCCACAATCCTGAGAGCCATCCTGTTGGTGTCAAATTCATTAAGGGTGAAATCAGCATTTGCGTACCCGATGATGTTCCCCCCAATTCTCAGTTTGCCGCTAAAGTGTTCCTGAACAGTAAAGAACTCATCAAATGGCGACTCTCTCATTCTACCTCCACCACCTTTATCTCCCCCTCCGACAGTCCATGCAGTTCGCAGACTGCCTGATCGATCTGGCGGTCGAGCGATTCGCACTCAAGCTCGATGCGACTCGTCTCCGCTTCCGTCTTTGCTTTGCTCAACTCTTCCTTAGCTGCAATCATCCGTTCGGCACGCTTGACGATATAGTGGTGGCTCAGAGGTTGTTCGCGTGCGCTTCTCTCTTCGACGCACACAGCGCGGCAGCGAGAGAATTGAGGGTCCAAAGTTCTAACGGTTGTAACGGTCAAATTCCCAGGTTCCAAGCGTGCACCAATTTGTTTTCGTGTAATTGCTTCGATAGTCGAGGAGGCACGGAATAAGCCGTTGATTCAGTCTGCGAATATTGAGCGCACGATAGAATGCACTACCTGGGACGGCCGTACATGGTTGTCCGTTGCTCCAGAGGGTTTCGTGAAACAATTGATTTCTCAAGTCCACAATTTCCTCCGTTATCGCGTGATCAAATGGGATCCCCAATTCAGTGCACATAAAATCAATGCTGTTGAAGTCGTCCTTGCCTTTGTGTTTCCCATTCTTGTGTCGCTTATTTGTCATGGACTCGTAAAGCTTACATAGACCGTCAAAGACCATATACTCAACGGCAAACCTTTCCCAGTCCCACTGATACATCGGAATTCGGTCGTGCATGAACAAGATGTTCGTGAAGAGTCTTCTTTCTCCAAGAGCGAGGGTATGCCATTTCCTCAGCCCCCATTTAAGAAAATCACTAACAGTGTCCTCTTGAAATGTTATGCTGTGGCTGCGATTAAGATGGACTCTGCCATCAAACCACCAGCCTTCGAACTGGAGCCTGACGCCGAAGAGATAGCCGATAAGATGGATCAAAAAAGCGCCCTTTCCCCGACGCAGACTTATCCGCGTTTCAGGGCGATCAAACGTCACCATATGCGATGGATAAACCTGCTGTTTCCAATCAGCTCTTCGTGTGCCCTCTGTCTCCTTTCCCTTCTCCTCTGGCTGATAAACCAGTGGAGGATAGATGAATCCATCTTCTATGTTTTTCAGTGAATAGGTTTGTTTAACGACTCCGGAAAAACCATCAAGCGGAGCGATGTAACCGTCGCCGAAATCAATTCTGTGATTATAATCCAAGAACCCAAAACAATCTTTCTGAGTAATCTCTTGTTCATCAGGGTAATACACGTTCTGTTTTCCCTCCACCACTTTAATCTGCTCCTCCGTCAGCCTATACAGGTCATACAGCTTGATCAATCTGGCGGTCGAGGGATTCGCACGCGCGCTCAAGGCGGCTCGCCTCCGCTTCCGTCTTGGCTTTGATCAACTCTTTTAGAATATGCCTCTTGAAGCTCTGTTTCATAGAAGCGTTGTCTGGAGCGATACTCATGGCGTATTAGGCAAGCCCTCTTTAGACGTAAGGTAAGCCTCATCAATGCGAATTGGCTGTTTTGGTTTCTGTTCACTAGCTGAATATTCTGGTGGTTTCAAATCAACGACGATGAAGAAAACGGTTTTGTTCCGTGCATTTACGGTAGGGAAAAATTCTCCTCCCTTTTGATCGCCGATCTCAATTGCTTCTCCGCTCAAGTTGAAAACGACAAGATAAGCTGCAGGTTGTCCATAATCCGCCGCATATTTTAAAGCTTGGTTGAATCCCTTTTTGATATAGTTCTTTTTGTAATTCTCATTATCAAAGAGCTTGATTTCCAAGGCCAGAGGTTTTTCATGATCAGGAATTACGACATCTGCTCTCCCTTGAGGAGACAAAGGCGAAGAGAAGGGAAAATCTATCCCCTCATGAAACAGGTATTCCCTCAAATGACTATCTAGCATTGCCTCTTTCTTCCCCTGGCTTTCCATGACCTTGGCATGCAGATCATCGCGTTTAAACCATTCGACTACTCTCTTATACTTCCACAAGATGTAAAGGAGCAAATCTGCATCGTCAATTTTTTCGTCAACATAATGGTACAAGGGTATAAACACCTGATCCTTAAGTTCATTGATTGCTTGGCTTCCGGTGTTTCTGAAAACGAGACTCGTTTTTCCCAAGAAATTGAATTTGGGATCATCATTCGAAAGAAACTTCAAAAGTAAAAAGATTGTTGCCGCTCTCTTCCCTTCGTCGGAAGGCAAATCGAAATCCACATATTCATGCATACCGCGGTCAATTTTTTCCTGAATCTCTTGCTCTCCTTCTGGAGTCAGGATTCGTTTTGCTTCTGACATTATTGCGGAAAGTGCAGGGATTGATTCGACAAAGGATAAGAAAGTTCTCAGGTGGCCCTGAATATGATCAAAATCTGCCCTAAGCACAGCATCTTTCCGCTCCTGTAGTTTGACTCTCAAGTTCTTAAGGCCCGGTGCAAACATGGGCATTGCTCCCTCCCATCACAATTTCAACTCAAGCTTTATGTTCTTCAAGGATTTCAAAATCATCTCTTCCATCATTCTTAACTGTTGGTTAGCGCGCGTTCCACTCGCGCTCTCCTGACGAAGATTAATTGTACTGTAACACCCCGAACAAAGCATTTTCGATTCGATGACCACCTCAATTTCTCTCGCGGGGTTAGAGAAACCACACCCAGGACATTTGATTTCTATCCAAGTGTTTCCGATTAGGTTTGTAAGACCGAAATCACCCATTCTTTTTCCCCTCCACCACTTTTATCTCCTCCTCCGTCAGCCCATAAAGCTCATACACCGCCTGATCTATCTGCCTGTCGAGCGCCTCGCACTCGCGCTCGAGGCGACTCGTCTCCGCTTCCGTCTTGGCTTTGCTCAACTCTTCCTTCGACGCAAGCATCCGCTCCACTAGACTGACGACAAGGCGATTGGACTCACTTTGAGGTAGGTCCATCTGGGGCAACGGAATCTGTACCATGTATTCGATGAAGAACCTCAAATATCCACCACGATAGACTGAAGCCATGTTTTTGTAGAAGAAAGAAATCAATGATGAGTTTAAGATTCCGAGAAGAAATCTGCTATCAGAGGAGAGTATGTAACAGGTATTCGAACAAAAGGTCTTTCGGTCGTCGAGGATAAAATTGCCCCTCTGCGATATATCAGGAAGCATGATCTTGTGTTTCTCAAACTCGGAATAATAATCACAAGGCCTCAACTCCCACCAGAATTCGCCCTGATCATACCTCGCCTTTGCTTTAGATTCAAATTTGGATAGGTGCTTTGCTATCTCGGGGAATTCTGCTTGAAAAGCGTTCCACTTGTCTTTAACGCCAGCATACCTTTGGTTTGTCCAGCCGTTTGGCAAGTAAATGAGAAAGTTAGAAGCGCTTGGGGTTTCATATCTCTTTATATCTCTTCCCATTAAGTAAGGCTTCAGGATAGCTTTGCTCCTTGGGTTCTTATGGATGAATTGGTCTTTCGTCTTATTGTCGACCACGAATGCTTCATTCAAGCCAGTCTTTATCCCTAAGAAAAGCCTTCCGTCAAGGAATTCTTTTAGAGTTGTCCCTCTCTCCTTCAGTTTATCCATCAGCGCGCCTTGCTGCTCATTAACCAGTGGCCATCCAGTATCATTGAGACTATTGATCAGCACATCGAAGCTGGATTGACTCATATGAGCGGTCAAATCCAATGAATCGAGAGTTTCAATCTTGGCAGCCCGAAAAGCATCCTTCGCCGTATCCTTCTTGATGATAAGTATACACGGGTAAGCAGAGACACCCTTGAAGACCTGCAAGTCCCCGAAGTCAATGAGTTGCAGAACTTGGTGCTCCTTCATCCATGCTCGTAAGGGAACAGCGAAGTTTGCGCGCAGCCATTTGTTCGCGACGATGAAGCCAAAAAGTCCATCTCTCCTGAGAACTGAAACCGCTTTTTCAATGAAATAGGTGTACAGGTCAGCACTGCTGTCGAAGGCTTTGTATTTCTTCTTGAAATATTCCTTCTGATCTGCGAGTCCCTCCTGCCGTACATACGGCGGATTCCCCACCACCGCATCAAACCCGCCACCCTGCCCGCCATCTTTTTGGCGGGGCTTCATCACATCCGGAAACGCGTCCTCGAAATTCATCGGCTTCAACTTACTCTCGTCGACATCGGGAAAGAGAGTCCCCTCCGAAATGTCGGTGCCGATAAGCGAATTCCCGCAGACGATGTTCCTGCTCAGGTTCGGAAGTATCTTCTCCTTCAGGAGCGAAAACTGATACGCGTCGTTCGTCGTCGCGTCCTCTAAGAGCTTCAGGTAGAGCGAAAGCTGCGTCACCTCGGTTGCCTGGTAGTCTATATCGACGCCGTAAATATTGTTGACAAGTATCTCCTGCCTCTTCTTGAGCGACAACACCTTCTGCCCGTTGCGGCTCGAGAGCTCGCTTTTCTTTGCCTTGTCCGGGTGCCCGGCATAATAGCGCTCGTGATATTTCAGGAGAAGATCGTAAACCTCAATGAGGAACGACCCGGACCCGCAGGCGATGTCCGCAAACGCCATCCCGGAAATTTCCTCGGGAGTCTTCCCTTCGATGAGCTTCCCGACCGTCTCTTTAACGATGTACCTGACTATGTAATCGGGAGTGTAATAAACCCCTCCGGCCTTCCTCACTTCGGGCTTTTCTTCGACCTTAACGCGCTTATCCGTCGCATGAACTACCTTGCCAAGAAAACGCTCGTAAATGCTCCCGAGTATGGAAATCGGTATCTGGTCGAAGTTGTAAGGGGATTCCCGTCCTGCCAGCCCTTTGCAGATATCCTGAAACACTTCCTCGTCCGGCGGATTGAACTTCTCGCTGTCGATAACCGGATGCGGCTTGAAGATAAGCCCGTTGTATTTCGGCTCGAGCTTCCTTGAGTACCGGCTGAAGAGCTCCCATGCCAGCTTCCGGTCGATAAGGTTCGCAACCTCTTTCTCCTCGATCAGCTTGTCTTCCAGGAACCTCATGAAGACGAGCCTGTCTATCGTCCGCTGGACAGCCTCGGTCAGCTCCTCACCCTGCAAGTCCTGGTTCGACTTCTTGAATGCCTTTGCGAGACTCTCCCTGTACCCGTCAAGCTCAGCAAGAAAGACTTCATCGAACGGCTGGAACTTGCCGCCTCCCCGAACGGCCTTCCCTTTGGGCTTCGAGAGTTTGGCGGCAAATTTTTCAATCGATCCGTCTGCGACCGCCTCGTGCGAAAGGAGGTAATATATCCATCTGAACTTCTCCTCGTCGGCATAATCGGTATAATGGAACGATTTGATCCCGCGGCTCAGAGCATCTTTGATATTCGGCCTCAGCCTGCAGTCGATAACGTAGAACTCCTCGAAGTCGGTCAGAACCGCAAGGGGAGTATTCCTGGGCCATCCATAGCTCATGGTTTGAAAGAAGAAATCCGGAGTCTTCAGCTGCCGTGCAGGTTTCTTTGCTTCGACGAAAAATTTTGGATCACGGAAGTTGGGAGACAGGAAGAATGCGTAGTCGGCCCTTCGCTGGGTCCCTGCGCCTGGGACGCGGTTTTCGATCTGGACCTCATACTCGTGCGGATTCTTCTGGCGCTCGTGCGTCACGTCCCACCCCAGCGCCGTGAAGAACTTGTCTATGAAGTCCTGGCGGACATTCGATTCCTGATAGGTTGGCGAGAGATAATTCCGTTCGTTGGCCCTGAAGTCCTCGACCAGCTTCCCGACAGCTTTGAATGCTTGTTCCACTAGGTGCCCGTTTGATTAATTGTTTGAAATTATCCATGTGAGGGGGGAAATGCAAGACTGCGGGCCTATCAAGCCACCCGTTGAACGCCCGAAGCGCGGGTCAGGAACGGATGGCTCCACATTCCACAAAATCCGCCGCAGGCGGATTCGTGCTCTCTCCCAGGCGTCGATTCTCGACGAGCGTTTCGCACGTTCTAACCGATGCCGATGGTGGGATGCCGATGCTAATTATCGGAGGCGGCAGGCATACCCGCCGCCCCCTGCTATGAGCTATGCCTACTTCGTCTGCGCAGGCTGTGCCGGAGCGGCTGCCTGCCTGTGTCGCAGCCCGACGTCCTTCACCACACGTGCCCCCCAATACTCGTTGAAAAACTGCGGGTCCGAGACCTTGAAGGGCTCCATTAGATTGTCTATCTGCTCTTCAAGAAGCGTCAGCGCCTGGTCCAAGTAATCGTAGAAACTCAACCTTGCCCCTTTGCGCTGCGCGACACTGCTCTCTCTTTCACCCAGCGCCTTTTCGAACGAGTCTATCCTCGTCTTCAGTGACGCCAGTTTCTCCGCCGTTATTCCGAAGTCCCCGAGCTGGTCCACCTTCTCAGTCGCGGCTTTGTGAATGGTTCTCGCTTTAGCAACGAACTCTGTATCTCTCATATGCCTGAGCTGGGATTCCGTGACCTTTGCTCTCTCAGATATCTCAGCGTTGCCGGCCTTCGAGCCGTATGCCCGGAGCGCCTTCGCCAACGGCATGAGTTCATTGAGCACGGCATCCTCGGCGTCGGCCTTCGTCTGAGCCTTGCCGGCTGTCGCCGTCATCATCTCCCCGGCCTTCTCCTTGACCTTACCAATGGTTGCATCTAATTCACCTAGTGCACTCTGCAGTGCCGGCAGCGTGAGCTTGCTTCTGTTTAAATCCAGAAGCGTCCAGGTCGAATCAATCATCGTCACCTGATTTTCATCGTCCTTTGTCATGGTGCCTCTCCTTCTTGCCTCGTTTTGACATCAAGTTAAGGGCAGCCAAACCGGGATTCCGCAGGGCCCTCCTGCGGCGGCAATCTATATGAAAGAACGTGGGATAATCCCGATGATACATCCTCCGCTTTCTTTGCGACCCCCCTTCAACTTGAAACACCCCCTCTCATACTCTTGCAAACGCCTTTCATCTGCGCGGAGGGTGCTCTCAACTTGCGGAACATCACTTTCTACTCGTCGAACTTCACTTTCTGTCAACACTATTGTCAATTCTGGCGCCGGAATATTGCATTTAGCTAACCACGGAATCCTCTCAACTCGCCCAAGAGTCCACTTAACTCGCCGAAATTCACTTCCCGTCAACGCGATTCTCAATTCTGGCAGTCACTCGTTACATAGCGGTAACCCGAGATTGTTTTCAACTCCACCGACATGTCTCCGCGGAATCGGGAGGTAACATTTCTCGGTCCCGAGTGTGCTTCGCCTCACACGGAGATCTCTTCCCGAACCGCCCAAACGTCATTGGACTGCCCGCCCTCTTCTTTGCGTCGTACCATCCTGCCATTGCTCGCCGCCTAATTATTCTCGAAAAGCGCTGAGAATGGTCCCCTTTAAACGGACATCTCTTCCTTGCGCACCAAAATCCCAATGCTCCCCGCCGGGTTTCCATCACTCGCGGGAAAACATTATTTTACTGCTAGTATTTGGGTATCTCTGAATTGGTAAGAAAGGTAAATCCGACTGTCCGTATCCTGAACGGAACGAACGCTCCGCCATCACTTCCGTATTGTTGGATCTCGCTCGCGATCCAACGAGAAGCTAAGCAATCACGATCCACGATGCAAGCAAAACCCCGACCAATTCTGCACGCGCTTAATATTCAATACCCGGGCGTCGGTTCACGCGGCGGTCTTTCCCCGAGATCAGCACTCAAGAGTAGTGGGAACGATCTCCCACAGCCGTTGCCCCCGACTCTATTTCAGCTTTAGCCTCTTCACCACGCTGTACAAATCCTTGTCGCCTCTGCCCGAAAGGTTTATCAGTACGTCCTTCCCTTTCGCCTCCGATCGTGCAAGCCCCGCGGCGTAGGCGACGGCGTGTGCAGACTCAAGAGCAGGTATGATTCCTTCAAGACGCGACAGCTCGATGAACATATCGAGCGCTTCCTGGTCGGTGACCGATACGTACTCAACCAATCCGGAGTCTTTGAGATATGAATGCTCCGGCCCGACTCCGGGGTAGTCAAGTCCTGCCGATACAGAGTACGCGTTCAACACATTCCCGTTCTCGTCCTGAAGCAGGTATTGCATCGATCCGTGCAGGACTCCCGCCTTCCCGAGAGACAGAGATGCGGCAGT
>JAHECO010000049.1 GCA_024641705.1 Candidatus Kryptoniota bacterium
AGGTACTTCGAACACCTCTCGAAGTACCTCGATTCCGGCGCCGACGCCTTCACGGCGCTCAACACTGCCTTCACGCTTGACGGCGCCTACATCAACATTCCCGACGGCACGGTTATCGAAGAGCCGGTGCACGTACTCTTCCTGTCGACCGGCGATGAGAAGACCATTTCGCAGCCGCGTAACCTCGTTGTCGCGGGAAACAATTCGCAGGTGAGGGTCATCGAGCACTACGCGAGCCTCAGGTCGGGAGTCTACTTCACGAACTCGGTTACCGAGGTGGTGCTTGGGCACAACGCTATCGTGGACACGGTGAAGCTGCAGTCGGAGAACACGGAAGCTTATCACGTCGCGACGACCGTCGCGTCCGTGGAGGCGGACGGGAACTATGAATCCCACGCGGTCTCAGACGGTGCGAGGATATACAGGCACAACGTGAATGTCG
This sequence comes from Candidatus Kryptoniota bacterium, assembly GCA_024641705.1. Taxonomy (GTDB): domain Bacteria; phylum Bacteroidota; class Ignavibacteria; order Kryptoniales; family JAKASW01; genus JAKASW01. The sequence goes on from JAHECO010000049.1 coordinate 443, forward strand.
CGTTGAAGGGCGAGGGCGGCAACACGACGCTCGATGGGCTCTATCTCACGGCAGGCGATCAGCTTTCGGATACACATTCGATGATCGATCACGCCGCCCCGCATTGCACGAGCGGAGAGCACTACAAGGGCATACTCGACGGGAAGTCGCGCGCGGTGTTCAACGGGAAGATCATGGTTCGTCAAGGAGCACAGAAGACAAATTCGTACCAGGAAAACAGGAACATACTTCTTTCAAACGAAGCCAAGGTCGACACGAAACCCCAGCTCGAGATATTCGCCGACGACGTCAAGTGTTCTCACGGCGCAACGGTCGGCCAGCTCAGCAAGGAATCGATGTTTTACCTTAGGTCGCGCGGAATCGGCGAAGAACAGTCAAAAATGATATTGATTTACGCTTTCGCCAGCGACGTTTTGAAGAATATCAGGGAAGACGAGGTCCGGAACGAGCTGGAAGGGATCCTCTCCACCCGTTTTCTGAGGGGCGTTCAGTGAGAAGCCTGCGGGACCGAAGGCGCCCGTCGGACTCAGCCAAAATCTGAGAGGTCTAGATGGATGCAATTGAAAAGAAGGCTCTTGAAGATAGAGTGATCGATGCCATCAAGGAGTGCTACGACCCCGAGATCCCCGTAAACATCTGGGAGCTTGGATTGATATACGAGGTGAACATTGGCGACGATCCGGTGGTCGAAATCAAGATGACGCTTACCGCTCCGGGCTGCCCTGCGGCGCGGTCGCTCCCGATCGAGGTGCATGAGAGGGTCGCGCAGATACCTGAGATCAGCGACGTGAAGGTCGAGGTCGTCTGGGACCCGCCGTGGACGCCGGAGATGATGTCCCAGGAGGCAAAACTGGAATTGGGTTTCATGTGATGTGGCAGCCCCATAACATATCATGGGCTGCAATTCGCCATTTAAAACAGTACGGTGACGAATGAAGATAAGTGCACAAGAAGAGTACGGCCTGCGCTGCCTGTTGCGCATCGGGAGCTCGGAGCTTCCCGAAGGCCTGACGATACCGGACATCAGCAAGCTTGAAGGTCTGAGCCCTGCGAATGTTGCCAAGCTTCTGAGGATACTGCGGCTCGGCGGTTTCATCGAGAGCGCGCGCGGACGGTCGGGAGGATACAAGCTGGCAAAACCTGCCGAGAGGATAGTGGTCGGCGAGGTGCTCGCGGTGCTCGGCGGAAGAATTTACAACCCGACATTCTGCGACGCGCACACGGGGATGAATTCGGTGTGCGGCCACATCATCGACTGCTCCATGCGCTCGCTGTGGCGCGCCGTGCAGGATGCGGTGGATGTCGTTCTCGGCAAGATCACACTGAAAGATATGCTGGGCAATGAGAAAGTCGTGACGGAACTCGTCGCCGCGTTGAACGGCGGGGTGGTTGAGAGCCAGGTAGTCAATTGAAATGAAAGGGGGCACGAATGCCCCCTTCCCCTTCTTCGTAACAAGATCCCGGTCGTCTATGAGCGCGCAGGCAGGTGCTATTTCCCCGCCTCGTTCTGCGAAGTCGTCCCTGCGTCGTCCTTTCCCTGCACCATGGATTTGAGTCGGCCCGATTTCTTCGCCGCTTCGGTCAGCAGATACTCGACCTGAGCGTTCACGCTTCGAAGCTCGTCTGCCGCCCACTTCTCCAATGCGGCGTAAAGGTTGTCGCTGATCCTCAGCAGGAATTTCTTTTTTTCCGCCATCGTCTCAGGTGTAGAGAGAGCCGGTGTTTATTACCGGACTTACTTCCTGCTCGGAGACCAGCGCGACGAGAAGGTTGTTCACCATCGTCGCTTTTCGCTCTTCGTCCAGATCGATCACCTTATGTTCCGCCAGCATCTTGATGGCCATGTCGACCATGCCGACCGCACCTTCGACTATTTTCTGTCTCGCGGCTATGACCGCTTGTGCCTGCTGGCGTCTCAGCATCGCCTGCGCGATCTCCGGGGCGTAGGCAAGATGGTTTATGCGGGCCTCTATCACCTCGACGCCTGCTACCTGAAGTCTCTTCTGCACTTCCTGCCTGAGCCTGTCGGCTATCTCATCCGGGTTGCCGCGGAGCGACGTCCCGTCTTCCTCGTGCGAGTCGTAGGGGTACGCAGTTGCGAGTGCCCTGATGGCGGTCTCACTCTGTATAGCGACGAAGGTTTCGTAATTCTCCACGTCGAACAGTGCCTTCGCAGAGTCGACCACACGCCAGACCACCACGGCAGCAATCTCGATCGGATTCCCCTGCGAGTCGTTCACTTTCAGCTTGTCGCTGTTGAAGTTCCTGATGCGCAGAAGGACGTGCTTCTTCACAGTGAACGGATTCGACCACCAGAAGCCCGGCTTCCTGAGGCTTCCCACGTACGTGCCGAAAAAGACCAGGACGCGCGCCTCGTTCGGCTGCACGACGAAGAACCCGTTGATTGCAAGGACAAAGAGGAACAAACAGACTATCCCGACCGCGACTTCACTCCCGCCGTCAATATCGTGCGCATAGGCGACAATCAGGTAAATCCACAGGCCGAGCAGGACGAGCTCGACCAAAAACATCAGAAACCCGCTTATGCGCCAGGTTTCCTTTTCAGAGATTTGATCCATAACATTCCTCCTGATGTTATCATCATGATATCATTCCAATATCACAAAATCAAGCAAAATCGGAAGAATTCGCCGAAGATCGTGAGATGCTGGTATTGAACCGCCGCGAGGCGTATTAGATGAGATGCTCCTTGAAGAGTTCCACTATCCGCGGTGTGACGTCACAGATCGATGCGAGTCTTCCCTTGAAGTAACCTGCATGCTCGCCGGCAACGGCGGTAAGAGATGGGTTGAGCGTGTGTGTTTTCACCGAGATGTCTTCCACATTTCCGTGATCGCTCGAGATCAGGAGAGTCGTTTTGTCGAGGCCCCCGTCGACCACGCCGCCGAGGAGCTGATCGAAATTAGTCAGTACTGTTTCAGCCAGCTCCTTGTTCATGTCGTGTCCCGCCTTGTCGGTGAGGAAGTACTCGAACATCGTGAAGTCATGTTTCCCGGAAATGTTCCGGAGCCTCTTCCCCGCCTCGAAAGCGCTCAGTGGTACAACGTCCGAGTAGCCGAGTTCCGTGGACCATCGTTCAGCCGTGATATCGGCCGACAGGCCCTCGGCCGCGCGGAGAGAATCCGCATTGCAGAGCAGCACCCCGCTCATCATGCACGACATAGTGGTAGCGCTCAGCTTACGGTGTCCCGACTCAATGTACTCGAAGAACTGTCTCGGGAATGCATTTGCGAAATAGACGTCGGCTCCGAGCTCCTTCAGCACCCTGAAGATGTTCTTCTCTTCAAGCAACGGTCTTATCTGTGAGTGAGGGTACGGTCCGAAGTGCATCCCTATCAGCTCAGCGGCGTTCACGCCGGTAAAAAGCGCGGTTTGTCCTGTGCCGCTCTGTGGCAATCCCTCGATCCCGAGAAGTGCATCGCTTGGTTCGACGAACGCCTCGGTGTCCCCCGTCGTCTGCATTTCCGTTGAAGGTATGCCGCCGAAGATCCTCTCGAAGTTGCTGAGCTTGACCGAGAAGAAGGGATTTACTTCCGGATTTCTCGCGCCGATTCCGACACCGTCAAGGAAAAGGAAGAGAAAGTGCGATCCGCTCCTCATGATTCTTCTATATCCGGCAACGGGTCACTGGCTGGCAATAGTCCGGAGATATTGCTGCCAACCCTTCTCGAGCTCCGAAGCGCTGATGTTAAAGGCTCTTTTGACGGCTCCCTGGAAGTCGGTGAGGCGGTCGAACTCATGCAGGAGTCTCATCAACGATCCTACGCCGAACTTCATGTCGAGATACTTCCCGGTGTTGCCGAGATAAAACATAAGGTCGGAGATGTCCGTAGGCGACGAAGCGGACTGCATTCTCTCCTCAAGGTCGGAGAAATACTTCACGGTCTCGAACGGTGGCGGGGTCAGCCCCTTATATATCCCGCTCTCGTACGCGGCGACGGAATAGACAAGCCAGCGCGGCGCGCCGTTGTAGGCGATAGGCGTGAGCACTCCCTGGATCACTCCGGTCGCAAGCTTCGAGCTGTACCCCGGCTCGTTGATGTTGTCCCTCGCGATAACATATAAGGTGCCGTCCTTCCAGAGGGGCGAAAAGATGGAGTCGGCGCCGGTAAGATTTAAGAAGTCGTACTTGTCGTGGCACAGTCTGACCCTCAGCCTCCCCCTCCGCCCGATTTCCAACTTGTTGCTGTAGGTTACGTACATCTGCTCCAGGACCGAGAGGTAGCCCTTTGCGACGGAGCCGTCCACATTTAGTGGTCGATAAACGGTCACGTGCTGTGAAGAGACATGACGTACCGGGGCCTGCAGGAGCGTCAGAACCAGAAGTAAGTTAATCATGTTCCCTCGTCTCGATTATTATTGTTACGGGACCATCATTTATAAGTTCAACATCCATCATCTCGCGAAAAATCCCGGTCGAGACCTCCCCGATTCCTATGTTCATGCCGAGCCTTTCGACAAAGTGGCCATAGAGCCGCTCGGCCTGTTCGGGTTTTGCGGCCCTCATGTAGTTCGGGCGGTTTCCCTTCCTTGCGTCGCCGTACAGGGTGAACTGAGACACCACGAGGACCGAGCCCCCGACATCTTTTACCGAGAGGTTCATCTTGCCGTTGCCGTCGTCAAAAATCCTGAGTGCCGCGCACTTATCCGCAAGCAACTCTGCATCCTTCTCGGCATCCTCCTCATGGACGCCCAGCAACACCAGTATCCCGTTGGCGATGCTGCTGTGGACCTTTCCGCCGACGGTAACGGAGCTACGCTTGACGCGCTGGACAACAGCTTTCATGTCTCAAACCGACCTTCCAGAGAAGAACCGGGCCCTGACAACCCTTTCAATGTTAGAGAGGTCTTTCTTTACAAGCAACTCCGTACCACCCGCCTTCGAGAAGATTTCCGCGACGCCCCTTGCCTGCCCGTAGGCCGTTTCGACGAAAACCCATCCACCGTCGCGGAACAGCTTGGGCGCAATTTCGGATATCCTTTTGAAGAAGGTCATCCCGTCCCGTCCGTCGCTGAGCGCCTCCACCGGCTCGAAATTTCTGATCTCCTCATCGAGGGAGGCAAGCTCGTTCAGCGGGATGTACGGCGGGTTCGACATTATTACGTCGAAGCCTTCACCGAAGACATTGCCTTCGAGCTTCAGAAAATCCGTCTGCGAGAACGTGATCTTTCCCCCGGTTCCGGTAGCCGCCGCGTTCTCTTTCGCCAGTTCGAGCGCACCGGGCTCTTTGTCGATAGCCGTCACGGCAGAGTTCTTCACGAACTTCGCCACGGCTACCGCAAGGCAGCCCGACCCGGTCCCGATATCGAGTACGCGCAACGATTCTCTCTGGGAGAGGTAAGTCCTGCAATGTTCGATCACCGTCTCGGCAAGTATCTCCGTCTCCGGCCGCGGGATCAACGCGCGCCTGTCCACTTTCATCTCGATTGAATAGAAATTCGTTTTGCCCAGGATGTACTGTACAGGCTCGTGGGACAGGCGTCTCTTGAGAAGTACTTTGAACCTGTCGAGCTCGTCTCTCCCGAGCGGTTGATCGTGCCTGACATAGAGGTCGAAGCGCTTCAGGCCGAGTGTCTCCGAGAGGAGCAGTTCCACATTCAGCCTCGCTTCATCGAAGCCTTTTTCGGCCAGGTAACCGGTCCCCCATTTTATTATATCGATGACTGTCCAAACCTTTTCTTCAGCAGACATTTGGATTCGTATTCAGGTTAAATAGAAAGGGAATTCGCGGCGGACATCGTGAATAGCGGCGTCATTCCGCAGGATTACTTACCGCCTTTCAGTATGTTGACGATATTCTCTCCGATATCCCCCTCAGGTTCCTCCACGATCCGTCCGATTTCTTTTCCGGAACGGTAGAAGATAAAGGTCGGCACTTTGTCTACGGCGAGCCCGGGTGTCAGTTTCTCCCGCCCTTCCCTGGAACGTGGAACCGCAATGAAGCCGATCTTGCGGGCAAGCGTAGTGCTGTCGGTTATGCTCAGGAATATCGGTACCCACATATGGCTGTCAGAACACCACGATCCGAAAACCACGGCCACCGAATCCCCGGCGTCGAGCGAGTCGATACGGCGGACAAGCTCCGGTGTCGGCGTGTAGAGGTCGCTGTTGCTCCTGTACCAGCTCGTTGTATCGAATGCAGAACGCTCGACCGGGCCGACGAGGATTACCCGGTGAGTTGCGGAATCGACGGCCGTGCTCTGTGCCAGCGCAGCCGGCGCAACCAGTGCAAGCGCCATCAATGAAAAGACGTATTTCATTCCCTATCCTCCGATCTGATATCAACGCCCCACATGAGTTTCGTTCTGAGCAAATTGAAAAATCCGTTCTTGCTTTTCCTCAACAGGACGATCTTGCGCGAGGCGAGGGAGACCCTGATTTCCGCGGGCTGCGGCAGGAGCCTCGATGCCTGGCCGTCCGCAATGATCATCACGTGCTTCAGCGTCGAGTGTGCCACAACCCGGATCTGGCACGAGTCGGGGACGATCACCGGACGGGCCGAGAGAGTGTGCGGAGATATCGGGCTGATAGCGATGACGCGGCTCTCTGGGGCGATTATCGGCCCGCCTGTCGAGAGGCAATACCCGGTCGAACCGGTCGGCGTGCTTAAAACGATGCCGTCTCCCCTGTAGGTGATCAGGTACTCGGAATCGACGTATGTCTCCATGTCTATCATGCGCGAAGCCCCGGCCTTGTCGACGACTATGTCGTTCAAGGCAAACATCCTGTCGGTTCTGCCTTCATCTTCGAAACTAGCCTCCAACACGGTCCGCTCTTCAAGGTTGAACTTCCCCTTGAATAGCTCGTCGATGCTGTTCTTCAATTCATCGAGGTTTAGCTCCGCGAGAAAGCCGAGCTTGCCGAGGTTGACGCCGAGTATAGGCTTGCCGAGATCGCCGACAGTTGCGGCAGTCTGCAGTATGGTCCCGTCGCCGCCCAGTGAGACAACGACGTCCACTCCACGCGGGACCTCCGAACGCGGGATGGAAGCTTCCTTCGCGTCGTACCCGCACTTCACCTTCATCTGTCCGGCGATGTCATCCTGAACGACGAACGATATCTTTCTCTCCTCAAGTATCCTGATAAGCTCATATGCCGTCTCGCAGGTGGACGATTTGCCGGCATTCCCGAGTATTCCTATAGAAATATCTCTCGGCGGGGTGAATTTCTTTTTCATCTCATTCAGTCAAAGCGGGTTATGATTGAGTTTATGTCATGGGGGCCAAAATATCAATTGCGTAAAGAAAAACGAGGTGCGGAGGCTCTGGAAGGAGAAAGGACGCCGCTGCGGTGGGCTTCTTGTCCCGCGGTTGAACGTGAACCATTTCGTTGCAAAATTCCAGTGCGTGCTTGAATCGCCAACGGGATAATATGGCATTCCGTAAAGAGGAGGCTTCGATGAAGATTCATATGACATCGCCTATGAATTCCGAACAGACGGAACGGGGCGCGGGAAACCGTAAATATTCACTCGGCAGGATCCTATTGATCGTTCTGCTGCTCGTCATAACCCCGCTGCTCTGCTCTGCAGTTTACGGCCAGGATGGGCCTTATCCGGAATACGGTATATACGAACCCGATTTACTGCCGACTTCATTTTATAAGTCCAACCGGGAAACTCTGATGAAGTCTATCGGGGACACGGCCATAGCAGTGTTTAGCGCGGCGAGCCGGCATACCAGGAACGGAGACATGCAATACAGGTACAGGCAGAACGACAATTTCTTCTACCTGACCGGATGCAGCGAGCCCAATTCGTTCCTCATACTGGCACCGGGAGGGATCATGCTGCACGACTCCGCCGGCAATCGCCGGGTTAGAGAAATACTTTTCGTAATGCCGCGGGATCCGAAGGCCGAGACATGGACCGGGAGACGGCTTGGTGTGGAAGGAGCGAGAAAAGCTCTCGGTATTGAGGCCGCGCTGACGAACTCGGAATTCGGAAAGTATCTGTCGAACTCGCTGAAGACCGCGCAAGTGGCATATGTCCCTCCGCAGCCTGACGGTGATGAAGGACAGGCGAAGGCATTTGCCGATACTCTATCGCAGGCCGAGTCGCAATTCCGCGACAAAGTGGACTTCAGAGACCCGTCGTACCTGCTGACGAAGATGCGCAGGGTGAAATCGCCGGAAGAGCTGGTTCTCATGAAGACCGCAGCCCGCATGTCTGCAATCGCGCATGGAGAGATTATGAAGGGATGTATGGCCGGCATGTACGAGTTCCAGCTTCAGGCGATCTTCGAGCATGCCTGCAGGATGGTGGGGGCCGAGTACATGGCATATCCCTGCATCTGCGGCTCCGGTGAAAACTCGACGATACTCCACTACGACGCGAACAGGAGGCAGCTGCGCGATGGCGATGTGATAGTTCTGGATTGCGGCTGCGAATACCACAACTACGCGTCGGATATAACCAGGACGATTCCCGCAGGCGGCCGCTTCACGCAACCCCAGCTGGAGATCTACAGAATTGTCCTCGCCGCACATGACAGCGCCATCGCCGCGATCAGGGCCGGGGCAAGCTTCTACAACACGGTTACGCCGAAGGCCGCCGGGATAATACAGGACGGACTGCTCAGTCTCGGGATAATTAGAGACCGGGCGGATTTCAAGAAGTTCTTCAATCACGGCCTTGGTCACCCGGTCGGGCTCGATGTCCACGACGTAATGGCCGACGACCTCCTCAGCCCGGGTGAAGTGTGGACCGTCGAACCGGGCATCTACATCCCGGCAAATACGCCCGGAGTCGATCCGAAATACTGGAACATAGGGATAAGAATCGAGGATGAGGTCCTTGTAACCGAAACCGGGAACGAAGTCATCAGCGCATTCGTACCTGTAGATCCATTGGCAATTGAGAAGTTGATGGGGAAATAGAATAGGGCACGCTTTCATCCTCTTACCCGGTTGATCCCCCTTCCCGCGGCGAAGAAATTCCCGCAGTGAATTTTAACTAAGATTTGATCTACATGAATGGACTGAGGCGCGGCATGGGGGGCGGAATTTCTTGACAAATTCTCCGCCGCTCTATAAGTTTACGAAGGCATGCGCGTCTTTCACCAGGTTAATCTTCATTCCAAGAAATGGAGGTGTCCCATGTTGAAAGTGCTTCTCACATCTCTCCTTATCCTTGTTATCCAGCCTGTCGGCGATCTTCTGGCACAGAAGTCGGGGGATGCCACCTTAGGCACGCAGAAGTATTCAGACTACGAGACTCCGAGAACCTGCGGAGCCTGCCACGTCGACTTTTACCAGCAGTGGCTGCAGATGATAATGTCCCAGGCATACGTGCATCACTGGGATGAAATCGAGTATTTCAAGCTCGCCATCCCTCACGCCGAGAAGGACCCGAAGGTCGCAGGCGTGAAGGCGGGATGCAACGGGTGTCACACCCCGGTTGCCTTCCTGGCGGGTGACGTACCGCCGCCGAAACCCGAAATGAACTCGCGCGCCAATGAGGCCGTTACGTGCGACGTTTGCCACACGATAGCCGGTTTCGAAGGCGATACGCCGTTCAACTACAATTTCATCTCCGAACCGGGAAGGGTGAAGCACGGTCCGAGAGACGGGCTAGTTTCGCCGGCACATGAGACGAAGCAATCGGCGCTCTTCAACACGACCGAAGTATGCGGAGTGTGCCACAACGAGAAGAGTCCTTACGGTGTGTGGGTCAAGGCGACGCAACTCGAGTGGAAAGCCGGTCCCTATGCGAAGGAAGGGGTTGTCTGTCAGGATTGCCATATGCCCAAGTCCTCCGGTCGAGTGGCGACGATGGGAAAAGACTTCCCCGATGTCCGGCAGCATTTCTTCCACGGCGCACATGATCCGGGGAAGATCCGCGGAGCCATCGAACTGAGGATCCATCCGGACACGAGGGAAGTGGAGCCCGGCTTGCCGGTGAAATTCACAGTGATTCTCTACAACACGAAGGCGGGTCATAAGATACCAACCGGCTCGGCTGAAGAGAGGATGCTCTGGCTCCACGTCGAGGCGACGGACGCGAAAGGCAACGTATATCATCTGCCCGTGGACAAGAAGGGATTCACTGGCGAGGAATACACGATAGCGGCAAACACGCTCGCGTACCAGGATATGGGCATTCCGCTGGGTATACCTGATTTCAAAGGGGTACAACGCGACGGCGTGCCCGCGGGGGACAGGATATTCAGGCTGCCTTACCTCGATCCTCAGGGAAGGATGACGATCATGCAATGGAATACCGCGTCACAGGCGGTTGACTACAGGATCGGCCCGCGCGAGACTAAAGTCGAGACCTATACCTGGCAGCTTCCCGACACGATAGCGCCCGGACCGGTTGTGGTTAAAGCTACACTGAATTACCAGAAGCTTCCGACACCGATCGTCGACTTTCTCGAGGTACCCCCGGAAGAAGCCGAAGTAATCGAGATGAATTCGCACCAGACACAGGTGACGGTCGTCGACTGAGAAAAGAGACCGGGTTCCCGACGGTCGATGTGTAGATAATGCCGGGGAGGATGCCGAACCATCCTTCCCGGTCCGATAGAGCTTCCCGTTCGACCACGCGTCGTTCCAATTCTCTGAAGCCCTTTCCCAAGCACCAAAATTTATATCAAACCGAAAGGATGGTGCTGAAATGAGACAGTTAGGCCTGTTCATTTTCATATTCGTCGTGCTTACGACTCTGGCGGAAAACGCGTCGGGCATACCCGCCTTCGCCAGGAAGTACGGATACTCATGCAACGTCTGCCACTCGCCCGCGCCGAAGCTGAAGCCATTCGGCGACGAATTCGCAAGGAACGGATTCAAGATCCCGGGACAGGAGCCCCCGCGTTTCATGCAAGCCACCGGTGATGACCGCCTGATGCTCATGCGCGAGTTGCCCGTAGCCATGAGGTTCGAACTCTATGCGACATATGCTTCCAGCAGCTCGACGAGCGTCGACATGGAGTCCCCGCTGCTCCTGAAGTTCCTCTCGGGTGGACAGGTTGCCAAGGACGTGGCTTACTATTTCTATTTCTTCTTCAGTGAGAAGGGGTCCGTCGCCGGGATCGAGGACGCCTTCATCATGTTCAACGACATCGGGAATGTCGACCTCGATTTCTACCTCGGCCAATATCAACTCTCCGATCCTCTGTTCAAGCGGGAGCTCCGGCTGGAGCTTGAGGATTACAGGATATACTCTGCAAATATCGGGGCTAGCAACGCGAATCTTACGTACGACCGCGGCGTAATGCTGACGTACAAAGCCCCCACAGGCACCGACCTCGCACTGGAGGTTCTGAACGGAAACGGCATCGGTGCCCCGATCGGAGACGCGTTCGACGTCGACAAGTACAAGAACTATCTCCTCAGAGTTTCACAGGACGTTATGCCTGAATTCAGGCTGGGCGTCTTCGCATACACCGGTAAGGAGAAGCCGGCGGCGTTCGCAAATGAGTTCCTGATGTTCGGACCCGATTTCACCGTGGAGGCTGACAGGTTCCAGCTGAATGCCCAGTACGTCGTTCGTTCGGATAACAATCCTGATTTCATGGCCGTCGCACCGGCATCGAAGATCAAAACCAGCGGCGGATTTGCCGAGTTGATCTTTTCTCCGGATTACGACAAGAGCCGCTGGTACGGCACGCTGCTGTACAACAAAGTGAACTCCGATTACGCCGGCGTCGATTATCAAAGCATCACCGGCAACTTCACATACCTGTTAGCTACAAACCTCAGGCTGACGGGCGAGTATACGTACGAAACCGCTTCAAAGGTGAGTTCAGTAACGGTGGGATTCTTCTCGGCGTTTTAAGACCTTGTCCGACTCCGCGGACGCAAATCAGGGCTGCCGCCCGGCAGGGAGGCAGCCTTTCATTGACAGAATCGTGCTCAAGTGATCAGCCGAACAGTCGCTCGATGTCTATCTTCTTTCCGTAGCTCTTCTCGCTAACCGCAGCCAAGCGTTCTATCTCCGCTCGCGTGAGCTCCTTCGCGCCGCCAAGCTCTCGGACCAGGTATGCGATCCGGGCGGTGTGTTCGACCTTCTCCATCTTGTTGTACGCGTCGTCGAGGGTCTCGCCGAAGGTGATGACGCCGTGATTGGCTAGCATGATCGCGTCGTAGTGTTTGACAAGTTGCTCGATTGAAGCGACAACTTCAGGAGTAGAAGGAGTGGCATAGTCCGCGAGCGGTATCTTCCCAAGCGTCACGATGACCTCCGGGAAGACAAGGCCATCCAGCGGAATGCGCGCGGCGGCAAATGCCGTGGCAAACGGCGGGTGTGCATGCACGACCGCTCTCGCTTCCTGCCTTGCTTTGTATATGAAGCTGTGCATCGCGAATTCTGTCGACGGCCTCCCTATCCCCCCAAGCACCTTTCCGTCCATCCCCACGATAATGAACTCCTCGATCTCGACGTCCGATTTGTTCCTGCCGCTCGGAGTTACGAGAACCGTCCCGTCGGGAAGCCTGACACTGATGTTGCCGTCCGTCGCCGCGACGAACCCACGCTCCGCAAGCCTGCGGCAGGTCTTGAGGAGGTTTTCCTTGAGAACTTGAATTCCCGCGTCATCCATCGATCACACCTCGTCTCTTACCTCAGAAGAGGAAGCGCAGCCTTCCAGATCTTGTTTTCCTGTTCGGGATTGATGCCATTTATGGTCGCCGCCCGGAATTCCTTCAGGACCTGATCGACCTTAGCGTGTCCGATCTGGGCGTTCTGCAGTCTTACGATCAGTATCGCATCTATGATCGGGATGTACAGGTTCTTCGAGTCGGCATAGAGGGAATCAAGCCCGTCCCGGATCTCTCCGACGTTCATACCGATGAAAGCATCGTTGTAATCGACTGCGTCGTCTTTCAGCTGCGCGTGCTGCGACCAGAACACGGACATGTTATAAAGCCCGTCGACGTAGAAGGTCTTGCGCGTTACCGTTTCTGCCTGCGTCCCGACGTTCAGGTCTCGCCATGTCACCCCGTTCTGCGCGCCTATCGGCGGCTCCTGTGCAAAGCCCGTCCGGACGAAGAATGCACAGAGCGCCAGGCCGAGTGCCGGAATGAATTTGCGAACGCCAAGCTTCATAAATGCCATGATTCCCTCTCAGATATTTTGAATTAAGTCTATTGACCGGCTGCTATACTCTGCAGATTCAGTTTAAGTTCTTCCCATTTTGCGGCAGAATCAAGTGCCGCAACCATGGTCTTAAGATCCCCGAATGCCTTCTCAAAAGTGCTGACCGGCTGCTTCCGGTTCGCGATGGAATCGTAAAAGTCCTCAAACTGTCCCTGGTATCCCCTGTCGGATTTTATCGTCTCAACGATATCTGACTTCCCCTGCCTCTTCAGCGTAATCCTGTTCTCCTCGATTACGAGCGAGCCGTTATCGCCCATCACAAGAAGACGGTTCGAGCTCAGACCCTGCGCGCTGAAATAGATGTTGAAAACCCCGTTCACTCCGCTCCCGGATAAGAACTGGAACGACATCGAGTCTGTCCTCCCTATCGCGGGATTGACACTTCGGGTGAAGGCAATGCCCGATTTCATTTCGCCGAACAGATCACACAGCACAGCGATGTTGTGGATACCCGCGTCCATCACGAAGCCGCCGGGATACTTGTGGTTGATGCGCCATGAAGTCTTCGCGAATTTGTTGTCGAGATCGGTGACCGTCAGATAATCCCAGAAGACAGAATACGGTTTCCCGATCCCGCCGGCACCGATAATTTCTCCCACCCTTTTGAAAACCGGGCTGTAGCGGTAATTCTCGGCGACCATCATAACCCGGTCGAACCGGACAGGAAATGTCGTCATCATCTCTGCGTCCGCGAGGCTGGCAGCGATGGGTTTCTCGACGATGACGTGTTTCCCTGCCTCTAGCGAGTCGAGCGTGACGCTGAAGTTCAGCTCGATCGGCAAGACTATGTCGACGGCATCGACATCCTTGCGGGCGAGGAGGTCGCGGTAATCCAGGAAGTACGGGACGTTTCCGACGAGCGCGGCGAAGTCCCTGGCTTTCTTCTCGGTATGGTTACAGACGCACGTTATCTCAAACCTGTCTTTCAGGTTTATAAGGGGCGGGAGGTGGAGCTCTCGTGCCGCTATGCCGGTGCCGATTATCCCAAGCTTTACCTTCATGGATTGATTCCTCTTCTGATAAGGCAATTTAGCAAATTGAAAGGAGTACACACAATATTGCCGTGCCGGGGTCCGACATAATTCTTGCACGTGAAAGAAAGAGGCGCGTGTCGTGTCTGGCAAGTCCCCGGTTTTTCTCCTTATATTCTCTAGCCTCCCTGCGGGAGATGCGGGATTGTTCGGGAAGCAATAATCAGGAGATAATCAGATGGTTTTGGACAGACTTGAAAATGCCGAAGTATATTTCGGGCTGCACCCGGGTTTCAGCAAAGCATTCCAATTTCTTCGCCGTGCCGATCTCGCAAGCCTCGCTGTCGCCAGGCACCCGATCGACTCCGACAGGCTTTACGCTCTGACACAGAAGGACAACGGGAAGGATGAAAGAGAAGCACCCCTGGAAGCACACATGAAATACATCGATATTCAGTTCCTCATCGATGGGGACGAACATATCGGATGGAAGGCGCGTGAGGATTGCGCGGTTGCTTCCCTAAGCTATGACGAAGGCAAAGACATCGAGTTCTTCTCGGACTCCCCACAGACCTACCTTGCACTTAAGCCCGGGATGTTCGCCATATTCTTCCCGGAAGATGCACACGCCCCGATGATATCGAAGGGGCATGTGCAGAAGTGCGTCGTGAAAGTCAGGCTCGCATAGCGCGCACGCCGATCATTCACCTTCCCTGAACAACATGCCGGCAGGTATCTGCTGCCTGGCAATTCCCGGTCCTTCGATGCTCGCGTCAAGAGTCATACCGCCGCCGCGCTGGAAGAAGGTAATCTTGATCTTGTGATAGCCCGCGTTAAGCATGACGTATCCCGATCTTTCCTCGGGCGCGTGAAGGCCGTCGTTGCTCACCACAGTGCGGCCGTCTATGTACAGACACGATCCGTCGTCGGAGTTGAGATAGAACGTGTAGGAACCGTCCTTCGGCACTTTGATATAGCCGGTAAACTCCACCCCGAAATTCTCACCGGAATTCTTTGACGGGATCGCGATCCCGGCGGCGACGCCCTTTGCGAGCGGCTTCAGTTCGTCAAAATTCGGGAGGAAGGTCCATGTTCCTTCGTAGTATCCGAAATTCAGGCCGGGTTTTGGGTTTTTGAGCTCGATTGGAGGAGGTGCCTGCACCTTCACCTTAAGCGCGAGAACGATCACCGACATCGGGGGCATGCTCACTTCTACCTTGCCCGCGGACACGGTGAAGTCAGAGAAAGCATGTGGGACGACGACATCGGGCGACTGAAAAGTGTTGTCGGCATTCATCTTACTTGCCGTCAGTATCTGTGCGGTGCCGCCGCTTGCGGTAATGCTCTTCAGATCGACCTCCACTTTCTCCGGCGAATCCGGGTCGACATTGCAAAGCGAGACATGGACGATTCCCTCGCCGTCCAACGAGGCCGAGCAATTCACCGCGGGAACAGAATCGCCTTTGAAAACGTAAGGGGACGTCTCGACATTCGTGGGAATCATCATCGCGTTCTGGTGCACCTTGAAGAGGTCGAATACATAGTACGTCGGCGTGCAGACCATGCTGTCGCCTTTCGTCAGGATCATCGACTGCAGCACGTTTATAGTCTGGGCGATATTGGCCATGCGTACCCGGTCGCAGTTGTTGTTGAAGATGTTCAGGTTGCAGGCCGCCGCGACCGCGTCTCTCATCGTGTTCTGCTGGTATAGGAATGCAGGGTTCGTCCCCGGCTCGACCTTGTACCACGTGCCCCATTCGTCCACGACGAGCGCGACGCGTTTGCCGGGATCGTATTTGTCCATCACGGCGGAGTTCTTCTTAATGTACTCGTCCATCCTCAGTGTCTTCTTCATTACGTCGAACCACCCGTTCTCGTTGAAATCGGTGGCGGTCCTGTCGTTCGCGAACGAGTAATAATGGAGCGAGAGGCCGTCGATATAGTTGCCGGCAATCTTCATAACGACGTTTGTCCAGTTGTAATCGTCGCCGCTCGGTCCGCATGCGATCTTGAACAGCTTGTTCTTGCCGTAGTTGTGCATGAATGACGCATACCGTCTTGCCAGGTATGAATAATATTCGGGTGTCATGTTGCCGCCGCAGCCCCAGCTCTCGTTGCCGAGTCCCCAGTATTTCACCCCCCACGATTTATCGCGGTCGTATTCCCTGCGGAGGTCGGTGATCGGGCTTTCGTTGTCCGAGTTGACGTACTCGACCCACTGCGAAAGCTCGCGCACGGTGCCGCTCCCGAGATTTCCCGTGATGTAAGGCTGGCAGCCGATCAGTTTACAGAATTCGAGAAACTCGCTTGTGCCGAACGCGTTGTCTTCGGTGACGTCTCCCCAATTGGTATTGACCATCTGAGGCCTCTTGTCCCGCGGTCCGATACCGTCCTTCCAGTGGTACTCATCGGCAAAGCAGCCTCCGGGCCAGCGAAGGACGGGGACGTCGATCTTCCGCAGCGCCTCTATCACGTCTTTTCTCATCCCGTCGATATTCGGGATCGGAGAATTCACGCCGACCCAGATGCCGCCGTAGATTCCGTGCCCGAGATGCTCGGAAAATTGACCGTAGATGTTCTTGTCAATCCTGTACTGAATATTCGTTGCGTCGAGAGTGATCCGGGTTATCTTCTGCTGCGCATTCGCGCCGAAGGCGAAACAGGCAAGGACGAACATGATTGCAAGAATTCTCCTCATGCATTACCTCCTCATTCAAGTGCGGACGACTCCGCATCGGATAATTGAGTACGGAGCGCTTCACCGGAGCCGGTACCGCCAGGCAGACGGCAGGCGACCCTTACGGGATGAAGTGCTCCCAGGCATCGATTTTCAATTCAGGGTATGCCACATATTTGAATATATCTGGATCTTCCTCAAAAGTCGCGTAGACGGACAAATCTTTGCGGATGCCGAGGTGCGAATAGTCTCCAGGTTTCTTCAAGTTCAATTCACGCCGGCGATAGTTCGGGTTGGGGAGCCAGTCGATCCGGCCGCTCGCATCGAGGACCGGGTACCAGGCGAGGCCTTTGCGCTTTCGCGTATTCTCGTAATCGAAAGCCGTGTTGCAATCGCACAGGGCGCCGAATGTCATAGGTTTCTCCGTACCGGCATTCACGGCTGCATGAGCCCAGCCGGGTGGAACTATCACGACTTCGCCCGGACCTGCCTCGACCGCGAAACACTTCCCGGGATCTTCATCGGCGTTTTCCTGCATGTAGACCACAGCTTCTCCAGACCAGATCTCATAGATCTCCGGCGGTGCCGGCTTGCCATCCCTCGTCTTCCTGTGCACGTGCCCCTGACTTCGGACAGCTTCGCGGCCGAGTCTTCCTGGTGCGTAAGTCACCGCTCCAAACAGCAGATTTCGCTCCCCGAGCAGCGGGCGATCCTTTTCCATCCCGAAATTCATCACTATCGCGTAGACAGGATCCGGGCCCGTGCAGTCAGCATCGAGGAGACTAGGGCGTATGGAATCGAGAGATCGTAATTCGGCGTGCGGCCCGAAGACTCCGGGTCCGTAGACAAATCCAAGGGGAGTGGAAGTAGGTTTAATATCTATTCCGGGATCAAAATTCGTGGATTTCATATAGGTTCCTCAGCTTCTTTTCAGGAGAATTCTTTCGAGCTCTTCAAGGCTCTTCCCTTTTGTCTCGGGCAACCTGAAGATAACGTACACGAGAAGGAGAACACACATCACCGCAAATATTGAAAACGCGGCGCCACCTCCAAGCCGGTCGAGTATGACCGGGAAAGTAAGCGACACAAGGAAAGTGGAAGTCCATAACGAAACGATTGCCACGGACATCGCCTTGCTCCGAAGCCGGTTCGGGAAAATCTCCGCGATTACCACCCACGACACGGGGCCAATGGAGACTGCAAACGAAGCAATGAAAAGCAGTATGAAGACAAGTATCAGGTAGCCTTCGAAATATCTCAGGAAAAAAGCGCCGGCCATTACCGAGAGCGATACCGCCATCCCGACAGCGCCGACAATGAGAAGCGGCCTGCGGCCCCACCTGTCTATCAGCTTGAGCGATACGATCGTGAAGGTGAGGTTCACGGCCCCCACAGCGATGGTCTGCATAAGGGCGGCATTTGTCTGGTTTCCCATCTTCTGGAAAATTATCGGTGCATAGTACATTATCGAATTAATGCCGCTGAACTGCGAGAAGACGGCGAGAAGTACCCCGATGCTAAGCAGAGGCCGCAGCTCTTTCGAGAAGACTTCGCGATAAGTCCCAACCTCTTCATTGGCAACACTCTGCTTGATGTCGTTCAATTCAGAGGAGGCCCTGTCCGCACCGTTGATCCGTCTGAGAATATCGAAAGCTTCGTCGACTTTCCCCTTCTGAACGAGCCATCTCGGGCTTTCCGGGACAAACAGGAGCGAGCCGAAAAACAAAAGGGCCGGCAATCCCATGACAGACAGCATCCAGCGCCAGTTGTCGACACCCGTCCCGGCGAGCAGGTAATTGGAGAAAAACGCGACGAGGATGCCGATCACGATCGCAAGCTGGTTGAGGGAGACCAGCGCCCCGCGCCTCGCGCCGGGAGCGATCTCGGAGATATACATGGGCGAGAGCATCGACGCTGTCCCCACGGCGATCCCGCCGAAAAACCTGAACAGCACGAACACCCACAGCTTCGCTGCGAGTGCGGAACCTATCGCGGAAAGCAGGAACGTGAGCGCTGCCCACCGCAAAGTGTTCCTTCTTCCGAAAAGGTCCCCGGGTTTTCCGGATAACGTGACTCCAACAATACAGCCTATGAGGAGGCTGCTTACGGTCCAGCCCAGGCCGACATCGTTCAGCCCGAAATAGGGCTGTATGAAAGGTGTCGTACCCGATATCACCGCGGTGTCGAACCCGAAGAGGAGTCCCCCGAGTGCCGCAACCACCGACGCCAGGAGGAGATACGCGCTGTTCTTTTCTTTCATGCCTGATCCATTCTGGTTAAGAATGCGAAGTTATGATTTCCCGCGGACATACGCCTTTATGGTCGCGCATTCCTTTCCCTTGCTCTTCCCGTACGGCCGGATAGTGTACTCTCCGACCGCAGCGGGTACTATGAACGTCTCGGCGTAGTGAACCGTGAAAGGGGCGAACTTGCCCGAGGGGCTTTCGACGAGCGCCTCGTCGCCTTCGACGAGATTGAGAACGTTCACGGTCCCGTTGGTGTCGTGCAGCACTTGCTTGCGAAACCAGTGACGTCGTGTCTCGATGAATTCGAAATCGTGCAGACCGGTGCTCTCTTCTTTCCAGCCGTCTCCCTCCGAGACGGTTTCGATGCGGTTGACGAGGTTCTCCCTCGTCCATTCGGGAGTGCGATCCCACTTGATCACGTTCTTACCGTGTTCTATGTTTATAGGTCGAGGCTTGCCGTCGAGACCCAACCTCCCCCAGTCCCACAGCTTGAATGTGAAGATGTACGGCGTAGCGCTGATCTCGAGCACCATGCAGTCCTTCCCGGAGCAGTGCACCGTCCCGGCGGGTATCAGGAAATGATCGTGCTTCTTCACGGGCCAAGTCTGCACATGCTTCTCAGCATCAAAACTCCTTCCGCTTTCCTGGGCGGTCTGCAGCTCGCGGATCATCTGCTCGGAGTCGATCCCTGCCTTCAATCCGAGATAGACCATCGCGCCGGGTTTCGCGTCCATCATGTAGTAGCTTTCGTCCTGAGTGTAGCAGATGCCGAACTTATCACGGATGTAATCGGCCAGGGGATGCACCTGCAGGCTCAGGTTCCCTCCGTCGAAGGTATCGAGGTAGTCGAAGCGGATCGGAAACTCTTCCCCGAAACGTTCGTGGACTTCGCTGCCCAGCAATCTCTTCGCGTCGTAGAATACAAGATTGATGGAAGGAGTCTCTACAAGCACATCTCCGAATTTCAACAGGAGGCCGTTTTCTTCCGGAACGCAGTTGAAGCACCAGGCATAGTTCTCAACGTCCGGGTCGAGGCCGAGACGCTCTTTCATCCACTGTCCGCCCCACGGGCCGGGGTCGAAGAAAGGTACCACGCTGAACGGACGCGCGAGCGTCTGCTCCAAACCCTCCCTGAGAGCTTGGCCCGTGATCATCCTGGGGTGATCGCGGTCGTTCGTGTCCAGGAAGTAGTCCCATTTCGACATAAACTCCTTCTTGAGACGGTCGCAGACCCTCCAGTCCACGAAGTACCCCTGTTTGTAGAGGAGCATCCAGTCTTCGACGTCCCGGTTGTTGACGCCAATGTTGTCTACGAGGTGTTCCCTCATGCGAAGCTGGATCCCCCATCTTGCCATGTCGGCGTATACAAGCACATCGCAACTGCCGGCTACATACGACGCCCCTGTTCCGACGATAAGCACCGTCCCACTCGCGAGAGACTCGATCTTCTTCCTGGTCTGATCGACTTTTTCGGGATCGAAATAGGCATCGATATCGAGGTCGGAAAGATAACCGAAAAGCCTGTCGTCGGTAACGTCCGGGTAGACTAGTTCTCTTATCTTCTCCTCCGGCCACATACAGTCTTTCGAGAGGATGACGACGTCGGGCTCAATAGCGGTGCTCAGTCCAAGCGTCGTCTCTTCCTCCAGGACGCCCTGGTAGTATTCGACGACTATGATTTCCCTGTCGCCCTTGGACCGCGACAGGTGTTCCACAATTCGAGCCGAGATTTGCTCCCAGCCCTCCGAGACAGTGTGGTTTCCGGTTATCTGAACGAATGGGAATCTGGTAAAATCAGTCATATTGCGATGGTTCTGCCGAGGGTTATCTGGTTAATGGATTCTGAGATAACAAGTAGCTCACGCCTAACAGCGCGGCAAAGTCTTTCTGTTCGGCCGGGACAATTTTGACTTTGCCCCAGGGCGTCCAGGCGTGCTTATCAACGTATGAAGAAATTGCCGGGAGTATCCGGGATTCGTTTCGCATGATGCCGCCGCCGATTATCACGATCTCAGGGTCGTAGGCGTGGATGAGGTTTACCACGCACGCGCTCCACACTTCGATGCTGCGGTCGACCAGTTCTTTCGAGAGCCTGTCGCCTTTCCCGGCCAGACTGAAAACCTCCCCGTAGTCTATCCGCGACGATTTCGAAAGGGGGCTCGATTCAAATAGCGGGTGGCGCGCCGCAAGGTCGGGAAGACGCCACGACGAAGCTTCGGCCTCGACGCAGCCGATGTTGCCGCAGTTGCATGTCGCGCCGTGAAAGTCGACCGTGAAATGGCCCGGCAAAATCCCCGCCTGGAAATGTTTCCCGCGGAGCACTTTCCCCTCGACGACGGCAGCTCCCCCGATGCCGGTGCCGAGGGTTACCATGACGACGTTATCGTATCCCTTCCCGGCACCGTACTGCCACTCGCCGATAAGCGCCGACCGGGCGTCGTTCTCGATCACGATTGGGAGGTTCCATTTCTTCCTTGCCCAACCGGGGAAATCGAAACCGACCGCGTCTGAATATTTTTCGTTTACCGAGAGGAGTCTCATCTCCGCCGAATCGACAATCCCCGGCATGGATATGCCGATGCCGCCCAGCGCTTCGACGTTAACTCCGGCCCTGGAAAGGAGAGAGGAGATTTCGGCCTCAATGGCCGGAAGCCTTTGGACAAGGCCGGACCCGGAACGGGCCTCGATAACGGATTCGGCAACGAGCGTTCCGCCATCCACTATGCCTATCTTGATCCGCGTACCGCCGAGATCAAGAGCGATGACTTTTGAATTCATGAACGTCCTTCATAGAGTTTCGGATCGTGCATGACCCCGACCCGATCGGCCGATAAGCGTGTCCCGCGTCTATTCATGTCGATCTTCGCCTTATGATCAGGAATGGATTGTCGACGTGATCTTTCTTCCCGTCGATAAGCATTTGCGCGATCGACCGTCCCATTTGAGCGAAGTCGGTAGATATGGTCGTGATCCCGCGGTCGATCACTTCCTTGAGCGGTGATTCATTGTAAGAGATTATGCCGATTTCAGAACCGAGTCGCAGTTTCTCTTCAGCCGCTTTCTTGACGATGGTGATGAGATCGCGATCATCCGCGATGACGTACGCGGTCCCGGTCTCGACCGGCATTGACCCGGCGTCGTTCTCGACGGCGAGGGCAAACGAATGTTGCCTGCAGAACTTCCTCAGCCCGGCGGCGATTTCTCCGTAGTGCCCCTTCTCGTGCCGTATCACAAGGACAACCTTTCCATAACGGCTCACGAGGTCGACATTCTCCGCAAAGACGTTTCGGATGTCCTGCTCGAAATTCTGGTAAACTCCGGGATATCTGTCCACGAAACGCGAGCGCCCCTGGTCCAGCATGTAGATCCTGCTTTGATCGAGGAGCTCGAGCGCCCCGAGGGCATCCTCATCGGCGAAGGGCATTATGACGTATTCGCTGAACTGTCCCGATGAAGCCTCGATGAGGGTCCTGAAAACCTGCGGATTGTTGTTGTGAAAGAAAATCTGTTCGGTCCCCTTCCCCTTCAACGCTTCCTTGAACGAATTGTATAGAGTCTCTTTGTAAGCTGTTAGTTTGTCGAACAGCAGGAAGACTTTGTGCTTCGTGTCGACCCTGTCGTTTAGGATGTAGTATCCCTTGCCGACGGTAGAAGTAATTACGCCTCGTGTCTTGAGTTCATTGTATGCGACGAGAACCGTGTCCTGGGAAAGGCCGTGTGCCTTGCATAGCTCGTTGAGGGAAGGAATGCGATCGCCCCTCCGGAGCGCACCACTCCGCAAGGAACTCTCAATCGAATCGATAATCTGGCGGTACTTCGGGACTGAGGACTTCCCCGCGAGCTGTAATTTCACCTTGCTCTTCAAGACCAAACCTCTGGGTAGTTCTAGGTATGATATTAGCAACTATTCCGGGTACGGTCAAGAGGGGAGTGCGATTGAACCTTAGAATGGCTCACATTTTGCCAAAAAGGGGATGAAATGAATGAGACGCTCCTTGCCGCGCCTCCCTCCAAGGTGAAGCAGAAACGCTCGAGCAGTTGAGGAAAAAAAGGACCTGAGGTTGTCCCAAAACAAGGAAAATGTCATTCTGAAGGAGCGGAGCGACTGAAGAATCCACTTATTCGTTCTGAAAAATGGATGCTTCACCTCGTTCAGCATGACAGACAAGACTTTCTGGACAGCCTCAGGCAATGAGTTCTAGAACGTCACCGACACTTCGTTGCCGTTGTACTCCACGCTCTTCTCCGTCGCCGGACGAGCGCCGAAGCCCAGCGCATTTTCAGGGGAAACAATAATCACCTTGAAGACCCTGTCCTTCACCATCCCCGGAAACTCGCCCTGTCGTTTGCCGATCGTCAGAGTTTTGTTTGCCTGATCCCACTTGAACCCGATTGTGGAATACACTCCCTTCTGATAGTCGTTGCTGCTGTCGCCGTCCTCATAAAGGGTGAAGTGTCCGTCTTTCCCTGCGTAGACATGCAGAGTGATAGTACTATCTGTCTTCTCCTCCGCATACTGGATCTGCGGTCCGCTCGGTATTATCGAACCTTCGCGGACATACAATGGGATCCTGTCGAGCGGCGCTTCTGCCTCTACCCTCTCTCCACCACCGAGAAATTTCCCGGTATAGAAGTCGTACCATCCGCCGCCGGCGGGAAGGTATATCTGTTTCGTGCGCGCCTTGCAAGTGGTCACAGGAGCCACGAGAAGAGCCGGTCCGAACATGTATTCATCGCTGAGGCTCACGACGTTCGGATCGGACTCGAAATTCATCACAAGCGCCCGCATGATAGTATAGTTTCTAAAATACACCATGCTTGCAAGAGAATAGATGTAGGGCATGAGGCGATACCGCAGTTTAGTGACGCCGACCATTGCATCGTACTGGGGGCTCCCTTCAGGTGCCACGTTGAATATCTCGCGGTATGGATACTGACCGTGCGACCTGTAGAGTGGACAAAAGGCGCCGAACTCGTACCAGCGCGTCAGCAGTTCACGCCACTCCTCGAGATCTGCCCCTTTAGCGTTTATGAACTTGTTCGGAACCGCGAACCCTCCGATGTCGAACGTCCAGTACGGCAGCCCCGACATCGAGTAGTTAAGCCCGGCAGGAAGTTGTCCCTTCAGATCCTGCCATGTCGAACCGATATCGCCGCTCCACACAGCCACGCCGTACCGCTGCGAGCCGGCGTATGCCGAACGGCTCAGGATGAATACGCGCTTATCGGGATTCACCGACATCAGTCCGTGGAAGAAGCCCTTGCAGTGTTCGAGGGCGTAGGCATCGAAATACTCGGCGCCGGGACCGAGATAGGTCGGATCCATTACGTACTTGCGGAGGTTCATCGGAAGGTTCGACTGCATGTCCGGTTCATCGGAGTCGAGCCACCACGCATCGAAGCCGAGCGGGTAAAGCTTTTCGTCCACCATCTTCCAGAACAATTCCCTCGCGCCCGGATTGAACGGGTCGTAGAAAGTCGAGAAGTAACCCTTGCCGACCCAGTCCCTGTTCTTCAACTCCAGGTTACCCTTATACAGATAGCCCTTATCGTTCATCCTGTTGAAGTTCCTGATTCCTTCATAGAACTTCGCCCAGACCGAAATCATGATATGCTCGTTAAGCTTGTGGACCTCGTCGACCATCTCCTTTGGGTCCGGGTAACGCGTGCTGTCGAATCCCATGTTTCCCCATTCGCTTTCCGGCCAGTAGAACCAGTCCTGTACTATGTTGTCGAACGGTACTTCAAGCTTCCTGTATTCTTTCGCGACCTGCAGGAGCTCGTCCTGAGTGCGATATCGTTCCCTGCTCTGCCAGAAGCCGAGCGCCCACTTGGGAGGCATAAGCGC
>JAHECO010000050.1 GCA_024641705.1 Candidatus Kryptoniota bacterium
CCGAGCACGGAGACCACCTCGGCCGAGTAACCACTGTACCTGTCGACAAGAAGCCTGGCGACGACTTTATCGCCCGCTTCCGCTCCTTTGAGCTTCTTCTTCGATACATCGATTCCGCTCGGGAGGTTCCTGTCGCGCAGGATTATCTTGTACGAGCTCCCGACGCGTTCCACGGTACCGACGATCGTCTTCTCCTCGTGCTCCAGGACCTCCGTGACCTTGGCAGTGAGGACCCTGCCGGAGCCGCCTGCAATCTTGACCGAGACTCTGTCCCCAGGTCCCGCGCTACCCAGGCCGCCGGGAGAAATCACAATTTGAGGCTTGATGTCCTCACCGATGCCCGATTCTTCCGGAATGAGGATGACATTCCCTTCCTTGTCGAAGTTAAGTCTTCCCGTGGCAGCCTCGATCCGTTTCGACGAGCCGAACTTACGTCTCCCGCTCTGTTGAATATCCCCTTTGCTCTCCAGCTGCCTTAGAGCCTGCTTGAACCTCGCGTACTCGTGCTCCGAGGTGTATCCCAGGATTTTTGCGAGCTGCCGTTTCTTGAAAGAGGCCATGGGGTTCCTTTTCAGGAACGCCTCGATCTCTTTACCTATGTTTTCTGCTTTGTTGCCGCGCTTAGTCTTGCGTGAAGTTTTTTTCATATTCAGCCTTGAACTTCACGATCGCGTCCGCTATGCCTTTCGCTATGGCCCGCTGCCCCTTCTTGCTCCGCAGGTACCTTTCCTCACGCACGTTCGAGAGGTACCCCGTCTCCACAAGGACGGCCGGCATGGAGGCGCCGATCAGGACATAGAAGCCGGCCTGGCTAACACCGTTATCGGTGACGGAGGCCACCGAGGATACGACATCCTCGATAAGCCCGGCGAGACTCTCCGAGTATTTCACATACGCACTGTGGGCCATCGTCGTCAGTATCATATTGTCGGCGTCGTAAGTTTTGTATTTCTTTTCGTAATCGTTTTCATACTTGATGGCGGCATTTTCCTGCGCCGCGATGCGGATCGCGTCCCCGGTCTTTCCGGGTCGCAGGAAGTATGTCTCGATGCCGTGCATCGGGTTGGGCTTGTGCGGCATCGAGTTGCAGTGAAGACTGATGAAAAGCTTCCCGCCCGCCTCGTTGGCAATCTGGCCGCGTTCATCGAGCGGCACGAAGACGTCCTTATCTCTCGTCATTACGACCTTCACTTTCGGCAGAACGCGCCGCAGGTCGCTCCTGAGATCGAGCCCGATCGCCAGGGCTACATTCTTCTCTTCGGTGCCGTGCACCCCGATCGTCCCCGGATCCTTTCCGCCGTGCCCCGGATCGATGACGATAACGTCCAGCCTCCAGTTCTTCTTCTCGTTTTCAAGCTTCTTCCTAAGCTCTTCGGAGAATATCTTCTGCACGTCCGCGCTGGAGTAAAGCGCTACGATCACCGAGTTCGTCGTGCTGTCGACAAAAACCTGCTTCGAGACATACTTTTGCTTCAGCCTGAAGCTCAGCTGGACGGAATTTGGATTCTGTATTGCCACGATCTGGGAGAAGACGTCGGTCGCAGGAAGAGAATCCAGCTTCTCTACGTCGGCGGAGGCAGGCATGAGCGTTACGTAGAGCATGTCCGGCTGCCCGCCCAGACCGGTTGATGTGATGGAGGCTTCGTAAGCTTTTGGCAGAGACTCCATTCCAATTTCAATTACCGCACCATTGGCCTTCGCCTGGACCCGCACCCCCGTTATCGCCGGCAGACCGGATATCGGTGGAGAATAGACGAATTCGGATTTCTCCTCGTCGAACTCCAGAGTCCCGTTGATAATCCTGGAGAAGTAATCCGCGGCGTATTCCGCAGCCAGGTACATTTTCCCGTTTGCCAGAAGAGTCGGAATTGGCATCTGCAGCACCTTTGTCTCGCCAGCTGTCGAGACCACTACGAAATTATTCGCCGGCGTGAACAGCAGGCTCCCGCTGTCGGAATAAACGCTCAGCTTCTTCGTCGAGGAAAGCTCGAAAGTCTTGAGGCCCAACCCTTGAGCAAGGTCGGCCAGCGACACATAGGTATGGTTGAGATCCTGAAATCCGCCGATTAGAGAGTTGGCTCCGCCGGTGCGCAGAGTAACCACCTTCGGCTGGGCGGGAAGCGGGGCAGAGTACAACAGTACCATGAGAAGGGCAATACTAATCCGCATGCCTGCCCTTCCTCAACTCAATCCCGTAAAGGAACATCGGTACATCGTATTTGACGGGATCTACCGGATCGAGGCTCTTCAACTTCTCTGTAATCTCCGATGCGGTCTTCCAGTTATCCGTCTTCCTCTTGGTCAATCTTAGCTTTCTCGCAGCTCTCGACACATTCACATCCAGCGGAATTATCAGGTTCTCCGTTCCGAGCCATTTGTAAAAACCGAAATCAATTTCGTCTTTCCTCGTCATCCATCTTAGAAACATATTCATTCTCTTGCAAGCGCTTCCTTCGTTCGGGCTCGCGAGGAGTGCGCGGGCTCGCGGAGTCAAAGAACCTCCGAGGGAAACGGGTATTCGCACCGACTTGAGCTCTTCCAGAAATCCTGTCAGAATGGAGTACGAAGTGCGACCACCTTCGCCCCCGAAACACATGAGCGCGTCCTGCACCGTCCCGTGTCGTTCTAGCACAGACTTCACCGCGTAAAGGACTTTGACTACATCTTCTCCGGTTATGTTCTTGTATGCAAATTGGACATGCCCGTTCATTTTCTCCGACAGCCGAACCGGGTCGAGATTCATGATCGAATTGTAAGGAGAGCTTCCGAGTTCTGCAAAGATCTTCTCAAGCGATCTGAGGATTGCATACCTGGGACCTATGGCGAACAGTGCCGCGATCAGCGCAGACGTTTCGACGTCCCGCTGTTCAGAGAACCGCTTCGGAAACCCAATTGGATCGGAAAGGTAAAACTCACCGAGCGTTCCTCCCTCCCGTCTCAGATCGTAGATTCGCTGCAGCCTTTCGAGTCCTTTCATCATCCCTCAGGATTCCTCCGGCGGCAAGTCGTGAAGGAACTCCTCGAAAACAAAACACGCCTCGATCGAGGCGTGTCTTCTATCAGGCATTACCTTGTCGGAACGGCGGGATTCGAACCCGCGACCCCTACCACCCCAAGGTAGTGCGCTACCAGGCTGCGCCACGTTCCGGTACAACTTTTTGCCGAATAATTTACTCAAATCCGACCGATCAATCAAACGGAGGAGGAGTCTTGTATCCGAAATGAAACCCTTGGATTGGATCTGCACCTCTCTCTTTTCAGAGGGCATGCGCTCAACGAAAGTCTGAGCGGTTCCGCGGACTGGCGGGGCGGGTGGCTTGAAGCCCTTCATAAGCCGGTTTGGCGGTTGAGCCGCCGAATGAAAGTCCTCGGTGAGTACAACGGACTTCCCTGTCAGGCTTTTCCCGTCAGTCTCTGAACGAGGTCATCCAGAAAAGCACGGGCTTCCAACAGAGTCTGCTTCAGGTCGCCGGAAGCCGCTTCAGCCTCTTCCGTTTCAACCATTTCCTGAGAGCTGCCGTTTGACTTCGAGCTGAGAACCTTCTTGGCGCCTTCGATTGTGAAGCCCTCTTCGCGAACAAGACGCTTAATCTCGAATATCAAGCTAATGTCCTTGTTCGTGTAGATCCGGTTCCCTGCCCGATTCTTTGCCGGATTCAACTCCGGAAACTGCGACTCCCAGTAACGCAGGACATGCTGTTCAAGTCCCGTAATACGGCTCACTTCCGAGATGGAGTAATAAAGTTTCTTGAACTCGAAATCCTTCATCTGGCGAAATTATAACACATTATAGAGCTAATTGCAAATTTTTGTTAGATGATCGGCGTAAGTTTTTTAATTTGGATTTGGGGGGTGGCCCCGATAAATTGACGTGGAAGCGCCTGTAGCTCAATTGGATAGAGCAACAGACTTCGGATCTGTGGGTTGGGGGTTCGAGTCCCTCCAGGCGCGCGAGTTTGGGGCTTTATCATTCGTCTTCGGTCGCATTAGGGCTATCTTAGGGCTAATATGTGTGCAGAATTTTGCCCGTAGTGGTACGGAGTGATCGCATCTCGAATGTGACATCGCCCCATTCCAAAGAGCATCAGATTTCGAACCTCGAGGCTAATGAGGTTTCGACAGATTGCGGGAACGCGTCGAGGTGACCTTTTGGCGAGAACCGCGGCCGAGAGTACCATTGAAACCAGCCAGAGGGCTAACTTATGCGAAGCATACGTTAGCGGAACCAACTTGCTTTGCTGCGGGCAGGGGAAGCCTCGGTCACGCTGGTACCTGAGCCGGGGCGATCACAAGCACCTCAAGGAGCACTCAGCTGGATCGCAGTCTCTCGTTTCATGAATATTCGTGGAGTCCCATAGTCCCCTTCGCTTATCGAAGTAAGTTCCGCGTGCGAAATGTCTTCAAGCGAGCCGAGTTTACTCTTCCACGTCCCGTCAGACATCTGAATCGCAACGTGGGTGAACTCGCCATCGGCCGTCGCAAACAATGCTATTTTCTCAAACCCGTTTTCTACAACGGGCTCTTCACAGGTCACAAACCCGAACAGTTGGAAGTACTTGGCATACGATTCCACTTTACCGTCCCGCGGGGCACGGTCATCCCACTTCCCGTACCTTGTGTCATCGTGCCAATTTTGTGTATCACCCAGAGCGAAAGCTACACAATTATAGCTGTTGGTAGGATCGCTTGTTTTCTGAAAGGAGTCACCACGCAGTTTCGGCCAGATCACTTCTCGTCTGCGTAGCGACATATCATAAATAGACTGGTTACTACTTCCCGCGGTCGACGCCAATGTTTTCGCAGAGACTACTCTAAATATTTCTCCTGTTCACCCCACAACAGCCACGCATCCCTCATTCTCTCTATATTACCCCGATCCGTTGGTCTAACGGGATCCGTCTTTGCGATGGCTCTTAGCGCGATGAACCAATGATCTGAGGTTCTCCTAAGATCCTTCAAGATATAAGGAATGACATCCGGGCCAAGTCCGATTATGTCAAGATAGGTATCATTCACCTCTTGACGCATTGTCGACGAAGCCGACCTCTCCTCTCGCCATTTGGCAGCCAGACTTCTGAACATCCTTTCCACTTCCGAAACGACCCTCGCCTCACCTTGACGCTCCCAGTCTTGAGCCATCGCGGTCCGCCACGTCTCTGCAGAATCAAGCTTGACGTTTGAGAATGAATATCGGCATCGATTAGTCATATGGAACGTGCTTGCCTTAGCGTAGCCCTGTTTGTTATAAGCCAGATTGACAGTATCCATTATTCTTCCTCTGCTGGGCTTAGATTCTTCATACCAGCCTCTTTGATTATTCCCGCCAGAGTCCTCTCTTTCCTTTCTGCCCTCGAGAGCACTTCTTTCAATCTCCGAATATCATTGATATCCATCGTGACGTAGGTGTCTTCATGGACCCACTCATCATCTTTGAAATGGGCAAAATGAATCTTCAGCGTATGCGTGACAAGCGATGCTTTTGGTTTGTCCGCGGTGTTCGTGCCAAAAATTGGTCTGATGTCGGAGATCACTTTCGCAGAATAATACACCTTGTCGTAGTTGTTGGTCAGACCCAATGCTTTGGACGAGCAGTAAACCTGTTCATTTTGTAAAAGGGCCGTTAGTCTTTTCTTGAAACTCTCTTGCCTTTCCGGTCTGGAAAAAAGCGAATCCTTTTCCCTCGTAGTTATTATGAAGTTGACATCACCCACGGTGTCTTCGACCGAAGCGTCAATTTCTTCTCGGTAGTTGTTCAGGCTACTCACGCTCAGCAGAATATCGGTAATCGTTTCGGGTTCCAAGTTCTCTATAGGTCCAAGATTATTTGCCAACTTCATAGTACCCAGAGTTGGCTCCGCGCGCTTCAGGGCATTCACAAGCATTTCAAAGGCCAAACTCTCAAGAGAAAAGAGCTTGACAAATCCTTGGTAGTACTCATCAGGGACGCTTGTGATCCTCGCCATTTCTTACGTTTCCGATTAGAAGAACTTCATCTATTACTAACAGTGCCGATTTCTCGAAGGCCCTTAACACTCCCGGTATTGGAACTACATGATAAACTATAACACCGGGTCGATTTTATCAAGTTCCTGAGGTCAGCTTAAAACCCAACTTCTGCTCATGATCCTGTTAAAAGTAAGAATTGACATTCCTAAACTCAAATACCAATCAGCTGCCCATTCTCGCCGGACTAATATCAAAATATACGGTATGGCATGATATGAAATTAGGGCTAAGAATGTCACTCTTGTGACAGATTTTATTTCATTTGTCACTTTTTTTGTTCGAAAACGAACATTTCTTAATGATCGCGGCCAAAGTTTGCGAATCTAAGCGAATTATCGCGGTCTATTGCGGGAGAGCTTCAAACTTCGGATCTGTGGGTTGGGGGTTCGAGTCCCTCCAGGCGCGCTCGAAACATTGAGAGTACAGGTCAAACGCCGGGGGGCTTGACGGGGAAAAACAACTTAGCCTGTCCATCTCTTGTTTACACCTTCAGTCGGCTGCCGGTTCTCAGAATGTCCCCCCTTCGTGTCGCCCAAAACGAAACCATTTCAAAGAGCTCCCGTACTCTCGGAAGAAAATAAAAAGCAGAGGGTATGAAAATGCCGACCAAACACAAGGGCAAGAAGAAAAAATGGATCATCCTGGGCGCAGTCGTCGTGATACTTGGGATAGCCGCTTTCGTGGTCAAGAAGTCTTCAGGGGACAATTCCTCGGAGGGACCGGCGAGCGTCAAGGTAGCCAAGGGGACAATCATGGAGAAGGCGCTCGCTGTCGGCACGATCGAGCCTGAGAACGAGGTGTCAATAAAATCCAGGGTGAGCGGAGTAGTCAGAAAGCTTTACGTCGACGTCGGATCCTACGTTCACGCGGGCGATCCGCTTCTCGAGGTCAAGCCGGACCCGACCCCCGTCGAGCTTGCCGACGCCAAGCGTCAACTCGAGCTGGCACAGGTCGACTTCAATAACATGAAGAAGGAACGTGACCGGCAGGCCCTCCTGCACCAGAGATCCCTGATCTCCGACCAGGATTTCGACAACACGCAGAAGGCATATTTGGAATCCGAGCTGCGGACTAAGATCGCGAAAGAGAAACTGGAGCTGATGCAGAGCGGTGCCGTAACGATAGATAACACCAAGATTGAATCGATAATCTACGCACCGATTGACGGTTATGTCCTGACGCGTACCGTTGAAGTAGGAGATCCCGTCACACCTCTTACCTCCTACCAGGAAGGAACGGTACTGATGAAGATGGCTAATATGAGCAACCTAGTCTTCAAGGGTACAGTCGATGAGATAGACGTCGGCAAGCTCCGCGAGGGAATGCCGGCCGAGATCAGGATCGGTGCCCTGCCCGGCGACACGATACCCGGCAGGCTTTCGAAAATCTGGTTGCAGGCCGAGAAGAAGGAAAACGCCTCTGTCTTCCCGATTGAGATCGCCATCTCGAACATAAAGAAAGTCACGCTGCGCGCCGGATATTCCGCAAACGCCGATGTCATAATCCAGAAAAAGACAGACGTTCTCTTCGTTCCTGAGCGGGTCGTGACGTTCAGAAACGATTCCGCGCTGGTTAAGCTTGCCCTTGCCGATAATAAATCCGAAGATCGCGCCATCAAGACCGGACTCAGCGACGCCATCAACATCGAGGTGATTTCCGGCCTGAAAGAAGGGGATAAAGTCCTTGAAAAACCTGTCGTGAAGATCAACTAACGGCCCGACATGACAGCGTTTATAAGCTTCTTCTCGGAATTCTTCGCAGACCTTCGCGCCCAAAAAATGCGGGCATTCCTTACCATGTTCGGGATCATATGGGGTACTGTCACGATAATTGTCCTGATATCGTTCGGTCTGGGATTCAAGAAACAATCCATGAAAAA
Source organism: Candidatus Kryptoniota bacterium (assembly GCA_024641705.1). GTDB lineage: Bacteria > Bacteroidota > Ignavibacteria > Kryptoniales > JAKASW01 > JAKASW01. The sequence continues at coordinate 7,886 of JAHECO010000050.1, forward strand.
CATGCATGGGATGGGTGAGAGTATCTCGGTGATGTTTCCGAACCGGACGACAAAGCCCTACCAGGGGTTCGGGATCGGGCGGCGGATACACCTGACCGAAGAGGCGGCAACCGTCATCAAGGCGAAGGTGCGAGGCATCGAATCCATTTGCCCGGAGTACATCGGCATGGGAACCCCCGTAAGATACGGGAAGAATATTACTAACCCGGGCATAACCGGCATCTACCCTATCTATGAAGACATGAGGAATATCATCCCGTCACAGGGAGGGAGGTTCATCGATACACTCGATGTGGCCGAAAGAAAACGCGTGGCGGTTCTCGGCAACGAGGTGAAAGATTACCTCTTCGGAGACAAGGACGCTGTCGGAAAGGTGGTCTTTGTGGGCCAGACCCCGTTCACCGTCATCGGCATCATGCAGAAAAAAAATCAAAATTCATCCTATTATATGCAAGATGCCAACAGGATTTTCATTCCGGCCCCGACGTACACCGCCATGTTCGGTACGCCGTACATAACAGACCTTATCTACAAAGCCGCGGATGCATCCCAGACCGCTGAAGTCGAGGAGGAGGTCCGACAGGCGCTCGGTGAGAGATACCGCTTCGACCCGAACGACAAAGACGCCGTCTTCATATGGAACACGGCCGATTTCGAGAAGATACTTCTTTACATTACCGTGGGATTCACGATCTTCCTCGGCATCATAGGAAGTTTCACACTCGGAGTAGCGGGGCTCGGTGTAGCGAACATCATGTTCATTGTCGTGCGCGAGCGTGTAAAGGAGATCGGCGTGAAGAGAGCGGTCGGCGCGAGGAAGACGACGATCCTCCTCCAGTTCTTCGCCGAGACTTTCATGATCGTCGGCCTCGGGGCCGCCATCGGTTTCTTGATCGGCTGGGCGATAGTCACGGTCATGCAGCTCGTTCCCGTGAAGGACTACATCGGGACTCCCGAGATTTCACTTCCCGTCGTCATATCCACGATGTCCATACTCGCGGCAATAGGACTTTCGGCCGGGATGATGCCGGCAAGACGCGCCGCCAACCTGGACGTAGTCGAGTGCCTGAGAGACTGACGATGCTGAGTCCCAAGAAAGAGTCCACTGAAGAGCGCCTGAAGAAGTCGAAGAGAGACCGAACGGACCCTGCCGGAGGTAAACGCATATGGCGATAGAGCTTATCAGAGAATTCCTGCGCGACATGAAGAGTCACCGGATGCGGACCGTCCTGACACTGATCGCGATCACCTGGGGAACGATGTCGGTTGTCCTCCTCCTGGCGTTCGGCTCAGGTTTCGGGAAGGCGATGCGCGACGGCTTGGTCAACGCATGGAACAGGGTACTGATTGTCTACGGAGGAGAGACGGGCAAGGTGTACCAGGGCCTGCCCAAGGGGCGCAGCATAAACCTCGAAGAAGGCGACGTGGATCTCCTGAAGGCCAGCATACCGAATATCATCATGATCAGCCCTCAATACAGGAAGAATGCCGAGCTGTTCTACGGGAAGACGCGGCTCACGACGGAGTGTGAGGGAGCAGGCCCGGACTTTGAAATAATGCGGGCCATGTATCCTGAGGCAGGCGGAAGGTTCATCGACGCAAACGATATCAAATACCGTAAAAGAAGTCTCTTCCTCGGTTACGACATAGCGGCCGACTTGTTCAAGGGTGAGAAGCCTATCGGTAAGACCGTCATGCTGGATAACGTGCCTTTTACAGTTATCGGCATCATGGAGAAGAAGCTGCAGACTTCAATGAACAACGGGCCCGACTCGCGGCGTGCCGTCATCCCTTATTCTACATTCAGAATGATATACGGGTACAAACACATCAACACTATTCTCCTCAAAGCCCCCAGCCCGGGCATGCAGACGCGTATGATAAGCGAAATCAGGGAGGTGCTGGGGAAGAAGTACAGGTTTGATCCGACGGATGAGCGCGCGGTCGGCATATTCGACACCATGATGATCGATGAGATCATCAAGAAGGTCAGTCTCGGCGTGAACATATTTCTCGGCATTGTCGGGTTCTTCACTTTGATGATAGCGGGCGTCGGCGTGGCGAACGTGATGTACGTTGTCGTAAAAGAACGCACTCGCGAAATAGGTATTAAGATGGCTGTCGGCGCCAGGCGAGCATACATCCTCTTCCAGTTTGTCTTCGAGGCTCTCTTCATTTCCCTCCTCGGAGGGACGTCAGGACTACTCCTCTCCTGGGTGATCGTGGGCGCGGCGGGACTGCTCGACACCAGCAGCGGTCCGATGCAGTTCCTCGGAAGGCCGATACTTTCAATCGGGATCATGCTTTTCACGGTAACCGTCCTTACGCTGATCGGCCTTTTTGCAGGAGTGTTCCCTGCCCGGAAGGCCGCAGGAGTCGATCCGGTCGAGTCGTTAAGATACGAGTAGAAGCGGCACACTTTCTCCCGGCTCTCCCATCGACCAGGTCTGTCGTTCTTCCGACATTTCGCCGGGATGAAGGCACAGTATTCTGGCATACGCCTCAGTCTCCAGACATCCTTACCCTCCTAGCCTCGATCCGTTCCCCATCGACAAAGTTTTTCGCCCGGCATTATAGTCCCCCTTCCTGCTCCGTTCTCCGATATAGCATGCTGAACTCCCGATAGTGAAGGCACCTGCTAAAGTACTGGCAGAAGAATCCGAGAATAATGTTGTATACCCACCAATCACCCGGAGGCAAAATTATGAACTGTTGGGAATTCAAGAAATGCGGACGTGAGAAAGGCGGCATGAAGGCAGCCGAGCTGGGTGTGTGCCCCGCATACCCCGATCACGGCCAGCAATGTGCCCGTATCGCCGGGACGCTGTGTGGAGGCACGGTCCAGGGTACCTTTGCAATGAAACTCGCGAACTGCATGAAGTGTGAATTCTACAAATCCCCCGATTACGACAGGTCCTTCAAAAAGTAAGTAATCTTCAGAAGCCATTCTCTCGACATGCCGACTATTCTCTGCGGGCCGGAGGGCCACATCTATCGGCAAATACCGGCGTAAATGGCTGAGACCTCAGGCAATCACCTGCCCGTGAAGTACCCCATGAAGTAGATCACCACAACGACCACAGCCAGGAAATACATCGAAACGGAGATCTTCTCCTTGGGCGATGCGCCCTTCCACTCTTTCACCGGCGGCAGAACGAACGGGGCCACGACCACGATAACCAGCAGCAAGAGTATGAGCGGCGGTATTCCCAGACCGAGTATCGAGTCGTCAAACAACATCAGCAACGCCATTAGCTCCTATCGCTTAGTGTAATAGAATCTTCCTAATAAAAATACCAAATTACCCCGCAAACTCAAGCGACTTCCGGGTGGTGTCTCGGTCTCACATGTGAACTGTGACGGTTCCAGGAATTAACCACATAAGGACATAGGTATTGATCCATATTTGTCCTATGTGCCTATGTGGTTCAATTCAAACTGGGGCACCACTGACTTTTGACGGACTGAAGCACCCCTGCCGACCGTATTCCATTGTTATTGATTCGAGGGCCCGCTAAATTTATCCGAGTTTGTACTCATGATGTTCTAACCGGTCCGCCACCGCGCGTCCCAAAATGAAGCATCCTGTACCACCGAATTGTTCTAACACTGAAAGGAACGCAACATGAAAGTGCTCATCGCAGACAGACTGTCCGACAAGACTGTTGCAGCTTTGAAAGCCCTCAAATTGGAAGTTACGGTGAATCCAGATTTGACGGCGGACAATTTGCCTGAAGCGATAAACGACGCCGACATCCTGGTCGTAAGATCCACAAAAGTCACGTCAAAAACGATAGCCGCAGCCAAGAACCTCTCCCTCATAATCAGGGCAGGCGCCGGCGTGAACACAATAGACCTTCCCACCGCGAACACGCGCGGGATCTACGTTTCCAACTGTCCGGGCAGGAACACTGAGGCGGTTGCCGAGCTCGCTGTGGGACTGCTGATCGCGGCTGACAGGCAAATTGCCAACGCCACATTCGACCTGCGCAACCGGATGTGGAAGAAGAAAGAATACGGCAAGGCACGCGGACTCAAGGGCAGGACTCTCGGCATCGTCGGATTCGGAGCCATCGGAAAGGCGGTCGCCAGGCGGGCTCAGAGCCTGGAGATGAAGGTGGCAGCATGGTCGAAACACTTCACCGAGGAGACTGCCGCTCAGCACGGAGTAGTGTATGCCCCTGACCTGGGCACCCTGGCCAGACAGTCGGATGCGATCAGTATCAACGTCGCCTACAAGCCCGAGACCCACCATGTTATTGACTGGAGTTTTCTCGAATCGATGAAAGACGGGGCCATACTGATAAATACATCGAGAGGCGAAGTCGTCGACACCGCCGCATTGAAAGAAGCTGTCAGATCGAAGAAGCTACGGATCGGCATCGATGTCTTCGAGAATGAGCCTGCCGGAGGAGAGGGTGAGTTTACAGACACAGAACTGGCTGCCCTCGTCACGGCGACCCCCCACATCGGTGCTTCGACCGACCAGGCCTCGGAAGCGATCGCGGATGAAGTCGTCCGGATCGTCAGGTCTTTTCAGGAGACTGGGGTCCCGCTAAACACCGTGAACATTCGCGCGGGCTCGTCCGCGACGCAGTCCCTCGTGGTGAGACATTACAACCGCGTGGGCGTGCTTGCCGGAGTCCTGGACAAATTGAAGGCAGGCGGCGTCAATGTGGAAGAGATGACGAATATAATATTCGAAGCTTCGAAAGCTGCCTGCTGCACGCTGCTCCTCGACGGCGCGCCGTCCGCGAATATCCTCAGCGAGATGCAGAACGACGATAACATAATCGAAGTCGCGCTCAAGCCTCTCAGCAATGCGTGAGGATAGCGGGAGCCAAACTAATCGCACGAACCGGGCGGACAATATCTCGAGACGGAAAATGACCCGCTGCACCGGAGCGAGTCTCCAGTCAGCACAATCTCCCCTGAAATGAAAAAGGGCGCCTCTCGGCGCCCCCTTTCGTTGCTGAAGAGAAGTTACACGAGTAACTTAAATCTGTTAAGAGCTTTTACGTAGTTCGCCCTTTCGAAAGCCGCGGGGTCGGCTACCGACTTCTGGCTCATGCTCCCCTTCATCTGCTCGATCGATTCATATTCATGGTCTTCCATCCATTTCGTTACATCTGCAAGGACCTTCTGAATATGCGCCGGCCCGTGTTGAAGGAGCGCCGAGCACATCATCGTCACGTCCGCGCCGGCCATGACGAGTTTGAGGATGTCTTCGGCGGTATGAACGCCGCTCGTCGCCGCGAGGCTTGCCTTGAGACGGCCGTAGAATATCGCGATCCAGCGCATCGGGAGTTTGATGGCCGAAGAATCACTCATCGTTACCCCGGGGACGACTTCCAGATTATTGATGTCTATGTCGGGCTGATAGAACCGGTTGAACATCACCAGGCCGTTCGCCCCGGCTCCGATAAGTCCCTCGGCAAAATGAGACAGAGAGCTGAAGTAGGGGCTCAGCTTCACCGCTATGGGAATGCCGACCGAGTCCCTGACAGCTGAAAGCACGTTCAGGTACCGCGCTTCCACGTCGTGCGAAGTCAATCTCGGGTCCGTCGGTATGTAGTAGACATTGAGTTCCATGGCGTCCGCGCCCGCTTCTTCGAAATGCCTCGCGTACTTTATCCAGCCTCCGGGCGTTATGCCGTTGAGGCTCGGTATTACTGGTATGCTTAGAGACTCTTTCGCCTTTCGCAGAAGTTCAATGTAGGCGTCCGGTTCCAGGTTGTATTCCTCAGCACGCGGAAAATACGTAAGCGATTCGGCGTAGCTCTCGGTCCCATAATGAAGGTAATGGTCGAGTTCCGCGCTCTCATGCGCCACCTCTTCCTCGAACAGTGAATACATGACTATCGCGGATGCTCCCGCGTCTTCGAGCCGCTTCATGCTGTCGAGGCTTCTCGACAACGGGCTGGCGGACGGGACGACCGGGTTCTTAAGCTCTATTCCAAGATATTTTGTTTTCAGATCCATTTCCAACTTTCCTTTTCGTTCGCAACTGTCTTATCGCTCAATTGTTCACCGGTGTCGTCACCGCAGTCTTGCCCGCGCCGTCTCCCCCGTTGCCTGCCGGATGAGGCTCGTATTCCTTCGAAAGCTGCTCGTACATTTTCCATCTCTGGTTGACGTCGTCCTGGGCAAGCTCCATCAGGAATTTGACTCTGTCGGGATGAGTCTTCTTCAACATATTATACCGGGTTTCCAGCGACGTGAAATCGCTGACCGATCCCTTCGGGGCTTTTGAATCGAGCCTGAACGGATTCTTGCCGTCATGTTCCAGCCTCGGGTCGAAGCGGAAGAGGGGCCAGTAGCCCGTGTCGACCGCGACCTTCTGATGCACCGCGCCCTGCGCCATGTCGATTCCGTGCTCGATGCAGTGCGAGTAGGCGATGATTATCGAAGGGCCGTCGTAAGACTCGGCTTCCAGGAAAGCGCGTACGGTCTGGGCATCATTTGCACCCATCGCCACTCGGGCGACGTACACGTTGCCGTACATCAACGCCATGAGCGAGAGGTCCTTTTTGCGCATAGGCTTCCCTGCCGCCGCGAACTTCGCAACCGCCGCACGTGATGTCGCCTTGGACATCTGTCCGCCGGTGTTAGAATATACTTCGGTGTCGAGAACGAGAATGTTCACGTTCTTCCCGGACGCGATGACGTGATCCAGGCCGCCGTAACCTATGTCGTATGCCCAGCCGTCGCCGCCGACGATCCATACGCTGCGTTTGACAAGGTTGTCGGCCACGTTGAGGAGGCTTTTCGCCTCCGGAGATTTTATCGCTGCAAGTTTATCCTTGAGTGCCTTCACTCTTTCTCTTTGGTCGTAGATTCCGGCTTCACCGGATTGATCGGCCTCGAGGATTTCCTTCGCAAGCTGATCGCCAATCCGGCCAGCAAGCTTCTGCACCAGTTCCTTCGCTATCTCGGTCTGCTTGTCGATCGCGAGCCGCATGCCAAATCCGAACTCCGCATTATCCTCGAACAGGGAGTTGGACCATGTCGGGCCTTTCCCGTCCTTGTTGACGGTGTACGGTGCCGTAGGCAGGTTGCCTCCGTAAATCGAGGAGCAACCCGTGGCGTTGGCTATGAGCGTGCGATCTCCGAACAATTGCGTGACCAGCTTGACATACGGGGTCTCGCCGCAGCCGGAGCAGGCGCCGGAATACTCAAAGAGCGGCTGGAGGAATTGAGAATCTTTCACGTTATCGAGCCTGATCTGCCTGCGATCGATCTCCGGTATGTTCAGGAAGAAATCGTAATTCACCCTCTCCGCTTCCCTGAGCTGGGGCTGAGGCTTCATGTTTATGGCCTTGACCTTGGCTTCCTTCTTGCTCTTCGCAGGGCAGAACTCGACGCACAGACCGCAGCCTGTGCAGTCTTCGGGGGCAACCTGGAGCGAGTACTTCATCCCCTTGTGTTCCGCGCTCTTGAAATCGACAGCCTTGAACGTCGGAGGCGCATCGGTCAAACCTTCCGGATCGAATACCTTCACGCGAATGCTGGCATGCGGACAGATGATAACGCACTTGTTGCACTGAATGCAGATGTCCGATTCCCATACGGGGATTTCGAGCGCGATATTTCTCTTCTCCCACTGCGAAGTCGCGGTCGGGAAAGTACCGTCGATAGGCATCGCGCTGACCGGGAGCGTATCTCCCTTCCCTTCGATCATCCGCGCAGTAACCTTCTTCACGTATTCGGGCGCACGATCAGACACGACCGGAGGCATTTCTGTGGTGCTCGAGACCTTGTCCGGCACTTTTACTTCGGAAAGATTCGCGAGAGTCTGGTCGACCGCCTGAAAGTTCTGCTGGACCACCTGGTCACCTTTCTTGCCGTAGGTCTTCTTGATGGATTTCTTGATCTGTTCAATCGCCTGTTCGCGCGGGAGCACGCCGGAGATCGCGAAGAAACAGGTCTGCATTATTGTGTTGATCCTGCTTCCCATGTTCGTCTGACGGGCAACCTTGTACGCGTCGATGACATAGAACTTCAGATGTTTATCGATGATCTGCTTCTGTATCTGCCTCGGGAGTTTGTCCCACACTTTGTCGGGACCGTAAATACTGTTGAGAAGGAAGACGCTTCCGGGCGCCGCCTTCTCGAGAACATCGAATTTCTCGACGAAGAACCACTGATGGCATCCAACGAAGTTGGCGCGATTGATTAGGTATGTCGAATGTATAGGCCTCGGTCCGAATCGCAGGTGAGAGACGGTCGTGGATCCTGATTTCTTGGAATCGTACACGAAATATCCCTGCGCGTAGAAATCCGTTTCACCGCCGATGATCTTGATCGAGTTCTTGTTTGCTCCGACGGTTCCGTCCGCGCCGAGTCCGTAGAAGACTCCCCTGACGACATCGTCGGGTTCGATATCGAAAGACGGATCGTAATCGAGACTCGTGTTCGTTACGTCGTCAACGATGCCGACTGTGAAATGATTCTTCGGCTTTTCCTTCTTCATTTCGTCGAACACGGCCTTGACCATGGCCGGCGTAAATTCTTTCGAGGACAGTCCGTAGCGGCCACCGATGACCCTGGGTCTCGATGCAAACGGGAGCTTCCCCGAAGCATCCGCTTCGGCGAGCGCTGTCACTACGTCCGAGTACAAGGGCTCACCAGTCGCGCCCGGTTCTTTCGTCCGGTCAAGGACGGCGATATTCTTCACCGTCTTCGGAAGCGAACCGATGAACGAGTCGATCGAGAATGGCCTGAACAGCCTCACCTTGATGACACCGACCTTCTCGCCCTTCGATGCCAGGTGCTCGACGGTCTCATGTACGGTCTCGGCTCCCGAGCCCATAATTATGATCACTTTCTCCGCGTCCGGCGAGCCAACATACTGGAACAACCTGTACTCGCGGCCGGTAGCCTTCTTGAATTTGTCCATGACCGACTGGACTATGGCCGGGCACGCCTCGTAAAACTTGTTGACCGTCTCGCGGGCCTGGAAGAACACGTCCGGGTTCTGCGCTGAGCCGCGCAGCACGGGATGATCCGGCGACATCGCACGCTGCCTGTGTTGATAAATCATTTCATCACTTATCAACGCGCGCATCTGTTCGTCGGTGAGCTGCTGGATCTTCAGGACTTCATGGGAGGTTCTGAACCCGTCGAAGAAATGGAGGAACGGCACGCGTGCCTCGAGAGTGGCGGCCTGAGTGATGAGAACAAAGTCGTTCACCTCCTGGACGGAGTTGGAAGCCATCATCGCGAATCCCGTAGGCCTTGCGGCCATGACGTCGCTGTGGTCGCCGAAGATGGACAACGCATGCGCAGCTACCGACCTGGCGGCGATATGGAATACGGTGGATGTGAGTTCCCCCGCGATCTTGAACATGTTGGGTATCATGAGCAGGAGGCCCTGCGATGCCGTGAAAGTCGTCGTCAGCGCGCCCGCCTGGAGCGAGCCGTGCACGGCACCGGAAGCCCCGCCTTCACTCTGTAGTTCTGCAACAAGCGGGATCGTTCCCCAGAGATTCGGCCTGTTCTGTGCCGACCATTCGTCCGACCACTCACCCATCGGGGATGACGGCGTGATCGGGTAAATTGCAATTACTTCGTTCAGTTTATGGGCGATATAGGCAGCAGCCTCGTTTCCGTCTATCGTCGCGACGATCTCTGAGGAGGCTGACTGTTTGTCATCCTTCTCAGATATATTCTCTTCAGCCATTTCTGTTCCTTCTTTTTCAAAGTACTAAACTTGATTGTTACTGGACGCCCAATTTTCTGCAATTACAATGCCACGACTGGCCATGACTAACTCTTTATGCCTCAGCGAGTTACAAGCAAAGAAATAGAGAGGAAAGCCGATAGAGTGGAATTCTGCCCCGACTGCGTATACAGGAGGCAAAATCTCGGGCCTGTTGTGAATTCCGGGTTGGCAGAGAAAGTGACTCCCACGCCTCCGGGACGCCTCCATCAGATATATGCGGGTGTCCTGACTGAGATAGCAGGTTGTGACTTGCTTGACGCGCCGGATTCGCGGGATAAGTGCCCCGGATTTTCCCCACAAAAAAAAGAACGGCAGCCAACGCTGCCGTTCCTACATGCTGGTTTACATATTTCCTTAACTGAAGGAAATCACCAGTTGAGATCCACCGTCGCAAAGTAGTTCGCAGGTGCAGCCGGCAGGTACTCCGGCGTGCTTCCGTAAGTCGTCCCGTACGAGAAGTACTGGGCGTTGGTAAGATTGTTCACATTTAGTGTCAGGTCGATCGACTTCAACCCCATCACATTGGGGAACGAGTAGCCGACGATTGCATTGAGTATCGTGTACGGAGCTACCGTCCCGTATTCGTTAAGGTTGTCGATATACTGCTTACCCACGTTGTTGAGAGTAAGGTTGACGTAAGCATTCTTGTACGTGTAAGTCGCACCGATGTTCAACATCGTCTGTGGGAAGTTCGGAATATACTTACCCGAATAGTTAACGCTGGTGTTTGCACCGGTCTGGATAACCTGGTCCTGGAACTTGTTGTTCGAATACGTGAAGTTCAGATTGACCTGCAGGTTGCTCATCACGCTGGCCACTCCGTCGAACTCGAAGCCCTGGTGAACAGTGTGCTGCCCATTGAAAAGGATATCTCCGCGATAATCGGCGTTGGGATCGTTCGGGCTGTAAACGTTTATCAGTTCGTTTGAAAAGTTCATGAAGAAATAATCGAGCTTGACATTGAGATTGGATGTGACATAATTGGCGCCAAGCTCTATGTCGGCGTTCATGAACTCAGGCTTCAAATCGGTCCTGAGGAGTCCGCTTGAATAGACCGAGCCCTGGGCGGGTTCTTCCTTTGCCTGGCTGAAATTCGCGTAAACCGAAAACGGTTTCGTTATGTTATAAGTCACGCCGACCCTTGGTGTCAGGAAGGAGAACGGAGTCTTGTAGTCGTTAAGCAATGTCGTCCTCGGGACGGCCTGAGTCAATGCACCGCTTCCGATGAATCTTTCAGTCAGATAGTAAGTAGGTGCCGAGTACTGCAGGTCAGCCATTATGTTGAACTGACTTACTCTCCACATTGTGTGTATGAATCCTGCAAAGACGTACTTCTCGCCGGTGTAATCGTAGAAGTGCGAGAGGGCTGTTCCGGGAATGTACCCTGCTGGGGTCTGGTCGGCAAATTCGATCTCGCCGTAGTGGTGAGCGTGCCATCTCCTCAACTCGATACCCGCTACCAGGTCGTTGTTTCCAAGTTTGTATGTCAAATTGGAGAGAAGTCCGAACTGGTAATTATCGGTAATTGATTCGTAAGCGAGCGGGGTCTTTGATACAGAGTCACCCGAGGTCGTTACAAACACATAATTCCCGGTCGCATTCTTCACGACGAAATTCGGGAAGTAGGAATCAGCAGGTCCGGTGGTCCAGTGCTCACCGTAGCCGAAGCCGCGGATATAGAACAGGCTTGTGTTCCACTGGGCTTCCGGAGTAACGTCATAGTTGATATGAAGCTCGTAGTGGGGCTGGTTGAAAGCGTTGATGTTATAAAGCTGTCCTTGCGGACTGCCTGTTCCCATACCGTTGTAGGTCCGTCCGTATTGTGCGATCTGCGCCAGCGTCGGATAGATGTAGGAGTAGTGATTTACTTCGGGCGACTGGTAGAAGTTCAGCTTCACGGTAAGATTGTCGTAGTACATCGCGCCGCCGATGAAGTATCCCCAGTAGTCGGCCCAGGAGTAATCCCTGTAACCGTTGCCCTGCAGATGAGAAACGCGAGCGTAAGCCGCGAACCTGTTATCGATGAGGCCTGTGTTTGCGGCAGCAGACACCTTGTTCAAATCGAAGCTTCCGATTCCACCGGTAAGTGAAAGGCTCGGGACGCTCGAATAGTTTGCCGTCTCGATGTCGATACTGCCAGCCAAGGCATCGGATCCGTACAGCGAACTTCCGACGCCACGCTGGACCTGTATGCTGCTGACGTTCGAAAGCAGGTCGGGGAAATCGTTCCAGTAGATTCTTCTCGACTCCGGGTCGTTTTCCGGAATCCCGTTTATCATCGTCTCGATTCTGTCCTGAGAAAATCCGCGGATCGAAATGCTGGCATCACCAAGTCCGACTCCTCCGTCCGCCCAGGCGTACACTCCCGGTAGATTCTTCAGCAGCATCGGGACGTCCTGGACCGTATACTCTTTTTTAATCGTCGCGGTCGTGACGTTCGAGAACGCGACGGGCGTTTCCTTTTCCACCGCTCTCATACCCGTGATGACAACAGGCGAGGTCTGAATGGGATTGGCCTTCAAGGCAAAATCGGCCGATGCAGTAGCCCCGGCCTCGACGTTGATCGTCTTTGACTCGGGATTATAACCAACTGCTGCGGCTTTAATAACTCTCTCTCCAACCGGGACACTCATGATCGTGAACTTGCCGTTCACATCCGTCGGTGCACCAAGCACCGTGCCCTCTATAACCACCGTCACGCCTGCCAGCGGCTCGTTGGTTTCAGCGTCGCGTACGACGCCCGAAACCTTGCCCGACTGCGCAAGCAGCATTGACGGGATTATAAGAGTGCCCATCATAGTTAGAAGAAGTCTCTTCATAAAGAACTCCTTTCGGTTTGGTAATAACTGACTTTGTGGGGAACGAACACTGTGAAGGAGTGCAGCAATATTATAGTACCGGAAAGGTAATGTGCTTTTCCTCTGCATCACTTCAACCACTGCAAAAAAAATAATTTTCGGGGGGGTGAAAAGCAAGTTAACTGATCGTTAAGCTGTGTTTAACTAAATGCCTGTTTAGTGTATCGCAACTTCTGACAGGATTTCGGCGAACGCGCGAAGCCGCCGTATGAAGTCACGGTAAGATCATGCCTCGCTTTCCCTGCCCATGCAATTTGCGCGGGCAGGGTCAGCGTCGGTACATCAGCTCTATTTCGAACCGGGGCCGACAGACTCCCAGACGTCGTTAGCTCTGTTGACGTCTGGCAACTCGTGATCCGGGTCCAGAACAACCTTCTCCACCTTGCCGTTACCGTACACGGGGAAAATGTAATTGTCCCCGTTGAACCATATCTCCACGGGAAGTTTGTAGTCAGAAACCTGCCCGTTGTCGAAAGTCACCTGCAACTCGGTCGGCATCACAAGTCCGCGTTTGTTTGAGAGGTAAACGATGCTTACTGCCGAATCCGAAATTACCGAATCGACCGCCTGATCGAGGACATGAGTCGAGTAGAACCACCCGCGCCAGAACCAGCTCAAGTCCTCACCGGTATAGTCTTCGATTGTCCTGAAGAAATCGGACGGCTGAGGGTGTTTGAAAGCCCACCTGCGGATGTAAGCGCGAAACGCGGGATCAAACCGGTCGGGACCCACTATGAATTCGCGGAGCAGCCTGAGACCGAAGCCCGGCTTCCTGTATTCGAGAAACCCGAGATTGGACGGCAGTACCTGGTCGGCCCGGGCATCGATCGGCTGGTCGTTCCATGATGTGAGCATCCACTTCGCTATCGTATCCGCCTGCATGGAGCGATTCTGAACCGCCGAGTCGCCGTAGAAGTCTTTGTTCGAGTAATAATTGATGAACGTGTTGAACCCCTCGTCCATCCAGGCGTGGCGCCGCTCGTCGCTTCCGACAGTCATCGGGAACCAGCTGTGCCCAAACTCGTGATCCGTGACCGAGTATAAGGACTGTCCGCGCGCACGAGCCGAGCAGAACACAATCATCGGGTACTCCATCCCTCCTACTATCCCCGCGACGTTTACTGCGACCGGGTAAGGATAATGGAAGTAATTGTCTGAATAATACATGAACGTATGTCTCATCATTTGGACGACAGATTCCCATCCCGGTCTGCCGGAACCAGAGTTCGTTGCAATTCCCTCTTTCGGATAGACAGCCATCAGCAACACGTCGTCCCAGTGAGAAGCATCCCAGATGAAAGCCTTTGAAGCCGCCCATGAAAAATCGCGCACGTTCTCCGCACGGAATTTCCACGTGAGATTCCCGTGCCCGGACGGGCGCGTGTCGGATCTCCCAACCTCGTCCTCCGATATCACATGAACTGTCTTGTCCGCCTTCCTCGCCTCTTCGATCCGATCTCGTTCCTCCCCCGTGAGGACATCATCGGGGTTCTGCAGAACACCGGTTCCGACGACAATGTAATCCCTGGGTACGGTGATCTGCACATTGAAGTCCCCGTACTCAAGATAGAACTCTCCCTGCCCAAGATAAGGAAGCGGGTTCCAACCGCGGACGTCGTCATAGACGTACATTCTCGGATACCATTGGGCGATCTCATAGACCGTTCCGGCGCCGGATTCGAATCTTCCCATTCGGTCCGAACCATATCTGGACACGTCGAAGGACCATACGATTTGTATCTGCAGTTTTCCCCCGTGCCCCGGCAACGGCTTGCTCAGCTGGATCATCATGCGCGTATCGTTTATGACAAAATGAGCGGCCTCTTTCATGCCGTCTTGGATTATTACCACGCTGCTCAGTTCATCGCCACCGTTCCGGAAGGCGCCGCGCCAGCGTATCCTCGGAGAATCGTACTCGTCATTTCCGCGACTCCCCTTCTTGAACAGGTTTTGGTCGAGCTGCAGCCAGAGATGGGATAGTTCCTCCGGTGAGTTGTTCGTATAGGTAATTGTTTCGGTACCGGTGACCCTGCTCGCGGCAGTGTCAAGGGACGCGCTTATGTCATAATCGGCGCGCTGCTGCCAGTAGCCAGGACCGGGACTGCCGTCGGCAGTCCTGCAGCTGTTTGGAGTGGGCCAGTTCATCGGCGCGAATGTCCCAGGATTTGTCTGGGCCGACATTGTCTGCGTGAAAGCCATCAAAAGGATCAGGCTGAACGTCAACTTCATCGGGGTCTCCTTGAATTGGTAGAAAGGGCCGGCAACGGTAAGCGCGTCGGCCCGGCGGTGTAAGGATCACTCATCTTAATTGAATTTAACAGCGGCGTGAATAAACAAACAATCCAGTTGGGTCTCAGTTTGAAGTGAGCTGTCATGAGGCTGTCCAGAAAGTCTTGTCTGTCATGCTGAACGAAGTGAAGCATCCATTTTTCAGAACGAATAAGTGGATTCTTCAGTCGCTCCGCTCCTTCAGAATGACATTTTCCTTGTTTTGGGACAACCTCTCCTCGGCTCAAGAGGCCGAGAAGAGATGTAATTGATTACCACGACTGCCTCTGGTAGCCGGAAAACTGGCGAGATGAGAGGGCCTCTTCACTCTCACAGACCACAAATCACTGGGAACACCCCCCAAGCGTGGCTTTCGGCGAAGGAGAAAGCCGCGTTTTTGGGGCACCCTTCTTCCTTCTCTCCTTCTATAAAAGTGAGGATGGCTTTTGCCAGACAGATGAAAAGTAGGCAAGGAGGTATGCTGCCACACTCTCGCCCGTTCTTTCTTTTCTCTTGATAGAAAAGAAAGAACGAAAAGAAAAGATCAAGACTATGGAAAAAATGGCTGACCATTTCTCGCGACGCTAAAACAAATGAAATACGGAGAAACTTGTCGTTCCACAGTCACTCCGCATTTGTTTTCAAGCGCGTCGCTCCAAATGTTCTTATCGCCATCCTTTCCCAATGTCAACCAAAAGGACAGATGAGACGTGTTGCGCTATTGAAAAGTTCCGTGTCGATGGGGGATGGAATTAACAAGTGAGCCGTGAAATCCCCTTCAAAACCGGTTCCGACACAGTCGGAATCCGGTTTTGTGGGGCACCCTTTTCCCCGCCCCGACATATAGTTATACATATAATGCGGGATGGCGCCAAAGGCGCTCACTTTCGGGTGACAAAAGAAAGTGAACAAAGGAATGCACAACACCTTAACGTCTCTGCTGTTCTTTCTTTTGTCTTGACGCCCCGCCCTTGTCGGTACTACTCACCGTTTTTTTGAATGCCCCACATGAGCTTGGCATTCCTTCATTCTCGCTGCAAGCGGCCCTATCCGCACGTAGAGGCTTAACCGAATCTTCCGGTTATATAGTCCTCTGTCTGTTTCTTTCGCGGCCGTGTGAACATGTCGCGTGTATTGCTGAACTCGATAAGCTCTCCCAGGTAAAAGAAAGCCGTCCTGTCGCTGATGCGTGCCGCCTGCTGCATGTTGTGTGTCACTATGACTATCGTGTACTTGTCCTTGAGCTGGAAGATCAGCTCCTCGATTTTGGCCGTTGAAATCGGGTCAAGCGCGCTTGCCGGCTCATCCATCAGGATGACTTCCGGGTTGACTGCAAGCGTGCGGGCTATACAAAGCCTTTGCTGCTGACCGCCCGACAGACTTGCACCGGATTTCCGGAGAGAGTCCTTCACCTCGTCCCACAGCGCCGCCTGGACGAGTGTCTTCTCGACGATTTCATCCAGCTCCTTCCTCCGATGCCTTCCTGTAAGCTTGAGCCCGGCAACCACGTTATCGTAGATAGACATCGTAGGAAACGGGTTGGGCTTCTGGAACACCATGCCGATTTTTCTCCTGACAAGCACCGGGTCAACACTTGCCCCGTAAATATCCGTCCCGTCGACAAGGACTTTACCGTCTATCCTCGCGTCCTTGGCAAGTTCGTGCATGCGGTTGAGCGTTCGAAGGAATGTCGTCTTCCCACATCCGGAGGGACCGATAAAAGCGGTCACTTCGAATTTAGGAATCGTAATATCAATCCCTTTAAGCACCTCCACTTTCCCGAAATATGCCTTGAGGCTTTGAGTTACTATTCCACTTGAGATATCAGATGTTATTGCCATTAAGTCTGCTCGAATTTCTGTCTTGAGAACGCCCGCATCCCGAGGTTGACTACTAGAATAGCAAGGACCAGAATAAGTGCGCCAGCCCAGGCTTGCCTGTGCCAGTCCTTGTAGGGTGAAATCGCGTAATTGAATATCTGAACGGGCAACGTGGATATCGGCTGAAGAAGGCTGTAGCTGAAGAAGGCGTTGTTAAAGCTCGTGAAGAGTAGAGGGGCGGTTTCTCCCAACACCCTCGCGCCTGCGAGCAGGATGCCCGTAACTATCCCGCTCTTGGCGCTCCGCAGGACAACAGCTATCACCGTCTTCCAGTAAGGGACACCGAGCGCAAGCGATGCCTCCCGAATTGAGTTGGGAACAGTCTGCAGGATTTCGTCGGTGGTCCGCAGCACGGTCGGAATCATCATCATTCCAAGAGCGAAACCGCCTGCGAGGGCGGTAAAACTCTTCATCGGCAGCACGACGACCGTGTAGGCAAACACGCCCATAACGATAGAGGGGGTTCCGTTAAGAACGTCCGCAACGAACCGGACCGTCGTCGATAACTTGCTGTTGGGAAACTCGCCGAGAAAGATACCGCCGAACAAACCGATCGGGATGCCGATCAGCGCCGCTATTCCGACCACGTAAAACGAACCGATGATGGCGTTCCCCATTCCTCCGCCCGTCTCGCCGACAGGTGCAGGCCTGTG
>JAHECO010000051.1 GCA_024641705.1 Candidatus Kryptoniota bacterium
CCGAGGCAACTCCGATGACGGAGGATTACGCGGGCACGAGCAAAGACCCGATGCTGTGGAATGGCCGCGTTTATTTTGCCACTGACCGCGACGGGACTATGAACATCTGGTCGATGACGACCGACGGCAAGGATCTGAAACAGGAGACATTTCACAAAGGCTTCGATATCAGTTCGCCCTCGCTATCGGACGGAAAGATAGTTTACCACGAAGGTGCGGATATCTATCGGTACGACATAGCAACCAAGAAGGACGGCATAGTCCCCATCCAGCTCTCTTCGGACTTCGATCAGGAGATAACGCAATGGGTGAAGAAGCCGATGGAGTACTTGACGGCCGTGCATGTTTCTCCGGACGGCGACAGGGTCGTGCTGACGGCACGCGGACAGGTGTTTGTGGCTCCCGTTTCTGACGGCCGGCTCGTTGAAGTGACGAGGAAGAGCGGGGTGCGATATCGCAACGCGCGCTTTATGCCTGATGGTAAAACCCTCGAGCTCCAATCCGATGAAAGCGGAGAAGTGGAGTTCTGGCGTTATCCGGCCAACGGCGTGGGAAAGGGTGAGCAGCTGACGAACGAAGGGAAAGGTTTCCGCAACCAGGGGATCCCTTCTCCGGACGGGAAGTATCTTGCTTACACCGACCGTGACGACCGCCTCCTGATATTCAATATCGACACCAAGAAGCTGACGGTTGTCGCCAAATCAGAATGGGGCGGCTTCGACGATCTGAGGTGGTCGCCGGACGGCAAGTGGCTGGCATATACTAGCTCCGCCCAGAATACGTACACCCAGATCATGGTTTACAGCATCACTCGCGATTCAAGTTACACGATGACGGACGACCGCGTGAACAGCTACAGCCCGACCTGGAGCCCGGACGGCAAGTGGCTCTGCTTCTTATCCGACAGAACGTTCAGATCAACGGTGGGCAGCCCGTGGGGCCCCTACCAGCCTGAGCCGTTTTTCGACAAGACCACGGACATCTACGCGATCGCTCTTACGAAAGGCGAGCGATTTCCTTTCCTCCCTCCGGATGAATTGTACGATGCCGCGAAAACAGAAAATGAGACGAAGGAAGAGGGCAAGAAGGGCAAGAGCGAGTCGAAACAGGTCGATGTTGCGATAGACTTCTCAGGAATCAAGGGAAGAACCTACGAGGTCCAGGTTCCCGCCGGAACTTATTCCAACCTTTCGATGAACGATAAAGTCCTCTTCACGACCGAGAGACCGAACGAGATCGGCGCGAAGGCGAAGCTCGAAGCGATCGAAATCAAAAACAAGGACGTGTCGGTGAAGACCCTTGTCGACGGCGTCTCGGGGTACGAGCTCTCGGCGAACGGAAAGAAATTGATGATAAGGAAAGGCGAAGGAATCTATGTCGTGAATGCTTCCGCGGCTCCGCCCTCCGAACTCGAGAAGGACGCAGTTAACCTGAAGAACTGGACATTTTCGTTCAATCCGAAGGAAGAATGGCGGCAGATGTTCGTCGACGCCTGGAGGCTCGAGCGTGACTATTTCTACGATCCGAATTTCCAGGGGGTGAATTACGAAGCCACATTGAAGCGGTTTCTCCCTCTCGTGGACCGCGTGATGGACAGGGACGAACTCAACGACCTGATAAGCCAAATCGTAGGTGAGCTTTCCGCACTGCACACATTCGTGGTCGGTGGAGACATCCGTAGACCTACTTATGACATATCAATCGGATCACTTGGCGCCTTGCTCAGCCGGGACGACAAGGCCGGGGGCTACAAGATCGAACATATCTACCAATCCGACCCCAATTACCTCAGCGTGGTCTCGCCGCTCGCGAAGCCCGGTCTGAATATCGAAACCGGAGATGTGATCACGATGATTAACGGCGTCCCGACACTGTCTGTCCCTTCACCCAATAAACTTCTCGAAAACCAGGTCGGGCAGCAGGTACTCCTTGGTCTGAAGTCGGGAAAGACGGGGAAGGAATTCCAGGCAGTAGTTACTCCGATCTCACAGAATGAGTTTGCGAACTTGAGATACGGCGAGTGGGAATACACCAGACGCCTGATCGTCGATAAAGAAGGCAACGACAGCATCGGCTATGTTCATCTGCGAGCCATGAGCTCCGGGAACATTACTGAGTGGGTAAAGCAGTTTTATCCTGTTTTCGACCGGGAGGGATTGATAATAGACATGCGCAACAACCGCGGCGGCAACATCGACAGCTGGATCCTCGAGAAGCTGCTGAGGAAGGCCTGGATGTACTGGAAACCTCGTGCGGGGAAGCCGATCTGGAACATGCAGTATGCGTTCCGGGGACACATCGTCGTGCTCTGCAACCAGTTCACGGCGTCCGATGGAGAGGCTTTCACTGAGGGTTTCAAGCGGCTCGATCTCGGTAAGGTGATCGGCATGCGCACGTGGGGTGGAGAAATATGGCTTTCGTTCGACAACCGTCTCCTTGACGAGGGCATCGCTTCGGCAGCGGAACTCGGTGTATACGGTCCGGGAGGTCACTGGCTGATCGAGGGACACGGTGTCGATCCCGACATCGTCGTGGACAATACTCCGCACATCACGTTCGATGGACACGATGCCCAGCTTCAGGAAGCGATCAAGTATCTGAAGATGCAGATAAAAGAACACCCTGTTCCGGTTCCGCCGCCGCCGAAGTATCCGGTTAAAGCCTTCGATTACGGTGAACATTAAGACCTGAAGATCGGAGACCGGTCGTGCACTCGTATTTCGGGACCTCAAATCTGGGCGCGGTTTAGTCGATGGATACATCGATAGTCATAGTATTCGTCGGACTTCTCGTCTTCCTGGCACACGCGTTCGTCGCGCTGTTCGAACGGACGAAAGTACCTGACGTACTTTTTCTGATGATAATCGGGCTCGTGCTGGGTCCCGTGTTGAGGATTGTCACTCCCGAGGATTTCGGAAAGATCGGGAACGTCTTTACGGTCATCGCTCTTGTGGTGATCCTCTTCGAAGGCGGGATGCAGCTTTCGCTCGAGAGTCTCCTCAGTGCCTACAAACAAACGACGAAGCTTACGTTGGTGAGCTACCTGTCGGCTTTCGCCGGCGTTGCGCTTCTCCTCCACTTTGCTGCCGGGTTGTCGGTGCTGGTCTCGGTGTTCGTCGGAGCGGTCCTGGCTGGTCCCGCCCCGGCTGTCGTCCTCCCGCTTCTCAAGCACGTCCCCCTGTCGGACTCGAATAAGACGGTGCTCACGCTGGAGTCTGCGTTGGGTGAGGCCCTCTCGGTCATCATCGGCCTCGGTGTGATCAGCTGGGCTGCGATGTCTTCCGTGCACGTGGGACACATGGTGGGCGGACTCCTCTCCGGATTCATCTTCGCCGCGGTGATCGGAGGTATAGGCGGATACCTGTGGTCGGTCCTACTCAACAAGGTGAGGCGTCTCCAGAACGCGATGTTCACCACGCCTTCGTTCGTTTTCATCATCTACGGAATCTGCGAGCTGCTGGGTTACAGCGGGCCCGTCTCCGCACTCGCATTCGGGATCGTCATCGGGAATATCGGCGACATAAGGCTCCCCTTCTGGAAACCGGGGAAGGAATTCACTCCCATTCATCTCAACACTGCCGAGAAGGCTTTTCTCGGTGAGATAGTCTTTCTCCTCAAGACTTTCTTTTTCGTGTACATTGGGATTTCAATACGGTTGCAGGATGTCGCGACTCCAATGCTCGCATTCAGCATCACGGCGCTGCTTATCCTCGCCCGGATTTTTGCAGTGCGCCTCTCGCTGGGCAATGAAGAGGCCCCGTTGATGGATGCCAAGCTGATGTCGGTGATGATACCTAAAGGGTTGGCTGCGGCGGTCCTCGCTCCACTTGCGGCTGCGGACGGCATTGCCGGAGGCGGAACCATTCAGAACACAATCTACGGCGTCATCGGCATGAGCATCGTTCTCACATCGGCCCTGATATTCCTGGTCCACCAGACATCCGTTTCCACATTCATGAATGCGGTTTTTGCAGGCTACAACGGAGGGGAAGTCGATGGCGAAGCGTCTGAAAAGAAGAACCGCAAAGCGAAGGGGACACGGAAGGTCAGGGAATAACACGTAACAGTCTCTGTCCTCCCGGTGTCTTGAGGCAATCGGCTGTTTCCGCTAATTACCCGATTTCTCTTGCGCCCATAGGCGTCGGTCCGGCGTGTAATTTGCCCGCCATATGACCGAGATAGAGAACGCTGTTGATCAGGCCAATGTGGCTGAACGCCTGCGGCAGGTTTCCGAGTTGTTTCCCCGTTTCGGGATCGACCTCTTCCGAAAACAGGCCGGTACCGCCTGCGAATTTTACCACTTTGTTCAGGATCTTCTCCGCTTCTGCGGTTCTGCCCGAAAGCGCGAGCGCCTTCACGAGCCAGAATGAGCAGAGCAGGAAAGCTCCTTCCTTTCCGGAAAGGCCGTCATCCCCGATATATCTGTACACCAGACCGGACTCGGTCGTGAGTTTCTCGAGAGTCTTGTTTATTGTGCCTTGCACTCTCGGGTCGTCTATCGGGAGGAAGCCGGTGATGGGAATGATCAGGCTGGTGGCATCGAGTGTGGTCGAGCCGAACGACTGCACGAAACTTCCGAGTGTCTTATTGTAACCATTCTGAAGGATGGTACTCTTGATTTTGTCGCGGATTTCCTTCCACTTCTCAATCGGAGCCCGGTAGTTCCGGCCCTCGGCAATCTTGATGCCTCTGTCCACGGCAACCCAGCACATGAGCTTCGAGTAGACGAAATGGCGAGGGCCGCCGCGCACCTCCCAGATCCCCGAGTCGGGAGTATCCCAGATTTTGCATACGTAATCGACGATTCTCACCACGAATTCGAATTCCCCTTCGGGCATACCGTCGCCGTACCTTTCCGTCTCGTATATGGCGTTCATCAGTTCGCCGAAAATGTCGAGCTGCTTCTGCTTCGCAGCGCCGTTTCCGATTCTGACCGGTCTTGATTTCCTGTATCCTTCAAGATGCTGAAGTTCGGTTTCCTGGAGGTCTGTCTCACCGTGCATTCCGTACATTATCTGGATCTTCGACGGGTCGGCGTTCTTCTCGCATATGTCGACGAACCAGCGAAGGTGTCTGCGTGCCTCGTCGTAGTGGCCGAGGTTGTAGAGCGCCTGAACGGTGAAGGAGGCATCGCGGATCCAGTTGTACCTGTAATCCCAATTCCTCTCCCCGCCGATAGATTCTGGCAGGGAAGTGGTCGGGGCCGCGCAGATCGCACCAGCCTTCTCGTGCGACAGGAGCTTGAGGACAAGGCCGGAACGGACGACGAGGTCGCGCCACGGGCCGTCGAACAAGCTTGCATCAACGGATGCCTTGCGGACCCAGCCGTTCCAGTAACCGAGCGTTGCATCGAGTCGGATCCTGCATTCTTCAGCTGTCTTTTGATTTTGCTCGTCGTAATGGAGGACGAACCATTTCTCTTCGCCAGCGGTCAGGTCGAACCTGCAGGACGCGGACGAGTCACCATGCAGTTGGAGTGTGAGGTCGGTCTGAAGAAACAGTCTTCGGCGGGGCGATGAAGCTTCGATCCCGTCTGGGGAGGCGGCCAGGCTTGTCGTATCCTGCGCGTAATTGAAACGCGGGGAGAAATCCAGGCTGAAGGCCATTTGCCCGCCGGTACATCTTAGTCTCCTGTAAACTGCCCGGTGTTCTCGGCTGGTTGGGGCATCTACCGATCTGAGCGGCATGAAGTCGGTCAATACCGCGGCACCGCCATCGGTCTGGAAAAACGTTTGAAGGACGTTCGTTTCGCCCAGATATTCCTGCCGGGCTCCATAGTCTCCGGCCGGAGTTATCGAAAAGCGTCCTCCGTTCGTGTGATCAAGGATTGCCGCGAACACGCTTGGCGATTCAATGTGCGGGAAGCAGCACCAGTCGATCGACCCGTCATCGCCTATCAGGGCGCAGGTCTCGATGTTCCCGATGATTCCGTATTGTTCGAGGTCTTTGTAGTCTGGCATAAGTCTTCAAGTGGTTGCGGGAAAAACGTCGCGGCGATCTTAATTGGCTGCTGACGGGAAGAAAAACCGCCGGATGTGATACACCCGGCGGGTTCATTCACTTTCCGGGCAGCGGGGCTTCCGGGATGCTCTCAGTACCGTTGGTGCCTACTGCGGCGATGCCGAATATGTAGTCATCCTTCGACATCTTGGTGAGATCGTAGTCGACGGTAGGCTGTGCGGAAGTCTTCACAAATACGTATCCCTGCCAGAATGGCTGAGCGCTCTTCCGGTAGTAAATCTTCCAGCCTGCGATCCCATTTCCGTGAAGTGGGTTGTCCCATCGGAAGCGCGAACCGTATTCCAGTTTATCTACCAGCATAACATCGTTCTGCGGAGCCGGCGGGGATATGGAAAGGAGTGCCGCAGTCAGTGAATTCATTCTGCACACGCTTGCTATATACGCGGAGTCCACGTACTGCGGAAGGTCGCCGTATTGGACCCTTACCGCCTTTCCGTTCAGCGTGTCGTTTTCGACGCGCACGTTCTGGTGCTGGTGGTGGTAGTCTTCGTTTGGTTCGGTGAACCGCACGCCGGGGTAGCCGTACTTGTTGAACGATGCATGATCGCCGCCCCGGAGGAACCTGTCCTGCCGGAAGATAAGCGTCGTGTGAAACGTGGGGAGGAATTGTTCTCCTGCCGAGTGGATATATCTAGCGAGTTCCCTGGATG
This sequence comes from Candidatus Kryptoniota bacterium, assembly GCA_024641705.1. Lineage (GTDB taxonomy): Bacteria > Bacteroidota > Ignavibacteria > Kryptoniales > JAKASW01 > JAKASW01. The sequence goes on from JAHECO010000051.1 coordinate 6,672, forward strand.
GGCTGTCGTTCTCGTAACCGATGACTTCCGGATTCACCTCCCGGGTCCCAAGCTTGATTTCCTTGTACCCCTGGGAAAAGACCCGTACCATGTTGCTGATGACCTCGCCGTTGCCGCCGCGGATTGCTCCGACTATGTCGTTGTTCAGGTCGGCGATGATGTCAAGGTTCTTCTGCCGTGCCTCCATTGCGAAGTGGTTGCTTCCGTAGAGTCCTTGTTCCTCGCCGGGGAAACATGCGAAAATGATGTTGGCCTCGGGCTTGAAGTGGGTGGATGTAAATGCGCGAGCCGCCTCGAGGACGAGCGACACTCCGCTTCCGTCGTCATCCGCACCCGGCGCATCGGAGGTGTAGTCCATTATGTCCGTGCATCTGGAATCGTAGTGCCCTGAAATGACGATGTATCTTCCGTTCATTCCTTCCTTACCCCACAACACCGCGTACTCGTTCACGAGCGTCGTCGGCTTTGATATCCGCGGCACGTTCTCGAGAACGAAGCGATCTTCGTAGACTTTAAGTTGGGGGTCGTTCTTTGCGAAGGCTTCGAACTTCGAGTGTATCCATCTCCGCGCAGCGCCGATCCCTCTTGTATTGCTGGTGGTATCGGACATCGTCTGTCTTATTCCGAAACCGGCGAGCGTGTTGTCGTACGATCTCAGTGAATCGGGGGAGATGGTTTTCAGGATTTCCTCCACACGGGCATCAGCGGCAGAGGCATCTGGAGTCGGGACGGTCTGTGCTGCCAGGAGGGAAGTGGTGAGAATGGTCAGGGCAATGACTTTAGAAATATGGTGCATCTTGAATCTCCTTCCTTTCATTAAAAGCTAAGTCATGACAGAGGTTATCTCCAAACCTCCGAATTGTTCAGCGAAAGAGTGCGGCCGCAAGGAGAAAGGCTTTTCCAGAACGGGATAGCCCAATTCGGCCTGTTTTGGGGCTCTCTTGAGTCGGTCGCCGAAAGAAAGGACTTGACATTATATGTTGTTCATTGCAAATTAATGCTGCATTATCGGTAAAGTAAACGCTAACTTTAGCGTTTCAAAAATTTGCGGGATTAAAGGCTGAACAACTCCATAGAGTGAGATTCTCCCATCATCAGGGCTGGGAGGCTAGGTTGCGGGTCAGCGCACCTTTCTTGCTTCTTACCCCACGCAGTACCATTACTTGTTCTGCAGAAGTACCCCACCATCTGAATTCCTGATTTCTTCGTCGCTGCCGCGGGTCGGCGCGGATTTAAAACTGGTGAGGGACGAGCATGAAAATTTTCCAGAGACTTCTTCCGGTTCTTTTCCTTTTACTCTTCTCGGGGCTTGCGTGGTCACGGGGTACTTTCCAGGGGCTTGTGCTGGATTCACTGACATCGTCGCCGCTTGCCGGGGCAAACATTTTTCTGACGGGTACCGGCCTCGGCGCAAGTGCGGACCTCGACGGGCATTTCCGTATCACCAACATTCCCGCGGGGACTTACAGCGTCCGTATCTCCTACATAGGGTACAGTACGCTGACGCTCGAGTTATCCTTCGGGGAAGACGAGACTCTGAACATGAATATCATGCTTCTTCCCCAGGAGGTGCAGGGCAAGGAAGTCGTCGTGACTGCGCAGATGAAAGGCCAGCTCGCGGCGATTAACCAGCAGGTCAGCGCATCGACAATCGTGAATGTCGTCTCGGAGGAAAAGATCCAGGAACTCCCCGATGCCAACGCAGCCGAATCGATCGGGAGACTCCCCGGCATCTCCATAATCCGGAGCGGCGGTGAGGCGAGCAAGGTTGTCCTCAGGGGACTCAGCTCGAAGTTCAGCAACATAACGGTCGACGGGGTGACTATCCCGGGGACCGATTCAACGAGTCGCGACATAGACCTCAGTATGATTCCGCAGGGATCATTGGCAGGCGTGGAATTATACAAGGCTCTACTCCCCGATCAGGACGGCGACGCAATCGCGGGCACGATAAACCTGGTGACAAGGAAGGCCCCCTCTGAAAGACTTCTCCGTTTCGACCTCAAAGGCGACTACAACAGGTTGATGAACTCCGCGAACCAGTACGACATATCCGGGCGTTACGGAGAAAGATTCTTCAACGATCTACTGGGCGTTCAGTTACAGGGGAATCTCGAAAGCAAGATCCGGAGCAAAGAGAACACCGATACGCAGTACGGCGATTTTGACAACCCGAACCTTCCGATGTACGATCCCACGAGTCATTTCAGGAACGACTACAAGATCAACCAGTTTACTGTCGCTTTCACAAACGAGACGAGGAGGCGAAGCGGCGGGCAGGTGATCTTCGACCTGAACACCCCTGACAGCGGACTCGTAAAACTCAGCGGGTTGTACAACGGGACGCAGAGGGAGATTGTCATAAATAGCCGTATCTATCCTGCCGGAGCCTCCGGAGCAACGTGGGACTACATCTACAGATACACCAAGGTCGGCATCAATACCGCGAACGCTTCGATCCAGGGGAAAAACTTCCTGTCCGGTTTCGAGCTTGACTGGAACGCCTCTTATGCACATTCGAAAGTGGACAACCCCTTCGATTACGAGATGGATTTTACCGAAACGCCGGGTGTACTTCCGGGCCAGTCGATACCGTCGGGCAGAGACCATCCTGAACTGAATATCATTCCTTATGCGGCAAATGATTACTCGGCGGCGGCATGCAGCAGCGCGGTCTATTATCAGCAGCAGAATTTCGAGCGGGAGAGGGTAGCTTCTCTTAATGTGGCGAGGAAGTACGTGCTTTCCGGCGGACTTTCGGGGGAGCTGAAGGGCGGCGGAAAATACAAGGAGAGGTCTCGGCGGATGGACCGCTCCGAATTGGACGACAACTCTTACCTCCACGGTTTCTATTCGACGAACGTGGACGGCTCGACGATAAATCTCACAGGGACTAGGTTTGAGGACTACTATCTGCACAGGACGGTTGTCTCTCCGTCGTTATCCGATTTCATCAATCAGCCCGCCGCGACGCGCGACCTTCTGGGGCTGTACAAGATGAGCCCGATCATTGATAAAGGTGCGATGAAGCAATGGTACGATCTGAACAGGGACGGCGTCTCAGGAGCGTCTCTGGAGTACAACGCAAACGGCCAGGCGACGCTGGATCAGTACGGCGTCACAGAGGCGGTTTCGGCAGCCTTTCTCATGAACACCCTGAATATCGGTCGAGCGATTACCTTCATGGCAGGCATCAGGGTGGAGAAGGAGGCTAACGATTATGACGCCAGGTTTTCCCCAGGCGGCCTGCAGACGATCGGCATCGTAGTGTCGGCGCCTGCGGGAATCGTCGATACGACAACAACTTACGGAGAGACTGTTTGGCTTCCGAACGCACAGCTGATACTGAGGCCAACCGACTTTCTCACTTTCCGTCTCGCGGCGTACAGGGCGCTTGCCCGTCCCGACTACAATCTTCGCCTCCCGCAATTCATTCTGGGGACCTTTACTCCGACCCGGCTGACCCTCGGAAACCCTAACCTTAGGGACACAAAGGCATGGAATTTCGAGATCAACACCCAGATTTACGGCAACAGGGTCGGACTCGTGTCCGTGTCGGTGTTCTATAAGAAGATCGACGACATGTACCATCAAATGTTGAATGCGAACATCAGCCGGTCGTTCGACTCGCTCCTCACGGCCGTCGGCGTGACCTGGCAGGACGCCGAGCCATTTCAGTCTCTTCTGGCGAGGAGCACGAGTTACAGCCTGACGGTTCCTTACAATTCCACGCGGCCTACATACGTGTGGGGTCTGGAATTCGAGCACCAGATGAATCTCGGATTTCTCCCGGGTTATCTGTCGAACATTTCACTCTCCTACAATCTGTCCATAACGCGCTCTGAAACATACGTGATTCTTACCGAGACGCGGGCGGACTCAGTCTGGCAGGTAAATCCACACACCGGCGAGGGAAGGTGGGTTCTCGGGCCCCCTTACAATGTTCCCGTCGAAGCGAAAAGACAATCGGAAAATCAACCGACTCTCTACGGAAATGCCGCGATCGGATACGATATAGGCGGGTTCTCGGCGAGGCTGTCGGTATTCTATCAGAGCCAGTACGTTCAGCAGTATTCTCCGGACGGGGTGAACGATATCCGCGTCGACAGTTTCACGAAATGGGACATCGCTCTGAGACAGCAGCTGTCAAGGATGTTCTCTCTCTACCTTAATATAAACAATATCACGAACGTGAAGGAGACGACTTCGCGGGCCAACACCGTCATGGGATGGAATATTGTACGTGCCGCCGAGTTCTACGGCACCACCGCGAACTTCGGATTAAGAGTCACACTCTAGAAAAATCAGAAGATAGATGTCTACTAACTAATCACAGAAAACAAAGCAGGAGGAAGTTATGATTGGAAAACAGTACAGATGGTTGGCTTTCCTGATACTATTGTTGCCGCTGACGGCATTCGGCCAGGACATGGTAATTGACGACTGGTACGCGACAGGTGAATACCTCAATGTTACCGTCGCCACCGATACCAGCAGCGCCGAATTCAAGGCGGGCACACGCACGTATGTCCTCAAGAAAGACGGGATCTATGCGTGGAACGCCACCGTTCAATTTACAGCTGGAAGCATAATCAAGTTCAGGGCGGAATACGGCTCATCGGGGCATTATGATCCGATGATCTATTTCTTCCCGACGACCGCAGGGACAGGGGCGCCTCCCGGAAGGTTCTGTCAGTTGAGCGGAAACTCCACGATCAGCCTGACGCACATCATGCTCACGGGTTACGAGGAAACAGTCGACACGCTCCTTAAATACTCCAATACCCAGATGATCCAGACGCTTTCCACCGGTACGAATAATCGCATCATCATTGACAGCTGCGTGATGAAAACGATCGCCGGTCAGATAATCAGGACGGAAGGTCCCTCGACCCTCATCAAGGTTACTAATTCGATCTTTGCCGACATGGGGCACCCCACTTCGAATTTCGGAGCCGGCAAGTTCATCGATGCGAGGAACACAAGATGCGATACTTTAATCATCCAGAACTGCACACTCGTCAATCTGTATGACCGTGTGATCAGGCATTACCAGGCGTCGGGGGCCAATGCGATCAAGAATTTCATCTTCGATCATAATACCGTGATGAACGACATGGCATATCACGGCTTCCTGTCCCTGGGTACCGTCGATTCCACCGGCACGGGCACGCTGCAGATCACGAACAACCTATTTGTCGATCACTTTGCATTGGGCATGGATACGGCGTACGTCCGGCAGGCCGAGTTTACGGATCCCGGTGAGAACGACCCGACCAACAACCTTCCGAGAATGACATGGGTCATGACGAACAAGAACGACGCCGCAAACTGGAACATACAGAAGAATTACTACGCTTCTTCCGATTCGGGTAAGGTTATCCTGACCCTCGGCCCGCCTAACGATAATGTCTATGCGGGTCCATTCTATCACAGACAGGGCCCCCCGTACCTTACCTGGAATATGAATAAGGTTCTCGCATCGAAGAGCAAGGACACGGTCAACACGTTCCAGGAAGTCGGACTTGTGCGGTTCAATAAGGCGCCGCGCCTCATGACCGAACTGATAAGATGGGTGCTGGCGAAGGATCTTGACAACAAGAACAAGCCGACCTTGAATGTCAGTCCGATTTGGAACTGGACGTACGATTTTGACCGTCACAAACTCGAATACTATTATGATACGCTTGACTGCTCGTATTCCGCGGACGTCGATCTCGCGACCGCCGGTACTGACGGGAAGATAATCGGCGACACAAGGTGGTCTTTCAACGGTGTCGTGGGAGTACATGATGGACGCCAGGTGCCGGCCGTCTTTGCATTGAACCAAAACTATCCGAATCCGTTCAATCCCACAACCCGGATCTCGTTCACGCTCAAGGAGGCGGGCGTGGCAAAGCTGGCTGTATTCAACGTTCTCGGTCAGAAAGTAGCAGATCTGGTTTCCGGGAAGATGCAGGCCGGATATCATGTGGTAGAGTTCAATGCCTCAGAGCTGTCTTCGGGCGTTTATCTCTACAGACTGGAGTCAGGTGGAAATTCGGTCGTAAAGAAGATGCTTCTCCTTAAGTAAGTCCTTCACTACTGCGCGCAAGCTGAAGAGGCCGCCTGTGTGGCGGCCTTTTCTTTTTTCTTTTATCCTGCGAGAAGAGTATGGGATCCTCCCTTCACGGTGGAACCTTATTGCATTTATATTCCCCCGTTCCTACATTTCAATTCACTAACATAACTATGAGGTCGGTTGGATGAACCTATTCCGTACCAAGAAGCTCAGTGACATCATAGCGGATAGCGAAAAGCCGGAATACAAACTCAAGCGAAGCCTGAACGCGTTCGACCTCACGACACTGGGCGTCGGCGCGATAATCGGTGCCGGAATATTTGCGATGACCGGTACCGCGGCGGCAGGCAGCTCCAGCTACGCCGGGGCAGGGCCGGCTCTGGTCATATCCTTCATTCTCACCGGGATCGCGTGCGGCTTTGCTGCACTCTGCTATGCCGAGATCGCGTCCATGATACCGATCGCCGGCAGCGCATACACTTACTCATATGCTTCGCTCGGCGAGCTGATTGCATGGATCATCGGCTGGGATCTGATCCTCGAGTATGCCGTCGGAAATATCGCCGTGGCAATAAGCTGGGCCGGGTACTTCCAGGAATTGCTGCGCGGCTTCGGGATAAACATTCCATGGTATCTCGTATCGGATTACCGTACTACGCTTGCTACACCTGGCTTGATCGAAAAGGCACCTCACATTTTCGGAATCCCCATCGTCTTCAATCTGTTTGCCGTTCTCATAGTTGCGCTGATCACCTACATCCTCGTCATCGGGATAAAGGAAAGCGCGAGATTCAATTCGATAATGGTGGTAATAAAGATTTTGATTCTGCTCTTTTTCATCGGAGTCGGTGGCTACTTCGTGAAACCGGAAAACTGGACACCATTCGCCCCGAACGGATGGAAGGGAATACAAACGGGTGCCGCCATCGTGTTCTTCGCATATATAGGTTTCGATGCGGTATCGACCGCAGCTGAGGAGACCAAGGACCCGTCGAGGACGCTTCCTATCGGGATGATAGCCTCGCTGGCCATCTCGACAGTCCTCTACATCGCCGTCGCGCTGGTTCTAACCGGGCTCGTTCCCTACACCAAGCTGGCCACGGCAGAGCCGCTTTCGCTGGCGCTTCATATTATTCATCTCGATTGGGCAGCCGGCATAGTGGCCTTCGGTGCGGTCATAGCGACCACCGCCGTCCTCCTCGTGTTTCAGCTCGGGCAGCCCCGCATCTTCTTCTCCATGTCCCGCGACGGCCTGCTTCCTCCGAGCTTCTCGAAAGTCCATCCGAAATACCGCACGCCGCACGTTACTACGATTCTTACCGGTGTCTTCGTCGCCTTTTTCGCGGCTATCGCCAACATCAGCGAAGCGGCGGAGCTTACGAACATCGGTACGCTGTTCGCCTTCGTCCTCGTTTGTGCCGGCGTGCTCGTTCTGCGGGTCAAGGAACCCGACGCGAAGAGGGGATTCAGGACGCCGCTTGTGCCCTTCGTACCTATCATGGGAATTCTATTCTGTATTTACCTTATGCTCGGCCTGCCGGAAGTCACCTGGCTTCGCTTCGTGATATGGCTGGCGATCGGGCTCGTCATTTACTTTATGTACGGCAGATGGCACAGTAAACTGCGCGCCCAGACGGCCGTACAGGAAGGAGCTGCAAAATGAAAAGACAACTGCTCGTATTTTCCATCGGCATCGCCCTTGCCGCTGTATTGGCTGCCGGTATTCCTCAAAACGGCAGGGCGCAGGAGAGGTCCAGGCAATTCACAATAGTCATCCACGGCGGAGCCGGGACCATCAGCGAGGCGATGCCGGAAGCGGTGAAGAAAGAGTACTATGCCTCTCTGAAGAAAGCCCTGACAATCGGCAGGGACGTCCTCGCAAACGGCGGGACGAGCATGGAAGCGGTGGAGAAGGTCCTCAGGTATTTTGAAACCGACCCGAAGTTCAACGCTGGAATCGGTGCCGTGTACACATCGGCGGGCCGGCACGAGCTGGATGCCGCTATAATGAACGGAGCCAACCTGAAGTGCGGTGCCGTCGCCGGGGTGGAACATGTGGCACACCCTATCACGCTCGCGAAACTCGTCATGGAGAAAACCCCTCATATTCTGCTCGCCTACCAGGGAGCGGATGCGTTCGCCGTGAAGATGGGGATGAAGCCCGTACCGAACAGCTACTTCGATACTCCGGAGAGGAAGAAACAGCTCGAGGAGTGGATGAAGAAAATCAAGGAGCATGACCACGGGACCGTTGGATGCGTTTGTCTGGATGAGTATGGTAACCTCGCCGCGGGGACGTCTACCGGCGGATTGACCGGCAAGTTGCCGGGCAGGATCGGCGATTCGCCACTCGTCGGCGACGGCACCTATGCCAATAACCAGACCTGTGCCGTTTCAGGGACCGGCATCGGCGAGGAGTACATGAGGAATGCCGTCGGGTTCAACATTAACGCGTTGATGGCATACAAGGGGATGTCTCTGAAGGACGCCGTCTATTATATAATTCACACGCTCCTCAAGCCGAACGTGGGCGGCGTTATTGCCGTGGACAGGCACGGCAACTACGCCATGGATTTCAATACGACCGGGATGTTTAGAGGTGTCGCGACCTCGGCAGGAACGTTCGAAGTGAAGATCTGGAAGGACAAATAGAGTTCATACGAAGGCGGTTGCGGGCCCGCTCGCAACCGCTTTTTCGTGCTCGTGCGCACGAACCTCCGCAAATCAGGTAATGTCAGTTCAAAGGGAGCAATCAAGATGAGAAGGGCAACTACAATCTTTGCCGCGCTGCTCGGCGCAATTTCCCTGCTTGCCATGAGGCCCGTGAGTTCAACGACCGACGGAAGCAGCGGTTCGCCTCAGGCTTCGCAAGCGCATAATGCAGTTATGAAGGTCCTGGATGCTGTCTCGCCCGATTCACTCCACGCTTTCGATCTGAAACTCGTTTCGTTCGGGACGCGCCACACGCTTTCGGACACTACGAGTCCCACGCGCGGGATAGGTGCCGCCAGAAACTGGATCGCGTCGAAATTCAGTCAGTTCGCCGCTTCAAATCCTGATTTCAAGGTTTACAGAGATGAATTCGTCCAGCCGGTATCCAACCGTGTCTCAGTGCCTACCACAATCGTAAACGTATACGGCATCTTGTGGGGCAAGGAAGGACCTTCCGGGAGATACATCGTCTTGAGCGGTCATTACGATTCCATCGTCGGTAACTTCATGGATTCGACAGCCGATGCTCCAGGTGCGGACGACGACGGCAGCGGCACTTCGCTCGTCATCGAGGCCGCGCGCGCCTTCACGAGTTCCGGTTTCCGACCGGATGCCAACATCGTGTTCCTGTGCTGTGCCGCCGAAGAGCAGGGGCTGTATGGGAGTCACCATTTTGCCGAGATGGCAAAACAGAAGAGCTGGAATATCGTTGCCGATCTGAACAATGACATTGTCGGCGGGACTCGCGGCGGCAACGGCGTGCTAGACAACAGCACGATAAGGATCTTCTCGGAAAGCTTGAAGGATTTGCAAATAGGCAACCGGAAGATCCCCGCCTCGGTCTTCGGGTATGAAAGCGACAGCCCGTCTCGTGAACTGGCACGGTACATCCACGTGAACGCCAAACAATTCCTGCCGACTTTCAAAACGGATCTTGTTTTCAGAAGCGACCGCTTCCTTCGTGGCGGTGACCAGACTTCATTTAATGAATTCGGTTATGCCGGCGTGAGATTCACTGAGCCGAACGAGGACTATCATCATCAGCATCAATACGTGAGAGTCGAGGATGGTATCCAGTACGGTGATTTGCCGCAGTTCGTCGATCCGCAATTCGTTGCCAACGTCTGCAAAGTCAACTCCTCCACTGCTGCACTTCTTTCGATATCACCGGAAGAGCCCCAAAATCCGGTGATGCTTGTCGACAAGCTGGAGTACGGGACCCGTCTCAAATGGAAGAATCCGCATTCCGAAGCCGTCTCCGGATGGAAAGTGTACTATCGCGAGACGTGGCAGCCGCTTTGGACCACTTCAGCATTTATCCCGAACACGGCGACCGGCGATGAAGTGGAGGCAAACCTGCCCGAACTCTCCAAGGACAAGTTCATCTTTGGCATTGCAGCATTAGGGACGAACGGAATAGAGAGTCCCGCGGTAGTTCCAATACCCGAGAGATGATTCGTGTTTGGCAGACCCTGTCAGGATTGGAACGTTGACAGGGTCTTGCCGGCTCAATCCGAAGTCGGTCCAAGGCGGTTCTTCGTCGATCGTTCATCCCATTTAACGGCATTTTGCACCGTTATTGCAAAATCTCCACCCCAAATTTATATTGAATCAATGTCAGTCCTTAATTTATATATAGCCTGACATTCGTCACATATAACATAAATTGAGGACGAATGAATTACGAGAGGAGAGGCGCGCCGGCGATACGAGGTTCGTTCACTGTTCCAGGCGATAAGTCTATTTCGCACAGGGCATTGCTCTTTTCTTCACTTGCCAGAGGTAAGTCGGAGATCAGAGGCCTTTCGACGGGCGGCGACGTCAAGAGCACGATGAGCTGCCTGAGTCAGCTGGGCGTGAAGATCGATCACGCCGGCGACGTGGTAAAGGTTTTCGGAGAGGGAAAGTTCTCCTATTCCAAGCCCGACTCTATGCTTGACGCCGGCAACAGCGGGACCACTTTGCGGCTTCTCACCGGGATTCTGGCAGGGCAGAAATTCGAAAGCACGGTGACCGGCGACGAAACGCTTTGCCGCAGACCCATGCAGAGAATAGTAGAACCGCTCTCGGAAATGGGGGCGAAGATAGTCGCGTCCGACAACATGACCGCTCCTTTGAAAATTTTCCCCTCTCCCGGCCTTCGGGGGATCAGATACGAGCTCCCCCTTCCGAGCGCGCAGGTCAAATCTTCATTGCTCCTCGCCGGCATGTTTGCCGATGGCGAGACTACTGTTGTCGAACCGGTAGAATCGCGCGACCACACCGAGCGTATGCTGAAGCTGAAGAAAGTGAAATCCCCGTCGGGTTTTGAGATCACGGTCTCATCCGATCTTGTCATAGAGCCGGCTGAATATGACGTGGCGGGGGACATTTCATCGGCAGCTTTCTTTCTCGCGGCCGGCGCGATACTTCCTAATTCGTCCGTCACCGCCCGTGGCATTACGCTGAACCCGACGCGAACCGGGTTCCTCGATGTACTTGTGATGATGGGAGCAAAAGTTCAGATAGAGAACATCCGCGAGGCTGCCGGAGAGCCGATCGGAGATGTTACGGTCATGCACTCCGAGTTGAACGGCGTCGAGATCGGCGGGAGTATGATCCCGAGGCTCATCGACGAGCTCCCAGTGATTGGAGTAATGGCCGCCTATGCGAAAGGTGAGACCATAGTCCGTGACGCCGACGATCTCAGAAGAAAAGAATCCGACCGGATCGTCGCGATAGTAGACAATCTCGAAGCGATGGGCGCCGATGTCCAGGAGATGGACGACGGTTTTATCGTCAACGGCACCGGTCGCCTTCATGGTGCCGAGATAGATTCCTACAAAGATCACCGCGTCGCGATGGCATTTGCCGTCGCGGGCCTGGCTGCCGAAGGGGCTACGGTTATCAGGAACGCCGAATGGGCACAGATATCGTTCCCTGAGTTCTTCGACATCCTCGACAAACTTGCGGTGCGAAACTGACTATGGCCTCCATCGACTTACGTCCCCATTTTTCGGGGAATGAAAACAAAGAATTACACAGATGAGCTAAAATGGGAATTCCTTTTTCAGATTTACCGGAGCAGTCCAGGCTGTTCACAGACTATGTCGCCGACTTCGAAAAGGTGAGGAAGTATTATAATGTCAGCTTTTCCGATGACAACGAACTGAGGTCGCACTTCGGCAGGGTTGCCGCTAACTTCAATCCGCGGCGGGCGAAGCTGGTCGAGCTTTTGCGTTCGCAGAATTCCAGACTCAACAGCTCTTCCGATTACGAATCGGCGCTGGAGCTGCTCGCGAAGGAGAACGCGGTGTGCGTGGTCACCGGGCAACAGGTCGGACTCTTCTGCGGCCCTCTCTACACGCTTTTCAAGACGATAAGTGCCATCAAACTCTCGGCTGAGCTGAAGGAAAGGTTCCCTGAGTTCGAATTCGTGCCTGTCTTCTGGCTGGAGGGTGACGACCACGACTTCGAAGAATCCAACCACGTACATTTGCTCAACGCTTCGTCGGACGTAGTCCGCGTTGAAGCCATATTCACGAACGGCGAGACTGACAATCTCAAACCGTTGAGTGAGATCAAGTTCGACGCGTCCGTCGAGCAGGTGTTCCAACAGCTTGATGCGCTGCTTCCGGTAACGGAGTTCAAACCCGGGCTCATGCAGATGCTGACAAGCTCATATAAGGAAGGGGAGTCTTATACCACGGCATTTGCGGCTACCCTCACTAAAATCCTGGGCAAGAACACGATCCTGATGCTGGATCCCTACCAACCCGAAGCGAAACGGATGCTGAAACCGGTCTTCGAGAAGGAGTTTCAGACTTACCCCAGGACGAGCGAAGAGGTGATCAAGCAGAGTGCGGAGCTCGAGGAGGAATACCACGTCCAGGTAAAGCCGCGTGTCCTGAACCTGTTTTACGTCGATGACGGCAACCGTCGCGGCCTCGAGCCCATCGGGAACGGTTTTTCTCTCCGTGGCACCAAGAGAAAGCTGATGCCTGAGCAGGTAAGGACCATCCTCGAATCTAAGCCTGAATCGTTCAGCCCGAACGTAGTACTTCGCCCGGTTTGTCAGGACTACATTCTTCCGACAGGTGCGTACGTTGCAGGTCCGGGGGAGATCGCGTACTTCGCCCAGCTCAAGGGCGTGTACAGGCATTTTGGTGTGGAGATGCCGCCCCTGTTCCCGAGGGCAAGTGCGACGATACTCGAACGCCGCATTGCGAAGGTGCTCGAGAAGTACCAGCTGACCCTATCCGATGCTTACGGGGATTTTGAGAACATAATGAAAAAGGCGCTTGCGGCCGCGAACCCGGAGAATATTCCGGGAGAATTCGAAAAGGTGACGGCCGAAGTGAAGGATGCCGTCGATCGTCTCGACCCGCTCCTGGAACGCGTGGACCCTACGCTCAAAGGAGCTCTTGACTCCACGGTTTCGAGGATGCTTCATCATCTCCGGCATCTCGAGGAGAAGACGACTGCAGCTTACCGGAGGAAGAACGAACAGGTGCTGCAGCAGACGAAGAAATTTCAACAGTCGATTTTCCCAAACCGCGACTTGCAGGAGAGAGTCCTTAACTTCACTTATTTCTATAACAAGTACGGCGAGGAGTTCGTCGAAGTACTCTTCCGGGAACTTCCTGGCTACGCGAAAACGCACGAGGTGGTGACGATATAAAATGATCCGCGAATCAATTGCGAGGCTGGTCGCTGGCGGGGACCTCTCCCGCGACGATGCCTATAGAACGATGCTTGAAATAATGAACGGTGAGTCTACCGAGTCGCAGATTGCGGGATATCTTGTGGCGCTCAGGGTGAAGGGTGAGACCGTCGATGAGATCGTGGGCAGTGCCCTCGCGATGCGCGAAAAGGCGGAGAAACTAAGGATCGATAGAGAGGTAATCCTGGACACCTGCGGGACAGGCGGAGACAGCGCCGGGACGTTCAACATCTCTACCGCTGCCGCGCTGGTGGCGTCGGCTGCGGGAGCAACTGTTGCCAAACACGGCAACCGGGCGATCTCGAGCAAATCAGGCAGTGCCGACGTCCTGAAGGCACTCGGACTGGACCTGGACGGCCTCGACTTGAAGAAGACCGAGCGTGCGCTGAACGAGATCGGAATCGCATTTCTTTTTGCACCGCTGCACCATAAATCGATGCGCTTCGCGGCGCCGGTCAGGCGCGACCTCGGGATAAGGACCGTCTTCAACCTGCTCGGTCCTCTGACGAACCCGGCGGGCGCTAACCGGCAGCTTATCGGAGTCTACAGCAAGACCCTCGTCGAGCCGATCGCGCGCGTTCTCCATGAACTGGGAAGTCAGGCTGCGCTCGTGGTGCACGGCGAGCCGACAATGGATGAGATTTCTCTCTGCGGCAAGACGCTCGTAGCCGAACTGAAACTGGGCAAGATAAGTACGTACGAACTAGAGCCCGAGGCATTCGGGCTGAAGCGGGTTCAGCTGGATGCGCTTGTGGTCAGGAACCAGGAGGAGGCGGTCGGAGCCTTCATGGCGGCGATAAGGGGGCGGGAGTCTCCTTTCCACGACGCGGTACTTCTTAATGCGGGAGCGGCAATATACGTGGCAGGCATCGAGCGCGATATCAAGGCTGGCATCGAGCGCGCACGAAACGTCATCGCGAAAGGCCTGGCCGAAAGCAAGCTCCGCTCCCTGGTCGAGACAACAGGAGCATGATCGGAAGTTTTGTTCTGTTCGCGGTGATGTTCGCCGCGGCATCGCTGGGATGGGGATTCGTTTTTCATTCGGAGAAATCCGGACTCAGCCGTAAGGTATTACTCCTCGCATTTTTCCTGGTCACCGCGTGCAGCGTTTTCGCATCCGTATTCTTCCTGAAGGGTCTTGCGGAAGCAGGCAGCCAAGTTGCGCTGGTCACGTCGTCGCTCGTCTTTGCCCTTGCATTCGTGCTGACCCTGTTCGTCGGGGGCGGCCTTGCCGCTTCCACGGGGATGGCCGCCCTGTTCTCGAAGACGGAAGAGATATGGAGGGGAAAGAAGGAGGAGAAAGACAGATCCGCCATCGTAGACGAGATCCTCTCGCGGATATCTGAAACCGGGAAGATCGATGCCTTCGAGAACCAGATGATCGAAAGCATACTGAAGTTCAGCGACAAGATAGTCCGGGAAGTGATGATCCCGCGCGGCGACATCGTCGCAATCAATATAGAAGAAGAGCCGAGGCGCGTACTCCGCAGAGTTGCAGAGGAAGGTTATTCAAGGATGCCCGTGTACAGCGGGTCGATCGACAACATCCTCGGCATAATCTACGCCAAGGACCTGATCACGATGGCGGAAGGAAGCGGCGCGATAGTCCTCCAGGACCTCCTCCGCGCTCCCTACTATGTACCTGAATCAAAGAAGATAAGCCAGCTTCTCCGCGAAATGCAGCGGAACAAGGTCCACCTGGCGGTCGTCGTCGACGAGTTCGGCGGTACCGAGGGCATCGTGACACTGGAGGACGTATTGGAGGAGATCGTCGGAGAAATCCAGGATGAGTACGATGAATCGTTGTCCGAATTGGTTAGGGACGACAACGGTGACATTCATTTCTCCGGGTCGATGACGGTTGACAGGTTTGACGAACTGCTCGAGTGTGAAATCCCGAGGGAAGAGGATTACGATACCATGGCCGGGTTCGTCCAGAAGCTCGCGGAGAAGCTTCCGCAGAAGGGCGAAGTGTACAGCCACGGCGAGATGTACTTCATCATAGAAGAGGTCGCGAGGCACAGGATCAAGCGGCTCAGGGTTTCGTTCAAGGAACATCCCAGACTCACCGCGACCAGGGAGGCCGCTCCTGCAGAACCCGGGCAGATCGTGGGCACCGGGCGGGAGAGCGAGACGGAGGCCGTTCGTTTCCGCGGCGAGTCGGGAGCGGGCAAACAGGGGCCGCCCGAGGCGAAACCCCGGTCTCGCAGAAAGTCTCCTCCCGCAAAACGGGCGAGTAACGGTATCAAACCGGCGAGGGGAGGAAGGAAGAAACGGTGAATTTCCTGGAGACGATAATCGGGAAGAAAAGGGCAGAGGTGGAAGAGGCCAGGGGAATACTCAGCTTCGGCGAATTGACCAGCCTTGTGTCGGACGTGCGTCCCAGGAACAATTTCAGAGAGCGGCTTTCCCGCCGACAGGGCGACCCGGTTAAGGTGATAGCGGAGATAAAACGTGCTTCTCCTTCAAAAGGAGACATCGCGGCGGAGATCGAGCCCGGCGCGGTGGCCAGAGAATACAGGGAGGGAGGGGCTTCGGCCATTTCCGTGCTCACGGAGAGTTCCTTCTTCAAAGGTTCGACCAGGGATTTCCAGGCGGCGCGCGAGGCGGTGCCGGATGTGCCGCTGCTCAGAAAAGACTTCATCGTGGACGAATACCAGATTTATGAGTCCGTGCTCATGGGTGCGGATGCGCTCCTCCTCATTGTTGCCGCACTGGACGAGAACACTCTTGGGAAATTCATCCGCGTTGCGAACGACTGCGGCCTGACCGCGCTTGTTGAAATACACGCCGATGACGAACTGCATACCGCCCTGGCCGCAGGTGCCGAGGTTATCGGAGTGAACAACCGCAACCTCGTCACTTTCGAAGTCTCGCGTGAGGCCTCCGAAAGAATAGCCAGGCAAATACCCGCAGGGATCGTAAGTGTCAGCGAAAGCGGAATTTCCGATGTCGGCGGTCTGCGTGCGGCGGGAGAGCTCGGTTATCACGCGGTTCTCATCGGCGAGCATTTCATGCGGACGGCGGACAGAGCCAGTGAAGTACGGAAGTTCGCCTGCCAGGGGAATGTGGGATGAAGCTATACTGCGTTGCCGTTTCGCCGGTTGACATCTACCTTGCGATGGAATCACCATGTTCGTGAAGATTTGCGGCGTCACGAATATCCCCGATGCTTACGCATGCGCAGAGGCGGGGGCGGATGCCATAGGACTCAATTTGTACCCGGGGAGCAAGCGGTTCATATCTGCCGACGATGCAGCCGCAATCGTGCGCGAAGTGTCGCCATATGTCACGACGGTCGCCGTGATGGTACAACCTGCGATGGATGAAGTTGCGGCCGCGTTCGAATCGACCGAAGTCAATGCAGTGCAGGTGTACGAGCCGAAGTTCAATTTGTCGGATTTCGATTTCAAGAAATTGCTTTATTACGCGGTCCGGGTAAGATCCTCGGACGATGTTGAGGCTTCATCCAAACTGGGAGCAGACCTGATATTCCTCGACACTTTTAAGCAGAATGCATTCGGAGGAACCGGAGAGTTGGCGAACTGGGATGAGATAGTGAAGAGCGGGACGGACCTATCGACTCGCTTCGTGATTTCGGGAGGTCTGAACGATGCGAACGTGTGCGAGGCCATCAGAAAATTGAAGCCATATGGCGTCGACACGGCGTCCGGTGTGGAGGAGTCGCCACGAAAGAAAGACCCGGACAAGGTGCGCAGATTTATTTCGAACGCGAAACAGTGCGTTTGATGTTGGAACGGTCGGTAAGCAAGGACACAAAGAAAAGAGAACTATGGAAGACATAGACAGGAAAATAGAAGAGTTTTACGCATTGCCCGACGACAGGGGACATTTTGGAATTTACGGTGGGTCCTATGTACCGGAGACACTCGTCGCGGCTGCGCGCGAGCTCGATGAGGCTTTTGAATCCCTCAAGAACGACCGGAGCTTCAATGAAGAGTTCGAGCATCTCCTGAAGGACTACGCCGGAAGGCCGACTCCCATTTTCTTTGCTGAAAACCTGAGCGACAAATACGGCGCCCGGATATTCCTCAAGAGGGAAGACCTTCTGCACACCGGCGCCCACAAGATCAACAACACGATCGGCCAGGCCCTTTTGGCGAAGCGGCTCGGGAAAACGAGGATAATCGCCGAGACCGGTGCGGGCCAGCACGGCGTCGCGACGGCAACGGTCTGCGCGCTTCTCGGACTAAAGTGTATCGTCTACATGGGCGAAGAAGACATGCACAGACAGGAACCGAACGTGTTCAAGATGAAGCTCCTCGGCGCGGAGGTAGTGCCCGTATTAAGCGGTACAAAGACCTTGAAGGAGGCGACGAGCGAGGCGATCCGCGACTGGGTGACGAATGTCCGGGACACTTTCTATATCATAGGTTCGGTCGTCGGAATGCACCCGTATCCGAAACTGGTACGACACTTCCAGGCAGTGATCGGGCGCGAATCGAAGCAACAGTTCATGCAATCGTACGGGAAACTTCCGGACTATATCGTAGCGTGCGTCGGAGGCGGAAGCAACTCCATCGGGATCTTCTACGATTTCGTGAGAGATGTAAGATCCGTCAAGCTGGTCGGAGTAGAGGCAGCAGGGGAAGGCCTCACGACCGGGAAGACTGCCGCATCTCTGTCTCTCGGGAAGGCGGGAGTCCTGCAC
>JAHECO010000080.1 GCA_024641705.1 Candidatus Kryptoniota bacterium
CCCATGATCATTAACGTCATCGAAACAAAACAAGTATCAACTTCAAACCAACCGCGTCTCGCACTTAAAGTTTGGCCCCATATGAAGACTAAAAACCTAAGTATCCCGACAGGCTCCTAGACCTTCGTGCATCCTGGGGAAGATCCCTCAGGCATGCAAAGTACGACCACCGAATGTAAGAGCACCAAGAATTGCATTTTGATCTGACCATCAAGGCAAAGTTATTCCTCTTTTTCTCCCTAATTCTCCTCATAGTCGGGGGTGTCTTCGCTTATCTGGCCATTGATTCAGTGCGGTTGCAGTGGGCTGAATCGGAAATGCTGGAGAAGTATGAGCTGGCGAAGACGGAGTCGGAGGACATTTCAAGATGGATAGAAATTGAGCTCAAAGTAGCCAACCGTCTGGCCGATTCGGTCAAGTTCGGGGGCGACTACAAAGTGGTCGCCCAAGAGCTCAAGAAGGCGAGCGGCCTGGTAAGCGGGATCGGCACAGATCCGCATATCCTTGCCATGTCGCGCAATTGCACGATCATCTACCAGGAAGATGCTACCGACTGGGATCAGGCAAGCCTCGCAATGGTCGAAGAGGTGGGCTTGAGCCTGCGTAAAAGCAGAGCGCGCCCGCTCGCATCCAGTCCTTTCTACGTCTATGCCCGGGGAACCAGATTCCTATTGATAATCCCGAAGAGGGACATGGACGGGAAGTTCGATGGGACGTTCAACTTGCTGCTCAATTACGGTGATGCAAGGATAGGGAAAGATACTCTCTCGTCCACGTTGTCCAGCGGTTGGCACGTTGTCTGTAAAGATTCGGTCCGTTCCTACGGGTCCCGGCTTGGCAACCTTGGTACGTTGTGGGGGATCTGGAGACGGACACCGGCGTCTTTTCGCTCGAAGGATGGCGGCTATTTCGTACGCCGCGACGGGACCGCGTGCTCCTATGCACGGATTCCACACACTGACAGTTATGTGATGATCTTTGACAAGATCCCGGGTTTGGACGCGGCCTTGAAGAGCCTTGAGAGACTCCACTTGGGGTTCGGGCTGATCGCCCTGCTTCTTGTACTTTCCTCGTCGATTTTCATCTCCAGCACGCTTGTACGACCCATTCAGGCTCTGAAGAAAGGAGTGAATTCCTTGAGAGACGATGCTTTTACCAGAATCGACACGAGGGCAACGGGGGAAATGAGGGAGCTCATCGCCTCCTTCAACGAGATGGGACAACTCCTGCAAAAGAGCAGGACGGAACTCCGCGCCCTGAGCGATTTTTCGAGCGCGATCATTTTGGATGTCAGGGACGAGAATGTCTGCGAAAGAGTTGCGGTGGCTGTCGCGGCGGCCTTTGAGGTCGAGGCGGTCATCATCTCGCTTGTAGAAGATGAGGATCTCGTACCGAGAGCGACTGTCGGAATTGAAGATGAACTTACGGATAGTTTCCGAATTCGGATCGGTGACGGTCTGCTTGGAACGATTTTCAAATACGGATCGAGCATCATCGAGAACGATCTGCCGAATGACGCGAGAGTGAAATACGTCGGACTCGTGCAGCGGCAGCACTTCAGAAAATTTGCCGGCGTCCCGCTTTTGATCCAGGGGAAGCCCATCGGGGTACTCGCGATACTTAATCCGAGGGACGGCCGCGACTTCAACAAATCCGATCTCTATCTCCTGAGCACGTTTGCAGGTCACGCGGCCATCAAGATCCGTAACCACGACATGTTCAGGGAACTGGAAGACGACATGCAGCGCATCCAGCAGCTGCAATCCGGCCTGATGCACTCCGAAAAACTTGCCGCCGTTGGGCAGCTGGTTTCCGGGGTTGCCCATGAACTGAATAACCCGCTCGGGATTATGCTTGGTTATGCCCACCTTGCCTCGAAGAGATCGACTGATCCCACGATGGCCGATTATGCCGGTCGAATAGAAGCCGCAGCTGAAAGGGCGGCGGGGATAGTAAAAAACCTCCTCACATTTGCCAGGAAGAAGGAAGTAAGATTCGAGAAGATAAACTTGAATGAGGTTGTCCGAAGCGTCTGTGACCTTGCTCATCCCCAGTTTCTGGCAAATAACTTAATCCTTAGCCTGAACTTAGACGAGGCGCTCCCCGCTACTATGGCGGACTTCCAACAGTTGCAGGAGGTCTTCCTCAATCTGGTCACGAATGCAATTCACTCGATGGAAGGAAAGGGACGCGGCAAGCTGGTCATCTCCACTTTTCAGGAGGAAGGATCAGTGGTTGTCACCGTGGCCGATGATGGCGAAGGGATCGCTCCCGAAATACTGCCCAAGATTTTCGAACCGTTCTTCACAACGAAACCTGTTGGAAAGGGCACAGGCCTTGGATTGAGCCTGTGCTATGGAATCATCAAGCAGCACGGTGGGGAAATCTCTGTACAGAGTCTCCCCGGCAAGGGCTCCATCTTCACGGTCGAGATACCAGTTCGTGATGTCTTGAGCAGCCGGGAAACCGGATTAGCACCAGGGCGTGTGGAACGGCTGACGAACTGCCGTATACTCGTGGTCGAGGACGAGCCGGCCATGGGTGCCCTGATGAAGGAGTCTCTCGAGGGATACGGCTGCGCCGTCGAAACGGCCGCCGACGGAAAAGAAGCGCTTCGTATACTGGAGAACGACGGATTCGGCATCATAATTTCCGATCTGAGGATGCCGGGGATGGACGGCAGGGAGTTCTATCAGAGATGTATCTCGAGATACCCTGTATATAAAGGAAGGTTCATCTTTATAAGCGGCGACACCGCATCGGAGCAGGCTCACGCTTTTCTCCGGGACAGCGGCTGCGAGGTTCTGCTCAAGCCGTTCCCGTTCAGCCTGCTCGCGGAAAAGATTGTGAAAATTAGGGAGCTTGCAGACTCGAGTTGCATGCAGGCCAGGCAGGATAGACCTCCTGCGGAACGATAAGAAACTCAAATCAGAGCCTTGAAGGATTAGTGACCAATGCGAATTAACATTTTCAAGAGGAACGCCTCGGCTGTATCCGGTTGACTGGACACATAAGGCAGATTATGTGTGAACAAAATCGCGACTACCTTCCGCGCGGAGACGCTGCTCGACGAGAGGGACTATCCCGACGGCATTGGGAACGATCAGGGTTTCGATCCGACGGTTCACACTCGGCATGAACAACACACTATGCCAGAAGGGAGTACGTTCCTAAAGGGAGACGCAGTTCAGCACGTGGAAAAAGGAAGGAACCCACGACGGGACTCGGAACATTCGAACGCAGCAATGCTTGAATGGTTGCTGAACGGAGGACTAAAGGATGAAGAAAGTACTGGTAATTGCTGAAGATAAGATGCTTCAGTCCTCGATGGAAGAAATCCTTGAAGCGGAGGGTTATCTGGTGCTCTCCGCTCCAGGTGGCGCAAAGTGTGTGCCGATTGCAAAAAGGGAAGCCGCCGATCTTATTATCTGTGACATCACATCGTCAAGAATCGATGGCTACGGTGTGATACGGCATTTGAGAGCAGACAAGAGTCTAGATCGGATTCCGCTGATATTCATCGCGCCAGGCTCTTCTTCTGCCGATGTCAGAACCGGGATGGAACTCGGCGCAGACGATTTTCTTACAAAGCCGGTCGAACTTGCGGATCTATCAATGGCAGTCGCAACAAGATTGAACAGGTTCGATGCCATTAAGTGTGCCTCCCAAAAGTCGGTCAACCGCGCTGATAACAAGGGGAAACGGATACAGAATGATACGGTTATGGTAAAGGTTGACAAGAGACAGGAGCTTATCAAAGTCAGTGACATTCTGCTGATTAAAGCGAGGGGGGGGAATTCGATGGTATCTCTTCATACGGGATTAAACCTGACGGTGCGCAGACCTCTCAAGAAATGGCTCGCCGTTCTGCCGGACACTCTGTTCATGGGAATAAATAGATCCACTGTCGTTAATATTTCGCGAATTGAAAAAATGGAAAAGTGGTTCAAGAATTCGTACGTGATTCTGCTGAAGCATCACGATGACAGGCTCGTTATAAGCAGAAGGTACTTCAGAAGAATAAGGGAAAGGTTGGGGGCGTAGATGGCTGGGCAGGCCATGCGGCAATCCCGATTCGCATCAATTCTTTCTCTGCATTTCTTTTGAAAGCCTACCTGCTCTAATCCGCTTCAATTTTTCCCAACTCTGACCGTTTGAGTAAATAATAGGCCGCTGCTTGGCCTTTTGGAGCCGTTCGTCAAGAATTGGTTCGGACGCGGAGCTTCACTCCGATATCCATTATATAAACGGTGAACCCTGGAAGTCATTAGTGGGCGCATTGTCAACTTATGGCAGGTTCATTCCTCCCGTTAGTCGAAGGACCTGCTCGCGCGGAGCTTTCAGGGAAGAACGGGCCAGACCCTCTGGTCCATTCGATCACCCAGAGTCCTTGAAATACTATTGCTCATCCGGTCGGGCTTCGTTTCACTCTGTGCCATCAGCCCTCTTTGCAGCCTTTGAAAGAAGAGTAGACAATTGAGGAAAGAGGGAAGACATGGAAGAGGCGAATGCAATTATCTCATTCCACCGATATCGGGCAATGATCCCCCGAGTACCACATTGCATGTACTTCGGGCTGAAAAGACATGAAATGGACCGGAAACACTGGATACACATGACTCGGCGTTCTTGCAGGCGCACGGTATAACTGAATGCTCATGGCTATGAAATGATAGACGGCGATTACTGTCAAGAATCAAGACGGTCCATTGTCAAACATTGGAGGCGTTGCTGCAGCTTTGAATCCAAAACCAGCTGCAAGCATAAAGGAAGGTGAGATCCTTGTCAACGAACGCGGATTCCTGCGCGGGCACAGATTCAGGTCCAGCAGGAACATTGGTCGATTGGATCGGAGAAATCGAACGGCACATAGAACTGCTAAGAGCTATCATGCAGACGAGCGAGGATGGGTTTCTCTTAGTCGGATCACGGTTGCGCAAGATTCACCTCAGCACTCAGAACGTTTCTGAGAGATTAGCCGGATTGCTGAACGACTCTTCCGCCGAAGGCGGAACCAGTTCACTCAGCGAATTGCAGCGTATGTCTGAGCGGTCCGTTAAACAGTTGAATTCTTTTAATGATTTTTGGCTTCAAGCCGTCGATCAATTGCGCCGCCTTGAATCCCCGCTTTCTTCTTTGCCTGAATCACTTAAACAATTCGACCGGCTCGTGTCGCGCCTTCGGATGATGGGGATTACCGCGCGAATCGAAGCGGCACGGATCGGCGAAGATGGGCTCGGTTTTGTCAATTTGGCGGAAGAGGTGTCTTTGTTGGGAGAACAAATCACTCCAAAGGCAAAGGAGGTTCACAAAAGTATCGAAAGGGTCGGCGAAGTCATCGCGTTCAGCGTCGGGAATTTGGTAGGTGTTATCGGAGAACATGGTGAAATCAGCGAGGGTATCTCCAGCGATATGCAGTCGAATTTGAACGTTCTGGACCAGAAGCGTGATATGGGTCAGCAGACGGCCTCGGGTATTTCCCGGAAGTCAGAAGACGCTCTCCGCTGTGTTCACACTGTTGTGCAGTCAGTTCAGTATCATGACATCACCCGGCAGCAGATCGATCATATCATTGAAGCGCTGCAGAGTATCCAGCGACAGGATTCCGTCCTGGAGGTCGTTCCCATCTGCGAAATTCAGGTCGCTCACCTTAAGCGTGTCGGGAAGGAATTCGAAGAAGCTGTTCTTTCAATTGCTGCGGCGCTCGGCGATCTGTCCAATGCAGTTACGATGATGGTTTCCGAATCGGAGCGAATGACGAACTTTGCAAGAGATTCCGGAAACATCTTTTTGAACTACGTGCAACGCGGGCTTGAAACCGTTAACGCCACTATGGCCAAGGATCAGGATGCCGTCATCGAGTTCACCTCCTCGCTTGGACTGATTAACGAGAACATTCGAAAGATGAAATCCTTCATGGATGAAATGGCTGATGTTGGCTCGGAGATTGAATTGTTGGCGCTCAATTCCCGCGTGAAAGCCGCGAAGATGGGGAGCGAGGGCGCAGGACTTGGCGTCATTGCGGAATCCATCCAGCATCTTTCTATAGACGCACGTGTCCAGATCCATGAAGTGGCCGCGCAAATGTCGCAGATGGTGGTGGTGTCCAGCGATCTGACCAAAGCTCACTCAATCGAAACAGTGACACAACACGCGGAAAGTGAGACTCAAGATATTATTGCAAAGCTTGCAGAGGCCATGCGTGCATTTCATCTGGGTAACTCGATGAGCATCGAAACATTCCGTGAAACAGAACGCGTCTGTAAGACAATTGTCGGAGAACTGGAATCATTGGCCAAGGAAATCGATGGACACAGAGAAGTTGCAGCG
>JAHECO010000081.1 GCA_024641705.1 Candidatus Kryptoniota bacterium
AGTGGCGAGGGTGACTGCGTCGGTCGATCCGAAGCCCGGGACGGAGCTCAAGATGTACTTCGACACTACGCGCGCTCAGTTCTTCAGCAAGGAGAACGAGAGATCACTCCTGCTGGACTGATGGAAGCAGGACTTTTTGAAATGGATGGAGTGATTTTCTGGGAGCGAGCCGGTCTGTAGCGCATCCGGACTCGTTGCAAACATGCCGGCAGGGAAACCGTTCGGTGACGGAGATGCTCAATTCATCGCGTGTCGCCCAGGCGCTTCTCGCGGTTTACGAGCCCGAGCTTTTTTCGCCATTCATCGAGAATCCCGTTAAGACTCTCGTCATGCGGGTAGTCGTCCGCAGGGTCTCCGAGAAGGGTTGCCAGCTGCGTGATCCTGACGATGTCGCTTTCCGCTTCGACGGTATGGTGGGTTCTGACAGTTTCAACGACCTCGGGTGGGAAATTCCATCGCTCGAGGATTGCCGCGCTCACCTTCTCGTGAGTGTTCGCGCCGAAGACTCTCATTTCGATCTCCCGCGAGGGAAGCCCCGTCTCCCGCTTCAGTTCGAGGAATTCGTTGTACTTGTCCGACATGAAACATATTCTGGCATAAATTCCGATATCCTGGAGCAATGAAACCAGGTAGGCCGCGTACCTGTGTTCGAAGCCCGGCCATTTCCAACTAATATCCCTGGCGATCATCGCCCGTCTTGTTGCAGCTATCTCCAGTTTCTCGATCAGGTCGATGTGTTCGCGGCGAACGTTGGCTGAATATAAACCGAAAGCTTCCAGTGCCGCGACGAGGGATGCCACGTACTCGGTCCCCACGAAAAGAACAGCTTCGCGGACGCTCACGATTCTCTTCCTGATGCCGATGTGAACGGAGTTCGCTATCCTCAGAAGGCGTGCCACCATCGATGGGTTCATTTCGATTTCATCGACGAGCTTGGATATGGTAATCTCGGGTTTGCTGAGGATCTCGTGCAGCCTGGCTTGCATCCGCGGCGGCGACGGGAGGCTGCCGAACTCTCCCAAGATGTCTTCGTAGTCGACCTTCTTCGATGACGTATGACGTTCGTACGTATTCATCAGAAGGTCGATGAACACCCTGTTGTCCCACGGCTTTCGGACGAAGTGGTTTATGATGCCGCCCTCAAGCGCCGCGGCAATGACGAGTTCGTCCTGGAACCCGCTTACCAGGATGCGGGTGGCAGAGGGCCGAAGTTTTTCCGCCTCCCGCATCAGCTCCAACCCGCTGTAATCGCCCATTCTCAGACCGGAGATCACCACGTCGAAGTCGGAAGCCTTCAGAGCATTCAACGCCTCCGGAAGAGTTCGCCGCGAGTCCACACCGAACGGATAGTGGTGCAGCATCCTCTTCATAGAAGAGATCGCATCCTCGTCATCGTATACGAGGATGCGGAATGAAACGCTGCCAGTATTTTCCGTCGTCTCTAAATCAAATCCCATATTCATTTATAGATAGCAGATGTGAATGCCTCATCCAGAATTGAATTAAATTTAAGTCCCGTTCGATTGACATTCAATCACACCGCAGTATCCTCCGCACGCGGAGTTCTTACTACTTCGGCCAAATCTCTGCAAGTGAGCTTTCCTGCAGTGATTCTCCTCCGATAGGAAACGTACCATGATATGTGCCGGAGGTGCCGGTGGACCCCAGTCTGTCGGCCTCTCTCAAGCGGTGACCCATCCGAGGATGAACCTCCTCCAACGGACGGGGCCGGGCAATCCGTCGAGTTCTCTCCACTCGGCCAGTCCGTTCAGGGTGAACTCCCTGACGGCAAGCGCTCGAGTCATGAAGGGACGCGAGGTCCGCAGTCTTCTTCAGGTTGTCCGTACAAAGATTAATCTGTTAGCCTCTCGGGAACTTTCGCTTAATTTACTTGACAAATTATCCGCATTATACTTAATTAATTAGAGCCAAGTGCTTAATGAGCTAAGTATCCATAGCAATCGTTGCTGATTTCTAAATAATATTTAACCAGAGACTAAAATAGGCGAACAATGAGGAAAATAGAAGCATTGGTCCAAAATGAAGAGGTAGGGGAAATAAGGGAGGCGCTCCGTGCAATTGGAGTGCGGACCCTCAGGCTTTCCGAAGCGGGGGCGGAAGGCGGCGGCACGAATCGGGGATGGTCTCTCGCGCAGTCTGCAGGTCCGGGGGAACGTAAGGGCATGGCCAAGGTGGGCCTTGTGGTTCCGGATCATTTGACGGACAGGGTGATCCTGACTCTCCTGGGCATCACCGGAGCCGGTCCCGACGGCAGCAAATCTTCTCTGACTTCGATTGAGCGCATCGTGCCCCTTGACCCCGTAGGACTGCTCGACGATTTCAGCTGATCCGGCACGAATCCGCTACGCTCCGATAGCAAATTTCAAGACAAGTTGATTCCAAATTCAAGTAAACCTAACCACAACAGAGGAGAAAAGGATGAAAAAAATCGAGGCGATAGTAAGACCTCACAAGATGGAGGATGTCCGCGAGGCACTCCATGAAATCGGCGTCAACGGAATGACAATCACCGAGGTAAAAGGAATCGGAAGGCAGAAGGGTCATACGGAAACCTACCGCGGTTCCGAGTATGAGATTAACTTCGTCCCGAAAATAAAACTCGAGGTTGTCGCTCCGGATGAACAGGCCCAGAAAATAATCGCCGTCATCATCAAGACTGCTAAGACCGGCGAGGTGGGAGACGGCAAGATCTTCGTGTCCCCGATAGAAGAAACGATACGCGTCAGGACCGAGGAGTCCGGCGAGAGCGCGTTATGAAATGTCTTATTAACGAAACCGGAGCACACATGATAACAAAAATATATACCGTCGCATTAGTCGCCGCCGCGGTGTTTTGCTCGGCGGACGCATTCGCTGCCGATTCAACGGCAGCCTCATCGATCTCGTGGAGCGGGATGGTCGATGTCTACTACAGCAAGAACTTCAACGACCCTCTGACGCAGACGAACCAGATGAGGAACTTCGACGTCTACGACAACCAGTTCGGCCTGAGCCTGGCGAAGGTCACGCTGCAGAAGCAGGCCTCCCCGGTCGGCTTCAGAATCGACATGGCGTTCGGCACGACTAACGACCTCGTGCAGGGAATAGCGCCGTTCGGCGGCAACTCCTTCAGCACGCTTTCCAATGTGGAGCAGGCATACCTGACGGCTGTCCTCCCCATCGGATCCGGCCTTACGGTGGACCTGGGAAAGTTCGTAACTCATATGGGATACGAAGTAATCGAATCGAACGGCAACTGGAACTATACGCGTTCCTTCCTTTTTGCGTACGCCATACCTTTCTACCACATGGGGATGCGTATAACCTATCCGTTCGCCTCCAATTTCACTGCAACCCTCCACATCTTGAACGGATGGAACGAGGTTGTCGACAACAACAAGTCGAAGACGCTCGGCTTGACGCTGAACTACGCGCCCACTTCCTCGACCGACCTGGTGCTCAACGGCATAAGCGGGTTTGAGCAGGCCTTAGGAACTCAGTACGGCAAGAAGAACGTCCTTGACTTCATTCTGACGGAGCAGCTCGGCCCCGATCTCTCCGTCGCTCTCAACGCCGACTACGGCGAGGAGCGGGTGTCCGGATTTCTCGATTCCTGGAAGGGAGTAGCCGTCTACGGGAAATATTCGCTGAGCGCAAAATCTGATGTAGCCCTGCGCGGTGAGGTATACTACGACCCTTACGGGTACACGACGGGCGCTGGATTCGCGAAAGCCACCTTCAAAGAGATAACGTTGACGTACGAGTACGACCTCTTCGCAAATCTTGTCCTGCGCGGCGAGTTCCGCAACGATTTCGCCAACGGCCCGGCCTTCATTTCGAGTGAAGGAACACTTACGAAAACATCGCAGCCGACTTTCCTGATCGGCGCCGTGGCTACTTTCTGAACAACTCCATTTTCATATAACACAAACAATTTGAGGAGATCCTAAATGATGTCATTCTTCAGGAGCAAGTTTTTGGTGTGGACGTGCGCGTTTGCGATGACTTTCGGCGCTGTTTCCTCGCTTGCGTACGCGTCGGACCAACCCGATCCCGGGGGGACAAAGACCGGGACTATTGTGGACGTACCGGCGGCGAAACCGGGTGCGCCGACATTCCAGGAATTGGGCGACGCGGTTGGCCACAACCATGTAGCGATCAACTTTGTCTGGACACTGATGACCGGATTTCTCGTCATGTTCATGCAGGCGGGATTTGCGATGGTGGAGGCGGGCCTTACGCGCGCCAAAAGCGTGGCGCATACTATGGCCATGAATTTCATGATATACCCGATGGGAATGCTCGGATTCTATCTCTGCGGCTTTGCCTTCATGTTCGGCGGCATAGGTGCTATCGGCACCATGGGCGGATACTCGGGCCTTAGCCACGAGCTCACACTTAACCTGTTCGGGAAATCTTTTGGAATCCTCGGCTGGAGCGGATTCCTGCTGCAAGGTAAGGGGTACGACGTGGCTGCCTTCGCGCTGTTCCTCTTCCAGATGGTGTTCATGGACACGACGGCGACCATTCCCACCGGGGCCGCGGCAGAGCGCTGGAAATTTTCCGCGTTCATGATTTACGGCGCCTTCATCGGTACCCTGATGTATCCGATCTTCGGAAACTGGGTATGGGGAGGCGGGTGGCTCTCGCAGCTCGGCACGAATTTCGGCCTTGGCAACGGCTATGTCGATTTCGCCGGTTCATCGGTCGTCCATATGCAGGGTGGTGTGATAGGTCTGATCTTCGCCTGGTTGATCGGTCCTCGGTACGGAAAGTATAACGAAGACGGGAGCATCAATCCCGTCCAGCCTCACAGCATCCCGATGGCAATTATCGGCACTTTCATACTCGCCTTCGGCTGGTTCGGATTCAATCCCGGATCGACGCTGGCCGGAACGGACCTGCGCATAAGCGTCGTGGCCGTCAACACGATGCTTGCAAGCGCAACCGGCGCAACGGCGGCGACGCTGTGGATGTGGTGGTTCAGGACAAAGAAGCCAGATCCCTCCATGATGGCCAACGGCATGCTGGCAGGCCTCGTGGCGATAACCGGTCCCTCCGCGTTCGTCAGCGCGGGCGGCGCATCCATTATAGGCTTGATCGCAGGAGTCCTGGTCGTCGAGTCGGTGTTCTTCTTTGACCGCAGAAAGATCGACGACCCTGTCGGCGCGATCTCCGTCCACGGTGTGAACGGTGCATGGGGATGCTTGTCGATAGGTCTGTTTGCCGACGGGACTTACGGCGACGGTTGGAACGGCGTGGCCGGGACGGTCAAGGGCCTGTTCTACGGCGGCGGCCTCGGCCAGTTCTGGGCCGAGCTGATCGGTGTCGTTACATGCTTCATAACACTTTCGGTCCTTGCGTATATTGTTTATAAGATCGCCGATGCCATCGTTGGAAACCGCGTCGCGCGCGATGTGGAGATCGAAGGTCTGGATATCCCTGAAATGGGCGTCCTGGGTTACAACGGTTTCAGCATGGACAAATTCGCTGAGACGACGCATCCCAAAAAATCATAGGTCATGAGTGGTGCCGGCTGCGTGGGAGAATCCGTTCTCCACGCAGCCTGCCACTTAAAGAGATAGAAAGGATTCGAGAATGAATAACGCAGTGATATCGTTGCTCACTTCGGTCGCAGCTCTCGCCACCGGCGGGGCGATCGGGTTTCTCTTCGGCACGGTTCAGAATTCCGCCCTCGCGCGCAACAAGAAACTGGGCGACAAGGGAAAACTCCGGGGCGGTTGGGGCCTGATGCCGGGTTCAATGAGCCGCGTCGCAGTTTTGCTCGTCGTGCTCGTGGGAGTCCAGGTCCTCTGCCCGATGTTCTTCGAGGGAAATATCCAATGGCTGGTTTCCGCGGGCGTTCTGCTCGGTTACGGCTTTTCTTTTGTGAAGCGGCTGGACCGGCGTGCTGAGGAGCGCATCTGACAGTGCACCGGACGGATTCAATTCTCACAATAGAGGCCCGTGACCGATCTGGCGTTATGCGGAGGGGGGCAGATGAGCGGCGCTGATATCTCGATCTGGCCGGCGACCCCGTTCTTCCTTCTGCTTGCCTCGATAGCGGTGCTTCCGCTGGTGAAGAAACACTGGTGGGAAAGGTTTTATCCGCTGGTTTCGGTGGGATTGGGGCTCGTGACGGTTATGTACTATCTCTTTGTCCTGAGGAAACCTTCGCCTCTCGTCGAATCAGGGTTCGAGTACGTCAGCTTCATCGCGCTGATCGGTTCTCTGTACGTGATTGCGGGCGGAATCCACA
>JAHECO010000082.1 GCA_024641705.1 Candidatus Kryptoniota bacterium
GCTGGAGCGCGATGCTAATGGCAAGATCGCTCTCGATGCATACGGATTCCCGGTCGGCGATGCCGCAACCCCGGGTCTCATCGGCAATCCGAATCCGAAGTACAGGGCGAGCGTAATCAACACCTTCCGTCTGCAGCGCTTCACGCTCAGCTTCACTTTCGACTGGAAGGTCGGAGGAGATGTCTGGAACGGTACGAAGGGAGCCATTTCCTACTTTGGAAAGGCCGCAAATCAGAACTGGTGGTCAACCATCAGTGCTGCACAGGCTACCGATCCCACTCTGCTCAACTATGATGGCTACACAGTGGCCCAGATGGCGAACGGAGAAGACTGGGAAGTCACGATGCCGTCAAGTGGAGCTTTCCGAAGGAATTCTGACGGTACATATTCCTTCCGCGGTTATGTTCATAACTTCGGTGGTGGAAATGTGATCGTCGACGAGTCGTACTACTATGATGGCCCAGGCTCCGGATTCACCGGACCGGCTGAGCAGTTCGTTGAAGACGGCAGCTATGTAAGACTCCGCGAATTGTCCCTCTCTTACACTCTTCCGCTGAAGACTATCGGGCTGGAGAGTCTGCAGCTGAGCGTGATCGGCCGCAACCTGAAGTTGTGGACGAAATACACGGGCGTAGATCCGGAAGCTAACCTGACCGGACCGACGAACGGACAGGGACTTGACTACTTCAACAACCCAAGCGTCAGGACTTGGATATTCTCAATCGCGGTGAATTACTAAGAAAGGGAGCAATATGAAGAAGACTTTAAAATACGTCGCGATACTGGCGGTCTTTGGCGTAGTCCTTGTGGGTTGTAAGTCGTTCACCAAGGGTTACTCCACGAGCCCGTATGGCGCAACGAGTGCACCTGCTCCGCAACTATTTACCGGCTCTGAGGGAGCCTTCGATGAATTCATGGAAGGTTTCCCCTCGCAGCTCGCGTCGTTGTGGTCGCAGGGAGCCACCGGTACTGACAGACAGTTCCAGGGCTATTACACTTATCAGACATCCGCCCAGGACGTCGCAAATGACTGGCTGACGGCCTATACCAACGTGATGCATAACCTGCGTTTGACGCAGGCGGAGGCGGCTGCCAATGGACAGAAGAACCTCGAAGGCGCGGCGAAGATCCTTGAAGGGATCCAGATGGGCATGGTCACTGCTCTCTGGGGCGACGTTCCTTACTCGGAGGCTTTGAAGCCCAGCGTGACTACGACGCCGAAGTACGATGCGCAGCTTACGGTCTACGCGGCGGTTCAGGCGACGCTCGACACGGGCATCGCGCTGCTGAACGCCAACAAGGCGAAGCTGCAGGCCGACATTTTCTCTTCGGCGGGAAGCGCAGACATCTGGATCGCGGCAGCGTATACTGCCAAAGCAAGGTACGCCATGCACGTCGCTCGCCACAGCACGTATGCCACTGCCGATCTCAACAATGTGATTAACTGGGCTAAGCTGGGGATTGTCGCCACCGACGGATCGCAGGATATGATGTTCCTGCATACCGGGGGAGTCTACAACGGCGATATGAACCTCTGGTACTCGTTCGGTGTGTATGACAGAAGCGGCTACGTCGGTGCGAGTAAGAGTTTTCTGATTCCGATGCTCGAAGCATACGGGATGGGATCTCAGATGAACTTCTACTTCGATACCACCGGAGGCGGCCAGGATCTGAATTATAACGACGGTGCAGGATTCGGTCCGACGACCGAGTTCCCGGTATTCAGGGCCTCCGAGGCAAACCTGTTGATCGCCGAGGCATATGCCCGGGAGAACGATTTGCCAAATGCGCGGACATACCTGAACTACGCGATCGCTTATAACAACACCGCGTTTGGTGATTCAACGGCAGCATACGCAGCCGCCGATCCCGCGGTCGCCACGCAGAGTGCGCTGTTGCAGACGATCTTCAACGTTGAGTACATGTCATTGTTCCCGCAGGTAGAGGCTTTCAATTTCCTGCGGAGAATCAACTATGACATCAAGTACACATCGGGTACGACGACCACCACTCTGACGCCGACGAACGGGACGCAGTTCCCGCAGCGGTTCTTCTACCCGACAAACGAAGTAACTGCGAACCCGCACACTCCAGTCCAGGGGGCAAGTGATTTGTTCACGAAGACAACAGTCAACAGCGTCGCGGATCCGATGCTTCCGTAAAGTATCGTTCTTCGAAAGGGTTCTGAGTAGCCCAGGCTCCCGTGCCGCCGATTGGCGGCACGGGATTTTTTAGGGGTGTGTGCGGCGCGACAATCGGTAAAAATGTAATGTTCGACCGATTTTGTCCCCTCTTTTCGCTTGACAAAGCAAACGGGGCAGCTTATATTTCATCGAATTTTATGCTGGCTGTGGAGCTACAGAAGGACCTGAATTCGAATCGATTTTCTGCCCTGTCGCCGAGTCGCGGCCTGTCCTCCATCCCTCCCAACCAAAACCTTCTATTAACTAAAGTGAAATAGGAATAGTCTTGGCGTTTGAGTCGCAGAAGAACTTCGATCATTTGCACTCCGGTTTGAAGAGAGCGTCTGAAAGTCAAACATGCCTTTTCTCTCCGCGGAAATCCTTCGACTGCATCAGCTGAACAGGTTCCTAAACATGATGTTGCCGAAGGACTTTAATCCGCTTCGAACTGAAGTTGCATCGGGATCCACGATCGCTGGTTCTCCTCACAATTACCCGTCTTCATATTCCCAGACGCCTTAGAAGCAAATAATGTCGGTTGATGAGCTGCATATGAACCTTCCTCAGTTTCTGTACCTCCCGCAAAACGGAGGGAAGGGGAAACGTGCATACCTATCCTGTGATTGGACCGATTGTCAACTCAACAGGGGGCAACTTGCTGGTTGACAAAAGAGATTCATTGTTCTCACCTACTAACCAATTCCATACTCAAGGAGGTATTATGAAGAGAAGGAGAACACAAATCACAAATCGCAAGGAGGCATTCAAATGAAAAGACTACCGCTTGCTTCGTTGCTTGCGTTATGTTTCCTTTCTTTTGCCGCCGGTGCTGCGTTTGCACAGACAGGCACAATCAAGGGAAAGATTACTGACAAGCAGACCGGTGAAACACTGCCCGGTGCAACGATTGTAGTAGAAGGAACGGCTCATGGTGCAGCGGCCGACGTGAACGGCGACTATACCATCGAGAGCGTGCCTGCCGGAAGGTATCAGCTGGTTGCCAGATATATTGGTTACCAGAGTGAAACGGTCGTTGTCCAGGTTACGGACGGACAGACGACGACAAAGGATTTTGAACTCCTCCCGAGCGGTTACACGACGAACCCTGTCGTGGTTACTGCGATAGGTACGCAGGAATCCCGCGCACACGTTGGCACGGCAGTGTCATCGGTTGCGGGACAGTCGCTGGTACTTTCGGGTTCCAACAACGTAATAACCGACTTGGCCGCGAAGGCTCCCGGCGTGTACACGACGGAGACGAGCGGCGACCCGGGTGCTGCGACAAGAATAATTCTCCGCGGTATCCGTTCGCTGCAGGGCGACAACCAGCCTCTGGTGGTCGTTGATGGCGAGCCGGTATTAAGCGGAACGATCGGCGATCTTAACGTTAATACGAGTAACGGAAGCGCGATCGGTTACAACAATGTCGGCGGCGTGTCTTCAATGTCGGTATTGAACAGCATCAACCCGCAGGACATCGCTTCGGTCGAAATCTACAAAGGACCGTCGGCGGCCGCTATCTGGGGATCGCAGGGCGCAAACGGCGTCATCGTGGTAACCACCAAGACCGGAACGTTCACCCCCGGCAAGAAGGTCAACGTTTCGCTGCGCAGCAACGTCCAGGTCGACAACCTGCTGAGAGAATTTCCGTTGCAGACCGAGTACGGCCAGGGTGGAAACGGCGCATATCTTTGGAACATGTCCACGAGCTGGGGAGACAAAATATCTCTCCGCTCGGGCGCTGCAGACGCCAAGTCATATAGCTACGCCTATGCACCGATCACGGCGAAGAACTCGAAGACGATCTACGATCATGCCGGTGAACTCTTCAGCCCGGCTATCTCTCAGGAATACGGAGCGACTATCACGGGTGGTGACCAGACCGGGAATTTCTACCTCGATCTCGACCGCCTCGGACAGAACGGTATCGTGAAGGCGAACTCGGCATACAACAGGACTACGATCAGAACTTCTGTCACCCGGACGTTCGCCCAGGGCCTGACGGTTGATCTTAATGCGTCTTATGCAAACAGCTCCTCCGATCGCATCCAGCAGGGATCGAACATTTCGGGCCTTCTGCTCGGCGCGTATCGTACGCCTCCGGGTTTCAATAACATGCCGTATCTTGTGAACTATGTTTCTCCGACCGGCGCAATCACACCCGGCGTACAGAGAACATATAGGAACGGTGCCGGAGACCCGACGAGAGGAATGGGATACGATAATCCCTTCTTTACCGTTTATCAGAACCCGACCAACATCTCACTGAATCATTTGACGGGTTCGGGCTCTATCTCTTACGATGCGGCAGACTGGTTGAACTTCACCTACAGAGCCGGCGTCGATTACCTTACAGACCGCGACAACACGGTCCTTGCGCCTTACGACGCGTCGCAGCCGAAGGGGCAGGTGATTCGCAACGTCAACACCCAGTACATGGTCAACAGCGATCTGCTGGGGCGTGCCACTCACGCATTCTCTGACGACTTTACGTCGACGCTGCTGGTTGGTTTTCATCTTGACAACACTCAGTACGACAACACAGGTATTGTCGGAACTACCTTCATCATACCGACAGCTCCGCCGAGTCTCAATAACGCGGGAAGTTTTGCTCCCGGCGAGACCAAGATTATAACGAGGAACGCTGCATTATATGGTCAGTTGAATCTGAACTTCTACAAGCAGTTGTTCTTCACTTTCGCCGGAAGAGACGAGAGTTCATCCACATACGGCCCGGACGTTCCGTCGCTCTTCTTCTATCCGTCGGCCAGCGTGGCGTGGGAATTCACGCAGCTTCCGTTGTTCAAGGATAACTCGATACTTACCTACGGAAAATTGAGAGCGGCATATGGTATGGCCGCGGTACAGCCCAACGCTTACGCGACCAACACTTACGTCATTGCCAATCCGATCTTTGGAAACGGCTGGGGCCCCGGAATCGGGCTTCAGTACTATGGTGGTGGCGTCGTAATCTCTAACACACTCGGAAACGGGAGCCTTGGGCCCGAGAAGACAACCGAGAGCGAGTTCGGTCTGGACCTGAAATTTCTTGACGACCGTGTTGCAATGAGTCTGACTACTTACCATGACCTTACGAAGAATGCTATTCTCGGTCTGCAGGTAGCGCCGTCATCCGGCTTCGGTGCCATCAACTCGAACGCCGCGAAGCTGAGCAACGTCGGTTATGAAGCTCAGTTGACGGTAGACTGGCTGAGGTTCGGCTCCTTCTCGTGGCAGACGGTCGGCAACTGGTCGACCAACCACAACTTGGTTTACGATCTGGCCGGCGTTTCCAATGTGTTCCTTGCTGGATTCGAAGACCCTGCTTCTGAAGCTATACTCGGTCAGGAAGTCGGCGTGTTGTACGGCACTCGTTGGGATCGGAAAGCCAATGGTCAGCTGAATCTTGATGCAAGCGGCTTCCCACAGCTCGCAGCCACACCGGGTGTTTTGGGCGACCCGAATCCAAAGTACAGAGCCAGCATAACCAACACCTTCCGCCTGCAGCGCTTCACACTCAGCTTCACCTTCGACTGGAAGGTTGGAGGACAGGTGTGGAACGGAACGAAGGGTGCCCTTTCCTACTTCGGAAAAGCCGGTTACCAGAACTGGTGGACAACCATCAGCGTTGCACAGGCTACCGATCCAAAGCTACTCAACTATGATGGTTATACTGTTGCCCAGATGGCGAACGGAGATGACTGGGGAGTCACGATGCCCTCAAGCGCGGCATTCCGCAAGAACTCCGACGGCACATATTCATTCCGCGGTTATATTCATAACTTCGGCGGTGGAAATGTGGTCGTCGACGAGTCGTACTTCTACGACGGCCCCGGCTCCGGATTCACCGGACCGTCTGAACAGTTCATTGAAGACGGCAGTTACGTAAGACTCCGCGAATTGTCCCTCTCTTACACTCTCCCGCTGAAGACTATCGGTCTTGAGAGCCTGCAGCTGAGCGTGATCGGCCGCAACCTGAAGTTGTGGACGAAATACACGGGCGTAGATCCGGAAGCTAACCTGACCGGACCGACGAACGGACAGGGAC
>JAHECO010000052.1 GCA_024641705.1 Candidatus Kryptoniota bacterium
CCCATGATCATTAACGTCATCGAAACAAAACAAGTATCAACTTCAAACCAACCGCGTCTCGCACTTAAAGTTTGGCCCCATATGAAGACTAAAAACCTAAGTATCCCGACAGGCTCCTAGAGTGACTTCTACTCTGTGTTCGGTCCCTGAGGGAAAAACGGGGATCAGATTGCCCGCCAGTTGTTTTCCGTCGACCGCCAGACTCTTCACTCCCTTCATCACCCTGCCGGGATTCAGGACGGCGATTCGGTATGTGGTCCCGCGGAATTTGCGAGTGACCGTGAAGCCGTTCCAGGTTCGCGGGACGCACGGATCGACGACCAGGCCGTCGTAGTCGGGCCTTATGCCGAGTATGTACTGCGTTATCGTGTAAAAGGTCCACGATGCGGTACCCGAAAGCCAGGAGTTCTTCGCTTCACCCGGCTTGTAAGCATCCTTCCCGGCGATCATCTGGGGATAAACGTACGGCTCCATCTTGTGCAGGTCGCTGATCTCCTCCAGGTATGCAGGCGCAATCTTCCTGTAGTAGTCGAAAGCCCTGTCTCCGTTGCCGACAATCGTTTCGGCGATCATTATCCACGGGTTATTGTGGCAGAAGATTCCGGCGTTTTCCTTGTATCCTTTAGGGTATGTCGATATCTCGCCGTATTCGATGTAGTATTTCGTGAAGGCAGGATTGTTCAGTACGATGCCGTACTCGCAGTCGAGGCGCTCTTTGACGGATTGCAGCGCCTTCTTCGCACGGCCGTCATCGACGCCGGCACCTGCCATGATACACATCCCCTGAGGTTCGATGAATATCTTTCCCTCCTCGTTCTCGTGACTCCCGACCTTCTTCCCGAAGAAGTCGTACGCGCGAAGGAACCACTCACCGTCCCATCCGGCAGCGTCGAGAGCCTTCTTCATCTCGCCGATATGCCGGTCCGCTTCCTCGGCCTCTTCGTCTTTTCTCAATCTGCGCAAAATCCTGGCATACTCGCCGCCGTACAGTAAGAACATTCCGGCAATGAATACCGACTCGGCCGTTCCGCCTTTGCGGTTTTCGGTCGTCTGGAACGGCTCGTCCGGGTTGTTCGAGAAGCAGTTCAGGTTGAAACAGTCGTTCCAGTCGGCCCGGCCGATCAGCGGGAGCTTGTGCGGACCGAGGTTGTTTGCCACGTGATAGAACGAACGCCTGAGATGATCGAGCAGCGGCTGGGCTTTCGATACGTCGCTGTCGAAAGGTACCTTCTCGTTGAGTATG
Organism: Candidatus Kryptoniota bacterium; assembly: GCA_024641705.1. Taxonomy (GTDB): domain Bacteria; phylum Bacteroidota; class Ignavibacteria; order Kryptoniales; family JAKASW01; genus JAKASW01. Next base: position 1,244 of record JAHECO010000052.1, read on the forward strand.
CTCCAATCCCCCGTTTCTTTTATGTATGAAGACGTCGAGAGGATCAGCCAGAGCGGGTCATCGTTGAAATTTCCGCCGATCTCGTTGTTCCCCTTTTTGGTGAGCGGTTGATATTGATGATATGCCCCGCCGTCTTCCAGCTGGGTGGCGGCAATGTCAAGGATCCTCTCCTTGGCTTTCTCCGGTATCTGGTGCACGAATCCGATAAGGTCCTGGTTCGAATCGCGGAATCCCATCCCGCGCCCGATCCCCGACTCAAAGTATGAGGCGCTCCTCGACATGCAGAAGGTCACCATGCATTGGTACTGATTCCAGATGTTGACCATCCGGTTGAGTTTCTCGTCCTTGCTCTCGAGACTGAAGATAGAGAGAAGATTATCCCAGTAGCCGCGAAGTTCATCAAACAGTCCCTCCACTTTGGCAGGAGTGGAGACGGCGTCGATCATCTCGAGCGCTTTCTTCTTGTTGATGATTCCTTTCGATTCGAATTTCTCCTCCTCAGGATTTTCCACGTAACCGAGAAGAAATACGAACTCCTTCTCTTGCCCGGGCTTGAGAGTCACGTTGAGGCAATGAGATGCTATCGGCGACCAGCCGTGGGCTTCCGAGTTGCGCGATTTCCCCTTCATGACTACGTCAGGACTCTCGAACCCGTTGTAAAGTCCGATGAACGTTTCCCGGTCGGTGTCAAAACCGGCGATGGGAGAATTGACCGAATAGAAGGCGTAATGGTTGCGGCGCTCCTTGTATTCAGTCTTGTGGTAAATCACCGAGCCCGCCTTCGCGGAGCCCGCTTCGGCGGGCGAAGGAAGGCCGGCAATCTCGACTTCTCCGGTGGAGAAGTTGCGCTGGAAGTTCGTCATGTCGTCAAGCGCGTTCCAGAGGCACCACTCGACAAATGAAAAGATCTTGAATGTCTTCTTGGACCTGCCTCTGTTTTTGAGTTTCAGTTTCTGGACCTCTCCGCGAAAATCGACCGGCACGAAATAGAGGACCTCGGCTTCGAGACCGTTCTTTCTTCCCTTTACCTTCGTATAACCGAGGCCATGCCGACACTCGTAGGCATCGAGCTCAGTCTTTACCGGCTTCCAACCGGGAGACCATACTGTGTTACCGTCTTTTATGTAAAAATACTTTCCCCCCGAATCGAGGGGAACGTTGTTGTATCTGAACCGCGTAATCCTCCGCAGCCTTGCGTCCTTGAAGAAACTGTATCCGCCGGCAGTGTTGGATATGATCGTGAAGAATTCCTGGCTACCAAGGTAGTTTATCCACGGATATGGTGTGCGCGGATTTGTAATAACGTATTCCCTGGCGGCATCGTCGAAGAAACCGTATTTCATCTGCTGTTCTCCCTAGATTTTCGAATGACGGCTTACGGCTGACTATTCATGCTAACCGGATTGATGAAATGCCTCAGCTCCCTGCGTTGACATGAGCCCGTATTCCCCGATGAGCGCAAACCTGCGGCGCGGGGCTGCGCTCACCGGGTCGGTCCCGGGCGACTCTTCCAAATAGAACAAGAAGTACGTTACTTCAGCAGCAGCATCTTATTTGTCTTCACATAGCTCCCCGCAATGAGCCTGTAGAAGTAGACTCCGCTGCTGAGTCTTGAACCATCGAATGTTACCGAATAACTCCCGGGCGACATCTTCCTGTGCACGAGCTCTTCGACCTTCTGGCCGAGGACATTGTACACTGTAAGCGTGACTTCCTGGACGGATGGAAGCGAGAAGTTGATCCTGGTCGACGGATTGAACGGATTTGGGTAATTCTGCTCCAGCGAGAAGTTCAGTGGAATTTTGCCGGATGACACTACAGAAGTCACGACTTCCGTCGGCACCGCCAGGTAATCCAGGTACATCCACCCCCACGACATTTGCATCTGGACCGTGTTGGTATCATGTACAAGTGGTACGGTGATTGACCTTTCAGACCAAGTCGATGTCATGCCGAAGGTCACTGTGTCGACCGGGACACCGTTGACACTTATGAACTGCGTCTTGTCCGTGCTGTAGGTGTCCTTGTACCCGAATGAAATCGGATAATTTCCCGCGCCCAACACGTTCTTGAATTTCCAGGTCACAGTAGCGCTTGGACTGTTTGTCTGGATGTCCAGAAAATAACCGCCGCTCGCAGTGGGATCGCTCTTCACGCCAATACCTGATCCGCTGATCGTGGCTTTTTCAGCTTCTAGCCTCGTCATGGGCGGTTGCCCTACCGAGAACGACACCGAGTTTGAGTAGCCCTGCTGTCCTTCGCCGTTCGTTGCGATCGCAGTGACCACGTAGGTTCCCATCGTTATGTTTCTCCATTCATACGTGAAATAGAGCATGTCTCCGCTTGAGTCGACGGGCACGCTCACTTGTCCGATAAGACTGTCGCCCGCCAGGAATTCTACCGTGATGTTCGAGGAACCAGAGTCCACCACGGCTGCAGCTAGCGGAAGCTGTGTGCTGTCGGGGAACGAAGAATTGTTGGCCGGGCTGGTGATTGCAATGGTAGGCCAGTCTGCACCGAAAACATCAACATCTTGCCTGTAATGATTCCACATATACTGCAGTGCCAACCAGGTTTGGGTTGCCGACTGCGGACCTACAGATGCAAAGTCCGTCCATGACCAGTCGATTGCACCCGCATATCCTTGTGAGTAAAGCGTGGAGTACAGGGAGTAAATATAAGAACTGGGCATATTGGTGTTGGTCGAATCCATATAGAATTCAGCTACGACTACGGGTTTGTCCAGCTGCCAGTAAGAAGCAGGATGAGTGAACGGATTAAATTGGCTCCCAGCGCTCGAATAATAATGCACGCAATAGAAATTCAATGTACCACTGGTGTCCCCGCCTGCCGCAATCAGGCGCGTATTGGTGTAGAAATTTGTGTCAGGCACAGTTGCCATTTCCTTCAGGTAACTGAAGTACGCAGCCGGCGTAAAATCAGTTCTGTGTTGCATATTGAATTTATTAGTCATACTCTCGATCTGGGCCGGAGATATGCTTTCGATCGTCTTGAGATTGGAGAGTTTGGTAGCAGCGAGAGGACTTACATCAGTCAGAGTCCAAAACGAGTTTGCCCCGCTCGTGACTTGAGCACTCGTGTCGGTCCTGTGTATCGCTCCCGCCATCAGGTTGACGCATCTGACTATATCGACCATCGGGACCTGAAGTCTTCCAGACCAGCCGTACTCGTTAGTGATTCCCTCGGGCTCATTGAAGATCTCCCACGCTACGATCGCGGGATTCCCTTTGAGCGAGTCCACCATCGGTATCAGTGCGTTCCTTATGTACGCCATCGTATATGAGGTGTCGGTCAGAAGCGAATCGTTTCGTGCAAGCTGTGTCGAATTCAGCTCCGATGTGTTTAGCATGTCGTGCGACCAGAGGCAGAGGATCAGCCCGACCCTGTATTGATAAGCGAGGGCGAGTATCTGTCTCAGGTTCTGTATAGCGACGGGTCCGGGGCCGGTCACATACCCGTTTGCGTCGAACGCGGGAGTCTGCGATCCGTTGGTGTTCAGCCAGAAACGCAGTACGTTTCCGCCATTGTCGCGGACCGTTTGAAACTCCTTCCTGAACTGGGCCAGACTCGGGGCACCGGGACCGAGGTCATTGGCAAAGTTTACCCAGGCGATATTGATGCCGCTCAAGAACACCTGCTTGTTCGCATAGTTTATCCTGGAAAGCGATTGCGCATTTGCGGTCGGTTGCAAGAACACGGACAAAACCAAAGCTGTCAGGCCGATATAACCCAACCCCATTTCTGAAATCGTAAAAAACTTCCTCATAGGCTTTGTCTCCGCACTAGTGTCCAAACCGAATTACTCAATCCGAATCAAAGCTTGCCGCTCACGACAATATGGGAAAAAAAGTCCGATAATGAAATCATGGCCGTCCTTCAACGAGTCACGAGGATGACCGCCCCGCCGTCAAAATCCGCCGGCAGCACGACCGAACCGTCGCTCCCCGGTTTGACCACACGACCGTTTACAAGCGCACGGTTAATCCGCCCCGCGCCCGATATCTTCAGGTCAATGCTCCCCTTCCGGAACCGGAGCTTCGCGTCGACGGCTCCCGTGCCCGGATACAGGTTAGGCCTGATGACAACACGACCATTTTGGAAATTCACACCGAGCCAATGCCTGACGACAAAGAGAGCGACCTCCGCTACCGGCCAGGGGAGTATCCCGTCGGTGAATTCCTGGTGACGGTTGACGGGAATCTCCTCGAAATAGGCGCCGGTATGACCGCCTTGAACATCGTACAGCCATTCAAGCGTTCTCCGGCTGAGCTTGTACATACCCGCTTCCTGCTCCGCGCGAAGGATAAAACATGTGGCAAACGACCAGGGTCCGGGCTGGTCGGGCTGTGAGCTTGTGTTGTACCTGTCGTAACCGCCGAAAGCCCACCGGCTGTCCCACAGAGCCTGGAGGTTATCGATCGTCTTTCTAGCGAGCGGCGACTCGGGATCGACGATCCTCATCGCGATGGGGAGTGCCATCGAAGCGTCGGGCAGGAGGCGTTGAAGGGACTCTGTCAGCGCGGGAGAATCGACTTTGTATCCCTTGTACCGTACCGTGTCGACGATCTGGCCGTCCAGTGCACGGCGTTTGATGAGCGCGCCGTCGTGCACGAGAGCCATCTTCGGGTCGTGCAGCATCGCATGCAACATTTTCTCCGCTGCCGCCCGCCATGCCGGGACATACTTCTCCGCACCGATGACCGGGGCAAGCTCGACCGCGTCCCGCAGTCCCTGGATCACCCAGACCTGGTATGCAAGTTCGTAACCGTCGGTAAGGAATCTTTCCCAATATTCCCTTTTGTTGTGGACCATCCCGGTCGAGTCGCGGAACTCGGGTATGAGCGGACGGTTCGTCATCGCGATCAGTTTCGAGGCGTTCTGCTTGAGGAGCGATGCGTCACCGGTCCAGTAATAATAGTTTTTCAGCGCGTCCCAGAGTTCACCCATCTGGTCAAATTCCTCGTTCTCGGGTCTCTCATAACTGCTCGAAATCATCGTCGCTCCGTTGGCGGTAATCATGCTGTCGAGCATGTAAGATAGAAGCGTCCGGGTCAACCTGAACTGACCCGTCTGCAAGAGGCCTAACGCCGTGTGGGACGCATCGCGTATCCACTGGCCTCCGTATTCGAACACGCCTGCATCCATTATCCCGACGTCCGATACGCAGCCCGGCAGCGTGTATCGTACATTGTCGAAAAGGTGTTGCACAACAGTATCGGAAGTTTTGATTGCGGTCAGTCTCGCCCAGTTCTGCTGTGTTTCGGCAACTTCACCTGTATATTCGCCGGCATCGCCCACCTCCTTAGCGAAGGCATCGAGGTCGCCGGTCGGTACCTGCGCGAGGATATAAGTCGTGAAAGTCTCCTCGCCTTGCGGTTTGACAACGGCCGGAATCTCGAGATAGCTGCCGTCGACGCTCGCATGCAAGCCGCGCGCCGCGACAGCAATCCTGCCCTTCTCCCCGGAGTATATTATCCCGCCACCCGCTGTGTCGATCTTTCCTTCCGGTAGGCCAAGCCTCAGCTCGACGTTTTCCGTTCCGACGATCTGTGCACCGCGCAACGTTACGGATCTTGCGAAGGCATTCATCCCTGCCAGTGCGAAAATCTTTTCGGTAACCTGGATGCCGCCGGCCCACCACACAGCCTCGACCTTCGGAATGCCATCTTCGAGAACCCAACGGGTCATGGTGTTCTGACCGACCGCGACAAACGGATAGCCTCCCATCACGACTTCAAGCGCGCTGGTCTGGAAACCGCTGCGGGGAGTGTAGTTGCAGGCGCTGTCCTTCCTCGCGCTCTGCCTCGCATTCTCCGCATCGAAGAGCAGGTACGTGAACGCCGGACCCATGTCGACCTTATCCGACTGAATGAACATCTGGGTGCGGCCGCTGCGAAGAACGTAGTATTGACGGCCATAGAAGTAGGAGTAGTTGTTGAGATGGACCAGGGCCGGGTCAACCTGTGCCGAAGCCGGGAATGGTAGAGCCAGTGATAACACCAGCGAGAGAATCAGCGCCGATTTCTTCATCCGGGTCACTTCCCTTAGATGCGGTATAATATCCATTTGATCTTCTCCGGGATTAGAAGTTGGTCCTCAACTCTTTGCCAGTGTAGTCCACCGTTTCGTCGGGTACATCAGTCACTCCGACACCGCTGCCGCGGTTTTTACCTACAATCACGACATTAAAGACTCTCCGTTCAGCCATCCCCGGAAATCTCCCTTCCCTTTCGCCGATCGTCAATGTTCTCTCTTCGTCGTTCCATCCGAATGGGATAACTGAGTGAGCACCTCGCTCATAGTCGTAATTATCGTTCTCATCCTCGTAAAGGTTGAAGCTCCCGTCTTTCCCCGGATAGATTCTGACTTCGATCGGTGCCGCCGGATCCTGTGATGTGTACTGCACTACAGGACCCATCGGAATAATCGAGCCGGCAGGTACGTAGAGAGGTATCATATCGATCGGGGCCTTCACCAGTATGTTCTCGCCTCCCTGGAGTTTCTTCCCCGTCCAGAAATCGTACCACGTTGATGTTTTCGCGGATCTATTCGTGTGGGGAAGATACACTTCGGTCTTGAGCGGGTGAGCGTCGCGGTACGGAGGGATCCAATTTATTTTCAGGCCGGCAGCGTTGGGCTTGAATTCCCGGTACTCGAGCTTGAACCGGTATTTCTTCCGCGCTTCCAGCGAAATCTGTTTCTCGAATCTGGTATTCGCCTTGTTCTCCCACTGATCGACAAGCAGCCTGTCGTTTATCCATAGTCTCACGCCCCCGTCCGTAAAGACATAGAAAGCATACTTCCCTTTTCCTTCGGTCATGATCTTGCCGTCCATTCTCAGGCTGTAGCTAGTATCGAGCCCTTCGGGCAGGCACCCCGTCCAGCTGATCTGGCCCGCCTCAAATTTTCTGGAAAGGATGAGGCTGTCAAAATTAGTCCCGCGATAAATATCTAGGTGCAAACCATGTTCTTTCCCGTCCGCAGAATAGAAATGGTCGGGAGTAATATTAATACCTTTATAGCTACCGGCATGATACATCGGTTTCAGGACCGGACATACCATGATTGAAGGTCCGAACATGAACTGCGTTCCGATCCCGTATGTCTTTCTGTCTTTCGGGAAGTCCATCGGCAAACCGCGCATGATTGTGTATCCGTCGCTGGTCACCTTCCATGCAAGCGAATATATGTATGGCATCAGCCGGTAGCGCAGGTCATCGAACCTGACGAGCGCGTCATACGCCCAGGTACCCTTCTCGCCGAACTGCCACACTTCTCGCGGGGTGTTGGTGCCGTGCGAACGGAAGATCGGGTTGAAGGCGCCGAACTCGAACCACCTGACATACAGCTCCTTGTACGCGTCGTCTTTCACTCCATCAGGATAATTGAACGCGGTAATGAAACCGCCGATATCGTTCGTCCAGTAAGGCAAGCCCGACATGCAGAAATTTATCCCCGCCGCGACCTGAGTTCTGAGTGCATCCCAGCCGGCAAAAGTATCGCCGGACCACGCGGCGGCGGCAAAGCGCTGCTGCCCTGTGAATGCAGACCGCGTGAGTATGAAGACTCTCTTCTTGCGGCTGGCTTCTCTCTGGTGCTCGTAGACTCCACGCGTTGTCTCTAATGAAAAGGTGTTCAGGTATCTTGCGTTTGTCCCGAGGAAATTTCTCCCGGCTTTTTCCAGAGAAAGAGCTGTAATATATCTATCGTCGGTGCACCTGAATTCCGGTTCCGTTCCGTCCATCCAGAACGCGTCGACCCCGACGTCAAACAGGCCTTTGCGGACAAACTTCCAGTAAAGGTCCCTGGCTGAGGGATTCCAGGCATCGTAAACTTTGCCTCCGCACCAATGCGCTTCATCGAAGAGGAATTTGTCCCTCTCCATCTCCCGGTAAATCTCCGACTTGCTGCCGAACGCCGGCCAGATAGACACCATGAGGTGCGCGTTGAGATTATGGAGAGTGTCTATCATCGCCGCAGGGTGGGGATATCTCGTAGAGTCCCAGATCATTCCGCTGAACTCCCCCATATCTCCCCAGTATTGCCAGTCCTGGACAATGTTGTCCAACGGAATTTCTCTTCTCCGGTATTCCTTCACAACGTCGATCAGCTCGGTCGAGGTCTTATATCTCTCTTTGCACTGCCAGTATCCGTAGGCCCACTTCCCGAACAGCGGCGCCTCGCCCGTCAACTCCCTGTAGCCCCGGATCTGTGCATCGACGCCCGGACCGTAGACGAAGTAGTAGTCGATCTGGTCTGCCACCTTCGACCAGAAATAAGTCCCTCCGGGTCCGTCGTGGAACCTCGACTCAGAATAGTTGTTCCACAGTATCCCGTACCCATTCGTCGAAACGAGAAACGGGTTGACTGCCGTCCTGTTGGCCTGGGCGAGGAGCACGTCGTGTCCCCTGTAGTTCATTATCGGGTCCTCGAACTGACCCAGGCCGTACAATGCTTCGCCGCGAGTGAGCGTGAAATCCTGTCTGACACTGGTGATGTCTTCACCGTCGAGCATGCCTCTTGAAAAATTCGAGGCGCCAATTCGTCCCGCTTTGAGCAACGTCCTTTTCCGCGAATCCAGAAACGTAATCGCCCCGTTCTTTCTGCTTACCTGGACTATGAGACTATCGGTCGATATCGTAATGAGCGTACTGCTCTCTTTCCTCAGCCATTTTGTCGTGTCGTCCCGTTGCACGACCGTAAGGCTGTCTGCGCCGGAGAAAGAGGTCCCCGGCGATACTGTCACCCTGACTATACAGGGCGATATTATTTCCAATCGCATTGTCCCTCCCTTCAGAGCAATGAGCTCATGATTCCCGTTTGAGGCCGCCAACCCGGCGGTTGAGATGAGGAAATAAGCAATCCATAATGACGAAACCCTGACAAGCGTTGACACCGACAATTCCTGTTAATATTGATGTATCAATTCAACAACCAGCTCTTGACCGTTCTGCCCGCGTCGACCGCGGTTTCCCGTCCACAGCACCAATTCCGGCAATATTATTCCCCCCTTCAGGAAGGACCTCCGTTCTGTCGGACAGTCGCCCGCCGGTTCATTTTTCAACGATGTTCCAACTAGATTAAAGAATGTGAGGCAAGATAACAACAGCGGCTCCCCGGGGGTGGATGCCTGAGGTCATACGACGGGATTTTCAGGCGACCGGCGAAAGTGTCTTAAACCTCGCCCCGTGTGATTATGTCAAAGGAATAGATTTACAAAAAAGGAGAAATTAGATGAGAACGAAGATCTTAGTTGTCGTGCTCGGCTGTCTGATGATCGGTGGCGTCGCTTTCGGGCAGCGTGCCGCCCAGAGGGGACCGATGTCCATGGAACGGCACCCGGTGTTATTCTCTGCACTAAAGCTTACGGACCAGCAGAAGACCGATGCAAAGAAGGTCTGGTTCGAGTTGAGGCAGAAGCAGATCGACGTCCGCGCCGGGCTCCAGCACGCGCGTCTCGACTACGAGTCGCTCGCGTCTGCTGACAAACCCGATCAGAAGGCCTTGAACGCCAAGATAAAGGATATGGCAAACCTCAGGGCCCAGCTGCAGCAAAATAAGCTTGATGCCTGGTTCGCCGTCAACAAACTCCTGACACCAGAGCAGCAGAAGACCTGGAAGCGGGTCCTTGAACATCCGATGATGTTCGAGCGCAGAGCGCGGATGAACCGGATGCACGAGATGGGCGGCATGATGAACAGGATGCAAATGATGAGGCATCCCGGCATGATGCAGTGGAATTCCAAGGGTGACAGCATGAGACCCATGATGCAGCCTCCGAACCCGCCCTCGCCCGATTCCAATAACTGATACGTTTTAATGAGAGGAAGCCCCGGTCTCAAGGGGCTTCCCTCGTTTCACCTCTTACGTCGCCTTCACTAAAGATTGCGCTTCTCCATCTACCCTATCACAAACACACAACCGATAGTTCTAAGAGAATTCCAAGGAATCTCCCGATTATCCTGCGCTTGCAACTTAGGATCGCCGGGAATATCTTCGCATATGAATCTCATCAACTATTCTTTCTTTGCTCGGACCCGCGAGCTCGATGGTTTTCAGCAAAGTAGCGCCTCAATTACTCGCCGCCATTGCAGTGATGATGATAAGGGTCGGAATCACCGAAGCGATAACAAAACACTGGGAGTTCGACATGGATCTGGGATTGAGGGATAAGACGGCTCTTGTGGCCGCTTCGACCAAAGGACTTGGAAAGGCTACGGCCGCTGCCCTTGCAGCCGAAGGGGCAAATGTAGTCTTGAACGGGAGACACAAACAGAACTTGCATGACGCCGCCGAAGAGATTAAGAAAATTACGGGCAGTTCCCCGCTTGCAATTCAGGCCGACCTTACGAAGCCTGAGGATGTCGGCCGGCTGTTCGACGAAGTCGTCTCACGCATGGGTACTGTTCACATTCTGGTCACGAACGCAGGCGGGCCTCCCGCCGGCAAGTTCCCGGATTTCAACGACGAGCAATGGCTGGCCGCGGTCGAGCTCAGCCTGATGAGCACCGTCCGGCTCATACGAAAGGCAGTGCCGTTAATGCGGGCTCAGAAATGGGGGCGGATCGTGAATATCGTCTCGCTGACCGTGAAACAGCCTGCCGATAACCTGCTTCTTTCCAACTCAGTCCGCGGATCTATCATCGGGCTGGCAAAGTCGGTCTCACGCGACCTGGCACCCGATAACGTGCTCGTCAACAACATTGCGCCGTATTACGTCTCGACGACGCGGGTCGACTATCTGATGGAACAAACGGCAGCCAAACTTGGGATTACAAAGGAAGAAGCGCTTCAGAACATTGTCAGGGAGATCCCCGTCGGGAGACTCGGGACGCCGGAGGAGTTCGGCAATCTTGTCGCCTTTCTATGCTCCGAGAAGAACAGCTATATGACCGGGTCGACAATACAGTTCGACGGCGGAGCGTACAGAGGGACCTTCTAATACCCTATCTTGCCGCTCGATTTCTGGTTGCCGGCGGTGGCAGGCGACGTATGGACGTTGCAAACCTGCGGCAGATATTTCGCGTTGAATATCTCCGAGACCTTGTCCGGGCAGAATTCTGTCGCAAGCATCCCAGTCTGAGCACAGATCGTGGCAGTCACCACCCCCTCTGGCTGGATGAACGAAGTAATCGGAAGCCCGATCGACTTATCGTCGTAGACATCTCTCATGAAGATACCCCAGATGGGAGCCGCCGCTCTTCCTCCCTGGCCGTCCCAGTCGGTGAAATGCACTCTGTCGTCGTCGAAACCGACCCACACTCCTGCAACAAGCTGGGGTGTGTATCCTTCAAACCATGCGTCGCCAAAGTCCTGGGTCGTCCCGGTTTTGCCCGCGCAATCAAGATAAAAGTAATTACGGACCCTCGTACCAGTCCCCCCCTGGATCACTCCGCGGAGCATGTCGGTCATGATGTATGCCGTCTGCTTGCTCAGCACTTCGGTCGACTGGGTGCGGTTCTCTTCGATCACGTTCCCATTCTTGTCCTCGATCCTGAGTATGGCAATCGGCTTGGTTAGTATTCCCTCATTGGCGAACACTCCGAAAGCCGAAGCAAGCTGTATCGGAACGACCAGACTTGTGCCCATCGCGATCGAGGCAAACGGCGGAATGTAAGTCTTGATTCCCATGCGGTGAGCATAATCGATCACCTGTCTCACCGGCGCGATTTCCTGTATCGCTCTCACTGCAACTACGTTGATGGAATACTTCAGCGCGTTTCGCAGCGTTACTTCCCCGCCGAACTCACCATCCGCATTCTTGGGAGACCACCTTGTCCCATCAGGCATGACGATCGTAACCGGCTGGTTGAGCAATTTGAACGAAGGGGCGTAGCCGTTGTCGATCGCTACCGTGTAAACGAACGGCTTGAATGCCGAACCAGGCTGCCTTGCGATCTGTGTCACGTGGTTGAGACCGTATCGGAATTGCCTGTACGTCGACGATCCGACCATGGCTTTTATGTAGCCCGTTTTCGGATCTATGCAAACGAAACCGACCTGCACCGTTTGCTCGGCCTTCTTCACCGAGTCCACAAACGATGTATCGGCCTGAAGCCGCTGATAGATTGCGTTCCGTTCTGAGTCGGACGTCGCATCTTTGTATTCGGGAAGATCTTTTATCGACTTGTCTACCGCCGTCAACAGCGTTGCCTGATTCTTGCTCCAGTCCCACCTCGAATCGAACATTTTCTGGTACTCCCTGATATGCTGGTCCACCGCGGTGTCTGCGTAGGCCTGCATCCTGGAGTCGAGCGTGGTATAGACCGTCAACCCGTCTCTGTAAATATCGAAGCCGTATTTCTCGGCCTTTCTTTCGAGGTCCTGCCGTACCATCTCCACGAAACTCGGGGCCAGACCCGTAGACGGTCCGTGGTACTTCACATTGAGGGGAGCCTTCCTCGCCGAGTCATAGGCCTCCTCTGTAAGTTTCCCGTCATCCAGCATGTTCTTCAATACGACATCTTTGATGGCAACCGCACGCGTCGGATGAGCTATGGGATCGTATCTTCCGGGCGATCTCAGCATCCCTACGAGCAGCGCAGCCTGAGGGAGAGTAAGATCGGACGAGGATTCGTCGAAGTAGAGTTGAGCGGCCGATTCAACGCCGTACGCACCTCTCCCGAAATAGACGTCGTTAAGGTACATGGCGAGGATCTCCGGCTTCGTGTAGGTCCTCTCGATCTGAACGGCGGTTATGGCCTCACGGATTTTTCGCGTCAGCGTCACATCCTGGTTGAGGTACAGGTTCCTCGCGAGCTGCTGCGTTATCGTACTTGCCCCCTCTTTCACTCTCATGTGAACGACGTCTATCGCCAGCGCGCTGAGGATACGGATCGGGTCTATCCCCCAGTGCGAATAGAACTTCTTGTCTTCGGTCGAGATAAGCGCATCGACGACGTAGTGCGGGACTTCTTTAATGTCCGCGACGGCGCGGTTCTTCAGGTAGAACTGGTCAATAACCTGCCCGTCGGCAGAGAGCACCCTTGTAGCAAGTTCCGGTTTCGGGTTCTCGAGTTCCTCGAGCGACGGGAGGCCGCTCACCACGTAGAATCCGTACGCGACGACGAAGACCAGCACCGCGCTCCAAATCCCCAGTTTGAGGGCAATTTTCTGCTTGTTTGAGTTGCCTTTCTTGCCCCGCGCGGACTTCCGGTATTCGGGGTCGTTGAAATACCTGTCCATCTCTTCCTTCGAATAACGCCGTTTCATCCTTCGAATTCCCATTTCTGTAATTGCATCTCATTGCCGTCGAAAATGCCGTATGTGAAATTGCCGAGCCAGTCACCCAGGTTGATGTAGACTCCCTTTCCGAAGCGGTCGAGTCTCGGCACGTGGTTGTGACCCATTACGACAAAGTCGTAGCCTTCTCCGATTTTCTTCTCGGCGAAGAGGCGCATGTCGTCCGTTTCGCCGAAGTCTTTGTTAGTCGTGTATTCCCTGCTCTTTTTTGAAAATACCCTCGCCATTGAAAACCCTATGTCGGGATGAACCCACCTTATGAGCGACCGGACGAAACGGTTCCGTAATATCTTCTTAAGCATCCGATAACCGGTGTCATGCACCGCGAGTCCGTCACCATGAATCACAAGAAATTTCCGGCCGTTTATTTCCTCGGAGAACCCGTCCTGGGAAACCCTGATACCGACGGCTTTCGAGAAAAATTCTCCGAGATAGAAGTCGTGGTTTCCGGCTATGTAATCGACGGTCAATCCGCGGTCGGCGACTTCTTTCAATTTCGCGTACAACCAGAAGAATGTTTTCGGTACTACAGACTTGTATTCAAACCAGAAGTCGAAGAGATCTCCCACGATCACGAGGCGGCTTCCGCTTCCTTCCACCATGTCCAGGAATTTCAACAGTGCAATCCTTCTCTTCTCCTCGTAATCGGGCCGCAGTGACGGAGCGCCGAGATGTATGTCCGAAATGAAGTAGACGGGCTTCAACTACTTCTTGACTTTGATTTCGATTGAAGTCGAATCCTTCCCCATGCGGCACCACCCTTCATTGTCCGAACAATAAGTATAACCGAGCACAAAATCCACGCGGTGAAGGCCGGGTTCAAGACCGGTGACTTTGCACTGAATTTTTATGGGTCTACCGAGGTCGAGATAGTCCCCGGTCCTGGGAAGATCGGATACCGAAAGCTCCGCCCCGTCGGTCGTTGTCTTGATGGTTATCGGAGGTACGGCATTAACATGTATCCCGTCGCCTGCCTTGAGTCTCAATTCGAATGAAGCCGGCGTGCCGTTTTCGACCTCGAGGGTGGCAGGTTTCACTTCCACTTTCACGTATCCTGCGGATCCGAACGCTACGCTCATCATCATAACCAACATCAGAAATTTCATTTTAATTCTCCGCGGCAGGTATTGTCCGGCTCTGCCATTGGACTTTAACCTGTTGAAGGAATATAAGACCGAGCACGAAAAATATCAGCACTGAAAGGACGGCAATTCTCTGGCTTCCGGTGAAGCTCGAAATTGCCCCGAACGTCAGCGGACCCATGATCGCAGAAGCGTTGCCGGCGATCCCGTCGTAGAATCCGAAGAACTCCGCGGCGTGCTCCGGCGGCGTGAGGAACGCCATCAGACTCCGGCTCGAGGACTGCGACGATCCTATGGCAATTCCCGCAAACAGGCCGACGGCATAGAACTCGGTCTTTGTCTGGATGAAGAAAGCCGCAAGCACTACGCCGATCCATATAAGCAGCGTTATGTTTATGCTTTTCTTAGGCCCCCAATGGTCGGTCAGAACACCGAACACCACCGAGCCGAGTATGGCCGTCGTCTGCGCCACGATGAAGAAAACAATTACCTCGACGGGTGTGAAGCCGAGCGTTCCGCGAGCATAGAGAGCCGAAAAGAAGATGACCGTGTTCACTCCATCTATGTACAGAAAGAATGAGATCAGAAATCTCGACAATGCCTTGTATTGTCCCAGCCGTTTGAACGTCCTGACGGCGCGGCGAAGTCCGAGTCTAAAATAAGGAAGCTTGCGGTGGTACACACCGGTGTGGTCCCGAAGCCGGAGGAAAGCTGGGATGGAGAAGAGGGCGAAGAAACCTGCCGCTATCAGAAAGCTCATTCTGAATTTCTCGAGGTTGTCGGGGGCGAAGCCGCCGCTTATGAATGGGAACGTAATCGCCAGGATCGAGAGCGCGCCGAGATAGCCCATGCCGAAGCCGTATCCCGATACGCGGCCGTACACGTACTTAGGAGCTATTTCCGGAAGAAACGCGTCGTAGAAAGTATAGCCTCCCTGGAAACCGACGTTTGCGGCAATGAATACGAGCATACCCGGCAGAATCATTCCCTTCTGGATCCAGTAGAGGAGGGCCGTCCCCGAAATGCAGAGTGCGGAAAAAGCGAGGAGGAATCTCTTCCGCTTGTGCGAGTAATCGCTGGCGGCGCCGAGCACCGGAGACAAACCGGCCGCAATCACCATCGAAAGACTGTCGGCGAGTCCCCAGTAGAAATCTCCCCTTCCCGTCCCCGCAGCGACGATCTCCCGAAAGTACAGCGCGAAACCGACAGTCTTCACCATTACAGAGAACGACGTCCGCGCGTAGTCGAAGAGGGTCCACGAGAAGATCGTGACGCGCGAGTATCGCTCGACTGTCATTGTTTCTTTTTAGTCGAAGTGTTTATCAGCCCTCGCCCCGTCTTTTGGATCTTCCCTTCGCTGACAAGTTGTTTCAGCGAAGCATCCAGGATGCCGTTCACGAACTTCGGGCTTTCCTCGGTGCTATATCTCTTTGCAAGCTCGATGATTTCATTTATCGTGACCTTGGTTGGTATCTCCTCCGAATAAAGGATCTCGGCGACGCCCATTCGCAGGAGACTTCGGTCGATCGGGTTGACCCTCGTCATGTCCCAGTGTTCGAGGTGTCCTTGCAGGACTTTGTCGAGCTCAACCAGGTTTTCGAGCGTATCCCGGAACAACTTTCGCGCGAATTCCATAGGCGCCCCGTTCTCAAGGTCCTTGAATATGTCGGCACTGAGGAAGTCAGGAGCAGACCGGGAAATATCATAGGCATAAAGAGCCTGAAGCACGCGTTCGCGCGCGAGCCTTCGCTGTGACGTCATCTCGCGACCGGCCGGGTATCCGGCAACAATATTGGGACAATCATGAATTCACGCTCCGAAAAGCATATAGATTTGAAGACCTGCCGCCTCGCGCGCCCGCCAGAACAGTTCCGACTGGAGCGACAGTCTGTAATGACTCGCATAGCACGTGGCCCTGACATTTTCCCATTTGCACATTAGCATTGCCCTCGGAAGGTGCCAACCGTCACTCACGATGACGATGTGCTTCATTTTGAAGGAATCTGCGAGGACATGTTTAACATAACGAATTTGTTCGATAGTATTCAGTGTTTTGTGCTCTGTAAGGATCCTGGAGGCGGGGATTCCCGCCTCGCGAAGGTACCACGCGCCGATCTCAGATTCAAACGTGTTGAATCGTCTCGTACCGCCGGTAACCGCTATCCTTTCCGCCTCGCCCGTTTCGTAGAGCTTCGCGGCTGCATCGAGCCTGGCCTTCAGATCCGGGCTCGGCCTGTGGGGCCCCCATACTGCCCCTCCGAGGACCACGGCTGCGTCGGCGGTCGGGCTGCCGCTGAAAACGCCTTCGTGTGAAAACGTGTAAGCATAGCCCGAACTTTCACCGGCCACGGAAAGAATAAGGAAGACAACAAGTATTGTCCCGATTCGCGGGCGCCTGTACAGGACGGTAACCACCGCGCTGGATAGGAGTATGAGAACTGCGATATATGCCGGGAGAGCCATCAACTCATGTGTCTGACTTCTGATGGGGAGGTAGAATGAGCAGACGAAGAATGTCAAACCTGAAAGAAAAACCAACGATACGGTGAAGGGGGAAAGTCTTTTGCGGAAGGCTTCCAGCAGGACAATCGAACTGACAATAACCGCAAGAAGGGGAAGATTCTGCGCGTCAACCAGGCCGTCCGCGAAACCCTGGGAGGTCGCCCTCTGCACGGAAATCTTCAACGATGCTGTTAACACCAGGAATGCAGCTGCGTGCAAAAGAACTTTATATCTCAAGTGCAAAGGGTATTATTTGTCTCTGTTTTTCCGAGACAGAATTTAAGATAAGGAGGCTGGATTTAAAAGGGGCAGTAGCGACTATTATCTATCGTCCCTGCCCCCCATCCTCTGATGCATCATCATCATCCTTATCCTCTCGCGGATCTCCCTGTCGAAGCGCTGTTCGAAAACCATGTACCTGGCAATTTCCGTGGGGGACAGTATGTCCCCGAGAGACTTGATAAATTTGACGTGAGTGACGGCAAGCTGGTCGTCGAGACTGAGTATGTGTTTGATCTGGTCCTTGATCTCGGGCTCCGTCGCGTGACGATCGACCGCGGAATCGAGAGACCTTATCAGCCGTCGTCTGTCGTTGGTGATCGACCTCATCTCGTCGTTGTAGCTGTTATAAAGCGGGAAGAACTTCTCCGCCTTCGCGGTCGGGAGGTTCATCTCCTTCGTCATCTGCCAGATTTTAATCTGCTCCAGCTGCTTCCTGATCTGCTGGTTGCCCATTCCCATCCTGCCGCCGTATCCGGGAGGCGGAGGAGGAGGGCCGGAGTTCTCGTTTCCCATTTCCTGGGAAAAAGCCGGCGACGAGCAGACGAGAAGAAGCAAAACAAGTATCGGTATTCGTTTCATGGCACTCCTCTCAATTGGAAAAACTATTGCCGAGATAGTCGAGCGTCTCGAGCGAGACGGTCGAGTCGCCGATCGCACTCCACAGCGCACTCACCACAGCCTGCTGGACCGAATCATCGACGGCATCCATTTCATCGAGTTCGCTGGCCTGGGACGAGACCGCATTGATGTAATTGATGTTTATGCTGGGAAGTGTGACCGCGTCTTCCGGAGATAGTGAAGTCGCGAGTGCGGCAACAGTCTGCACATTCGATTGGGAAGGACTTCTGCCGAATTCGAATACACCGACGACGATGGCTACGAGCAATACCGCCACCGCGCCCGCAAAGGCGGGCACTCTCCATCTGACCGGGGGCGCTT
This sequence comes from Candidatus Kryptoniota bacterium, assembly GCA_024641705.1. Classification (GTDB taxonomy): domain Bacteria; phylum Bacteroidota; class Ignavibacteria; order Kryptoniales; family JAKASW01; genus JAKASW01. Next base: position 19,312 of record JAHECO010000052.1, read on the forward strand.
CGCTGACCTTCTCCATGATTGAGGCATGCAGCTCCTGCCAGAATGCGTCAGGATATTCCTCGTAACCGATCTCACCCAACATCCTGATCGGCTCCCTCATATCCTCAAGCTCCGCGCTGCAACGCGGGCATGTCTCGAGATGAGTCTCGATACATTTTGCCAGATTCGGCTCGACCTTTCCGAGCAGGTAATCCGGCAGATTGACAACTACATCATCGCATCGCATTTTTCAGGTACTCCCCTACTTTCTTCATCGCATGGAAGTAATTCGCCTTCATCGCTCCCATCGACCTGTGCATTACTTGCGCGATCTCTTCATACGAAAGCTCTTCATAGAATCGCAGTATGAAGACCTGTTTCTGTTGCACCGGCAGTGCCGAGACTGCCTGGGCGACCAGCTTTCTCAATTCGTCCTGGTCGGCTTCCCGCTGCGGCTCGTTTCCGCCTGATAGCATATTTGACACGATCTCATCCAGTCTGACGACCGCTCTTACTTTTCTTTTCCTCAAATAACTGATAGCGACGTTAGTAGCTATCCTGTATATATAAGTGTAAAGGTTCGCATCACCACGGAATTTCTTCAGCGAGTCGTGGAGTTTTATAAAGACTTCCTGTGTCGCGTCCGCAGATTCGTCATCGTCGTTCAGCATGCGCTTCACCACGAAGAAGACTCTCCGCTCGTAGCGCTTCACAATCTCGCTGAAAGCGCGATCGCTTCCCGAGTTTACCTGTTCTACAAGTTCCAGATCAGATGGACTCTGCATTCAAAGGACTCTGCTTGTCAAGATGTTGAAAGAGCCTTTAACCGCGCCGGTCCTTTTTCTTCTTTTATTGTAGGAATGCAAAGGGGCGGATTCCTTCCTGTAATCAAGAGTTTTCCGATTTTGAGACGCCCCCGGGCGCCGGAGGGTTTAAGTCAGTCCCTCAATTACAACGACGGCCGTGACGTAGTCGCCGGAATGGGACAGCGAAAGGAAGACGCTCTTTTCCCCGAAATTCCTCAGCGCCAGGCCCCCCAGACGCAGGTAAGGTTTGCCGCTGCCCTCGTTGATAACCTCGACCTCCTGCCAGGAAAAGCTGTCGTCCCAACCCGTCCCGGTCGCTTTGCTGAAGGCTTCTTTCGCGGCGAAGCGGGCGGCGAAATGTTGGTATGGAAAGGATTTTTCAAGGCAATATTTCTTTTCAGCCGTGGTAAACACCTTGTCCGTGAAAAGGTCGCCGTACTCCTCAATGCTCTTTCGAATCCGGCTCACCTCTATTATGTCTATCCCGACGCCTTCAACCATTCGCGTTCTCTTTCTTCACGAAGTCGATGAGCTCCCGTATGTCGTTGGCGTCGTAATCGCCGCCCGACACAGCGGTATTGAAAGTGTCGCCGTAGCGGGCGAAGACCGTCTTCATCCCGACCTGCTTCGCCCCTATTATGTCCCGCTCCGCCCAGTCGCCGACCATAAGGGCTTCACCGGGCTTGATGCCGAGCTTCTTGAGCGCCAGAGTGAAAGGGGCCGGGTGCGGCTTTCTCTCGCTCGTGTCGTCGAAAGTTACGACCACGTCGAATATATGGTGCATGTTGAGATAGGTCAGCCGCAGCCATGCTTCCTTTGACGGCGCGTCTGAAATGACGGCCAGCTTCAACCCCATCTTGAGAAGCTCGTAGAGGGTGATGTAAACATGCGGATACGGAACCAGGGCCGCTTCGCGCGCCCGCCTGTAAGCCACGACGCCGGCGGAGAGAATCTTGTGATCGACCTTGTCAAATATATCGGACAAAAGCGAATCGAACACGTACTGGAACTCGATACCCTTCTCTTTGTATATGGCGTCAATGCGGCTTTTTACTTCGTCGTGGGAGAGTTCAAGCCCCGCGTCTATCATCGCTCTTATCGCGGCATCGATTGCCTCGCCCTTCATTTTCATGAAGTCGACAAGCGTGTTGTCGAGATCGAATATCACTGCCTTAATCATTTCTTCAGCATCTCCGAAAGGGCGAACGCCGCCGCGAAATAAGAGATTTTTCCGAACCCCGTTACTGTTCCCTTGCACACCTCGGAGATTGCGCTCGTCCGTCGGAACTCCTCGCGCGCGAAAACCTGCGAGAGGTGGACTTCGACCACGGGCCTCTTGACGGAAGCTATGGCGTCCCTCAGCGCATAGCTGTAATGCGAAAGCGCACCCGCGTTAAGGATTACCCCGTCAAACCCTTCCTTCTCTACCGATTGTATTTTGTCAATCAGCTCTCCCTCCGAATTCGTTTGGAAGAATTCGAAGGATACGGCCGGGAACCGCTCCTTGAGTTCGGAGTTGATGACCGCAAGAGTGTCGCTGCCGTAGATTTGCGGCTCGCGTGTGCCCGTCAGGTTAAGGTTGGGACCGTTGGCTGCCAGTAGTTTCATTTTTAGTCTCCGCTTGTTCCTCGATGTAATCGCGCACGGCCGGCTTCAGAAAGAGGTTTTCAATCCCTACTTCCGAGAGGCTTCTCGCGAGAGTCGACGCCCGGTGCTTCTGTTCGAAGCGCTTGTTGATTACTATGAGTTTTTCTTCCTTAAGGATGCAGTAACCGCCGCCGAAATCCCCTTTCTCGTAGATCACTTTGAGCCCGAGTTGGGATGCGGCTTCTTCAAGTTCCGCTATCAGCGATTCCGTCTTCAGCTTCGGCATTTTTTGATATCGTCTTTTCTGTTTTCTTCGGTTTAATGGGGCGGAACACCAGAGCGCCGATTGCACTGTAATATGATAGTATGGCAATCACCGACAATCCTCCAAGTCCGCTGACGCGCTCGACGAACAGGCGCCGCATCTCGTCGCGCAGCGGTCCCGGATCTGCTCCCAAAAATAGTTGCAACTGAAAATCCACGAACGATGCGAAGAATCTCAAATCGAGGTATGAAGTATAAAACTCGACCGGAATGAACAAGGCAAAGAGCAGGACTGCGATCATTACGTTCGGGTGGCTCTTCATCCTTATCTTCGACTTGGAAAGGAAGGCTATGAACCCGATGAGAGCCAGCGCATATCCGAACACTATAAGTAGCGAAGTTCTGGCCAGGAGATTGTAAATCTCCTTCTCCGCGTCGAAAGGTATGTCCTGCCTGAACCTGAGGGTGCCGAGTTCTACAAGGTCGTTCCCGATTATGGCGCGCGCCGCCGAGCCGCCGAGGTAGAATATGCCGCCGGTAATCATGATAAACAGCGCCACCCGGGCACCCCGAGTCATCCTGATCTCGTCGAACGAGTCTTCCGACGGCAGGAGGGTGACCGACTGTTCGGCTTGCGTCAGCATTTCAGATTTTTTCCGGAGTTTCCATGAATTCCGCGACGCATCTCGCGGGAAGAAGCTTACGCTCGAAGGCCATATCCAGGAACAACTGGACGGCCTCTTTGCCTTTCTTGCCATAGTCCAGCGTCCAGTCGTTGACGTACATCCCGACAAACTTGTCGGCAAGATTCGTGTTCATTCCGCGCGCAAAGCCGAGGGCGTAGTCGAGCCCCTCCTTCCTGTGCTCCAGCGAATAGGTGATGCTCTTCTTCAGGTAATATGCGACCTTCTTTTTGACATCCTCCGGGAGATCCCGGCGAATCACATTGCCCCCGAGCGGAAGCGGGAGTTTGAACTTTTCCTTGAACCAGACGCCGAGATCAACGATGCAATGGAGCCCACTCGACTCGTAGGTGAGCTGCCCCTCGTGAATGATCAGTCCGGCTTCATACTCTCCGGCAAGCACTTTCTCGATGATCTGGTCGAAGGGGACTACCTCGTACTCGAACGTCCCGGCAAATATGCTCAGAGCGAGAAATGCCGAGGTCCTCTTTCCGGGGATGGCGATCCGCAGCTTGTTTATGTCCTCAACCTTGTACGGTTTCGTGCTGACGAGCATCGGCCCGTAGCCGTCTCCCATGCTCGCGCCGCTGCTGAGCATCTGGTACTTGTCCGAGATGTAGGGATAAGCGTGAATCGAGACGGCGCTTACCTCGTACTCGCCCTTCATTGCCTTCTGGTTGAGGGTCTCTATATCGCTCAGGATGTTTTCAAATTCCAGGTCGCCCGTATCGAACTTGTTGTTCGCAAGAGCGTAAAACATGAACGCGTCGTCCGAATCGGGACTGTGTGCTACTCTGATCTTCAACCTACTTTCCTTTCTTCTTTTTAGAACCGCCCTTGGCGGATGCCTTGAATGCCGATGGGCACAAACCGCTCACCGCGCAGACCTCGCATTTCGGCAGACGTGCCGCGCAGACTCTTCTCCCGTGCGACATCAGCAAGTGGCAGAGCTGGGTCCATTTTTCCCTTGGAAACAACTCCATCAAATCGTATTCGACCTTGACCGGGTCTTCATGCTTTGTAAATCCGAGTTTTAAGGCGAGTCGTCCGACATGAGTGTCGACCGCGATTCCAGGAATTCCAAATGCATTTCCGAGGAGAACGTTCGCCGTTTTCCGCCCCACCCCGTCCATCGTAAGGAGTTCATCCATCGTATGGGGCACTTCCCCGCCGAACTTCTCGACGAGCGAGCGGCTGCAACTGATGACCGACTTCGCCTTCTGACGGAAGAAACCAGTCGACCTGATGTCCTGTTCGAGCTCTCCCTGATCCGCTCCTGCGAAACTCGCGGGAGTCGGATATTTCCTGAAGAGGCTCGGTGTAACCATGTTGACCCGGGCGTCGGTGCATTGCGCCGAGAGGATCGTTGCAATGAGCAGCTCGAACGGAGTGCTGAAGTTCAGTGCCACTTTCGAGTCGGGATATTCCCTGGCGAGCAGAGCGTAAATCTTTCCGGCACGCGCCTTTTCGGCGGCGATTTCCGGCTTGGATTTCTTCCGGCCGTCGGCTTTTGGGGTTTTCAATTCCTGTGTCGTCTTTGTGCATGTCAATTTAGTCAACAGGGAGTGCTTAGGCAAACTAAGCCCGGAAGTGTATAATACCCGGAGAACGGCTCAGAAGTGCAACCTGCGGAATCGTGCCTGGGGGTCCGAAGGGTTTTTCAAGCAATATAGAGTTCCACCGTACCCCTTCCGGTCCTAAGTGTC
>JAHECO010000016.1 GCA_024641705.1 Candidatus Kryptoniota bacterium
CTTCAAGCCAACCCATGCTCCGCGAGTCGACTCCGCCAAGGCAAGCAAACGCTCCCTGGTCGCCTTCGGCTGTTTTATCTCTGTCATCGTCATGAAAACAATTTAACATAATCAATGCTTATTTGTAACAATATTTACTGCGTTTGTATTAGTATGTACACCTGGAACATTCGTGGGCAGTGAGGGATTCGAACCCCCGACCCCATGCGTGTAAAGCATGTGCTCTAAACCAGCTGAGCTAACTGCCCGTTGGGGAAGTGGAGCGCGAGACGGGACTCGAACCCGCGACGTCCAGCTTGGGAAGCTGGCATTCTACCACTGAATTACTCGCGCATGAATAACTACCATTTCTGCAAAGAACTCGAGTGAAGTCCTTGGAGGCCCAGCCATTCTTTGGGGCTGGCATTCGGACTTTATCCCGCCTACGGCGGGAACTGAATTACTCGCGCATGAAAAATCACAAAGAACACAAAGACCAGAAACTCGTTCTTAGGCGTTTCCGCCTTGCCTCCTGCCGCCCGGGGCCGGTGAAACCGCACTAATATGCACCACAATTCGCTGAGTTTCAACCACCGCCCTTTGACACGTGGTTCGGCCGGTAGTCGGACAGCGTAAGATGGATGAGAGAGGCGAGGAAGGCCGCATAAAGGCCGGAAACTGGCCTGTGAAAATCTCCGGAGACGCTTACGCCTCCGGAGCTCTCTTTACGGCAGGCATATCTTGCCGAGCAAGGTGTTTCGGGAAGCACCTGTGACCTGGCGGAGATTGGCACTGTTGCCGGAAATCGTCTCGTTCGCAAGTACCGCAAAGCAAATCGCTTCCTTTGCGTCGGATGAAATGCCGATGTCCTCGGCTTTCATGATCTTTGCGTCTCCGAAGTGATCGCGAAGGGATTTCAGCATGAACGAATTGTGAGCCCCGCCTCCGCTGACGTACAACTCCTCAACGTCCCCTTTGACCTTGAGAAACAACAGGTAGTTGACGTATACCGACATAGCCGTGAACTCGGTCACTGTCGCGATTAAATCCTCTTTCCTCCTGTCACCGTAACGAACTAGGAGGGAACTGACGAAAGTCTTCCCGTACTTTTCTCTGCCGGTCGACTTAGGAGGAGACATTCGGACAAAGTCGTCGGTCATCAATGCGTCAATTATGTCTCCCTGCACTGTCCCTGAACCAGCTACCTTGCCGTCCGCATCGTAATCCTTTCCGAAGAACTCCTTCGTCAGCTGGTCGACGATCATGTTCCCGGGGCCGGTGTCGAATGCCAAGACATCGTCCGGGCCGCATCCCTTACTGAGATATGTAATATTGGCGATGCCTCCTATGTTCAAGAGCCCGCGGGTTGCCGCATCAGATCGGAACATGATGTAATCGAAGTACGGTACGAGCGGGGCCCCCTGGCCGCCGAGTGCGACATCTGCTACACGAAAGTCGCCGACGGTCACTGTGTTGGTGAGTTTTGCGAGGACAGAAGGGTCTCCGATCTGGAGCGTTGCAGCGGCATTTTTTCCGAACATTTGAAGATGGTCCGGGAGATGTTGAATAGTCTGGCCGTGCGAGCCGATCAGGTCGACATCCTCAATCCCTATCCCGGCATGTCTGCATAGCTCAATGACGGCATCGGAGTATAAATTCGCGAGGAGGAAATTCAGCCGGGAAATGTCAGCGACGTCGCTCGTATCGGATTGAGAATTCCGAAGAAGTACCTCCCTGAGACCAGAGGGAAAGGGGACTGTTAAGAAATCGAGTTGCTTCAATCCCGTATCAGCTCCGTTGCCCTGTATCTCAACCAACGCCGCATCGATGCCGTCCAGGCTCGTACCGCTCATGAGTCCGATGACGAGTCTTTTTCGCTTATTGACTAACTCGATTAACCGCTTCATTTTCGGAGAGCTTTCCGCTAAATTCTTTCATGAAAACGACCAATACTGACAATTCCGTCCTGATAGGGGCACACATGTCCGTCGCAGGAGGTCTTCATACCGCTTTCGAAAGAGCCGATCGGGTCGGGTGCACTGCGATGCAGATATTCACCAAAAACTCCAATCAGTGGAACGACCCGGACCTCACGCCTGAGGACATTGAAAAATACCGAGAGGCCGAGAATAAGTCAAAAGTTCGAATAGTCGTATCTCATGATTCCTACCTGATTAACCTTTGTGGCGCGACGAAAGAATTGCTTCAGAAGTCCAGGCGAGCATTTGTGAAGGAAATACAGCGATGTCAGTCGCTGGGAATAAAGTACGTCGTCTTTCATCCCGGTGCACACACGACTCTGGACAGGACGGAGGGGCTGAGACTTGTGGCGGAATCGATCAACCGCGCCCACGACGAGACCGCCGGGTCGGAAGTTGTGACTCTTATAGAGACGACCGCCGGACAAGGTACGACTGTCGGAACAAGTTTTGCCGAAATTGCCGAGATGATATCGATGATTAGAGATACACGCCGAGTTGGCGTCTGCATCGACACCTGCCACATCTTCGCGGCCGGATACGACATCAGGACTGAAACAGGATTCAACAGGACGATGGAAGAATTCGAAAGCCTCATCGGTTTTTCCATGCTTCACGCAGTTCACTTCAACGATGCCAAGAAGCCCTTGAATTCGCATGTCGACAGGCATGAACACATCGGGAAGGGCGAGATCGGGAGGAAAGCTTTCGGCTTCTTCATGAACGACCGGAGGTTCGCGACTGTCCCGAAAATTCTCGAGACACCGAAGGGAGAAGACGGCTACAAAATGGATATCGAGAACCCGAGACTTCTTCGTTCCCTTGTGAAGAAGGAGAATCGTGGGCGCAAGTAGTCGGACCATGCATCAGCTAAAGGTTCTCCTGCGAGTCCGCGGCAACCCCTGTAAACGGCCTCACCTATTGTTGCTAACCTTTTAGAACTCTAAGCTTTCCGCCGATTTTTTCAAATGCGTTTATAGCTCTGTCTAAATGTTCCTTCGAATGAGCCGCTGACAGTTGGACCCGAATTCTTGCCTGACCCTTGGGCACGACAGGGTAGGAGAAGCCGATCACGTATATTCCCTCGTTCAACAGATCATTGGCAAAGTTGGTGGCGAGCTTTGCATCGTAAAGCATAATGGGGACAATCGGATGTTCGCCTGGTCTTATTTCGAAACCGCGCTCGGACATCTCCTTCCGGAAGTAGGCGGTGTTCTGTTCGAGCTTGTCACGCAGCTCGGTACTCGATTCAAGGAGGTCAAAAATGGCGATGGCGGCCCTCACGATCGGAGGGGGAAGCGTATTGGAGAAGAGATAGGGCCGGGAACGTTGCCTGAGCAACTCAATGATCTCCTTGCGGCCGCTCGTGAACCCGCCTGAAGCGCCGCCCGCAGCCTTACCGAGAGTACTGGTTATTATGTCGACGCGTCCCATGACATTGCGGTACTCTATGCTACCCCTGCCGGTCTTGCCGACGAACCCTGTGGCGTGGGAGTCATCCACCATGACGAGGGCGTAGTATTTGTCGGCGAGGTCACAGATCGCATCGAGCCTGGCTATGTCTCCGTCCATAGAGAAAACCCCATCGGTGGCAATCATCTTGAACCGCGATCCTGCTGCTTCTTTAAGCTTTTCTTCTAGGTCTGCCATGTCAGCGTGTTTGTACCTGAATCTGGCGGCCTTGCAACCGCGTATGCCGTCGATAATGCTCGCATGATTCAACTCGTCGGAGATAATGGCATCCTCCTCGCCCAGGAGGGGCTCGAAAACTCCGCCGTTGGCATCGAAGCAGGCGACGTAAAGTATGGTGTCTTCAGTGTGCAGAAACTTCGAGATCTTCTTTTCCAGCTCTTTATGAATGTCCTGGGTGCCGCAGATGAACCTGACAGACGACATTCCGTATCCGCGTTCATCCAGCCCCCTCTTCGCTGCTTCGAGAACTTTCGGGTGACTTGAAAGCCCCAGATAATTATTAGCGCAGAAATTAAGTACTTCCTTTCCGTCAGCCAGCTTTATCACTGCGCCCTGTTGGGAGGCTATGATCCTCTCTTCCTTGTAGAGACCACCGTCACGAATAGAGGCGATCTGGCTGGCGAGATGTTCTTTGAATTTGCCGTACATTGGATTCTCCTAGGTTTTGTGACAGCCGCGGTTGGAACCTGTGCGATCCGCAAGGCGCGGAATGTCCGAATGGATGGCAAGCGGCGTTCTGTCGGGAGCCACCTTGTGTTACGCCGGCATGATTCCGGTTTCAAGTTGAATACAAGACATGTTAGCCAGTAGCCCCTGAAAAATCAATCACGCTCGTGGCCAAAGCGTTGACTTGTCATGCGGCTCTCCGGGAAGTTCGTTGGACATTCAATGAGTCGGACAATTGAGCGAAGGGAAGTGCGGCGCGGTTGGGCCACCGCGCCCTCGTCGCTGTTTACAACTCTTCCTGTTTCAACTCACGCCGGAATGTCTCTTCGAATATCGTATAGAGCGTGGGTATGAATATGAGCGTAAGGAATGTGGATACAGTCAATCCGCCGATGACGGCAATTGCCAGGGGTGCCTCCGACCTGTCACCGCCCATCCCGAGTGCCATGGGAATGAGTCCGACGACTGTGGCGAAGGAAGTCATCAGGATCGGGCGGAGCCTGGTTCGGCCTCCGAGCAAAACTGCCGCGTGCAGTTCCATGCCGGTCTTCCTCAGACGATTGATATAGTCGATGAGCAAGATCCCGTTTGATACGACGATGCCCACCATGACTATGACTCCTTCGAATGAGGTAACGGAGAGCGTCGTGTTTGTGAGGAATAGAGCCCATACCACGCCGGCCATGCCGAGCGGTATCGTAAACATGATGATGAAAGGATCGACAAGGGATTGGAACTGCGATGCCATGACCATATAAACGAGTATGATGGCAAGTACAAGCGCCAGGAGGAGCGCCGCGAACGTGCTCTTCTGCTGCTCGATATTGCCGCTCTGAACTATCTGGAATCCGGACGGCACTGAGAGGTGATTCAGCCGGCTTTGTATGTCTGAGGTGACACTGCCCAGGTCCCTGCCGGTGACGTTGGCAGTGACGTCGATAATGCGCTGCTGGTACTTGCGGTCAATCTCGACAGGCGTGTTCGTCATCTCTATGTCAGCGATGTTGCCGAGCTTCACAAGCTGGCCCGAGCTGCTCGGGACTGTAAGCTGGCGGATGTCGTCGATTCTGTTGCGGTCGCTTTCCTGTAAGCGAACGAGAATGTTGAACTGGTTGCCGGTCTTCGGATCGGTGAACTGTGATGCCACGGTACCGTCGATCGCGGTCGCCACAGTATTTGCGATATCCGCGACGTTCACGCCGAGAGCGCCTGCTTTCTCCCTGTCTACCACGACTTTGAGTTGCGGCATATTGGGATCCATGCTTATCTGTGCGTCCGTTGCGCCTGGGGTGGTGCGGACGATGTCATAAACCTTGTTAGCCAGATCCTCAGCCGTCGGGATGTCGTATCCCATTATCTGCACGTCGATGGGTGCTGAGGAACCGAAGTTGAGGAGGAAATGGAGGAACCCACCCGGGCTGAGAAATATCTTTGCCCCTGGAAGGGAAAGGAGCTTCGGCCTCAGTTCGTCGACGATCTGGTCCTGTGACCGGTTTCTGTCGGTGGGCGGCACGAGCTGCACCTGAATATTTGCGGCATACGTGCCGGGGTTTCGGCTGAATAGATTGCCGCTCTTCTGGGAGGGGACGCCGAGGTCGGCAATGATGGCTTTTGTTTCAGGTACGTTTGCCTTTATTATCCCTTCCACGTTCTCGACATACTTCTCCGTCTCCTCGATGCGCGTCCCGACTGCCAACTTGACGCTCACTGAAAATTGGCTTTCGTCGCTGTCCGGGAAAAATTCCGTCCCCACAAACTTAAAGAGGGCGAAAGACGCCACCGCAAAGAATGCTACGGAAACGATCACCTGCCACTTGTGTTTGAAGGTGTAGGCGATCGTCTTCTGATAGTACTCGTCCACTGTGTCAAAAAATTTCTTCGAGCTCAACTTCACACGATCCCAGTAGTTTGTCGTGTTGGGGTCGATTTCCTTTTCGGGCGTGAGGATGCGGTAACAGAGAAGCGGAGTGACACTCCTGGAGACAAAGAAGGAGGCGAACAGGGCCACCGTGATCGTCAGGACCAACGGCAGGAATAACAGCTTTGCAATTCCCGTGACGAAGAGAACCGGGAGGAAGACTATCACAGTTGTCAGAGTCGAGATGAATATGGGGCCGGCGACTTCGAGAGCAGCATCTAGAGTTGCCTGCATCCTCGAGACGTTGGTCCTCTCCATCAGGCTGTAGTGCCTGGAAATGTTCTCCAGCTCAACGATCGAATCGTCGACAAGACGTCCTACGCCGAGCGCCAACCCTCCCAGAGTCATGATGTTAAGCGAAGTGGCGCTGAACCTGAAGTAAACGAAAGCGACGAGAATCGAAAGGGGAATCGCCACGAATATCACGATCGCACTCTTCACATCCCTGAGGAAGAGCAGGATTACGATCACGGCCAGGAGTCCGCCGAGCGCCGCCTCCTGCTCCAGACCGCTGATGGAGTCTCTGATATAAGTGCTCTGGTCAAAAGCGATGGATGATCTCACCGACTTCGGGACTCCGTCGAGCCTGGGGAGCTCCTTCATGATCTCGTTCACGACCTGCACTGTATTTGCATCGGGCGATTTTTGCACCCTGAGCACAACGCCGTTCTTGCCATTCACCCGTATGAGCTCGGACTGCTCCTGGTACGAATCTTCGACCGTCCCGATGTCCTTTATGCGGATCGGCACCCCCTTTACGACTTTGACGATGATATTGTCCATCGGCTGGACAAGATTGAATTGCGTATCGGTTGTCAGGGAGTAGTCGAACACACCCGTTTTGAGGTCGCCGGACGGAATGATAAGATTAGAGTTCGCGACTGCTTGGGTAACCGCGGTTATCGGGATGCCTAGCGCGTCAAGCCTGTGCCTGTCCACGACGACATGGATCTCTCTTATCCTGCCGCCACTCACCCCGGCCTGCGCGACGCCCGGAAGATGCTCGAGCTGTGGTTCTATAACGTTGTATGCGAGGTCGTATAGCTTCCGCTGTCCCATATCGCTGCTGAGTACCACGGTGCAGACGGGGAGGTTCGATAAGTCGAACTGAAGGGCGATCGGCTGGGACACCCCGGGCGGTAGAAGATTATACGCTCTGTTGATTTTTTGTATTACATCGACCAGGCCGACGTCGGTGTTCGCGCCCCAGTTGAAAAAAATGAAGATCTGGGAGACACCTTCTCGCGTGCGTGATTGCACGTAATTGACATCGTTCGTGCTGCTGACGGCTCTCTCCAGTGGAACGGTGATCGTCTGCTCCATATCCGTCGGAGCGGCGCCGTTGTAAAACGTGATAACTGAGACGACCGGTATCTGGATGTTCGGAAGCATATCGATCGGCAGCTGGAGGAACGATACAATTCCGAGTACGAATATGGCTAACGACCCCATCAGTGTAGAGATAGGGTATTTGAGTGCAAGGCGGGTTATCCACATATGGTTATCTCGTCACCCTTACTTTCATTCCGTCGTTCACGAGGTCCTGCCCCAGAAAGACTATCTCATCATTGCGGGATATCCCCGAAAGGATTTCATCCCTGTTGTCCTGGGCAATACCGACTTTCACGTAGGACTTGTGGACCGTGTTGTCCTTCGTGACCGTGTAGACGTAATAACCCGAGTCGTCTCTCATGATGACCTGGGAGGGGAGTATCACGGCATTATCGGCTTTGGCAATGAGGAGATTCACCGTTGCGTACATGCCAGGCTTCAGGAGCCTCTGAGGATTGTCGACGTCGACCTCCACAGGCATCGTCCTGGTGGCGAGGTCAAGCTGCTGACTGACTCTCGTTATTCTGCCGTGAAAGACCTGATCGGGGTAAGCATCTACGACGATCTCGGCGTCTTTGATTTTTCCGATAAGGGGGACGTCTCTTTCGAGAAGATCCACCATGATCTTCACCTTGCTTATGTCCGCGAGGTAGAAGAGGGTAGAGGTCTGGGAGTTTGTCGATGCAGTTACGTATGTGCCGGGATCGAAAAACCGTCTCGTTACAAATCCTGAAAACGGCGCGGTTATCCTGCAGTACCCCAGCTGCGTAACTGCGTTCCTGTAATTTGCAGAGGCGGCTTCCGCCTGGGCACCGGCGACCTTGTAGGCAGTCTCCGCGTTATCGAGGTCCTGTTTGGCTATGAGGTTCTGTTCCAGAAGACTCTTGTCGCGCTCGTAAATCAACTTTGAGTTGGCAAGGGTAGCCTGTGCCTGCAGGAAAGCTGCCCTCGCCTGGCGTGCATTCTCAGCATAGACGGTCGTGTCGATGAGAGCCAGGATCTGCCCCTCCCGCACATAGTCGCCGATGTCGACAAACTCCTTCTCGATGTTTCCATTCACCCTCGGAAAAATGCTCGACTCCTGGATGGCAGCTATGTCGCCGGAGAATGTAAGCGTTCTTGAGATTGTGCCGACCTGTGCCTGCGAAACCTGTACGGAGGGAACCGGTCGCGTAACTTTGGCGGCTTCTTCGGCATTCGACCTTACCCTCATGTAAATCAACAGAGCCAGCAATACTATCACGCCGGCGGAAAAAATATAAACCCGCTTTTGATTCTTACTCATTCAATTTCCTACTGGTTGTCGTTTTCACGTTGCATCCTCCTGTCCAGCGAATCGAGTTTCACCTGCTGTCCGGGAGTGAGGATTGACCTGATCATCTTCTGCGTCGAGTCGACCTGGCTCTGCATGGATGTCTTGAAGTTTCTCCGGATGGCCTGGAATTTCGGATGAACGAATGTGATTATCGAATCCAATTGTTTCTGCTGGGTCTGTGACAGACCAAGCTGCTGCGTCATAAAACTCACGAACCTGGCTTTACCGAAGTGGGCGTCGGTCGGCTGGAAATAGAAGTGATCTATCGCGAAGCCGGCTACACCGCCGATGACCAGTGAAACGATCACGGTCATCAAGAGAGTTCTTTTCGTTACCACTTATTTGCTCCTTACCACAAGTTCGAGTACCTGGTCGTTGGAGAGGTTGGATTGCTCGAGAGAACTTTTTTCGATGTTCGTCAGCCTGCCCGCCATTTCCACCGGGTTTACTTTCGGCTTGTGGAACAGTTGAAGAGATATCAGGAGAATTACAATGAGGGTGGCAAGACTGATGATTATATCCTCGAGCGCCAGGCGGAATTCACCTGCAGGGGACTCCGACTTCTGATTTCTGAACCGCGTGATGATGCCGTAATTGAAACGCTCATCCAGCGGGACCATGAAAGAGTCGTTGATCACGCCTCTGAGTGACAGCATCGACTCCAATTCGCTTCTACATGCGACGCACGTCGCGATGTGATGTTCGAATTCAGCTCGTGCATCGGTGGAGAGCTCGTCGTGCGCGTAGGAATCGACATAGACGGTGTAGCGGCAGCTATTTCCCATTTGACAGCCTCTCGGTTAATTTCTCACGAAGGACTTGTCTTGCCCGGAACACCCTCGTCTTGGCTGTCCCGATGCTTATCTTTAAAGACCTGGCTATTTCGTCGTAGCTCAGTTCATCTATCTCGCGCAGCGTAACGGCGACGCGAAGGATGGGGGGGAGCTTTCGCATTTCTTCTCTCACGATCCGGATCGTTTCTCCGGAGTCGAAAATGTTGACCGGGTCGCTGGAGGTGCCTGTCTGTACCTGTTCCTGTCCACCGTACTCATCGTTTCGACCGAACGCCTCTGTGAAATTGAATATGCGTTTTATCTGTTTCCGTCTTATTTCGTCCCGGCATAGATTGACCGTGATTCTTATGAGATAAGTGTAGAATGATGAATCTCTCCTGTAGCGTCTGATGGAATTGAAGGCTCTGATGAAAGCCTCGTGCGAGACCTCCTCGACGTAGTCTCTTCCCATGATCGAGTAGACTGTCGCCGCGACTTTTCCCTTATATAGGCCGATGATCTCTGAAAATGCGGATTCATCGCCCTGAAGAGCGCGGTCGATGATTTCCTTTTCCCTGGTTCTTTTGTCATACACCTTCGATCCATTAGACGAGTCAGGGGTGCTGCGGTTCAGTTTATCCACCATAATATTTGTGTTGATAATTTTGCTGAACGCGAATAAATTTCCAAACGTTATGGGTCTAGAGATTAGAGGAGTTAGAAAGCTGTTCGGCTCAATAACAGCGGTCGACGGCATTACGTTCCAGATAGATGTGCCCAGTGTTGTCGGTTTCCTCGGTCCCAACGGGGCGGGGAAGACGACCACAATGAGAATCATCACCGGATTCCTCGGCGCGAGTGAAGGCGAGGTAAAGATCGACGGTCAGACGGTCGGTCAGGACAACGCATCTCTCCGGTCGAAGATCGGATACCTGCCGGAAAGCAACCCGCTGTACACAGAGCTGGAGGTACATGAGTTTCTGAAGTTCACCGCGGCGCTCTCCGGCCTCGACGCACAGCGAACCGGCGAGCGCCTGGATTTTGTCGTCGAGCGGTGCGGACTCAGAGAAGTCCTTTACGAACCGATCTACAGGCTCTCGAAGGGATACAAACAGCGGGTGGGACTGGCTCAGGCCCATTATCCACGATCCGGCAATACTGATACTGGACGAGCCTACTTCCGGCCTCGACCCGAACCAGGTTATCGGGATCAGGGAACTCATATCAGAACTTGCCCGTGAGAAATTTGTTGTCCTCTCGACTCACATCCTCTCAGAAGTTCAGGCCCTGTGCGACAGAGTGTTGATCATCAACAGGGGCAAGCTGGTTCTCGACGCAACCGCCGATGAACTCAGGCACAGCGGAACAGGGGCTCTTTCCATCATAGTGAAAACGAACACCGAGGCCGGCAGAGTCGCAGGGATTTTCGAAGAAGCGCTCGGGGCGCAGCGATGTACCGCCAGCAGAAACGGCGACACGATTACCTTGGAGCTGTCGGTCAAAGATGCCCAGGAAGTCCGCGAGAAGGTGTTCGATGTCTGCGTGGCTAATAATTTCAAGATGCTCGGGCTGGCGAATTCCGGGTCGGACCTTGAGAACATATTCAGAGAATTAACCATTGGTACAGATGAAACAGGACAGCACTAACAGCATGTGGGCCCTCCTGAAGAAGGAGATACTCATCTCTTTGAAGACCCCGTCGGCATATGTCGTGATCATAGTTTTCCTTCTGATTTCCGGATACATGTTTGCGGACAGCTTATTCCTTTCCAGCGTCGCCACTCTGCGACCGTTCTTCACGTTAACGAGCATTCTGTTCCTATTCTTTATTCCCGCCCTGACTATGAGGTCTTTCTCCGAAGAACTGAGGAGCGGGACGCTGGAAGTCCTCGTGACTCACCCCATAAGCAGGGGCAAGCTTGTCACGGCAAAGCTGCTTTCGAGTTATCTGATTGTCGTGGCGTCTCTTGTTCCGACATTGTTCTACCTTCTGGTAGTCGGAAGCATTGGTAACATAGATCCGGGGACCGCCATTGCAGGCTACCTCGGGCTGCTGTTTCTGGCCGCAGGGTATGTCTCCGCAGGCGTGTTCGCATCGAGCCTCACCCAGAATCAGGTCGTCGCCTTCATTATCACCTTGTTCGTCCTGTTCCTGTTCTTCATCCTGGACAAAGTCACGGCGCTGACAACCGGTTCGCTCGCCTACATCCTCCAGTACGCGAGTTCCGATTTCCATCTCTCGAACTTCTACAAAGGAGCCGTTGACCTGCGTGATGTCGTTTATTTCTGTGGAGTTACGGTTTTCTTTTCCGGCATGACTTCAAAGTGGCTGGAGCTGAAGTTCAAATGAAAAAGCAATTGCGAGACGCAATCGTACAAGGGATTCTCCTCTTCGTTGTAATCGTACTCGCCAACCTGGTCGTAAGCGGTTGGTTCTTCAGAATTGATCTCACCCGCGACAGGGTGAACACGTTGTCTCCCGCGACGGGAGAGCTGCTGAAAGATCTGAAGGACCACATGATCGTTCGCGTGTACTTCAATTCGGATCTTCCTTCCCCCTACAACAGCAACCGCACGGCACTGATAGATATGCTGCAGGAATTCCGGAGCCTGTCGGACGGCAAGCTGGAGTACGACATAATAGATCCGGAGACCGATGCGCAGGTAGAGAGGGGAACCTCCCAGGGCATACCTCAGGTACAGGTGCAGGTGATCAACAACGACAAGCTGGAAGTCAAGCGTGCCATGATGGGGCTTGTGATTGAATACCGGGCAAGAAAGCAGGTCATCCCCGTCATCGAAAACCTCTCCAACTTCGAATATGAGATGGCATCGCGAATGGATCGCCTGATTAATCCCCATAAGAAGACAATCGCAATCGCTCAGGGGAACGGCGAGCCGTCGTTCGAAGATATCCAGAGAGCCGAACAGGCCCTGTCGCGAAGGTACGAGGTGATCACGGTAGATTTCTCGAAACCCGTTCCCGATTCCGTTTCAGCGCTCCTCGTCATACAGCCGAAGACCGCTTTCGCCGACTCGCAGCTCTATAACCTGGACCAGTACATGATGCGTCGGGGAAGGGCGGCTTTCCTTACCAGTATGGTAAGCGCTTCAATGCAAAGCCAATTTGCGACCGATCTGTCCCTTAATCTCTCCGGGCTGTTCCACAGCTACGGGTTCAGTATAAAGAAGAATCTTGTCCGCGATGCGGTGTGCGCGTCGGTGTCCGTCATGCAGCGCGAAGCCGGCATGACGATTCAGACCGAGATTCCCAACCCCTACATCCCGATCGTCGGCAACCTCGGCAAATCATTCATAGTCACTCAAAACCTGCACCAGATCGTCGTGCCGTTTCCAAGCGAGGTTGACACGTCCTACGCAGATGAACTCCATCTGCGGGTAATCCCTTTCGCGACTTCAAGCGAGCGAAGCGGGGTGCAGACGAGGGTCTACAACCTCGATCCGACTGCACAATTCACGAGGGCGATGTTCGACGACCACTACCTGCTCCTTGGAGCGGCTATCTCGGGTGCGATCCATTCCTCTATCCCCGATACCGCCCGCTACGCGAAAGCCGACGGTGCGCGGAAAAACGAAGGCCGGGAACGAGTGGTGGTTATGGGTAACGGCGATTTCATGCAGGATGCGTTTCTGAGCAACCCTGAGAACCTATCGATTTTCCTGAACATCGCCGACTATTTGACCGACGATCTCGGTCTCGTCTCCATACGGTCGAAGACGTTTCTCCCTCCTCCTCTTGAGCCGGTTTCGGAGACGACGAGGGTGGTTACCAAGGACCTCATTGCGGCATTTCCTCCGCTGCTTGTGCTGGCAATCGGTCTTCTGTACTGGCGGAAAACAGTCAGGCGCCGGAAAAACTACCGAAGTTCACTTGCACCGAGAGAAAACGAGACAATATGAGCAAGACAACGCAACTACTCATCGCAGTCCTCGCAATACTGGGAGGGATATACCTCGTAGAGCGACTGACGTCAAAGACGTCAACGACTGAAACTGTCAGTCCTTTTGCCGGGTTAGACACGTCGAGCATCAATCGCGTCCAAGTGAATTTTGGCGGGGAAATAGTAATCGAGAGATCAGGCGACCGATGGATGATAACATCTCCCTTGGACTTCCCGGCCGCCCCCGGCCAGATCAGCATGCTGCTTGCAAGAATAGCGTCAGATCCGTCCGCATCCGTCGTGGCGGACAATCTCACCGACAGCTCAGCCTACGGGCTCGGTGGTGAAGCGGGTTTCGCCAGTTTCAGCGACGCCGACGGCAGAAAGATTGCCATGAGGATCGGCAACCTGACACCCGACTTCAACGGTTGCTACATTGAGCTTATGGGGGAGAAGAAAATACTTCAATTGTCCACAAACATCCGGATGCTTGTCGCTCAGTCGCTGACCAACTGGCGTGACAAGAGGATGTTCCGGTTCAACCTGTCGGAGATAGAATCCGTGGATTTCGCGCTCGGAGATACCCTTTATCACTTCATCCCATCGGACTCGGTGTGGGAAGTAAACGGTACGGACGTTCCTGCAACGAACGCGCGTGATATAGTCGAGTCGCTCTTGGGCTCGACAGCATTGGGATTCATCGACAGCAGCGTGTCGCCATCCACCGTAATACTTGATTATGGGGTTACGCTCACGAACCGGGAGCACCTTACGGGGCAGATATTCAAGTCGGCTGGGTCCGAAGTCGCGTTCGGTCAGCTCTGCCTGTCGAACTCAGCCGACAATCAGGTCTACACAGTCAGTTCCACTCTCCCCGCCGGCATCCTTCGGGGGCTCAGGGAACTCCAGAAAAACTACCTTACTAAAGTGAGTTCGTAGTCGGTCTTCTGGTTCATCGGGATCGTCATCTTCTGCTGCCCCGAGGAAGCCATCATCAGATCCTGAACTGAAGACCCGCTGATCCTGACCACCTTCCCGCTCTTGTAGTCAAACATCGCCGTCCCGGATATATTTCCGGTGCCGGTGATTCCGAACTCGACGCCCTGGTAAGCCGTAGCTCCTTTAAGAGTCACCTTTCCGGAAAAATGGATCTTGACGCACGGGATGCCGTCCAAGGTTTCCTCACTGAGGAGTCTATAGTTCGAGTTGGTATTCACGACGATTGAGCCTTCACCGCCGCCCGTTGCCACGGTGTCGGTCTTGTCCTGCTTCCATTCCGAGCCGACCTTGACTTGCTTGGCGGGCAATCTGAAAAAGAGGCTGCCGAAATCCTTCATCTGGCCGGCCGGCGTTTTGGCAAACGCGGTATCCAGCCAGGCTGAAGATATCTCCTCGCCATTCGGATGTATCCTTGCCTGCTTTACCTTTCCAACCGCAGGGGAAGATGTCCTGTTAGTATCGCCGTTAGGCATGAGCGCCATGTTGCTGCTGGAATCGATCGTGATATTATAAACAAGCTCGTTCCCGGATCTCGTGCTGGTCATGGAAATCATCTGATCCGAGCTCACCGTCACTTTGGCCTGCTGACCCATCATTGATTCCGTAGTCAGCAAATTTGTGTGAGCTTTGTAGTGCAGTGCGGACGGACCGGTCGCCTTGTACTCCAGCTTATACTGGGCAAATGCACCGGCATTCAGTAGTAGGGCAGTAACTAGAATTGCCGCTATGTTTTTCAATTTACCTCCATTTTTGTTTTTATGTTCTAGATTCTAGACCGCTGAAGTGTCAAGCTTGGCGCCGTTCAAGGCTTCGAGGATAAGCTCCGCCACGTCTTTGACTTCGACGGACTCGGCCTCCTTTGCCTTCAAACCGTCAGTAAGCATTGTCATGCAAAAGGGACACGCCGATGCGATGACGTCGGGATCGGTGGAGAGAGCTTCCTCGGTGCGCTCAATGTTGACGCGCTTTCCAGTCTTTTCCTCCATCCACATCCTTGCTCCGCCGGCGCCGCAACAAAATCCCCTGTCTTTCGAGCGCTTCATTTCGACCAACTCGGTTCCTTCCATGCTCCCCAATACCTGTCTCGGGTCATCGTAGATGCCGTTGTAACGGCCTATGTAACAGGAGTCGTGATACGTGATGCGGGATTTCTGGGAGTCCGTGAGCTTCAACCTGCCGGTTTCAATGAGTTCGCGAATAAACTGTGTGTGATGGACGACTTCATACGTCCCGCCGAAATCCGGGTATTCGTTTTTCAGCGTGTTGAAACAATGAGGGCAGGTAGCAACAATCTTCTTGACGTTATGTTTCTTCAACGTCTCGATGTTCTCCTTGATGAGGGTTTGAGCAAGATACTCGTTACCGCTGCGGCGGGCAGGATCGCCCGAGCACTTTTCCTCGTTACCGAGAATGGCAAACCTGACGTTTGCAAGTTTCATCAGCCCGGCAAATGCGCGTGCTACTTTCTGATATCTGATGTCGAAACTCCCGGCGCAACCCACCCAGTAGAGTATATCGAAATCGTCGTTGATGTTCGAAGCTATTGGAATATCGAATCCCTCGGTCCATTTGGCACGGTCTCTCCAGTTGAAAGCCCATACTGTGTAGTTGTTTTCGAGATTGCGGTACGCCGCTGCGAGCTCGGGAGGGAAACGCGACTCGTTGAGCACAAGGTATCTTCTCATCTCCACTATGGCGTCCACATGTTCTATCGTGACCGGGCATTCCTCCATGCAAGCACGGCATGTCGTGCACGACCACAACTCCTCTTCGGATATGAAACCGTCTACCAGCGGTTTCCCGGCGTCGTCCATTTTCACCAGCAACGACGGTGCTCTATCCATCGTGCGATGCCTGATGTCGGTTATGATCTTCCGCGGCGAAAGCGGCTTGCCGGTGATATTGGCAGGACAGACCGAATCGCACCTGCCGCATTCCGTGCAAGTGTAGCCGTCCAGGAGCTGCTTCCAAGTCAGGTCTTCGATATCGCCGGCTCCGAACTTTGTGATATCCTCCGCCTCAAGGCTCAGGGGGCGCAACTCACCTTTCGGCCCAAGCTTGGAAAAGTAGACGTTGAACGCCGAAGAGCCGATGTGGAGATGCTTCGAGTAGGGGAGATAGTTCAGAAAGCCGAGGACGAGCCCGACATGGGCCCACCAGAATATCTGGTAGGCGACGTCCTTCGAACCGGGGGAAGAATCCGCGAAAAATGAAGCTATGAAGGCTGAGAAAAACCTTGCTCCCGCATCGAGTGTGTCGCCGCGTGCCGGGGATTTCTCGAGCGAGATATGGAGTGCATTCTGCAGGAACATCGACACCATGATCAGGAGTATGAGCACCAATATCAGGTTAGCGTCGAATCTGGAGTGACTCGTCGACTGGAGGCGTTTAATGTGGGCTATGTTTCTCCTGTAGAGTGCCAGAAAAACCGAGAGGATGACCAGTAGACCCACGAGGTCTTGCATAAATACAAGGGGTCCGTAGAGCACACCGAGAAACGAGAACGACAGATTCTCGCCGATCCCCTGTAGGAAAGTCTCCAAGATCGCCGTCAGGAGAATCACGAAGCCCCAGAAAATGAAGAAGTGCATCCAGCCGGCGATTGGCTCCCTCAGGAGTTTCTTCTGCCCAAAGACCAGCGAGAGTACGTTTTTCATGCGAGACCCGGCATTTCCACCCCTGCTCTCGCTCTTGCCGACCCTTAGGTATCCCACCAATCTCTTAACATTGAAACCGAAAAAGCCAAAAGCCAACAAAAGAATGGAGAGGAAGATAATAGTTCTCATCATCACGACCTGATTTTCATGAATATATCCTTGCGGGCAGATACAATCAATTGAAGTGTTTTCGATGGGAGGTTATCTTTAAGGCATGAGACTTAAGGACAAAATTGCAATTATTACGGGAGCGTCCAGAGGTATTGGCAGAGCTGTGGCTTACAAATATGCCATTGAAGGGAGTAAAGTCGTCGCGGTGGCACGTGACGGCGCATTGCTGGATTCACTTCTGGCGGAGATTTCGAAAGAAGCCGGGAGGGCCACAAAAATTCTGGCCGACATCACCAGGGAAGAGGAGTGTCAGCGTATCATCGAGACCACAATGTCCCTGTACGGAAGAATCGATATACTCGTTAACAATGCTGGATTTCTCGGGAGCCGTAACGACATAACGTCGACCAATGCAGAGGAATGGCGCAGGGTATTTGAGACAAACACAAATAGTACCTTCATACTCTCCAAGCTCGCCGCCATCAAGATGAAGGAACGGAAGAGCGGCTCAATAATAAATCTTACTTCCGGGGTCGTCAGAAACCCTCAGCCGAAATGGGGGGCGTATCTGCCTTCGAAATTCGCGGTGGAAGGACTCACGCTCATGCTTGCGCAGGAGCTTAGAGGTGATGGCATCAGGGTCAATATGGTCGATCCCGGCCGGACAAACACGGATATGATAGTGAAGGCTTTCCCGGAGATTCCCCGCAACAACTTCAAGTCTCCCGACGACGTTGTCGAGGCATTTGTGTTCCTGGCGTCGGACGAGTCCCGGTTGGTTACAGGCACCCGGATTTCAGTGATTTGAGAAGGGCACGAATTCGTCAGGTCCTCCCGGATCTGATTGATATTTACTGCAACTAAATTTATATTTTGTGCACATGAACGCGGTCGAGAAACAATCTGAAATGGCGACATTATGGGAAAGATAGTTGCCGTCGCCAACCAGAAGGGTGGGGTCGGGAAGACCACGACGACAGTCAATGTGTCTGCATGCATCGCAGCTATGGAACACAAGGTCCTCCTGGTTGATGTCGATCCTCAATCAAACGCCACAAGCGCGCTGGGCTTCGACAAGAACGAGGAGCATACAAGCACATACGACATACTGATTGGTTCTTCCTCCGCCGACACCGCTGTTCGCGACACAACTCTCGCCTATTTGAAGGTTGTTCCTTCCGATATAAACCTTGTCGGGGCTGAAATAGAACTGGTCGATGTTGAAAACAGGGAAATGCTTCTGAGGAACGCTCTGGCTCCATTGAAAGAGAGTTTCGAGTACGTGTTCATCGACTGCCCTCCGTCGCTCGGGCTGCTGACGATTAACGCCCTCGTAGCCGCCGACAGTGTCCTTGTCCCCGTACAGACCGAGTATTTCGCCCTTGAGGGGCTGGGACAGCTGCTGAACACAATATCGCGCGTCAAACGCAGCCTCAACCCTGACCTGGAGCTTGAAGGTGTGTTGTTGACAATGTTCGACTCCCGGCTGAAGCTCTCGAACCAAATTGTCGAGGAAGTCCGGAGATACTTCGAGGAACGGGTCTTCAAGACGGTCATTGCCAGAAACGTCAGGCTGAGTGAGGCGCAGAGCTTTGGAAAACCGATCATACTCTACGATGCGGCATCGCTGGGGGCACGGCACTACATGGAGCTCGGCAGGGAGATTCTCGGAAGAAATTCGGGGTCTGACCCGGCGCTGCGATCGGATGGAGTTAAGCCCGCCGAGGATAACCCCATGAGCGATAGAGAAAACAATAACGCATGAAATCCAACGTCCGCCTTGGCAGAGGCTTAGATGCGCTCATCAAGAAAGATTCGGGAGGTGCGTTCGAATCCCCGGTTTCGCCGGTCTCCCATGTGGGTTCCGTCAACTCAATTTCCAAAATTTCCGTCAGCAAGGTTAGGGCCAACAGGTTCCAGCCCAGAAAGGATTTCGGGAGGGAAGGGCTTGAAGAGCTCAAGAACTCGATCAAGGAGAATGGGCTTGTCCAGCCTATTACGGTAAGGCGGGTAGAAAACGGGATGTTCGAGCTTGTCTCCGGGGAGCGGCGACTGCGGGCGGTTTCCGAGCTGGGCCACAAGGAGATAACCGCCTACGTCCTCCAGGTGGACTCCGACACGAAGATGCTCGAACTGGCGCTGACTGAGAACCTGCAACGTGAAGACCTGAACCCTGTCGAGGTCGCCACAGGCTACCAGCGGCTGATCGACGAGTGTACGCTGACGCAGGAGCAAGTTGCGGAACGAGTGGGAAAAGATCGCGCCACTGTTGCGAATTTCCTCCGCCTTTTGAAGCTGCCCGCACAAATTCAAAAGAGTCTGATAGAGGGAGAGATCTCCGCCGGGCATGCAAGAGCCCTGCTGGCCATCGAAAATCCCGTCGAGCAGTTCCGCCTCTTCAACAGGATCGCCCGTCAAAACCTCAGTGTCCGACAGGTCGAGAAAGAAGTCAGGCTTCTGCTGGGGAAGGAAGGGAAGAGGCAAGGACGGGGTGGGCGATCGGCAGACCGCGGCACCGAATCCGACGCGACAAACGACCCGGTCATACTCGACCTGATCGACAAAATGAGAAAATACCTGGGCACGAAGGTCAGGATAAATTTCACTGGTCCTCACGCGGGTGAGATCAAGATTGAGTTCTACAGCGAGGACGACCTTGGACGCCTGGTCGAAATAATTATACAGGATGAAAAGGAATAAACGGCATTGAAGATCTTAAATTCTCAGAAGGCACCACAACCGATAGGCCCCTATTCACAGGGCATTGAAGCGGATGGATTCATATTTCTTTCAGGACAGATCGGGCTGGACCCCGAGGCCGGTGCGATGGTCGACGGCCTTGTCGCGCAGACAAAGCAGGTTATGCAGAACATTCACGCTGTCCTGGAATCGGCGGGCTGCAACTTTTCGAACGTGATCAAATCTACGGTCTATCTTCGGAACATGAACGATTTCGCCCAGTTCAACCAGGTGTACGCTGAATACTTCAAAGAAAACCCTCCTGCGCGCACTACAGTGGAAGTCTCCGCCCTCCCGAAGAACGCATTGATAGAGATCGACATCATTGCCAGGAAGTAACCTGCCGAAGGTTTCACGTCTCGGCCTTGCGCTTGCCGTAATTTTCGTCATTGCTCCAATAAGAGGTGAAGCCCAGGTCCACGCAGCAGCAGGTACAACCAACAGCACGCTCGATCTTCGACAGGCCCTGGGAATCCGGTCCGTTGCATTCGACTCTTCAGGTATGCCTCCGGCTGAATTTGCCGATACTTCAGCGTATATCCGGCAGCAGAAATCACCTCTGGCGGCCGTTCTCTTTTCAATTATCCCTGGAGGGGGACAGATCTACAACGGGAGTTATTGGAAGGTGCCGATTGTCTGGGGAATTCAGGGTTATTTCGTCTCGCAGTGGATAGCGAACAACAAAGAGTACAAGTCCTTCCAGTCCCAGTACTCGAAGTCGATCACTTCTTCAAATCCTACTGGTGACGCGACGACCAAAGGATTGCGCGACACTTACCTTAGCCAGCGCGACTCTTACACGTGGTACATTGCCGGCACGTATCTTCTCTCAATTCTTGACGCTTACGTCGATGCTGAATTGTCCGGTTTCGACGTGTCCCCAAATCTCGGTTCGACAGGCTCAGGAAAGACTTTTGCCCTCGCCTTCCGAATGAAGTTCTGACTTCAGCCTCTCCGTCGCGTCAGCGCCGGCTAAGCCTCTCAACTTCTCGAAGATTCCCGCCAAATAGAAAACCACCGATAGGGATAGGCCCGGATACATCGGCTGGATACCGAGCGGGTATTGGGGATTCATCGTGCCGCCCGCAATTACTCCCGACAACAACCACGCCAGGGACACTGTCCATCCGAAGGTCATCGAGAGAAAAATATATTTACGATCCGCTCTTAGTTTTGGGAAATAGCTCGACATAAGCGGTATGAGAAGCCCCGGTATGAAGACCGTTCCGAGGTCGTACCAGATTTGAATGATCGACGGGATAAGCAGTGCAATTGCGATCGATATCAGGGCGGTGAGAAAAATCCCGACCTGTGAGTACCGCATGATCCGCCGATGCGATTCGGGCTCGCTTTCGTGGCGCCGTAACATTCTGAAAAGAATGTCTTTGCCAATGGTTACGGCCGATATGAAGGTCAGGCTTTCAAGGCTCGACATGATTGTCGCCAGAAGCCCCACATAGAATAATCCCTTGATGAAGGCGGGAAGCACCATTTCGGCGAGTGCCGGGTAGGACATGGCCGGATGTGCAAGGTGAGGAAGCAGGGCCCTCGCGTAGAGTCCTGTCACCGAGGTCATGAAATCAAAGAATAACCAAAAGAGTATCGAAAGAAGGATACCGTATCTAGCGACGGATCCTGACTTTGCGGCGTAACATCGCTGATGAAAAGCTGGATCGATCAACGTCCAACTTGCTATGAAGAACCATGCGATAATATACTGCCAGGAGTTTCCGCCCGTCAGTGTCAAATGACCCGGTGGAACGTGTGAGTTGATGAATGAGAGACCGCCGTAGTTCAGGTAACAGAAGGGAAGGATCACGCCGAAACCGATGTACATCATTACGAATTCAAAGGCGTTGGTCTTGACGTCTGAGTGAAGCCCGCCGGAATAGAGATACGCTATCGAAACCGCCGTGGCAAAGACGACTGACAGTACCAACGACCAACCGAAGAGCATCTCGACGATTATTCCCACCATGAGAACGTAGGGAGCTGGTGTGACGATGAAGAGAGTGAGAAAAGAACCCATGTTAGCGGTGCGGTCTCCGTAGGTTTCCCTGAGCTTATCGGGAATCGTGTGGAGTTTAGCTTTATGGATTCTCGGCGCCAGGAATACCGCGAATATTACCGCAAAGACATAGTAAGGCACGCCGAAGATGAACCAGTTAGATATGCCGTACCTGTATGAGAACTCACCGACGCCAAGTATGCCTCCATACCACGTCGACACCAGCGTCGCAATGAATACCGGCAGCGTGAGGCTCCTGCCGGCAACAAGGTATTCATCAAGATGACCGCGTGCCTTCCTCGCGGCGCGAAACCCGACAAAGACGACGGCTGAGAAATACACGACTATAACGAGCCAATCCGTCAGAGCAAGTTTTACGGTCATACGTCCTTTATCATAACGAGAAGGCCGCCTTCACGAACCACGATCCTGATATCTTCTGCCGCGGAACGGTTGCTGACACCGTGACCGCCTTTCGGTAGCACCGCCTTGCTGAGCTCGAACTCCAGACCGTCGGTAGTGATGACCGTCTCGTCGACCATGGCAATGAGAGATACGGTCGTACCCAGCGGAATCCTCTCGCCGAGAGTCTCAGTCACAGGAAAGATCACGTACTCTTCGTCGGCCAGGACGATGTGACACTTCCTTGAATATTCGAAGGCGATGATGAGATTTGCCAGCGTGTGGTCGATCCTGCCGCCGGAGAACGCCGTTACAAGGAAGTTGTCCATCCCTCGATCCAGCATGACATCCAGGGTCTTCTCGAAATCCGTGTTCGCCTGCGAGGGGACTCTCACTATTTCAGAGGTCGGAGGTAAGTCTGTACGGTTATCGAGCGAGTCCAGGTCGCCGACGACAAGATTCGGGACGTAGCCGGTCAGCAGCGCCTTGTTGGCGCCGCCGTCGGCGCAGACAATACTAGCCGGCCGGCTGACAAGCCGTCGGAGTCTTGCCGCACTCGGGGGCTGGCCATTGCAAAAGACGAGCGAGAAATTGTCAAACTTCATCTGCCTACAAGCCGACGGTGCAGCTCAAGAAGAAATTCCGTGTCGCAGCAGGGAAGAAGTAGACCCCTTCGCCGTGTGCGATGTACACACGGTTGAGCAGGTTATTCACATACAGTTTGAATTCAACAGAAGACATCGAGAACAATTTTCTGAGCTTATACGAGACCCAGGCATTGACGACAAAATATGGGTCTATCATCCTGGATGCAAGATTGAAATTGTCCGTGTACTGGGATCCTGCGTACTGGCCAAGGAGAACGACCGACATGTCGCCCGCGGTATAAGAGCCCCTGATGTTTCCCATCAACTCCGGAAAACCGGATATCCTGTTTCCATCGAGCGATATGCCGGAGGATGAAGTGTTCCCGAGGCTGTCCGTGTAGCTCGTGTACTCTATCAACCTGTTCCTGCTCAACGTGATATTCCCGTAGAGTGAGAAGTTGCGGGTGACCGATGCGCTCCCCTCGAGTTCCACGCCGATGTGGCGTGTGCGTTTTGCATTTCCGGTGATCGGCTGTCCGTACTGATCGAGGAGGCCGTTTGAGACGAGTTCATTATAGAACTCCATCCAATACGCGGTTACGCCTGCACGGAAGCGGTTGTTCGAAAAACGATAACCGAGTTCAAAGTCGTTTAATGTCTCCGGCTCCACGAGCGGACCGCCGAAGTTGTAGGTGCCGTCGCTGTTGAGGGCAAAGTGCGGAGCTTCACCACCGCTGGACTCGTCTGCATTATAGAGGCTCACTAGCCTGGGCTCACGTGATGTCCTGCTGACGCTGATGTAAGCGCTGGATGTGGGACTAATGTTGTAGTTTAGGCCGAGCCGGGGGTTGAAGAAATGATACGGAACTACGAAGTGCGTCCCCACAAATTTCTCATCGAATAGGTCATACTGTTTGAATTGGTATTCTAAGTCGAGCATCAAAGTGGCCTGGGATGAGAGGTCGTAGAGCTCATGTCCGTAGAGAGCGGCAACGTCGGTCCGGGCCTGCCATTGGTTATAGCGGTATCCTGCCGGCACTCCCGGTGGTAGATCCTGTGCCCACCGGATGGTTGCCCAGTGATTGGAAACGTTCTGAGCGAGCTCTGCGCCGATTACGAGGCTGCCGTTGAGGTGGCGTATCGTGAGGCGTGGTATCCATCCGTATTGTTTGAGACCGACGTAAGCGTGGATCAAAGCGTCACCCGGATTGCCTGTGGGATGAAAACCATACTCGGAGGTAATCCTGAAGTAACTGGTATCTGCCCAAGAACCGTCATAGTCGTAGAAACCAGAACCGAGCACAAGGAAGAACGAATTGTTGAGAGTAAGGGCGGGGGAGAGCCTGATTTCGTTCAGGAGTTCGAAATGAGGCTGCGAGAAGTTTTCAATTTCCGAAGGTCTTCTCGGGACCGCGTAGACTGTATCCTTCCCATCAGACGATATGTATCTTGTCATATTAGGTGAGTAGTTGACCCAACTGCTGTCTGAATTCCAGTCATCCCAGTTGGAAGTTCTGAGATTCTTATCCAGAGCGGCGAATTTCGGGAGTCCCAGGTATGAGAGTCCATCTGAAATCGGGCCGCCGTACATGTTAACTGTAGTCGTCATGTTCGCGTCATACCTCGTCGCACTCAGGAAGTAACTGTTAAGGTCGACCCAGGAGCTCTGTCGGTAACCGTCGGTCATGTTCTTGGCAAGGTGGGCGTAGAATGTGTATTTGCCGTCGATCAGCCCCGAACCGAACGTCGCCGAGTAGCGTCGCGTCATACCGGTTCCAAAGAGACGGTCCGAAAGATTTCCATCCGGAGATTCACCGGTGGAGCCGGCACCGAAGGATAGGGTAAGTTGGCGCTCACTTCCGAGGTTTGTGGTCTCCACGTTAATTGAGCCGCCTATCGCCGGAGCCCCGTAGAATTCGTTTCCCGCACCGCGCTGTACCTGAACGATTTGAGTTGACGCCTGGAGGTCCGGCACGTCGATCCAGTATACGTTATGATCCTCAGGATCGTTCTGAGGAATACCGTTGATCATTATCGATATCCTGCGCTGGTCAAACCCGCGCATGGTTATGTATGAGTAGCCGATACCTTCGCCGTTTTCCGAATATTGTGTTATCGACGGAAGCTGCGACAGGAGGACAGGAATATCCTGAACGGCATACTGCTCTTTGATGGAACTGTTTGTGAGATTGCTGAACGTGACCGGCGAGCGTCTCGCCTGGGCGAACTGGGCAGTCACTAGAATAGGACGCAGCTGAAACGTTCTTCTTTGCAGGGCCACAATGAAATGAGCTCCTGGTGCCTCATGTGTCACCGATGTGGTGGTGTATCCAGGTGCTTTCACCTCAAACCGATAAGAGCCAGGCCGAATGCCGGGAAACTCGAATGATCCATTTCCGTCTGTCAGTGTGCTGTCAGCACCCGGGAAGATTGTCACAACCGCCTGAGGAATCGGCAGGTTGTCGGTAGAGTCTATTATTGTACCCTTGACTGACACGGCTTGCTGGGCGCGAGCGTTCAGCCCCAGTCCAAGTAGCAAAGACAAGCTAAGTATTAAAGACTTCATCACTTCTCCTAAAACTAATAAACCGTTTCCGTTTCCGACGTGGGAAATATCCAACAGTCGAAAAGAGAAACGGTCTAAGAGAAGCATCGTCCATTTTCCTCCGCTGGAATTACCCAGATCAGGTTCGTAGGGTTTTATCTCAGCCGTCCCATTTTCTCCGGGACAGCACCCCTAACGGACAAACGAATTTAACGTCTCATCGGACCCAAATCAAGATTGAAGATTGACAATGAGAAGAGTCCTACGGGATGTATCGAGTAATGGGCATAACGGGAGGGGAGGAGAAAGCGCAGAGTGCGGGGGCCTAAGCGACGGTTCGCTCGCCAGTGGCGGTCCAAACTCAAGGTAACATAATGCTTATTCTGTAACTACTAAACGGCATAAAAAAGGCGGAGATGCCGGATGCACCTCCGCCTGGCCCGCTCTCTATGAGCCGGCCTACCTACTTCTTTACGCTTATCGTCGGACCGGCAAAGAGCGTCGGAACTCCGTTCTCCTGCGCAAGCTTGTTGAACGCTGGAATGTCCGTTGTAAGTATGGAGTTGAATTCATTAAGGTGCCCGGCAAGCTGGCTGCCGAGTTCCCTCATGGTCTCCATCGTGACCTCACTCGGAACCCCGTTGTATGGCGAGAAGAAGCCGTACATCATTCCCCCGATACGTGCATCCAGATGCGTGAAATCGTGTATGTCATCCTCTCCAACATCATGCTGGATGTTCTTAGAGTAGAGCGTGTCCTTCAAAGCAGTCAGCTTCTTGCCCAGCTTTGACATTTCATCGAGGATGGACTTATATTTTCCGTCTTTCATCCCTTGCTCATCAGTCGCAAGCGACTTCCTTATACCTGCCATTTGCTCATCGAGCCCCTGTATTCGATTTAACATGTCGTTCAGGGCCGAATTCTGATTTCTAACTTCAAGACCGTTTGTAGCGTTGGAGGTAAAGTAGTCCGAAGGCACCGTGAACCTCGGGTCCGGCATGACGTCTACCTGGGTAGAATCCGTCTTGCCGGTGGCACTTACCGTGATTTTGTAGATGCCTGGAGTAACCATAGGTCCGCGGGTAGAATACGGATTCTCTCTCATGACCATTTTGGGATCTATCTTGAGTGGACTCGGTCCCTGGTAGCGCATGTTCCATACCAGCCGATTGAAGCCCTTCTTGTTCGGCCCGTAAACCGTAGCCACATGATTGCCGGCATCGTCCGATATTACCACTTCAACCGGAGTCTTATGCTCTTTCATTTCCCCCGGCTTCGTACTCAATGTGTCTTTCAAGTAATAGTCTATCATGATGCCATTGGGCTGGTTTGGAGCCGAGTAAGTGCTCAGATCATTGAAAGCATCCCTGTTCCACATGTGATACATGTATGCAGGGAGAGAGCTGAATAGATGGAACTGTTCGCTTGCCATCCTGGCGCTGTACTCTTCAAGCGGCGTTATGTTGTCGAGAATGAATATCCCGTTCCCGTGTGTAGCAACCACCAAATCGTGTGTCCGCTTTTCGAATTTCAGATCGTAGACACATGCCGTCGGGAAATTGCTGTTCAACGGCATCCACTGAGATCCATCATCGGCGGAGTAGAACAAACCTGCATCGGTACCTGCCACGAGGAATCCCTTGACATTCGGGTCTTCGCGGACCACGTGGACCGGATAATCTTCCGGTAAGCCGTGCGAGATCGCTGTCCAGGTCTTGCCGTAGTTATCCGTCCTGTAGACGTAAGGCCGGTTGTTGTCGAGCTCGTGAAAATCTACCGCGATATTGCAGGCCGCCGGGTTGAAGGGCGATGGATCGACCTGGTAGATGCGGCCCCATTCCGGGAGGCGTTCAATGTTCTTTGCGACGTTCTCCCAGTGCTGACCGCCGTCCCTGGTCATCTGTACCAACCCGTCATCGGTGCCGACCCAAATGACATTCGAATCGAGAGGTGAAATCCCGATTGAAAGAATCGTGTCATAATTCTCCGCGCCGCTAATGTCCAGATTGATATTTCCGCCGCTCGGACGCTGTTTCGACTTGTCGTTGCGAGTCAGGTCCGGGCTGATCACGGTCCAATGAATGCCGCCGTCCATTGTCTTGAACACGACGTTGGCACCCAGGAACACCTCATTCGCATCTGTATAGGACACTGCGATCGGGGTGGTCCAATTGAACCTATACTTCAGTTCGGAAGGAGGCATATCGGGCGAATCCCAGGAGTACGGCCGGATATATCTCGACAAACCGGTCCTGAGATCGAGTCTTCTGACGAAGGCATCCTGCGATTCCGCATAGACAATGTTAGGATCGCTCGGTGCCGGCACCACATACTCGCCGTCGCCGCCTGCGACCGTAAACCAATTCTGACCCGTGACTCCCCTGCCGTTCAGGTTGGAAGAGACACCGTACCACGCGTTGTTGTCCTGAAGTCCTCCGCCGAGATTGAAGGGCCTGCTGCTGTCGACTGCCACCTGGTAGAACTGCTCGATCGGCAGGTTGTTCAGGAATCTCCAGGTCTTTGCGCCATCCACGGAAAGAAATGCACCGCCATCGTTACCGAGTATTATCCGATCGGCATTCTGCGGGTCTATCCAGATTGCGTGGTGATCGACGTGGACCTCGCCATTCACGTTCTTCACTGTCTTCCCGCCGTCAGTCGACTCGGTTATTTGAAACGAGAGGAAAAAGAGTTTGTTCTCATTATCCGGCGACACTATGAAATTCGAGAAGTAAAACGGCCGCACATCCAATTCATGGTTGTTGCTGACCATATGCCAGTGATCGCCGAGATCTTTTGAATCCCAAAGCACTCCCTTTTTCGATTCGATTAGCGCATAAATATGATCCGGGTTGCTCGGTGCTGCGGCTGCGGCAATTCTGCCCAGCGAACCCGCCGGCAGACCTTCGCTCAGTTTCTTCCATGTTGATCCGCCGTCAGTCGATCTATAGAGTCCGCTACCATCTCCACCGTCCTCAAGCATCCACGGCCTTCTGACTACCTGCCACATGCCGGCGAACAGGACTTTTGGGTTGCCCGGATCCATCACGAGTGAAGAAGCGCCCGTTGTATCGTTGACGAACAGGACCTTCTCCCAGGTCTTCCCACCATCCGTTGTCCTGAAGACTCCCCGGTCCTTGTTGGGCGCCCATGCATGACCGATCGCGGCGACGAAAACATTGTCGGGATCGGACGGGTTGACCACTATCTTCGAGATCTGTCCGACATCCTTCAGGCCCATGAACTGCCACGACTTGCCTGCGTCAGGCGAGAAATAGACGCCCTTGCCGGTTATTATGTCGTTCCTCAGATTTGCCTCTCCGGTACCTACCCAAACGTAATTCGGGTTAGACGGGGCGAGAGCTATGGCGCCGATAGAAGATGTAGCTTCGTGCGAGAACACTTGCTTCCAGGAAATCCCGCCGTCCATGGTTTTGAACACTCCACCACCGGCCGCGCCGACGTAGTAGATACTCGGTTGCCCGGGAATTCCGGCGACCGCGCTCACCCTTCCTCCAGCTGCGGCGGGACCTATGTTCCTGAACTTAATGTTGTGCATAACATCGCTGGTGTCACTTTTGGCTGCCGCAAGAAGTGGGAAAAGGCAAAGGATCATGATGCCTATCATCCCTTTCTTAGCAATACTTCCCTTCTCATTTGGCATTTCGTTCTCCTCCATTTTGTGATAAAGAATTGCGTCAACTTATTCGAACCGGGTGTTTGTTTCCTTTTGTTTGACGACGATTAGTCTTTTTCTCACCGATGAATTTCAGATGACTCCCGCAGCCGGCTTTGCAGTCGGTCGCGCCGAATTGCCTGACCACAACTCTGCCGTCCGTGAGGCGGTTCAACCGACACTCCTCCATTCCGGAAAGGACGACCTTTGAGACTCTTGCCCGGGGACTCTTCAATAAGTAGTCGATGTGCCAATGAAGGACCTTCCGGTTTGAAAGGTGTCGGAGAATCCTGCTCTTCATATTTCTCCTGGCGCTTCCCGTATAAACGTATTTGCCGGGCGGAAAGACGCAATTGCCCAGCTTTCCCACACTTACCCGGAAAGTCGAATCCAATCGGAAATGGATCTGATAGCTTGTGAAACTGCCGTCCCGCAGGACGAGCCGACGGAACCGACTTTCTTTGCCGATCTCGAGTGATCTCATTCGTTCCGCTGCCGGCACCGGTTGGAGAGGTTAATTTTATTCATATATCATGAAACGCGCGATCAAAGACCGTTCGCCCATCCTTGGCCACGGTAGATGGGTTTATCATTTAGACGAGCATTATCGATCAAGGTTCGCGTCTTCGGAATAAATCGTCAGCTTCTGTCCTGCCTGTAGGTAGCCGCTCCTCTGCAGGTTGTTCCACTCCAGAAGTTCGCCGACTTTGACGCCGTACTTATCCGCTATTTTTGTGAGCGAATCTCCTCGCTTCACGATGTAAGTCTGAGTCGTATCTTGCGACACGAATGAACCTCCGTCGCTACTTGGCGCCGAAGCGACCAATGTTGTTGACCTGGAGTCCTTCGGCAGATCCAGGCTCCAACTGCCCGGGGGAAGGCTCTTCCTTAACAGCCAGGGGTTCAAGTATTTGATTTCCTTGTAACTCGTGCCCTGTTGCAGCGCCCAGGCGGCAAGATCATAGATGCGACCAACGGTGACCGTTCATTCCCATATTGTAAGCAGCTGCAGCAAGAGTCCATGTCCCGAACATCGAGTGAAGATCTGAAAGGTACCTCAAGCTCGCATCCGTCGATTTAGTGAAATTGAATCGTTCATCGACAAAGTAATTCACCTTCAAGCCGTAGCGCCTCGCGGTCTCCGGAGTAAACTGCCAAATGCCTGCCGCACCTTTGCTTGATACGAGATTACGGAGAGCGCTTTCGGCGACGGCGAGATACTTGAGGTCTTCAGGAAGATTCATCTCGCTCAGCTTCTCTTCCACGTAAGGGAAATATCGACTGCTTCTTTTAAGGTCCAGGATAATCTGGGCGTCTGAAAGTTCGATGTAGAAGGCTTGTTCCATCCTTCGGCGAACGTCCGGAACCTCCAGGGGCATCCTCTCGCCACAAAAACTTAGTGAGTCGGGAATGCGGTAGGTCGACAAACGACTAACGTCTGCAGGCGATAAACCGCTCTCTGCATCGCTCCGGTCAAGACCGTACCTGTGCAGGAGCAAACCGGCACCGACGGCCAGGGCCACAATCAGTGGAAAGGCTACTGCGACAAAGCGGCTAGAAATTCGTGACATATCCGTGTCTGATTCCGAAGTCCTTGATTATCTGGACGACCTCTGCGGGCTCGTCGCATACGTTAAATATTTTGAGATCCTCGGCCGAGATGCACCCTTCAGCCATCGCCGTATCCTTCATCCAGGAAAGCATTTTCTCCCAGTACTTACTTCCCATAAGTATCACAGGGAATCCTTTCGTCTTCTGTGTCTGAATCAGGGTAATAGCTTCGGAGAATTCATCGACGGTGCCGTAGCCGCCGGGCATGACGACGAAGCCCTGCGCGTATTTTACGAACATGACCTTCCGCACGAAGAAGTGCTGAAAAGTCATGAGTTTGTCTGGGTCGATATACTCGTTGGGCCTTTGCTCGAATGGGAGTTCTATATTCAGTCCTATTGATTCCCCGCCCGCCTCTTTCGCACCTCTGTTGGCGGCCTCCATGAGTCCGCCTCCTCCCCCGCTTACGATCGCGTAACCTGTCTTGGCAAGTTCGAATGCGATCTGGCGCGTGAGTTCATAGTACTTGGACCCTGGTTTCATCCTCGCCGATCCGAATATCGAAACTGCAGGCGCGGACCTGCTGAGCAGATCGAAACCGTCGACAAATTCCGACATGATTTTGAAAATACGCCAGATGTCTCTCTGCCTTGCCTCGAGCACGGACAACCGGTCGTTGTTGGGGGAATGATTAATCGTGGTGCTCATGTTCAGATTCTTCCATTGAGAAAATTTTGTAAGAGTATCTTTCCGCTCTGGGTCATGATAGATTCCGGGTGGAACTGGACCCCGACTGTGGGATAATCCTTGTGTTTCAAACCCATGATAAGATTGTCCTCGGTCCACGCGATGACATCGAGCTTGTCGGGAAGGTCTTCCCTGGAGACGATTAGCGAGTGATATCTCGTTGCGGGAAAAGGAATCGGCAGCGATGCAAAAACGGATCTCCCGGCATGAATTATCTGCGAGATTTTCCCGTGCATCGGCACCGGGGCCTTGATGATTCTGCCTCCGAACACCTCACCGATCGCTTGGTGACCGAGACAGACACCGAGTATCGGTATCGTCTTATGGAATTCGGTGATGACGGGTTCTGACAGGCCGGCCTCTGAAGGGGTCTTAGGGCCTGGCGAAATAACTATGGCCTCCGGCTTCATTTGGCGTATTTCTGCCATAGCAATCTTGTCGTTGCGGGCGACCCGGACACTCGCGCCCAGCTCTGAGAGATACTGGTAAAGGTTGTATGTGAATGAGTCGTAGTTGTCGATTAGGAGTATCATTGAAATTTATCGACGAGTTTGAGTGTCTCCAGGTTGGCCTTCATTTTGTTGATCGACTCGTTGTACTCCCGTTCGGGGTCGGAATCATAGACGATACCGGCGCCTGCCTGTAAGTATGCCGTATCGCCATGAACGACGAGGGTCCGTATGGCGATGCAAGTATCCATATTGTTGTTGAAATCTATGTAGCCGATTGCCCCGCCGTAGATATTTCTCCGGGTTCCTTCGAGTTCGGAGATGATTTCCATGGCTCGTACTTTAGGAGCTCCGCTCAGCGTGCCGGCAGGAAAGCAAGCTGCAAGCGTTTCGACAGCGTCCTTTCCCGCGTCCGTAGTCCCGACGACATCAGAAACGATATGCATCACATGTGAAAACTTCTCGACGTGCATAAAGTTCTCGACGCGGACGCTTCCCGTGGAAGCCACCCGACCTATGTCGTTTCTTCCAAGATCGACGAGCATCACGTGCTCCGCCTTTTCCTTTTCGTCGGTGAGAAGTTCGCGCGTGAACTGCTCGTCCCTTTCGGGGGTGTCTCCGCGCGGGCTCGTCCCCGCGATTGGACGCATCTCGATCTTCTTCCCTTGCTTCCTTACGAACATTTCGGGTGAAGACCCTATCACCGCGAGCCGCCCGCCGTCGGCTCCGAACTCGAGGTAAAACATGTACGGCGACGGATTCAATGCGCGCACTCCCCTGTACAACAGAAAAGGATCACCTTTCAGGTCAAACTCGGCACGTTGCGAAAGGACCACCTGGAAGATATCGCCTTCGACTATGTACTCCTTCGCGCGGGAGACTATTTCCTTGAAACGGTCCTTCGTCATATTGAACCGGGCTTCACCAGCCGAGCAATGTATTCCTTCGCCATCCTGTTCCTTGTTCCCGATAATCCCAAGGATGCTTTTCAGGTATGCGAGTCGCTCCTTGACCAAATCTCCGAGGGACTCAGGCTTTCCGCCCAGGGGTATAAGAGCGACGAGAACTACACGCCGCTTCAAATTGTCCACGGCCAGGACGGTGTCATAGAAGTTGAGAAACACGTCCGGGATAATGCTGTCGGTGCCTTTGATGGGAATCGCTTCGAGATACTTCACAAAATCGTACTCGAAGTATCCGACGGCACCTCCAGACAGCGGAGGCAGGTCCTGAACGGGAAATATCTTGAATCTGGAGAAGAAGTTCTTTAGCTCGGATATGGGAGACGACGCGCCGGTCTTTGTACGCCCGTCTATCACAACCTTGCCGTCCAATACCTGGAAGCTCGAGAAAGGGTTCACGCCTATGAAGGAGTATCGCCCTATCCTTTCGCCGCCTTCCGCACTCTCCAGGAGGAAGCTGTCCTTTCCGAGTTTCCTGAGCTTAATGTACAAGCCGACTGGAGTGTAAATATCTTCCAGGCTCTCTACTACAGCGGGATAGTGGGTATAGCCTGCTGCCCTCGCGCTTTCCAGTTCGCTTGTTGTGGGAATACGCTCAGTGACCAGTGGCATCGGCGCTCATCACAATGGTGGAGTAAATTCCTTCCGGCGTGCGAAGATATCGCGGCCCTTGATCAGTTGACACGCATTTTCACCAGTATCTCGGCCGCCTTGGTCACCATTTCCCTGGAGACATCGAGGTGAGTGACAGCACGAAGTTTCCCGGCGCTTCCTGCGGAAAGCAGTACGCCGGCATTTTTTGCCTCGGCTATAAACTTGTCGATCCGAACGGGCTGTTTCACTCCGAAGATGATAATGTTGGTTTCGACATGGTCGACATTGACTTCGAAGACAGGCGAATCGCCAAGTATACGTGCGAATGCTTTGGCGTTCTCATGATCTTCGGCCAGTCTCCGGAAGTTGTTCTCAAGCGCGTACAACCCGGCGGCTGCCAGTATCCCGGCCTGCCTCATGCCTCCGCCGAATACCTTCCTGAATCGCTTTGCCTTCGCAATGTACTCTTTCGTCCCTGTCAACACAGAGCCTACCGGCGCTCCGAGCCCCTTCGAGAGGCATACTGAAACCGAATCGAAATGCTTTGCATATTCGAAAACCTTTATGCCGGTCGCAACCGATGCATTCCAGAGACGCGCCCCGTCGAGGTGATACTTCAATCCATGCTTCACGACGACGTCTTTGATCTCTTGTATCAACTTCATCGGGTAGATGCTGCCGCCCCCACGGTTATGCGTGTTCTCCACGCAAACGAGGCGCGTCGGCATCATGTAATACACGTCGGGCCTTATGGCTTCCTCCACATCCGCGGCGGTCATCAGGCCGCGAACTCCGGGGACCAGATTCAGCTGAATTCCCGACAGCAGCGCGGGTGCACCGGTCTCGTAGTTGAAGATATGCGAATCCTTCTCGACGATTACTTCGTCTCCCGGTGATGTGTGCGTTTTCAATGCCAGCTGGTTGGACATAACTCCGCTGGGAACGTAGAGAGCACTTTCCTTTCCCAGTAGATCGGCGACGGTTTCTTGAAGGCGGTTCACGGTCGGATCTTCTCCGAAGACATCGTCACCGACCACGGCATCTGCCATCACCTTGCGCATCGCCTCGCTCGGCTTGGTGACCGTGTCACTTCTCAAATCAATGTAATTCGTTTGAATCTCTCCTTGTTTCTCTGTCTCTAAATTTAAGAAAAAGTCCTATAAGAATGGACGCCCCCGAAATTATTTCAGCGATGTGAGCGATCCAGTTTCCATGCAGCGAATAGAAACTAGCACGGTCGACGATCGGTATATCCTCTGTCATAGTGGCCACTTCTCCGTACTTGCTCGGGGTGCCGATGATGCGGCCGTAGGGGTCGATGAATTCGGAGATGCCGGTGTTTGCCGACCGTACGATCGAGCGGTGGTTCTCCACGGCACGCATTATTGCGTAAGCCGCATGCTGGTACGGCCCTGACGTATTCCCGTACCACCCGTCGTTGGTTATGATGACGAGGAAATCCGCCCCGCGCTTTGCAAACTGGCGGACATATCCAGGGAAAACGCTCTCATAGCATATCACGGTCGAGAAGGCGTTCCCGTCAGTCAGTTTGAAGACAGTCGTGTCTGTGCCGCGAGCCCAGTTGCTTATTCCGACTCCCCATTTAAGGGGCTTTATCAAGAACGGCAATGCATCTGCATAAGGGAGTCTTTCGGCAAACGGAACCAGAATGATCTTCCCGTATGTCTGGTAGCGGTTCGAGTGCGGCAGGAAAAGAGCGGCACCGTTGTACGCGTCGTAGTACTCGTGCATATACTCGTCGTAGTGGCTGCTCGGTTTCGCACGGCTGCTGTCGGCGTAGTACTGCGCCAGAGGTACCCCGCTCAGAAGCGAGATACCCGTGGTGTCCACGAAAGTTTGTAACTCGTTCCGGTAAAAAGTGAACTGGGGAAGGAGTATGTAAAAAGGTATTGCCGTCTCCGGCCACACGACCAGATCTGCACGGTGATGCAACGCCCGATAGGTCTCGTTTTCGTATGTCCGCAAAATTCCGACAGGGCTTCCCTCCCATTTTGCGTACGGGTCGATATTCGGTTGGACGATAGTCACCCTGAGTTTGTTTTCGAAATGAGAATGACCGGCCTTGACGAGTACTCCAAGACCGTATATCTCCGGCACGATGACAAACAACAACGCCGTGGAGACGTAAACCACCGACCTTGTCCTCCCCTGCCTAGTTCCGTCGAGCCAATGCATGATCGCGTAAGTCAGGAGCGAGTTCACGATCAGTATCTGCAGTGACACTCCGAACAACCCCGTCAAAGAAGCAAACTGTATCCCCGGCAAATTGTAGCATTGCGAATAACCGACGGTCAGCCACGGGAATGCGACCTGGGTAATTGAATGCAGGTACTCAAAGGACAGATAGATGAATGGGAACAAAAGTACGGCGACTCTGCCGAGCCTTTTTCGCAGGAAATGGTAGACGAGAATTGGAACGGCGAAGAAGAGAGGGTGACCGACGACGAGCGCCGCCCCGCCGATCATCATAAACGGGTCCGTTTCCCTGCTCCACCCTCCCACCCAATAGAGGGCGATGACATTGAACACCAGGAAGCTGAAGTAGGAAAGTTTCAACGTCTCTCTGTAGTTGCGGGCCCGCTCCACCGCGAACAAGAACGGTATGAAGGCAACGAAGGCCAGCCACTCAAGATGAAACGGCGGAAATGAAATGCCCAGCATCGCACCCGAGACCACTCCGAGCGCAAGCTTTGAGTCGAAAAATTTGTGGAATTTCGCCATCATTCAGTTTTTATAAATATAGATTGGGTTCGACAGTATCCAGGGATAAAGACGTTTCATGAAGAAAGGGAGCATGGTTCGCTTCTGGAATACCTGTACCCGATAGACTCCCGGCATGTCGACAGCCATGCTGATTGAGCCGGCGTTCCGGTAAACTGCAATGACTTTGCCATCTTTTACGACCTGGGTCTCGACGCCGGTGCTGTCGGGAAGTGATATCCCGATTGTCGTGCCGGCCTGCAATCGAAGACTGTCTCCCATTATGGCCTCGGTGTTCCCTGAAGTGGCAGTAAACAAGAATCCTCTGGCCTCCTCGAGACCTGAAAAAGCAACATACATGTTTCCGTTCCGGATGGCATTGAGCGTCAGTTCCCTGTCATGCCTGTACAGGGCATTGTAGGGAGTTCTCGTCACGATAACCGTGTGGACGAGATTGAACATGCTCTCATAGGAAGGAAAATGCCAGCGGTTGCGTCCACCCATATCGATGTTGGAGCGCGCCCCGAGTGTGCCCAGCCCGACTATCCGGCGGCTTCTGTTCAATCGGTCGAAGTCTTCCATCCGTCTGGACGGATACTGGAGAACGTAATTGAGCGAACTTGGATCGATGGAGTAAGCGAAATAAGCGCCAAGAAGTTTGTTGATACCGAAAACGTTTAACATCTCCTTCCAGCCGCTGTCGAAATTGTAAAACTCAATCCCGTTGAACGTCACGGCTTCATTGTTTTGTGCATGGATCCCGGGCCCGTTCTGCATTGAGTGTGCGAGCACCACGATATCCCCCTTCCGGGAAGCATCTTGCAGGACGGCGCTAAGACTCCTTCCGCTGTCGGGCAGGTGCGGCACGCTGTCACCGACTACCAGATATCGTTCTGCGCCCGAGTTAGCGGAGATCTCGACCGCCGGGATAATCAGCGTCATTCCCCATCTTGCGTCGAGGCTGTCGAGTATAGGCTGTACGGTATTTACATCGGTAATTATCGCGAAATGGATCCCCATCGCGTCGCAGAGCCTGCCGATGTCTTCATATCCGGCGCTGCCGTCGGAGTAAGTCGTGTGCACGTTTACCACGCCGGAATATTCATAATACTTGCCGAACTGGACGCCAGGGAATCTACTCACGTGATAAGCCAGAAAGGCATTTGAGAAGGATACGACCGCGATGGCGAAAAATAACGCCGCCACCCACTTTAACACTCTCTTAAGCATGACGCCTTCTTACGAAATATCTCGCAACCATCGACACTATCACGAGCACGACTAATATCGCGATGACAGTTCCGTAAATATCGAGGTACTGTTCGAGCTGCTTCCAATTGTGTCCAAAGATGGACCCGGCGTAAACGAGGAGTGAATTCCACAGAAGAGCGCTCAGAGCACAGAGAGGAAGTGTAATCGCAACCGGCAGTTCGGAGAG
Organism: Candidatus Kryptoniota bacterium; assembly: GCA_024641705.1. Classification (GTDB taxonomy): domain Bacteria; phylum Bacteroidota; class Ignavibacteria; order Kryptoniales; family JAKASW01; genus JAKASW01. Next base: position 37,524 of record JAHECO010000016.1, read on the forward strand.
CCCCACGAAGAAGGAGATGACCGCTCTCGTTCCTGAGAGAAATCGGTTAGCCACCACGAGTCCGTACCCGTATTTTGCAAACCACCTCTCCGCGACCATGATTTTGTCGAAAGGTAGGAAGGACGGTTTTCTCGCATCTATCAGTTTCTTGCCCAGGAAGAATCCGATGAAATACATGACGATAAAACCTGCAGTGCTGCCGAGGGTAGCCGCGAGTACTGTTGCGGCAAATCCGAGCTTCCCTATTCCTACAAGCGATCCCCCGAAGGCGATTACAAGATCACTCGGCGTGGGAGGAAACAAATTCTCGGCAAACGCAAAGAAGAAAAGCGTGAAGTAGAGGTAGGAAGGATCGGTTTGATTGAGGAGGGTGACGATGCTGTCGAGTTGGGTCACGATTTTTCCATGAGGACGATAGCGAAACAAGCGATGGCATTCTTGCCCACGAGCGTCCCTTCGGTGGTCTTTGCCTTTACCGACACACGCTCCGGTCCCACACCGCAGTCTGCCGCGATGGAAGCGCGAATGGCATCGTAAGATTTGCTGAGCTTCGGCTGGTCCGCCACAATCACCACGTCGATATTATTCACCCGCAATTTTGCCTTCGACGCGGCCTCGAGCGAAAACCTCAGAATCTGCCGGCTGTCTATCCCTTCTGTTTTCTTGTCATCGTCCCTGAAGAAGACTCCGATATCTCCTGCCGCGCAGGTGCCGAGGATAGCATCGGCAAGGGCATGCAGAACGACGTCCCCGTCGGAATGGCCCTTCAGACCCTTCGCGAAGTCGATGCCGACACCGCCAAGTTTCAGCGGCTTGCCCTCCGTCAGTTCGTGTGCGTCGAACCCGAAACCTACTCTCATAGCCCTTGAAACCCGCTGAACTCAAACGTAGGCTTGTCCCATTCGATCCTCACGTCGGACACATGTGCGGAAATAGGCCCCCGCTTCAGGTCCTTAATGAACTCCTCGACAATTCCCCGGTCCCCTTCAGCGACGATCTCCACTCGTCCGTCGGCAAGGTTCTTTGCGAACCCGTTAATCCCATACGAGCTCGCCTTTCTTATCGCAAAGTACCTGTAGCCGACCCCCTGGACCATGCCGCTCACGTAGAGATGGGCCCTCGCATCAGTCATGTCTCAGACCTCCTTTGACAAGAGCGACGACATCCTCCATTCGCGACTTGTCGAATGCGATGGAATAGAACCCGTTCCTGCCTCCGCCCTTCACCCCGCACTTCGAACGGAGCTCGTCGAGTACGGCAGCAGCCGTTTTGTCGTCTGCGACGAGATTGAGATTCATGTAGCAAACGTTCCCTTCGACACGGTGAAATGCAAATGTCGATTTCACCCTGCGGGAAACGCAGCTGGCGACGAAACGGAGCTCTTCAGTGGTCTGGAGTACCGAGGAGAGGTCGGTGACATGAACGTCTGCAGAAGGCTTCTCGAGATTCGCCGCCATCTTCTCGCAGACATCCTCAAGCATTCTCTCTCCAAGAAACTTGATCCGGCTCTCTTTCTCATGCAGCTGATTCTTCAGTTTCTCAACGGCCGTAGGGAGTTCCTCTATGGTAGCTGAGATATTCCTGGAACTCTCGCGGGCAGATTTTAACAGTTCGTAGTACCGCCGGCTTGCTCTATCGCCGCAGAAGAACTCGATGCGTGTTAGCGCGCTTTTCACCTTCTCAACGTTGCCGGTAAGAATCATCCCGATCTCGGAAGTGTGCGTACAGTGCGTCCCGCCACAAGGCGACATGTCAAAATCCTTTACATCGATGATACGCACGGTCCCTTCGACTTTCGGAGGCTTACGCAGCTTGAACGAGGCTATGTTGTCCCGGTCGGCGAAGTGAACGGTGACAGGTCTATTCTCGCGAACCACCTTGTTCGCTTCTTCGACAGCACGGGCAACCTCATCTTCCGTGGGTTGGCGCGAGAGGTCGATAGTGCCTGTGTATTCGCCGAGCCTCGAAGAAACCGTCTCGATGCCGAAGAGGTTTTCGAACGCCGCAGAGAGGATGTGCTGTCCGGTATGCTGCTGCATATTGGCGAACCGCCTTGCCCAGTCTATCCGGCAAGTCACCTTGCCGGGCCGTACTTCCGCCGGAACGACATGCAAGACCATGCCGTCTTCCTCAAATACATCCAGCACTTCCTGGCCGCCGATGAATCCGGTGTCGTGCTCCTGTCCGCCCGAGGTAGGGTAGAAATAACTCGTATCCAGGGCAACGACGAACTCCTCGCCTTTCTTGGAAGCGCGCGCGACGAGCGCGTCGAATTCCACTGTGTAGGGGTCGTTGTAGTATGGTCTCATTTGCCGTCGTGGGAGACAGGTTCCTGGTGAATCACTGCCTTCGATATTTGAGGGAATTCCTTTACGATTTCTTCCTCGAGTTCGTTCACTATTCTAACGGTTTCCGCAAGCGAAAAGTTTTCGTTAAGCTGGCATGTCATTGCGACACGCATGCCGGCACTGCTCTCTGTGAAGTTCAAATTGCCGCAGCGCACGACTTCGCGTTTAGAACCGACGTATCCCAGCAGTTTCCGCGGAAGATCGCTGTTCCGGTAGTTCACGGATGTTGCGCGGATCAATTCATCCGCAGATTTGTCGATGTGTATGAAAATCTGGTCCACACCGCCTACGTGGTCGCGTATCGATCTTTCAAGTTCATCCGCTTTGACGTGGGCTTCCTCGATCGTTCCGGCTGCCTCGACCTCCAGATGAAGGTCGACGACTATCCCGTATTCGGTGGAATAGACCTCCACTTCATGAACCTTGCAGCCCGCGGACTCGGCGGCAAACCTGATCTTGTCCGGCACGGTTTCCTCCTCTCCCTCGACCGGCTCGGCGTGGACGACCACATCGATACCGTCACGCACATTCTTGACTCTCTGCTCGATTCCGTCCATGAGTTTGTGGGCCTGCTCGAACGGCAGGAGTCTAGGGAGTCCGACCACCATATCGACGAAAATCCTGCCGCCGGAATCCCTGACCCTGAGTTTCTTGAGTTCCCGAATGCCGGAGGATTCAAGGGCAGCAGACCTGATGTCTTCGACGAGAGCCGGATTGGGGCTTCTGTCGACAAGTACGTCGATAGTTCTTTTGCCGAGTCTCAGGCTGATCATTACCACGATTATGGATACCCCGAGTGCGGCAACGGGGTCTGCGAAGGAGAAGCCGAACCTTGCGCCGACGAGACCGATGATAACGACGCCGGAGCTCAGGATGTCCGTCGAGAAATGAAGCGCGTCGGCTTCAAGAGCTTGGCTGTGGTACTTCTTCGCGGCGCGAGAAAGCATTTTGGCCCGTGTGAAGTCTATTGCGATCGAAGTGGCCATCACGATGAAGCTCCAGACGGTAACTTCAATTTCCACCTGTTTGAAGAAGAGCCGGTTGATGGCTTCCCTGGCAATAAGGAAACAGGTGACGAGTAGGAGGACAGTCTCGAAGAGTGCGGAGATGTTTTCGAATTTGCCGTGTCCGTAATGATGCTCCGAATCGGCTGGCTTGTCGGCGGCACGGACCGCGAAGAGCGTCATCCCGGCTGCCATCAGGTCAAGACCCGAATGGGCGGCCTCGCTCAGGATCCCGAGGCTTCCTGTGCTGATGCCGACGATCAGTTTAAAGGTAGTAAGAAATACGGCGGCAACCACAGAACTGAGTGCCGCCGATATTTTTTCATGAGACGAATATTTCGTCAAGTTGAGAAACTATCCCTTCTCTCAACGGCTGCTGAGGGCCGGGGTCAGGACTTAATGTATTTGTCGACCAGACTCTTCGTACCTTTTGTATTGAGCTTCAGGAAGAGAAACTCGAACCTTTTCTCGAGTTCGAGGTTGGCCTTCTCGAACCAGTCTTTTCCGAGGTTCCACATCTGCTCCTTGAATGGTCCGAAGCCTTTCTTCCTCGTCTTGTAAATGAACTGTTCGTCCGTCATGTCGGGCTTCTTCTCGTCCGCCATGTTCTTCCGGAGATAATCGTAAATCGTATCCCGGAATTCCTTCGGGAACAGGTCATAGAGAAGGTTCTGGAAGCCGGTCGCGAGGTGGATCTCCGCCGTGCCAACTCCCGGGAATTTGTCGAAAAGCTCCTCGGGGAGAGTGGAAGCGCCGTGCTGTACCGTCCCGGCCATTCCGTATTCTTTGCGGGCTATTTCCGAAATGTCCTTGAGAACGTTGAAGTCGATCTTGACCCGTGCAACCGTCCCGTCGGGCAGCGGCACGCCGCCGTGGCTGGATCCGGTCTGAACACTGATCTTGCTGATGATCTTGACACCGGCCTTCTTCGCATTGAGAGCCTTTACATACCCCTGCATGTAGGCTCGGAACTCTTCGGGGGTCGAGTTCTTCCCCCCAACTTCTCCGATCTCTCCTCCCACAGATATCGTGGTGCCCTGTGGTTCAAGCTCCCTGATCAGTGCCGTCATTTCAGCGGCAAGCTCGAAATTCACCCTCTGCTGCTCTATGGTCGTCGGTTTGCTGAGGTCGACGAGGGTCGACGAGTCAATATCTATGTTGTAGAACTGGGCGGCGATCGCCTCGCTGATCAGCGATCTGATGCCTTCGGTTTCCTTCTGCGGATCGGCGGCAAATTTCTTGGCGTTGAACTGAAAATGGTCGCCCTGGATGAAGACGGGACCGGCATAATTCTCTTTCACCGCCGCAGCAAGCACGCAGGCGGAATACTCGTCCGGCCGCTGGTCAGTATAACCCATTTCCGACTTGGCGATCTCAAACACGAATGGCCCGATGTTATTCTTCTTCGCAACGCGGAACATAGCCCGGGCAAAGTCGTAAGTAATTCCCCTTACGTTGACTGCGGGGACTGTGAACCCGGAGACTTCCCCGCGCCCAAAAGCGTCGTACAGGCCTTGAATGGATGCGGAGCCGCAGCCGAGAGACTTCGCAAGCTCGCGGATCAACCACCTTGTCTTTGTTTTGACTTCCTGATCTGAATTGAATACCGATTCGTATACCAGGGTATCTATTGCCGAGCTGCGAAGCTTGTTCGCATCGGCTACTTTTGCCTTCTGCCAACCGTCAACCTCAACAACTCCATGCAGAGTATTTTTTAGTTCTTCGACGTTCTTAACCATTTAATCCTCCGAAATGTTTTCCTTAGAAATGTATCAAAACCGCGGGTTTCATTCAACGTTTCTTCCGAATTCTCGCGGCGAAGCTGCCGTCCATGTCGTGCCTGTGCGGGAAAGTCTCAACAAAACCCTCCTTCCCCACAAAGGACCTCTCTACCAGCTCATCGGCGGGCTCGAACTCGTATTCGGGATGGCGACTTATGAATCCCTGTACCACTTCCTGGTTTTCCTCAGCTTCGATAGTGCATGTACTGTACACGATAACGCCGTCCGGCTTGAGAAGCTTGGAGGCGTTCTCGAGGATGTCGGACTGGATATCCTTCAGCAGCGTAATGTCCTCCGGGTCGCGCTTCCACTTCGAATCCGGCTTCTTTCTCATGACGCCGAATCCGGTACACGGGGCGTCAATCAGTATCTTGTCGTACAGCACCGCATCCGAGAACTTGGAGGCGTCAGCCACTACGATTTTGACGTTGCTATACCCCATCCGATCGACGGCATCCTGGATAAGCCTTGCCCTGTTCTCGTATTTCTCGACGGAAGTCAGGTCTACTTCTCCGTTCGTGAGTTCGAGAATATGCGTCGTTTTGCCTCCGGGTGCGGCGCACATATCCAGGATCCGCTCGTGAGGCTTGGGGTCGAGGAGAATAGAGACTATTCCTGCGCTTTCGTCCTGTACCGTGAACTGGCCCGCGCGGAAAGACTCGAGCTCTCCGATTCTTGAAAGCCCCTCCACGTAGAAGAAGTTTGATATGAACTGCCCGCGCGTCACCTTCAGCCCTTTTGACTCGAAACCGGATGCGAGTTCCTCCGGTGCGATCTTCTTCGGATTCACCCTTATGGAAAGCTTCGGACGTTCATTAAGTGCAGTAAGAAGTTGTTCCGTCTCGTATACTCCGAACCGGTTTATGAACCGCCTTACCAGCCAGGTCGGGAATGAATGGACGATGGAAAGCGCCTTGACCGGATCGTCTTCAATAGAGGGATATTCGACGGTATTGAGTTTCCTGATGGATGTCCGGAGGATCGCGTTGACGAGGTTCGCAAGAAACTGGCCACGCAATTTCTTTACGAATTCCACTGCCTCATTGACTGCTGCCGATTGGGGGACTCTTTCGAGGAACATTATCTGGTACATCGCAATCCTGATCGCATTCTTGATGTTGATGTCCAGCTTGGTGTAGTCACCGCGGTAAAACTGCGAAATGACGTAATCGATACGCATCTTCCAGCGGATCGTACCGTTCACGAGCTCGGTAAGGAACGACTTATCCAGCTTGCTTAACTCTGAATTCCTCAGTTCGAAGTCGAGCAGTTTATCCAGGTAGGAATCCGTTCTCTCGATCCTGTTCAGGACCTTCACGGCCACCTCGCGCGCCGTCTCGTAGATCACTGTCTCGGTTTCCTCACGCGGATAGTTCCTAAACCTCTTAGGTTGTTCCATCTCTGCACCCCTTGGTTTTTCATTCGCTGCGGTTTTTCCGCCGTCAAACCATAAGCATGCCCGGAATTGTTTCTGCGGTTACGACGGCGGTCTTTACGTAATAAATCTGGATACTGTGTCTTTTGTCAGGAAATCTATTTCCAAAGAACAGGCGAGTTGAAACCTCGGACACCTTCCTGTTCCGGCAAGCTGCCCCGGATCTGCGCTCCTAGGCAGCCGGAGCACAATCGCTGAAGGCTACGCCCCGGCTTTCTGCTTCTTGCCGTATTTCTGCATGAACTTCTCGACGCGTCCCGCCGAGTCAATGAGCTTCTGCTTGCCGGTGAAGAACGGATGACAGTTCGAACATATCTCAACTTTCAGGAATTGGCCGGATTCAGTCGACCTCGTTTGGAAAGTGTTGCCGCAAACACAAGTCACCGTCACATTATGGTATTTGGGATGAATTCCGCTTCTCATTTTTTCTCCTATTTACGCCATAAATCTACCAAAATGGCCGATAACTTCCAAATATCGATATCATTTCCCGCTTTTCGGTGTCCCGACAGCTACCCCTTCAGCATTTGACGGAGAACCGTCTGGAGGATACCTCCGTTCTTATAGTAGTCCACATCGACATGACTGTCAAGTCTGGCGACGACGTCAAATTTGGTCGTTCTTCCTCCGTCTCCTGTGGCTGTCACGGTAAGCGTTTTGTGCGGTGCAAGGTTGTCACCGATGCCCGAGATTTTGAAAGCTTCCTTGCCCGTCAAGCCCAGAGTAGAGGCGTTTTCCCCCTCTTTGAACTGGAGCGGGAGGACTCCGAGACCGACGAGATTGCTTCGGTGAATTCTTTCATAGCTTTCCGCGATCACGGCTTTGATGCCCAGGAGCAACGTCCCTTTGGCCGCCCAATCCCGGGAACTTCCGCTGCCGTATTCCTTTCCGGCAATCACCAGCAGAGGCACGCCTTCGGATTGATATTTCATGGCCGCATCATATATCCACATCTTCTCGCCACTGGGAATATGCATGGTCCAGCTTCCCTCGGTGCCGGGGACGAGCAAGTTCTTAAGTCGTATATTTCCGAACGTCCCCCGCATCATCACCTCGTGGTTCCCTCTTCGCGAACCGTACGAGTTGAAGTCCTTAGGCTGGACACCGTGCTCGATCAGGTATTTACCTGCCGGACTGGCAGCCTGGATCGTCCCCGCCGGAGAGATATGATCGGTGGTCACCGAATCGCCGAGGAGCGCCAGCACTCGCGCCCCCTCGATGTCGGTAGCAGCGGGAGGGTCGAGCGGCAAGTCCTTGAAGAAGGGAGGCTCCTGAATATAAGTCGATGTAGAGTCCCATTTGTAGCTGTTGCCCTTCGGAATGTCCAGCCCGCGCCATCTCTCGTCCCCGTCGAAGACGTGCGCATACCGCGACTTGTACATCTCGGGTCTGATCGACTTCTTCAGGACTTCATTGATCTCATCCTGGCTGGGCCAGATATCCTTCAGGAACACCGGATCACCATTCTTCCCTTTCCCGATCGGCTCGGTCATAGGATCGAAATCCACTTTCCCCGCCAGAGCGTAAGCAACGACGAGGGGTGGTGAAGCAAGATAGCTCGCTTTAGCGTGCGGGTTGATTCTGCCTTCGAAGTTTCTATTTCCGCTGAGCACCGCGGCGGCGACAAGGCTTCCCTTCTCTACCGCCGAAGAAATATCCTCGTCCAGCGGTCCGCTGTTGCCGATGCATGTGGTGCAGCCGAATCCGACCAGGTTGAACTTGAGCTCCTCGAGCGGCTTGAGTAGGCCGGCGTCTTTCAGATAGTCGATAACGACCTGTGAACCCGGCGCCAGGCTCGTCTTCACCCATGGTTTCGGTTTGAGACCGTACTTTTCTACCGCTTTCTTGGCCAGAAGTCCCGCAGCCACAAGCACACTTGGATTCGAGGTATTCGTGCAGCTGGTAATTGCTGCGATTACTACCGACCCATGACGCATCCCGAACGACGCGCCGTCTCTTTGGACCGGGACGTCCCTGGAAATGTCCTCCTGCTTCACTGCGAAGCCGCGTTCAGCTGTCGGGGCTGCGAGTGATTTCGCAAATGATGTTTTGACTTCACGCAACGGGACCCGGTCTTGCGGTCTCTTCGGCCCGGCAATACTCGGTTCAATTCTGCTCATGTCGACTTCGACTTCGTCCGAGTATATCGGCTCCGGCTTGTCTTTGCTCCAGAAGAGCTCCTGCTCCTTACAGTACGATTCGACGACCGCCACCTGTTCGTCGGCGCGGCCTGTCAACCTGAGATACTTCAACGTCTCCTCATCGACAGGAAAGAATCCCATCGTTGCGCCGTACTCGGGTGACATATTGCTGATCGTCGCACGGTCGGGCAGGCTCAATTGCCCGATTCCTTCACCGTAGTACTCCACTATTTTGCCGACCACTCCCTTCTTCCTCAGGGTTTGCGTAATCGTCAGGACAAGATCTGTGGCGGTGATTCCTTCCGGCATCTCCCCCGTCAGTCTGACACCGACTACTTCGGGGGTCAGCATGAAATAGGGCTGTCCCAGCATGACCGCTTCCGCCTCGATACCTCCGACACCCCATCCGAAGACGCCCAGGCCGTTAACCATCGTGGTATGCGAATCTGTGCCGACCAGTGAATCCGGGAACGCCCTCATCTCGCCGTCCTGGCTCCTCGTTTCCACGACCCGGGCAAGGTGCTCCAGGTTTACCTGGTGAACGATGCCTGTATCCGGGGGAACCACATTGAAACTCTTGAAAGCGCTTTGGCCCCATCTCAGGAGCTTGTAGCGCTCAACGTTTCTCTTGAATTCCAGCTCAGCGTTAAAGAGGAAAGCCTCTTCAGTACCGAAATGATCGACCTGTACCGAATGGTCGATAACGAGCTCCGAAGGTATGAGAGGGTTGATCCTGTCGGTGTCGCCTTTGCGCCTTTCGACCTCACTCCTCATTGCGGCCAGGTCGACTACGGCCGGAACACCGGTGAAATCCTGCAAAAGCACTCGTGCAGGCATAAACGCTATTTCCTTCTGTGGGAGGTGCTTACCGTCCCAGCCCAGGAGCGCTTCAACATCCGAAGCGGTGACGATCTTTCCGTCCTCATGCCTGAGGAGGTTCTCCAATAAGATCCGAATTGAATACGGGAGATTGGATAAGTTGTGCTTCGAGTCGTTTAAGGAAGGAAGATGAAAAATCTTGAAGGTTGAATTCTTAGTCTTGAGATCTTTCTTTGCGGAAAATGAGTTTGACGAGACAGCCATTGGAATCACTCCGATTAATTCACGTTAAAACCACATGAAATCTAATCAAACCAGCCACTCAGTTCAATGGAGACAAAAAAAGGCCGCCACTCGACGGCCTTGAAAGGAGTAATCCAACTGCTACCGGATTAAATATCGTAATACAACATGAATTCGTACGGATGTGGTCTCAGAGCGACCTGCTTCACCTCGTTGTTCATCTTGTATTTGATCCAGAGGCTTACGAGTTCTTCAGTGAACACATCACCCCTGAGAAGGAATTCGTGATCACGTTCGAGTGCCTTCAGCGAGTCTTCAAGGGACCCCGGGGTGGAAGGCACGTTCCTCAGCTCTTCGGGTGAAAGGTCATAGATATCCTTGTCAAGCGGTTCGCCCGGATCGATCTTGTTAATGATGCCGTCAATCCCGGCCATGAGGAGTGCCGGGAACGCGAGGTAAGGATTGGTGGAAGGATCCGGGACGCGAAACTCGATGCGTTTCGCCTTGGGGCTCTTCGAGTACATCGGAATTCTTACCGAAGCGGACCTGTTTCTCTGACTGTACGCGAGGTTGACCGGCGCTTCGAATCCCGGCACGAGCCTGTGGTACGAATTGGTTGTCGGGTTCGTGATGGCGCACAGTGCGGCAGCGTGTTTCAGCAGACCGCCGATGTAATAAAGTGCCATTTCGCTGAGATTGGCGTAGCCGTTGCCGTAGAACAGCGGCTTCCCCGATTTCCAGAGGCTCTGGTGTACGTGCATACCAGAGCCGTTGTCGCCGAACAGCGGCTTCGGCATGAAGGTCACGCTCTTCCCGTGTTTCGTCGCGACGTTCTTCGTGACGTACTTGTAAGTCATGAGATTGTCGGCCATCCTGGTAAGAGTGTTGAACCGCATGTCTATCTCTGTCTGACCTGCAGTCGCGACTTCATGGTGATGGACCTCTACATCGATCCCCACCTTCTTCATCGTAAGAACCATTTCGGATCTCAGGTCCTGGAGGCTGTCTATAGGGGCGACGGGGAAATATCCTTCTTTGCTGCGGGGGCGATAGCCGAGATTCTGCCTGTCATTCCGCCCACTGTTCCATATACCCTCTTCGGAATCGACCTCATAGAAGCCGGTGTTGATCGACTGGCCGAACCTTACGTTATCAAACACGAAGAACTCGGCCTCGGGTCCAAAGTAGGCTGAGTCGGCAAGGCCCGTCGAGCGGATGTACGCTTCGGCTTTATGTGCAATGAAACGGGGATCGCGCCTGTACGGCTCGCCCGTTATCGGGTCCTTCACGTCGCAGATAATGTTGATCGTTTTATGAGATGTGAACGGATCGATGAAGTACTCTTTTGCGTCAGGGATCAGAACCATGTCGCTTTCCTGTATGGCCTGAAATCCTCGGATACTCGACCCATCAAAGCCTACTCCCTCTTCGAAAGAGCTTGGGGTCAGCTCGGATGGTAGTATCGAAAAATGCTGCCATTGTCCTGGGATGTCGGTAAATCTTAGATCAACAATCTCAACTCCGCTGTCCTTGATAAACTTTAACAGTTTATCGATTTCAGTAGCAGACTTGGCAACTTTTGCCATTTGTTCCTCCTAGGATTAATTGGTTTGTGTTTTCAGTACTGTCGACTCTTTGATTGTGGACAATACCACGCTTGTCTTCGTGCTGAGCACTCCCGGCCAGGATTGAATTCTAGACAGTAGTTTTTCCAGTGAGTTGGTATTATCCGCCCGCACCTTGAGCAGGTGCGACCCCTCGCCCGTGACCGAATGACATTCGAGTATCTCATCGGTCTCTCTTGCCCTTTCCATAAACATCTGGTAATGCTTGCTGGAGTCGATGGAAACCGTAATAAAGGCAGTAATGTCCTTGCCCAGGCGCTTCGCATCCAATATCGCGGTGTACCCTTTGATGAAGCCCCTTTCCTCCAGCTTCTGAATGCGTTCAGAAATGGTGGGAATAGTCAGGCCAAGCTGCTGGGCCATCTCGTTCAGCTTGGTTCTGGCATTCTTCTGCAGGATCTCAAGGAGCCTGTGATCAATAGGATCGAGCTTCTTGTCACTTATTAACATGATTCAACTGGATATTTAATTTAATAAGCATTCTATTGGCAATAAGTTAAAATAATAAAATCCGATTGTCAAGCGGTAAAATAAAAAAGGCGGCCCATTGGCCGCCCGCAAATAGACGCACAAATTTGCTGTTTCTTGGGTCGCTTACATGTTCTTGACTATCGCGGCTCCGAACTCGGAAGTTTTGACCTCGGTGGCGCCTTCCATGAGGCGCGCAAAGTCGTAAGTCACCACCTTCGACCCGATGGTCTTCTCCATTCCCTTCACGATCAGATCGGCAACTTCATGCCAACCGAGGTATTCGAACATCAGGACGCCGCTTAGTATTACCGACCCGGGATTCACTTTATCGAGGTTCGTGTACTTCGGCGCGGTCCCATGCGTCGCTTCGAAAATCGCGAAACCGTTGACGTAGTTGATGTTCGCTCCCGGAGCTATGCCGATTCCGCCGACCTGCGCAGCCAACGCGTCGGAGATATAGTCTCCATTCAGGTTAAGCGTCGCTATCACGTCGTACTCGGCCGGACGTGTCAGAATTTGCTGGAGGAAGTTGTCGGCGATTGCATCCTTTATAAGCAGCTTCCCCTCCGATTTTGCGCCCTGCTGGACTTCATCCCAGGTCACTATCGAATCCCGGAACTCCGCTTTCGCCAGCTCATAACCCCAATCTCTGAATCCGCCTTCCGTATACTTCATTATGTTGCCCTTGTGCACGAACGTGACGCTCTTTCTTTTCTTGTCGAGCGCATACCTGATCGCCGCGCGTATCAAACGTTTCGAGCCTTCTTCGGAGACAGGCTTTATGCCGATGCTGGACGTTTCGGGGAATCTTATCTTCTTGACCCCCATCTCCGATATGAGCCAGGATACCACCTTCTTCGCTTCAGCTGTACCCGCGCGCCATTCGATACCGGCGTATATGTCCTCGGTGTTTTCACGGAAGATCACCATGTCGATAAGTTCAGGTCTCTTCACGGGCGAAGGTACGCCTCCGAAATATCTCACGGGTCTGAGGCAGACATATAGGTCAAGCATCTGTCTGAGCGCGACGTTCAGCGACCTTATTCCGCCGCCCACCGGCGTTGTCAGCGGGCCTTTGATTGCGACGGTGTACTCGTTGATCGCCTTGAGTGTATCGTCGGGAAGCCACACCTCGCGGCCATACACCTTGTTGGCCTTCTCGCCGGCATATACTTCAAACCACTCGATGCTCTTCTTGCCGGCATAGGCTTTCGCGACGGCCGCGTCAAATACCATTTTGCTTGCACGCCATATGTCCGGACCGGTGCCGTCGCCTTCTATGAATGGTATAATGGGATTGTCCGGTACCGCCAGTTTTCCGTTTACAGACTTAATCTTTTCCCCTTTTGAAGGAGGTGACAGCCTTTCGTAAGGATTCATTCTCGTTCTCCTGATTTATCTTTCATTTTTATCTTGCCGCGAATTTTGTTCGCGAATACTGCCATGTGCTCAGGGGACTCGTAAACTTTCAGGTTCGGCCTTATCTTCAGACCGTCTCCGTCGTAGCGCGGGGCAATGTGAAAATGGAAATGGAAGACCGATTGCCCTGCCGCCAAGCCGTTGTTGTTGAAAATATTGAAACCCGCGGGATGCACGGCATCCACGATCGCGCGTGAAACCAGTCTCAGCGATTCTGCGATCTCGAGCAGGACGTCCTTTGGAAGATCATTGAAGTCGGCAAAATGTTCCCGCGAGACGACAAGTGCGTGACCGAAATTGATCGGGTTGATGTCGAGGAAGCTGACACTTCGCGCCGTTTCATAGAGTATTTCTGCTTCTGCCTCTCCTGCGATTATCCTGCAGAACGGGCAGGATCCCTGGTACATTTTGCTGCTGTCCGCCATCAAGCGTAAACTCGAGAATTCAGTCCGGGAATTGAATGCGAGTGCGGCGGCCGTCCCCCGCGTAGTGTCGTCCTGCCCCGGAGCAGGACAACACAAGAAAAAATATCCGTGCCTTACCTCTCTTCGAGGGGCACGAAATGAGCCTCCCGCTTCCCAACATACTCGGAAATCGGTCGGATCAGCCGGTTGTCGGAATACTGCTCCATGACGTGGGCAGTCCAGCCGGCGATGCGGCTCATGGCGAAGATCGGAGTAAAGAGATCCGTGGGAATTCCCAGGTAGTGGTAGGTCGAAGCGGAATAGAAATCCACATTCGGCACGAGCCCTTTCTCTTTCTTAACGAGTTCTTCAATTTTCTCGGACATCTCGTACCACCTGAGATTCCTGATGGTTTCTCCGAGTTTCTTGGAGAACCTCCGCAAATGCTTTGCACGCGGGTCTTCCACTTTATAAACACGATGGCCGAATCCCGGGACCTTCTTCTTGTCTGCAAGCATCTTCTGCACATAAGGCTCCACGTTACCGAGGGTCTTTATTGCCGTAAGCATGTGCATGACATTCTCGTTCGCTCCGCCGTGGAGGGAACCTTTCAGTGTCCCCACAGCCGATGTCATCGCGGAATAAATGTCGGAGAGCGTTGCTGCGGTCACCCTTGCCGAAAAGGTCGATGCATTGAACTCGTGGTCTGCATGGAGGACAAGAGCGCAATCGAAAGTCTTCGACGCCATTTCACCCGGTTCCACACCGTTCATCATGTACAGGAAATTCGCCGAATGGCCCAATGCGGGATCAGGTCTTATGAAGTCCCCGTTGGTGCGAAGGGTATGAAAATTCGCTACAATCGCCGGAAACCTCGCGACCAGCCGCAGTGCCTTACGCCAGTTTGCCTCGATCGAGTTGTTCTTCGCTTCCTCGTCGTAAAGCCCCAGCAGTGAGACGGCGGTCCTCAGGACATCCATCGGATTCGCCTTCTTCGGGGTCGACTTTAGGAAAGTTATGACCGGTTCCGGGAGTGCCCGGTTTGAACCAAGTTCTTTCTGAAACTTCAGGAGCTCTTCTTTCTTCGGCAGTGTGCCGTGCCAGAGGAGGTAGACAACTTCTTCGAAGCTTGCGTTGATTGCGAGTTCATCTATGTTGATACCGCGATATACCAGCTCGCCTTTCGTACCGTCGATGAAACAGATCGCAGATTGACCGGCTACGATCCCATCGAGACCTCTTGAAAATGTTAAAGGTGCGTCAGCTACTGTATTGGACATTACTTTCGTTTCCTTGTTTGACTGCATCAAATTTAACCTTCATGCCGCGCATAATCAATGAGTCAGACCGAGTATGCGCAGGTATAGGGGCCCGTCTTCGACGATCGATTCCGCTACCTTTGCCTGCCGGTCGTGGCTCAAGGTAGACCTGATCTGTGCGGAATTTCCTTCGAACCGTCCGATGATTTCCGCAGTCAGTAATTCAGAAATTGCCTTTGCGTTTTTGTCGAAGAGACCGCGCTCATCATTCTCTATGCGTTTCGATATCGCTTCTATGTCCTTGTTTATCGATGAATCATAAGATGAATTCGACGCGACCAATCCTGCATCGTCAATTATCTGGCCGAGTTTCGAGATGTAGGTGAACCCGTTGGCAGAAGCATACTTCTTGAAAGCTTCGAGTACGTCCTTGCCGGCCGTAAAATGAGCCGCGATCGAATCGTGCCTGGACCTGTAATCTGTCGCGAAGTTGAAGAAGAAGCCTCCGCGCATAAGCTGCACTACGTAGTCTGAAGGCTGGTTGCCCGCAACCATGGAATCAGGCGTTATGCCGCCTGCTTCGTAGACGCCGCGTCCGTCGAGTGTTCTGAATTCCTGCCTCAGGCTGTCCGGAATAATAGCGCTCTCACCGTCACGCCTGCGGTCATAATTGATTTTCTGTATGCATCTTCCGCTGGGGGTGTAGTATCTCGCCGTGGTAATCTTCAGCTGGGAATTATAATCGAGCGGGATGATCGTCTGTACCAGTCCCTTTCCGAATGTGTTTGTCCCGACGACCACAGCCCGGTCAAGATCCTGAAACGCTCCCGTGACGATTTCGCTGGCACTCGCGCTATTGCCGTTCACGAGGACCGCCAGGGGCAGATTCGGCGCGATCGGATCCTTGTCCGATACATATTTCTTGTCCGAGGAGGGGTCGCGTCCCTTGGTCATGACGATGACACTTCCCTTCGGGACGAAGAGTTCAGCTATGTTGACCGCCGATTCGAGAAGACCCCCCGGATTGTTGCGGAGATCGAGTATCAATCCTCTCAGCCTGGTTCGCGCCATAAGATCGGTGAGGGCATCTCTGACCTCGTCGTCTGAACCGCGAGAGAACTGATCGAGCTTTATGAAGCCTATGCTGGAATCGACAATCCCGTAATACGAGACCGCTTTCAGCCTCACTTCGGACCGCACAAGTACGACCTGAAACGGTTTCTCGTCGCCTTCCCTCTTGATTGTCAGAGTAACCTGCGTGCCGGGTTCACCCCGCACCATGTTGCTGATATCGTCGAGTTTCAAGGAGCTGACGTCGGTAGTATCGATCTTGAGGATTTGATCCCCGATTCTGAGCCCCTGGCGCTGGGCGCTGTAGCCGTCGATAACGCCGGTAATGATTACTTTGCCGTTGGCCGTGCCGATCGACACGCCGATACCGCCGTACTTGCCGGTGGTCAGCAAATCTATTTCTCCGCTGTTTTCCTTATCCATGTACACGGTGTAAGGGTCGAGCGACGCAAGCATTGCATCGATCCCCTTCCTCACGAATTGCTGCGGTGAGACGGGGTCGACGTAATTGTCGACGACGTCTTTGTACACTGCCCCGAATGTATCTATGCTTCGTTTTACTTCGAAGAAGCTTTCACTGTTCTGAATCGCAACAAAGCCCGCACTGGTCCCGATCAACAGAACTACGAATATCACAAGAAGTCTACGGCGCATTTCTTTCCTCCGCCACATTTTTTAATCTGTTCATAACGTTACCAAAAATCTCTTCTGCCGTCTTTTCAACGGGCACCTTTCCATCGACGAGCACAAAGCGTCCGGGTTCCCTTCTGGCGCACTCGGCAAATCCGCGGATTACTTTCTGGAAGAACTCCAGCTCCGCACCTTCCATTCGGTCTGCTTGTCGGCCGGCGAGTTCCCTCCGCTTGAGCGCGGTTTCGATGTCGATCTCAACCAGGAAGACCACTTCGGGCAACAGGCCTCCGGTGGCAAACCGGCTTACCATCTCGACATCCGGTACAGGTATTCCCCGGCCGAAACCCTGGTAGGCGATCGAAGAATAGAAATACCTGTCCAGGATCACGGTTTTTCCGCCTTGCAGAAGGGGGGAAACCTTTTCGCGGACCAGCTGCGCCCTGCTCGCGCTGAAGAGGAGGAATTCCGTTACCGGGTTAATCCGGAGGTCCGATCTGTGGAGCAGGAGTTCTCGGACACCCTCACCGAGGCGTGTGCCTCCGGGTTCACGGACGAGTTCGGTCGGGATTCCTTCACGGTTCAGACGATCAGAAAGAAGCTCTGCCTGGGTTGTCTTGCCGCTTCCGTCAATGCCTTCAAATGCTATTAACACTCTCTAAAATAAGTTTGAATCGAAACTATTCCAATGTCCGGATATAAACATGAGTTGGAACGGTGCACAAATTGATAATACCCGCCACAAAACCTATATTTTCATTTGTGAGAAGAAGCGGAAAGATCATCAAGTATACGGCGATCACGGTCGGGATTGTCATCCTGGTGGCCATAATTTTCTCGAAAGTGATTTTCTCCAGCGACAGGCTGACGGCGCTTGTCCTGCCCAAGATAAGCCAGCTGTTGAACCGCGATGTATCGGCCGAACAGGTCGAGCTCTCATTCTTCCCCACGATCGGCATCAAGATCACGGGCCTCAGGGTTTCAAACCCCTCGTACACCAAGTTTGACAGCCCTTACCTCCTGGATGCCCGGTCAGTGGTTATAGACGCCAAGATTCTTCCGCTGCTCAAGAACAGGCTTGTGATAAACAACGTTATATTCTACTCCCCCACATTTTACATCGAGCAGAATTCGAGAGGGAGGATGAACACTTACAGACTGCTGAATGAGTCTTTCTATCGCGACCGAGGGAATGTGAGAGGGTCGCTGTCGAGTCTTCTCCTTTCGAATTTCGAGGTAGTGAACGGAAACATCATCTGGTACGATAATCCTTCGGGCATTTCCACGAAGTTCCTGGGCGTGGACTTCTCATCCAGAATAAAGACGGTGGTGGAAGAAGATAAACTACTCCTGAACTCGCAGCTGGCTGTGGGTCGGTTCGAATTCTGGAAAGGCAACTCCGACATCTTCAACGGGAACAATATCGACCTGTCCGCCAAGCTGGATTACGACAAACGGCACGACCTCGTTCAGATACAATCTGATGAAGCGTCGCTGTTCGGGATCAAGTTGAGAACGTCAATCGCCTTCTCGTTCTATCCCTCCCCTACCGTTTCCGTCTACACTGTGAACGTAGACTCATCGGCAGCAGGCCTCTACAACCTGATGCCTGCGTTCCTGCAGGATGTCATTATACCGAAAAGCATCAGAGGCCGCCTCGGACTTGAGTTCCATCTTGTCAAGCGACCGTCGACTGCCGATGTAAGGTTCCTCGTCAGCCTAAAGGAGTTCCGGGCAGCGCTACGGTCGGGGGATTCGCTGACGGTGCGAGACCTGACAGGCAGATATATGGTGAAGAATGATTCCTCCGCCTTTTCGCTCTCCGTTCCGCGCGTGGCGCTCGGAGAGAATTCTGCATCCATGGTGTTCAATGTAAGTCCCCCGAAGACGGCAGCCGCAAGCTTCACCGCCGACATAGACTTGAAACGACTTGCCCGCAACCTTAACGTACCGGATGTCGACAGGTTTTCCGGATCGATAAGGGCAAAGTACAGATTCAAATACGACGCGGCAGCTAAGAAAGTCAATGCAGACGGGCTCATAACTTTCGCCGACGCTCTGGTTCAGCTGCCGATAGGCATCGATACGCTTTACACCGGCGAATGCGACGGGAGTATAAGCCTGCGGAACAACAGGGCTACGTTCAACAAGCTCCTCCTCAGACTTGGAGCCAGCGACGCGGTGCTCACAGGTAGCCTGACCGATTATCAGACGGCCTTCCTCGGAAGTAAAACATCGGTGCCGGTGCTGAAACTGAGGGCGGTGTCGCGAAAATTCAGCACCATAGGACTTCTGCCTCATATGAACCTTAACGTAGGCAGACCCCTGCTTGCGTGGCTCCCCACGGCCAACGTCTCGCTCGACTTCAGCGCGGGAAGATTTGTAATGCCCAGCGACTCCCTTACAAAAGTCAAGGCGAATCTGCAGCTGCTCGACTATTTCGTGAAACTCAGGAGGCTGAGCTATTCTTCTCCGATCGGAGAGTTTACGGTAAGCGGCTGGACGGACTACAGCCAGGAGAGCAAGACAACGTTCAGCGTAAGAGCAAACGTAGTCACCACAAACTTCGGCAGACTTGTACAAAAGTACCTCGGCAGGAGTGAAATAACCGGAGGCAGCGGAAGTGGGACTTTGACGCTCAACGGCGTATATGACGATTCCGGAAAAGTCGACCTCGCAAGCCTTGGTGGCCGGGGGCGTCTCAACCTCTCCAATGTCACATTGAGAAACTATTCTGTCCTGACGAAGTTGTACGCCTTCCTCGGGGCGAGAGGAAGGGACTTTGCAAGATTCAGGGATGCCGGCTTCGCGATCGACATAACGGACGGGAGAGTGTACTTCAACAGGTTGGTGGCTTATGGAAACCCGTTCGACTTCAGGCTCGACGGCTGGCACGGGTTCGACGGTACCCTGGACTACAAGCTCGCACTGAAAGTGTATCCCCCGCTGAGCAACGAGATGGTTTCGTACCTCGGAAGATCGTACCCGGATCTTAACATCGGTCCCGATAACACGCTGAAGCTCGGCGTTGTTGCAGGCGGAACGACGAACGATGCCCGGTTCACGATAGTTTCATTCAACGGTGCGATTGCCGCGGCCAGGACATCTATCTCAGACGCAATCCTGGCCTCGAAGTGACGGGTAGACGAAAGGACCTCGCCAAGCGCGAGTATGCTTCCCGTGTTCCCGCCCCACACACGGCAAAGAGATCACTAGGTCAGAATTTTCTTGTCGACGAAAACATCTCCCGGAAGATAGTATCGGCCCTTCAGGTTGTACCGGGGGACCATGTTATCGAGATCGGACCCGGTAAAGGCGCACTGACAAGACTCCTTGCGAAGTCCGGCGCGCGAGTCACGGCCGTAGAGAAGGATTCGCGCCTGGCCGCAGATTTGCGGCAGTCGCTCGCCGGGTATTCAAACCTCGAAGTATTAGAGGGCGATTTCCTGGAATTTTCTTTCCCATCCTCACCCGCGAGATGCAAGGTCATCGGGAACATACCGTATAACCTGACCAGCAGGATCGTCTCGAGACTCGTCGATGAAAGACAGAGGATTGAGTCTGCGGTCCTCATGATTCAGGATGAGGTCGCACGCAGGCTGGCTGCCTCTCCCGGCACGAAGGAGTACGGAGCGATCTCGATAAGGCTGCAGATCGTTTCAGACGTCGAGAAGCTGTTCATCGTCACCCCGCAATGTTTTCGTCCACGCCCGAAAGTCGATTCCCGCGTCGTGCGGTTCGTGTTCAAGACCAGAGAGCCGCTCGGGGATGAAGTCGGGTTTGTTCGCTTCGTCAAGGCTGCATTCGGGATGCGGAGAAAAATGTTCAGGCATTTTGTGGTACACAGTTATGGAAAGCGGTTTGTCGACCTCCTGGAAGAAAAATATCGTACCGGCAGAGTCGAGACCTTCGATCCGACCGAGATCTATCGTATATTCGCAATCCTGGAAAGCAATGCTCGAGATATCTAAACTAAAACCCCTTGACAGGCTGAACATCATCGGCTTGTCACTTATCTCTGTTGTAGCCGTTATTTTTCACGAGAGGGTCGAATATTTTCTGTCGATTGTAGCCGCGAATGTCCTGGTTTCAATCGGAATACTCGTGCTGGCAAACGCCGGCGCTAAACGCCCTAATTCGGTCATTCGATTTCTTGCGCACTGGTATACTATGCCCCTGATATTCCTTACGTTCAAGGAATTGTATCTGATGGTTCATCCGATTAATCCTCACGATCTGGATTTCATCCTCATCAAACTCGACCGCATGATTTTCGGGACCGATCCGACTGCACTACTCGACAAAATCGCTACGCCCGGTCTGACGGAGTTCCTCCAGATATGCTACGGCAGTTTCTACCTACTCTGGTTCATCCTCGGGATCGACCTGCTAAGGCACCATAACGAAGAGGGCTTCTTCTTCTTCCTCTTCCTGTTGATGTACGGCTTCTACACCTCGTACGCAGGGTACCTTCTTGTTCCGGCGATCGGCCCGAGATTCACACTCTACGATTTCGCGCACCTCGACAAAGACCTGCCGGGCCTATTCCTGACGCCCATCCTCAGGGGGATCATAAACTCCGGCGAGTCAATAACGAACGTCGCCAAGGCTGCGATGGTAGCACAGCGGGACTGTTTCCCCAGCGGCCACACCGAAATGACGCTGATAACCATTGCAGCCGCAATCCGATACAGGGCAAAGTCTGCGATGGTCATCGTCCCGCTGGGCAGCGGGCTCATATTCGCAACGGTTTACATGAGGTACCACTACGGCATCGACGTAATCGCGGGGGCGATCGTCGGGATAGTGGTATTGGCAAGCGGCAGGTGGCTCGAAACGAAGCTCGGCGGCAGCCGCGCATTAGGACTGGCAGACCGGCCCGAGTCCTACCACTCTACGTCACCCAGAAAATAATACTGCCGAAGCCCTATAGCTCCGGCAGTATTCCTGGAACAAGGACGGGGAGGTCAGGCGTTCCTAAAAGCCTTCTTCCCTGCAAACTGGGATGCCCTGCCAAGCCTTCTTTCAATTCTGATGAGCTGGTTGAACTTCTCGACGCGCTCTCCTCGGGAGGCGCTGCCGGTCTTCAAAAGCCCGGCGCTTACAGCGACGGTGAGATCGGCGATGATGGTATCCACGGTCTCGCCGCTCCTGTGCGATACGAAAGCACCGTACCCGTTGCGATAGGCGAGTTCGATGGTCTCGAGGGTCTCCGTCACGGTACCGATCTGGTTTAGCTTAATCAGGATCGAATTGCCGATCTTCTTATCGATCGCCTTTGCCAGTATAGATTTGTTCGTGCAGAAAATATCGTCACCGACGAGCTCGATCTTCGAACCGAGAGTCTTCGTCAGGTTCGCCCAGCCTTCCCAGTCGTTTTCGGCAAGGCCGTCTTCGAGCGAAAGGATCGGATATTGCTTCACCCATTTTTCCCAGAGCTTGATCATGTCGTCGCTGGTCTTCTTTTCCTTCGAACTCTTGAAGAAGAGATACTTCCCGTTGTCCCACATCTCGCTGGTCGCCGGGTCGAGACAAATTCCAACGTCGTGTCCCGGCTTGTAGCCTGCTTTTGTGATAGCTTCGAGAATTACTTCGATCGCGTCTTCGTTCGTTTTCAGATCCGGCGCAAAGCCACCCTCGTCGCCTACGCCTGTGCTGAGGCCCTTCGCCTTGAGGACCGACTTAAGACTGTGGAACACCTCGGCGCCCATCCTTATCGATTCGGCAAACGAAGGTGCATTGAAGGGTGCTATCATGAATTCCTGGAAATCGACGGTATTGTCCGCATGTTTCCCGCCGTTAATGATGTTCATGCACGGCACCGGGAGGAGGTTCGCGTTGACACCGCCAAGGAACTGGTACAGAGGAACGCCCGCGGTCGCGGCGCATGCGCGTACGTAGGCCATCGACACACCCAGGATAGCATTCGCACCCAGAGCCGACTTGTTCGGCGTGCCGTCCAGCTCGATCATGAAATAATCGAGTTCTTTCTGTGAGCTGAAATCTCTCTTCAATACTTCGGGCGCAATCTTCCTTATGACGTTGTCGACCGCCTTCTTGACACCTTTTCCCCCGTAACGTTTCTTGTCTCCGTCGCGGAGTTCGGTGGCCTCCTTCTCGCCCGTTGAAGCGCCGCTCGGAACCATAGCTCTAGCCTGTGTCCCGTCTTCCAGCATAAGATCCACTTCTACAGTCGGATTACCTCTTGAATCAAGAATTTCGAGAGCCTCTAAAGATCTAATTTTCATTTTCTGTCTCCATGTTTGAAATAATTCATTCAAAAATTACGAACGAAGATCCTCGCATACAATCTTTTGCGCGACGCGATCATGGCGGCGCAGATTATTGGTAAGACGATATTGTCGGTATCTCCACCCCTACCCTGAAGTAGAACATCCAGGGAGTAGACAGCGTCTGAAGCCGCGCGCCCCTGCCTGGATAGAATGCCTTGCCGGCGCTAACCTCCAGCGGACCAATGGGGGTATCGAATCCGAGCGACATCCCTATTCCCTGCTTCAGCGTCTTCAGGACAATGTTTTCCTGCTGCGCCCACACGTCACCCAGGTCGAACTCCCCGGAAAGGTATGTGTCGAAGAAAATCTTCACCGGAAGTTTAACGCGCAACTCCGCGCTTGCCAGAAATATCTGTCTTCCCCGCAGCGCATCTTCCATCAGACCATAAAACAAATCCTGTCCCCCCAGGCTGAACTGGCGCGTGATCGGAAGCGAGTTGTCGCCGAAACCAAATATATAGTGCTGCTTCAGGGTAAAATTCGAGAAGGCCGTCTGGTAGGTTTCGTAGTCAAAATAGATTCTCGAGAACGACATTTCGCTGTTGAGACCTTTCAACGAAGTCTCGAAGAAAACGTTGCTGAGGATGCCTGTTTTAGGAAAGGCGGATTTGTCTCTCGTGTCTACGAACGACCCGAGCCTCAAATCCACCAGCCTGGAAGAAAAGGCTCCGACATAATTCTCCAGCGACCTGATTTTGTCCCAGCCGTAGTCGAGTGTGGCACTAACAGTGCCGAAGCGTCTTATCTGACTCCCGATTGAAAGCTGAAAGCCCGAACGTATGATCCTGTATTCCCCGACCGATGCCAGGTTCCAGGCTGCGGGTTTAGCCGGATCAGGCTGGTCTACGTAATAGCGCAGATCCCTGAAGCCCGTAAATGCATGGAAGTCATACGTGAGGTCGGTGTTTAGAATTCGTGTGGTGCCGAAGAACATCTCACCCAGTCTGTCCCTCACACCTCCGGAGAATGAGAAGCCGGCTCTTGTCCCCGTGCCGAATAGGTCGTCATCGGACAAAGAGGCGAAGATCTGGCCGTTCCGTTCGTTGTCTGCTTTCAGCCCGAAGCGCAGCAGCCTGGAACTCTTCTCGGCAACGTCGATCGTAAGAGAGGTGGCGGGGTCGAAGTGGGTCCATAGAAGCACCTGGCTGAAGAGATTGGTGCTGTAGATGTTGTTGAGCCCCTGGATAGCCCTGCTCGTGGTAAAAATGTCGTCAGGGCCGAGAGGAAATTCGCGCTTAATGAGGAACGGCTTGGCGACCACATTTCCCCGTAGAGACACCATCGCGATCTCTCCTTCGTCGATCGTGATGTCGAGCGCGGAATTGACGGAATCATAAACGACGCTCCTTAGACGCGCCATGCCGAGGTCGTTCCTGCGGTAAATCCACACCAGCTTTTCACACGCCCGGTTTATCTGGGCCGGCGTGACGTAGTGTCCGAGAAGATCGTCGAACGGTCTTATCAGCACGGAGTCAGGCATCCTGAATGCCCCATAGAACCTGACCCTTGACATCAGGAGCAGAGAGCCTGCGTCATATGGAGGGAGACCCTGGAGGATGTCATCGGTCTGCAAGTGCACGCCCCCCGTAATGTTCGGCGCACCGCCCGGCATACCTCCCTTTTTCATCGATATCTGCAAGCGACTTCTGTAAAGCGAATCTATCTTCCCGACCTCGCCTTCGGCGGCCAGCTTTCCCTGCCGGATAAGTGAATCGAGATCGGTAAAATCAGACGCAAGATGGTCACCGAGGTTTGGGGTGATCACGACATCTGCCCTCTCCAGTTGCAGTCTCGTCGACAACTGCATCATTATGCTGGTCATCTGGTCGAGGGCATCCCAGGGGGAATCGATGTTGGTCTCCGACCGCAGTGGGCTCGTCGTGTTTACCGCAATGACTATGTCCGCTCCCATGCTGCGGGCTACGTCAACAGGGATATTGGATACGAGACCGCCGTCCACGAGCTGCAGCGAATCGGCACGAACAGGAGTAAACACGACCGGAACGGTTGAGCTAGCTCTCATGGCCTGAGCAAGATCGCCCGCAGATATCACGACGCGTTTCCCAGAGACCATGTCCGTAGCGACGGAGCGGAAAGGGATTTTCAAGTCGTCGAACGAACTGACCACGCGATAAGGAGCGTTGAGGACGAGGCGGGTCAGCAAAGTAGTCAGCCGCTGGCCGTTTGCCAGTGCAGTGGGCAGAATCGGCTCGAATCCGTTAAGCCTGATAACCAGGAAGCTCTGCTCTTCATCCTGCTTTTGCTGGAGGAAAAGATCACTGCGGCTTACCGCGTCGGAGAGCGCCAACAGCTGGTTCCAATCCTGCGCCAACGCTATGGAGTCCAGCTCATGCGGAGAATAGCCGGACGCAAACAAGCCGCCGATGATGCTTCCCATGCTTGTTCCGACGACCATATTCACCGGTATATGGGCGGCCTCAAGCGCTTGGAGAACGCCTATCTGCGAGATTCCTCGCGAGCCGCCGCCGGAAAGCACGAGAGCTACCCTCGGCCGGCTTTCCTCCACGTAAGGGAAGAACCTGCCGGCTATCCGGTAAGTCTGCCCCTGTGCCTGCAAGGCACTTAACGACAACGTGAGTGTCAGGAATATCGCTTTTCTGAATATGTTCATGAAAACTTTCAGGTAACCGGCTATGCAGTTTGAAATTGTATGAGAAATATAGCAAACGAGGGCGATTATCCGAAGAGGCTTCACAAACCGGCGATGTGCCGGCGTCTCAGGCATTTATTCCCGAACACCTGGAACATCCAGACCGGTGACTCTTTCCGAAAGCATGTGACAGCGTTCCGGTGGAAGTTTCAAGGCGTAGCGTGCTTCGTATAATTCAATTGGCAACGAACGATGCGTCGGGAACCGTCCCACAGCCCCCAAATCCAGCGTCCCCCGTAGATATTGATCTCTAGCTCACAAGAGCTTCGAAAACAATGTAGCCCACAACCAGAAGGAGCACTATGAATGCTACCCAGAACGCGCGGTCCTTCAGGACCTTCACCTTCTTTCTCGACGTGGCGAACAAACCGACAACCACAAAGACTGCTGCGTTGCAGTTTGCACATCTCTTGACTCTAATAATCCCCAGCGCCTTCAGGAAAGATTCTATAAAGGAAGAAGGGTAATCAGACTGCAGCTTGGAAACAAGCAAGGCAGTCCGGACATCTCTTAGTCATCTTGAATTCCCTCGTACTACACGTTCGCGGATCCGGCTTCCCCTCACAGACGGATTCAATTGCAAACCGTTCATACCTGTTTAATTCTTAATCGGTGCGTTGACTTTACGCCCCCTGTCCTTAACCCTTTTCAAGCGACGGTCGTGCGTGCCGCCACATCTTGTTTCAGATCCGGTCGTTCCCATCCTTCCTGACGCACGGCCGGAGTGGGCACGGTGGGACTCGAACCCACAACCTCTGGCTCCGGAGGCCAACGCTCTATCCAATTGAGCTACGTGCCCTTTTGAAATTATAACCATTTAACCTGCGAGTTTCAATTCAATTTTTAGTTCACAAGTACGCCGTCTTGAATTTTCAGCACGCGGTCCGCGAGACCGGTCAGGTGATCGTTGTGAGTCGCGATCAGAAATGTCGTGCGATGATTTCGGCACAGATCGAGCAGAAGACGGTGCAGCGCTTCGGCGTTGGTCGAGTCTAGGTTCCCGGACGGCTCGTCGGCCAGGATTACTTTCGGGTTGTTTATCAGGGCCCTGGCAACGGCCACCCGTTGCTGTTCGCCGCCGCTTAATTCTGAGGGACGGTGCTCGGCGCGATCGCTGAGACCGACCTCGGCAAGGAGATCCATCGCCCGCCCTCTTGTCTCCGGCAGCCTCAACCCCGTAATGAGTGACGGCATCGCGACGTTTTCAGCCGCGGTGAACTCAGGCAGGAGGTGGTGAAATTGAAAGACGAATCCTATCTGCTGATTCCTGAATTTCGCAATCCCTTCATCGCTGAGACCGAACACGTCTTGCCCGTCGTAAAGGACGTTGCCGGCAGTGGGCTTATCGAGAGTCCCCACGATGTGCAGGAGAGTGCTCTTGCCCGCCCCGGAAGCCCCTATTATGGCGATTATCTCACCTTCGTCAATGGAGAAGTCTATTCCCCTGAGCACTTTCAGTTCGCTGTCGCCGACAAAGTAACTTTTCCTGATGCCAGAAACTTCGATGATCTTCTTCGACAAATTTCCTCACTCCCATCTCACGGCGTCAGCCGGGTCTACCCTTGATGCCCTTTTAGCCGGATAAAGGGCGGCGAGAGAACAGATGACTAAAGCTATCAACCCGATAACGATGAAATCTGAGAGGTGCATCGAAACGGGCAGCGTCGGAATTATGTAAACGTTTGTATCCAGTTTGAAGAGCTGGTACTTTATCTGCGCCTCCCCCACACCGAAACCGATCAGAAGGCCGAGGACACTGCCGAGCAGACCGACGAGCAATCCTTCGAAAAGGTAAATCTTCATTATTCCCGATTGCGTCGCGCCCATCGCTTTTAATACTCCTATCTCGCGTCGCTTCTCGATCACCGTCATCGTGAGCGATCCAAGGATGTTGAAGGCGGCTATCAGGATGATAAGCGAGAGCACGATGTATGCGACGACGCGCTCGATCGTCATCATCTGATAAAGGTCCCTGTGCAGGTCGTACCACGTCTCCACCCTGTCTCCGGGCAGCATCGTCTCAAGTTTTGACTTGACTTCGTTCGATTTGCCGATGTCCCAGAGTTTTACGTCGATCCCGTTCACCATATCGGGTAAAACCGGCGACCCGGGCGACGAGAAGAGATACTGCGCGGCGGGGAGATTCACATATGCGTAGTACCCGTCGTAGTCCTTGTTCTGCGACTGGTAAATCCCGGCCACGACAAACTTCTGCACCTTCGGCTGATAGAATTGGGTCAGGCTGCGCTCGATACCCGCCGGACTGATGACGGCCACGGTATCGCCGACCACGCTGCCGAGGGCGTCGGCCAGCGACAACCCTATGAGGATCTGATCGTCCCGGTTGGGATCCAGGAAACTGCCGAGTGCCACCGATTGCGACAGGCTTGATATTCTCTCATTTCCGGCAGGCACGATCCCTACTATATTCACGGCTCTGTTTACTCCGCCCGAGACAAGCATGGCCTTCCCGCTTAGGAACATTGCAGCGGAACGCACCTCCCTGAGTCCGGAAACCTGGGCCAACACTCTCTCGGGGTTTGAGAGGTACTCACCGGAAGATGCCGTGACTCTCACATGAGGGTCGAAATTTACCAGAATGTTCGTCACTATTCCCTGGAATCCATTGAATACCGAGATAACCACGATGAGCGCTGCGGTGCCCACTATAACTCCCAGGAGGGATATGAGAGAAATAATCGAGACCGAGGCCATCTTTCTTTTCGACTTGAGGTAACGGAGCGCGATGAAACTCGAGTATGACATCAGTAGAACCGTACGGATTCAAGTGGGTCAAAGCCGGATGCAGTCCGGGCCGGAAGATAGGACGCAAGGAGGGACAACACGAAGGCTATACCGCCGATGAGGAGGAAGTCAGACACATGCATCGACACCGGCACGGTATTCATGAAGTATACATCTCCCGGTATATGGATAATGGAATATCTCTTTTGAATCTCCAGCAAAAGGTATGCAAGCGCACTTCCCGCCAGTGTGCCCGCCGCGCCGATGAAGGCTCCCTGCGCCAGGAAAATCTTCGTGATGGCCCCCCTCGTTGCCCCGAGAGTCTTGAGAATACCTACCGCATTTATCTTCTCAAGCACTATCATCAGTAGTGTACCAATGACGTTGAAGGCGGCGACGATTATGATCAGAGCCATAACGATAGGTATGGGTTTCTTCTGCAACTCGATCCAGGCAAACAGGTTACGGTACATCTGATACATGGTACGGGGATAATACGGATACCCGAGTACTTCCTCCAGCCTGTGTGATGTCGTCTCCAGTTTGTTAAGGTTATTTACCATCACGTCGAAGCCGGACACGTTGTCAGCGGGTAGGTTGAACAGGTATGCCGCAGAAGCGAGGTTGGTGTACCCGTAGATATCGTCGTAATCGGACATCCCGGTTTCATAGATCCCTGTCACGACAAACGACAGAACCTTAGGAGGGTTCAACGGAGAAGGAATTCCCTCTATCCCGAAGACAAAGACCGTGTCGCCGACTTCAACCTGGAGTCGTCTCGCAAGCTTGGAGCCGATAAGGAGCGGACCCATTGAGCCGGCGCTGTTAAGGTCGTACCGGCCCGACTTGATCTCGTTCCGCAGGCTGCTATTATCGTACTTTGGAAGGATTCCTTTCAGCAGTATCCCGTCTGTGGAAGGCGCGTTGGCCGGACGTGTCCTGTGGACCCGAATCATCGCCTCGTGTATCACGAACGGAGACACCGATTTCACATTTTGCTCAGAAGCTATCGTCTTCAGCGTGGATACATAGTCCGGGAGAGGTACGTTCTCGAACCCGCGGATCTCTATGTTGGATGTGAAGCTCGATACGTTCTCCGTAATCTTTTTCTCGAATCCGTTCAGGATAGAAACGGTAATCAGAAGGGCCATCGTTCCGATGGCGAGTCCGATGATCGCAAAAAGCGTCAGGAACGAAACGAACCTATTGTGCGAATGCGATTGAGCCAGCCTCCGGGCGACGAAGGACGTGTAGCCCAAGACCTACTTAGCCCCTTCTCCACCGGCCAGACCGAATTCCATCAGGAAGCCGCGGATGAAATCGTCAAGGTCCCCGTCCATTACTGAATGAACGTCGCTTGTTTCGACCCCCGTCCTGTGATCCTTCACCATATTGTAGGGATGGAATACATAGGATCTGATCTGACTTCCCCACTCGATCTTCTTCTTCGTGCCCTCGATGGCGTTCTTCCTGGCCTCCTCCTCTTCCTTTCGAAGCTGGTAGAGCCTTGAACGGAGCATCTTCATCGCACGTTCTCTGTTTTGGAATTGAGATCGTTCCTGCTGACAGGCCACGACGATATTGGTCGGGATGTGGATTAGTCGGACGGCTGTTTCCACCTTGTTTACATTCTGGCCGCCGTGACCGCCCGATCGGAAAGTCTCAAACCTTATATCACTCGGGTCGATTTCAATTTCGACGTCGGCTTCTACCTCCGGGTAAACAAACACCGAGGCAAAACTCGTGTGCCTCCTGGCATTAGAATCGAAGGGAGAAATTCTGACAAGCCGGTGGACACCGTTTTCCGCCTTCAGGTAACCGTAAGCGTACTTACCTATGACTTCTATTGTCGCGCTTTTGATGCCGGCGCCTTCGCCCTCGAGAACGTCGGCAAGGTCCATCTTGAAGCCGTTTCGCTCGCCCCAGCGGATATACATTCGCATGAGCATCTGCGCCCAATCCTGCGCCTCGGTACCGCCCGCGCCGGAGTGGATCGTCAGTATGGCATTCTTATCGTCATCCTCATTCCCGAGCATCTTCTTGAATTCAAGATCGGAAACCAGTTTGTCGGCCCTTTCCAATTCCGCATCGACGTCGGCGGAATGCGACTCGTCGGCAGATTCCTCCGCCAGCTCGATGAATGCAATCGCGTCTTCGACATTCCTTGAGGCTTCGTCCCACTGGTCAACCCATGTCTTCAGGTCGTTCAACTGCCCCATTACCTGTTGCGCCGTGCGGTTGTCGTCCCAGAAACCCGTATCGAGAGTCTTTACGTGAAGCTTTTCTATCTCTTCCCTTTTTCCGTCGACGTCAAAGAAACCTCCGCAGGTTTTCAATTCTCGTCTTCAGATCGCCGGCCTTCTGTTTCTGGGGTTCGAACATTCTTACGCCTTTTTAAACATAATTTAAGCCATTGACCGAAGATAGACAATGAGTGAATTTACCCCCAGTGCCGACCGCATGCTCGTCGGCTCACGCCGTGGGAGCCCTAGAACCTAACCGGCGCTTCCCCCGCACTCGACGCGGCGGAAGGGTTGCGGTCCAGAGTATGCCGCGTCGACCGAGAGTCTCCCGATTATTCATTTAACGGAACCGGAACAAGCTCTCTTCCATCAAGAGGTATCCTCACATCCGAAATCTTTGTGGGCTCATTCCCTTCTTTCCACCATTCCTTTGGCGTGACTCCCCACTTCTTTTTAAAGATAGTTTCGTTGACTCTAATTACTTCTCTGTATTTCTCGAGCCCATCTTTTCCGAAGCTCTTGCTGCCAAAGTGATGGATGAATACCTCGCGGGCGACGGCAATCCTTGAACCAGCCAAGCGTGCCCGCATGCAGTAGTCGTCATCTTCACAAATGCCTATACCGAACGCACTATCCAATCCGCCGATTTGGTCCAGGAGGGTTCTCTTTATCAACATGCAGAACCCTGCGACCCGCGGTACTTCAAGCCACCGCTTGCGATTCTTGCGTCGGTACTTGGCGGCGAATTCTTGCACCTGACTGGCTTTCTTGTAGTTGGCGTTCGGTTCAAGCTGACATCCGCTAATCCAGTTCGTCATCGGACCCACGATGCCGATCTTCGGATCGGCTTCTGAGCATTCTATCATCCCTTCCAGCCAACCATCCGTCACGATAACGTCGTTGTTCAGCAGGACGATATAGTCGCCTTTAGCTACACCCATCCCCTGATTACATCCGGCCGGGAAGCCAACATTTTCCTCGTTGAATATGGTTCGTATGTCTTTCTGCGCCTTCAGGTATTCAACCGTTCCGTCTGTGGAAGCGTTATCTACTATGATGATCTCATATGGACTCTTCGTGTGTCGCCGGATACTGTCTATCGTTATCCTCGTGTAATCAAGCTGGTTATAAGTGAGAATCACGATCGAACTTAACTTCTGAGCCTCGTCAGGTTTCCTAACCGTCGGCCCTTGAAAGATGCTTTCCAGCCGCATCTTGATTTCTGCCGGAGAGTAGAGACCTTCGATCTTGGTTTTCCCGTTTGTTGAGAGTTTCTTCCAGAGTTCTTCATCCTTGTAAAGACTGACCACACTTTGG
Source organism: Candidatus Kryptoniota bacterium (assembly GCA_024641705.1). GTDB lineage: Bacteria > Bacteroidota > Ignavibacteria > Kryptoniales > JAKASW01 > JAKASW01. Next base: position 69,443 of record JAHECO010000016.1, read on the forward strand.
GCGAACATCCTGGGATCGTCGGCCACAAGGATATCCTCTCCGGCGAGAAGAGCCATCCCCTCACTACCAACCGATGTTGAAACGGTGGGCACTCCGTGTGACAAAGCGTCTCCGATCTTCCCTTTCATTCCCGCTCCGTATCTTAAAGGAGCCACTGAAATTCGGGCTTTCATCAGGTACGGCGCGAGGTCCTTAACATACCCTGTGACCACTACGCTATCGGAGGCGAGGGATTTCACGTCATCCGGCGGATTGTTTCCCACGATATAGAACTTCACTTCCGGCAATTCTTTTCGAATCAATGGAAGGATCTCTGAGACGAAGAAGTGAACGGCATCACGATTGGGAATATGATTGAAGTTTCCGACAAAAATCATGTCGGAGCTTGTCCTGTACTCGGCGCTACCGGTGACGTGTTCGTGAATGTTCGGAATGACGTCGATGGGGATATTTCCCATCTGGTCGGAGATAGCATCTCTGTCGGCAGGAGTAACGACCCATATCCTGTCGGCCTTCCTGTACACGGCCAGTTCGCGCTGCTTGTTCATGGCCGCGTCACGGGCCTTATCACGGTTGCCTGTAAGTTCAGCTTCCCGGGCTTCCCGGATAAAATGGATATCTACCGAATCGACAATAACCGTCGTTCCCGGAGACAACCTTCGGATAAGCGGCACGTAATATTTGGCGACATCCCAGAAGTCCACGATCGCATAGCCGTAAGCCCGCTCCCTGAACAGCCTTTCGAAGTCTATCTCGGGCAGAGAGTTGTTCTGGACCCCGGCGGCTCTCATGGCCTTTCTGTCCCACGCGTAGACCTCGACACCAAGGTCCTCAAGTGACGGGCGATAGACATTTTCAAGGGAACCGTTTCTGGCTATAAAAGTGACATGGCAGCGCATCTCCCGCAGCATCTTGATGATCTGCCATAGCCGCAGCGACCCGCTTGCTCTGTCGTACATCGGCAAAAAGGGATCGATAATCATCACGTTCTTGTCGCGGTCTGCATTCCTCCGGCAGAGCGTGTCTATTCTCTTCGGATCATTAGGCGGCTGATCCAGTAATTCTCTGGACCACTTCTCCACGAACTTCGGTTTGTTAATAGTCTGATACTTCTTGAATCCCTCGTTCAGATTCGTGCCGGCCGTCATGCCTTCATAGTGAACGACAACGCTGTGAGGCTGGTAGTACACCTTGTAGCCTCTTTTCCTCACTTCGAAGCACAAGTCGGTATCCTCGTAGTATGCCGGGGCGTACCTTTCGTCAAACCCTCCGATTTCGTCGAGGAGTTTCTTCCTTATCATCAAGGAAGCACCCGATATGTAATCCACCTCTCTCACATAGTTGTACTTTGGTTCGTGGGGATTTCCGCCTTTGCCGTAATTCCAGCCGTTTCCGTCAGCGAATATGATTCCGCCTGCTTCCTGCAGCCTTCCGTCGGGGTACACTAGTTTTGAGCCGACAGCACCACAATCGCCTTTCTTCTCCGCAAGGTCAACGAGTGAGCTCAACCATTTTGCCTGGACCTGGGTATCGTTATTCAGGAAGAGGACATACTCACCTCTTGCCGCCCTTGCCCCGAGGTTACAGGCCCCTACAAAGCCAAGGTTTTGGGTATTGATAACAGGTCGTATCGCCGCCCCGGTCCTGGCCAGGCCGCGGAGATAATCGCCCGTCCCGTCGGTAGATGCGTTGTCGACGACAATAATCTCGTAATTCGAGTCGGCGGAGTTGCGCGAAATCGATTCGAGGCACTTCTTTGTGAATTCCAGTTTATTGTAAACGGGGATGACGATCGAGACCAATCGAGAAGTCGTTTGGAAGTCTCCTTTGTCCGTAGCGATTTCCGGATCGCTACTTCCGATTTGATGTTGTTTTGAATTGAACAACGCCGACGCTGCCGTCCGATCCACGGCATCCGGGCTGAGAATTATTCGGAGTGCCTCATCGGCTTCGGCTCTCATTCCCCGCTCCCCAGCTTTCTGTGCTAAGTCACGCAGGACCTCGGCATCGAGCCGGTTTTCTGCAGTGAAGTCGACGCTGAGATAGCGGTCATCGTCGGAGAGTGTTGCCTTTAAGTCTGCGAGACGCTTCATTGCCGCGAGCGCTTCCGCCAGATCTCCTTGATCCGCCAGACGCCTGGCATTCTCTCTTCGTTCGCGAACCCGGTCAAGTATTCCTTTCTTTTGAAGATCGACGAGACCCGGTGTGCGGGAGAATACGCTGTTGTACTTTTGATAGATCATCGCCGCAGTCCGAGTGAAATCTTCGGTCTTTTTGCTGGTCAAACTTGAACCGTCCAGTCGCCATGTAAACAAGCAGGTAGTACTTCTAATATGCCTGAACTCATATTTCATCGCCATCCTTATCCAGAGGTCCCAGTCGACATGCGAAGTCAATGTCTCATCGTAACCTCCTACCTCGTCGATGATGGATCTCTTGTGCATGACGCACAGGATCGGGATGAAGTTACCCCTCATCATCTTCTCCCGATCGAAATCATCGGAATAAGGCAGGTCGACGCTGACAGTCTGATACCGGCCGTCCGCAAGTATCTGAGTCGCACGATGGGCATCTGTATAGGCGACGCCGCAATCCGTGCGTACAAGTTCCTGAACAAGAGTGTCGACGTGCTCTGGATAGAATATGTCGTCATCATCGAGGTAGCAGACATATTCCCCCCTTGCAGCTTTCAAAGCCGTGTTTCTTGCGGCAGCAGGTCCTCTGTTGGTCGTGTGTGCGAAATATTCAATTGTCACACTCCCTCTGAATCTGTCGAGCAATGACGAAACATCTTCTCCGCCGTCGTTGACGACCAGGACTTCAAGGTTCTTGTAGATTTGCCGCGAGACACTCGCAAGCGTATCGGCAAGCATTCCGGGCCTATTGCGCGTGGCGACGATAATCGAAACCAAAGGCGATCGCTCACGGTCGGCCGGATTCTTGCGGCCGTCATTAACCGGACTTCCTTGTATATACGGTTCCGACTGGCTTTTGTGCAGCGGTTCGCGGGAGCGTTGAAGCGAATCCATCTCTCTGGACAGGTTCGCTTTGAGCACGTTTAAGTTGTTATGTGCTATCGTATTGTCCGGTTCTTTCTCAAGCACCATCGCGACCGTTTCCGCAGCGCTCATGAATTCCTTCTTCAAGATTTTTATGACGGCAAGATCATTCAGCGCCGTGATATCTCGTGGGCTGTGCAAAAGTATTCTCTCGAGTATTCCCTGAGCCTTCTGCAAGTCCCCAGCCTGTATGGCGGCTTCCGATGCAGCGATGAGATCACCGTGCTCCTGGCGAAGCGCATCCCCGTCTAAAGGGGCGGCAATAGTGACGTCATTTTTTTCGTTCGGCAAGCTCTTCAGACCAGCCGCCGGCCGGCCCTCTACTTCACCGACTGTCTCATTCGAGGTCAAACTGATACCGGCTGCACCCAGGCGGTGTCTTACAGCTTCATAGAAGAGCTCAGTGTCGTTTGTCTCCCGGCCATTAACATCGTATATAGCTCCGAAAATTTCGTTTGACCAGTTCGTTTGCTTCTGAACCCGATTAGTTGGCTCCATGCTCGGCTTAGACCTCCATCAGTTTATGACGAAACACCGCGTAGCCTGCCGTCGAGAAATCGAAGGGCATCTCCACGACCTTCGTCATGTTCAGCGTTTCCATTACTTTGCCGTATTCTTCCCTGGGCCGAAAACGGACGTGAGGCGAAGTGTCCCGCCGAACGTCGCTTAGTTCGTCAACGAGGATCAAGTATCCCCCGATTTCCAATCTTTCGACCATCGCCTTGAGAGCATGCTGCCATTTATCGTCATCGACGATGTGATAGAGTACGTCGATGCATGCAACCAATTCAAATTTGGGAGTGACTTTCAACATCGAAATATCCGATACCAGAAAGCTCCCCTGCGGGCATCTTGCCCTCGCATGGCGTACGGCTACTTCCGAAACGTCGATGCCTGTCAGGTGAGCTCCTTTGTCTATGAACCACTTTGACATGATGCCAATGCCGCATCCGGCGTCGAGAACCGTCTTCCCTCTCAGATCGATTCCGAGAATCCCTATCAGCTCTTCGAGCTTTCGTTGTCGGGAAAGGTACATTTCGAGGTTGTCCGCCTCATTCCTGTCTATCTGGCCGACGGCCTGGATAGCGCCGTTCAAATCCGAATGGCGTTTCTTCCAGTACTCGATAGCATTGAAATCCGGATTGCCGTCGGCATAATAAGTGCCCCTAAGCGATCTGCTCTCTTCCTCGAATCTGGTCCCGGTTTCCACAGGAATCTGGGCGCTACCAGCTACCACGTCGGGACTTCTCACCTCCTCTTCACTCGCATTCCCCGGGAAGAGAACCGATAGTGCGGATCGCAGGTTGGACCGGAGCCTGTCGGGCCTCAATACATTCTCCGCAATTTCTCTTGATGCCTGTGCCATCCGACGTACCCGTTCCGGATCGGCAGCCAATACCGCCATCTTTTCCGCCAGATCATTTACGTCCACAATAGTCTCGGGAAAGGCCACATTGTCCTGTCGAGCGACTCTTTTTGCTACCCTGACCAGCATCCCGTTTACACCATCCCGCACAAATTCATTCATTGGCGGAGCATCAGTCGCGATGACCGGAAGTCCGCACGCAGTAGCCTCAAGGAGGGGTAGTCCCAGCCCCTCGAGCTTTGACGGAAAGACAAGGATTCGTCCTTTATGATAAAGGCCGGGTGCCGGGATTGTCTCGAAATGATAAGTAATACGACGGTTGGTCTGCACGATCTCAGCCGCTTCACGGGGCAATTTCTCCAATCCTACCTGCGCATGGATCAAAAGGGAGACATCGGGCAACTCTCGGGAGATTGCATCGAACGCTAGGATGACAGCGGGCGTCATCTTTCTGAAATTGATGCCGAGCCACCCCGCATTGTGAAAGAATGTGTACTTCTCGTCGTCAAGACCGCGCGGCCGATAGACATCCGAGTCCACTGCCCATCCGATGAAATACGCATTGCAGATGTCCTTGACAAGCGAATACGTACGCAAGGTTGAGCAAAGGACGGCATCGTACAATGCCATGAAAGGCTTCCATTCGTCCTTATAGAAATCCAGGTATGTAACCGTCTTAACTCCGGTGGACTTCACTGCGCGGACGAGATCCCAATCGTATTCTTCGTTCAGGATTACAACGTCAATCTTGTTATCGATTATCCACCGAACCAGCGTGTTGTGATCGATGGCGTAGCTGGGGTATGTCGTCAGATTTGGGACCGCCCACGGGCCCTTCGTTTCAATCATCTGGTGATCATGGACAATTCCGGTACGCGCGAAGACAAAGGTGTCATGATCCTGACTGAGAGCACTGTGTAAAGTTTTTGTCACGTATGCCTGACCCCGTTCGAACCAGATAGTCACGAAGCCTATCCGCAGTTTTCTATCAATGCGGCGATCAACATTTCTATCCGGATCCGCAGTGTCCCGTTCGCGCCGCGGCGAATCGCTTCGTGCACCGAGTGAATTGTTCAGGTAGCTCAAATTCGCCTTGGCGGTTTCATTATTCTCGTCCACTTCCAACACGCGTGAGAGAAGATCAATGGCTTCCTCCCACTTCTGTTCCAGAATGGCAAGAACGGCAAGATCATTAAGGACATCCGTACTCTCGTCGAGACCGGCCAGTATCTTTCTCGCTTTTTCCAGGTTGTGCTCCTGGATTTCTTTTTCGGCGCTCAACAGTTGTTCTGCCGGTGAAGCATTCGTTAGTGATCTGTCCACTTCGAGCATCTCATCTCCGTCCTGGCGTTGGTACACGCCGCATTTCCATATTTATTCGCTTATTGCGCTCCATTCTGCTGTGACTCCATAGGGAATCCTCTGCCGCCATTTCAGGACGCCTTGCGGAATACACTGCAATAGCAAGTAACATTCGGTACGCTTGAAAACGGAAGCAATTCCGGGTTATTCTGCCTGACGAAATCAGTGGTCAAGCTCTCATTCCGGTTGATGAAATCAGATAAGGAGGATGATGCCAGGCCAGACTCCACTTCCTTGAAACTTCGCCGCAGGTGTCCCAGGAGGCGTTCGGCTGCATCGATCGGTATGTCTCGGCTTCCGTCGATGGAGATGTCGAATGTCAAAATGAGTTCTCCTCCAGGTTTCAATATTCGATAGAACTCGTCGACTATCTTGTCGAGCTCTTTGTTGTGTTCGATGACTGAGATGCTATATATGACATCGAATGCGCCGTCGGGGAAGCGTAGATCCCTTAAGTCGGCTACCGACATATTCAACGTCGATTGCGTTTTGGTCCTGCTGACAATCTCACCGAACGGGCCCAACAGCTGATCATCGTAATCGCAGCATTCGATGTCCAAGGCTTTCTGAGTGCTCGCAATGAGGAACGGAAAGAAAGTCAAGCCGGATCCGCCGTCGAGTACCCGTAACTTCTTTTTCCCCTCGACTCTATTCAGCCTGTAAAATTCATCGAGAACAAATAGGTATTCCCAGCGCCTGCTCCATTGGTGAAAGGGATCCTTGACCCATTTCTGTTTGTAGTAAGTAAGAGATCGGTCGTTTTCGGCCAAGAATCCGTTGGAGATGGCTTCAACCCACTTGAACAATTCCGTGCCGGTCAGGGCCTCACAAGACGACGCTAAAGGAATTCCCGGTTTGATCTCCACGCCGTTCTTCAAATTATCGAAATGTTCGAACATTGTTTCGGAAAGCACGGCTTGGGCACCTTCAACGGTGCCCCTCCCGGCAAACGCTGCATTATCCGGTGGAGACTGGGTCAGGAGAACCCCTCTCAGGTTAAGCCGGTTCAGTGCAGCATCGATGTTCGTATGATCGTTCCTCAACGCATTCTCGAAAAAGAGATCGGCCTCCCCTACTTTCCCCTGCAGATACTTTATGACACCCAGCTGATTGAGTGCGCTTGAGTTGTTATTGTCCGATGCCAGGACAGCCTGACACATGGTCTCCGCGCACCCCAGGTGATTTTCGACGGTCAGCTTCGATGTCGCCTTCAGGACAGTGCTGACGAGGCGACTGTATTTATCATCGGTCATTCCACTCACTACGGCAAGCTCCTGGTGCTCTTGGTTTACAACGCTCGTTTTGGCGGCAATCGCGAGATTACCGCTTGTTCCTGTGAGTGCAATGGCTATGCCATAGAATCCACCTTATTAAATCCCTATTGTCTTCCGAAACTTGGCATGATGCTCAATATTGCGCAGTTGGCTAATCTTGATCATTTCTCGCCGCTCATTTAGCTTAGAACACTAGGTAACGATAAAACCCCTAAAAGAACACCGAATTAGACATATGAAGCTGGACTATTTCCGCCGCGACCTTGAACTAAAGCACACCTTTATGATATCAAGAAGTTCCAGGAAAGTTGTCCCAGTAGTAATCACGCAGCTCTCCGCTGACGGCACGACCGGACGCGGCGAGGCCTCCCCCAACTCCCGGTATGACGAATCGGTTGAATCAGTTGAAGCCTTCCTAAAAAAGGTGGACCTCACCCGGCTGACCATGCCGTTCGACCCTGGACAGGTCACCGATTACCTCGATTCGCTTTCAATGCATGATCCGAGCGCGAAAGCGGCAGTCGACATCGCGATCCATGACTGGATCGGTCAGAAGCTGGGTGTGCCGCTCTATAAGTACTTCGGTCTGGACGTGAGTCACCCAATCATATCTACATTCACGATTGGAATCGACACACCGGATGTCGTCAGACAGAAGGTCGTCGAGGCTGAGAACTACCCCGTACTCAAGATAAAGGTCGGGCTTCCAAATGATGAGGAGATAATTGAAGCCGTCCGAAGCGTCACAGACAAGCCGCTTCGGGTTGACGCCAACGAAGGGTGGAAGACAAAGGAAGAGGCCCTTGAGGAGATAAACTGGCTCTGCACTCAAAACGTCGAGCTAATTGAGCAACCGATGCCCGCGCGCCAGATCGAAGACATCAAGTGGCTCCGTGAACGGGTGAGCATTCCGATTGTGGCGGATGAAGCGCTCGATTCCCCCGAAAGACTAAGAGAGATTGCGCACGCTTACGACGGAGTGAATGTGAAGGTTCAGAAGATCGGCGGACTCCACAAGTCGAAGAAGCTTATCGAGGAAGCAATCGCGCTCGGCCTCAAAGTGATGATCGGATGCATGATCGAGTCTTCGGTGGGGATAACAGCCGCTGCACACCTTGCCCCGCTTGCCGACTGGATCGATCTTGACGGGAATGTTCTCATCGATAACGACCCGTTCAGAGGGGCGGAGAACAGGGATGGACTGATAGTACTGAGCGACAAGCCCGGCTTAGGAGTTGAACCTCTTACCTGAACGCTGACGCGACAGCTCTGAAAGGACAATGGAAGATGCGACCCCGACATTCAGGGATTCCATTTTTCCGGATCCCGGTATGCCTATCCTCGCTTCGCAGATCCCCAGCACATCATGAGAGATACCAGTCGCTTCCGATCCAAACACGAGCGCAACTCTCTTCTGAAATTCGAAATCCACATAACTCAGCTCCGCGTCCTGGGTCGAAGCGACCACCGAAAAACCGAGTGATTTCAATTTCGGCAAAACGTCGGGGAGCGATGCATCCTGCACGACATCCAATCGGCAAATCGCGGCCATGGCCGCCCTGACGACCTTCGGATTATACGCGTCGACACTTCCGGCTGCAATGAACACAGCGTCCACACCAAACCACGCCGCCGATCTGAGGATCGTGCCAAGATTGCCGGGATCTGAAATTTTATCGAGCACGAGGACCGTAGCCTTCCTTTTGGGCCTCAGCTCCGTCAGCAGGTCGCCGGCGGAAAGTTCGCGGACCGATGCGACAGCCAGGACCCCCTGGCTGGTCTCAGTGGAGGAAATCTTGTTGAATTTGGCTGCGGGGACCTCCTCGATCTTCACCCCCGCCTTTTCGGCAAGAGAGTAAACCTCGGACAACTTTGCCGGTGAGGTCCCTATACTGATGATGATCTCCGTTATCGAGGCGTCTCCCGTAAGCGCTTCGACGACGGCCCGCTTCCCCTCTATGAAGAACAGCCCCTGCTCCTTCCGCCCGGAGCGGTCCTTCAGTTCAGCGAGTCGTTTTATGTCGGCGTTCGAAAGCATCAGTCGGAGATTTCGCTCAACAACAGCTTCTTCTCGTATGCCTGGTTCGCATCGTTAAGATACAACATCCCTGCAAGTTGATTACCGTCCCTGACCACGGGAACCGACGGCAATCCCGCGTCGAGGATGAGTTTCATCGCCGATGACAGGTCCTGCTCCTCCATGACGCTCAGCTTGGTCGGGTTGAGGATGTCCTTCACGACAAGAATTCCCATCAGGTCCTTCACCGATTCGTCGGTAAGGGCTTGGCGAATATCGCCATATGATATGGTGCCGGAGAGTGTGCCATCATGTTTTATCACCGGGAAGACGGTCGTGCTGCTTTCCGGGATCATCTCGACGAGATCCGAAAGTCTCGTGGACTCCGATGCCGCGACGAGCTGAGGTCTCATTACATCCTTCACCTTCAGGCTGCGCAGAATGTTGATATCACGGCCGTAGACGTCAAGGAATTGTCCCTTCAGTTTCAGGCGTATCGTGTAGATAGATCCGCTCATGAACTTCTTGGATATGTAAGTTGCCATCACTACGGCGATGAGGATGGGCAAGATCGTTTCGTACTTATCGGTCATTTCAAAAACAAGTATCGCTGCGGCAAGAGGTGCTTGCACAGTGGCGCTTGTGACCGCCGCCATTCCGACGAGTGCGTAAGCGCCCGGAGGAGCGGCAACCGCGGGAACAATCATATTCACGATGCTGCCGAAGGCGCCGCCTGCCATCGCGCCGATGAAGAGCGAAGGTGCCAGCGTTCCGCCCGATCCGCCGCTACCGAGAGTCGCGGAAGTTGCGATCGGTTTGAAGAGGAGTAAAGCAGCCAGGAGCATGAACGAATCCCTGCTGTATAGTGAAGCATCCACTCCCTGGTACGTGTAGCCGAAGACCTCCGGGAAGTATATCCCGATGAGACCCACAATCAGACCGCCGACCGCCGGCTTCCAGATTCTGCTCTTTATTGGAAACTTTTCGTGGTCGAAGAATTCCTCGGTGGCATAGAAGAGTTTGACGAAGAACACGCCGACAAAGCCGGCGAATATGCCGAGGACGACGTAAAAAACGAGCTCGTAAGGGCTCTTCATGGAGAAGGTAGGTATCACGAAGATCGGTTTGTTACCGAGGATGCTCCGCGAAACGAACGTCCCGAACACTGAGCTGATGATTATCGGAGAGAAGGTCTGCATGTTCAGGCTGCCCAGGACGACTTCCATGGCGAAGAGAGCTCCGCCGATGGGAGCGTTGAAAACCGCCGCGAGACCCGCCGCCGCGCCGCAACCGACCAGCGACTTCATCTGTTCCTCGTTCAGCCTGAAGATCTGGCCGACGCTGGAGCCCACGGCACCGCCGATGGCGATCGACGGCCCCTCACGTCCACCTGCACCTCCGCTCCCTATCGATACCGCACTGGTGACAAGCTGGATCAATCCCATAAAGGGGTTGAGGACGCCGCCTTTCTTCGCGACGTTCTCGATGACCATTGGAACGCCTTCCCCTTTCATCCCTGGCGCGAGCTTGACGGCAATGAAGCCGACAATCAGACCTCCGAGCGCGGGAATCACGGGAATGACCAGGAACCTTTCCCACCCGTGGAGGTCGACAAGGTTCGAGAGCCCGAACAGGCCCGCCGGGCTGTGAAACATCAGCTGCTCGACGAGCTGTATCATCTTGTAGAACAGAATCGCACCGAAACCGGCGAGTATACCTGTTATGATCGCCAGGAGTAAATGTATCGGTTCCTGCGAGAATTCAAATTTCGAAAGTCTTTCGAGTAACCAGTCTTTTATCCTGTAAAAGAAGTCCATCTTAATCCTAGTTTGTTTGAATCACTTTCTTTGCCAGCGCAAATGCCTTATCGACGCCGATGCTGTTTATGTCGCCACCCTTCCCCATGATGAACCTGTTCCTCTTCCCGAGAGGAGCCCACTGAAGCGGATCGGTCGGCCCGAAAAGAGAAAGCGTGGGCGTACCGACGGCCGCCGCGAGATGCATGACGCCTGTGTCGTTCGTGACCACGAGATCCATCTGCTTCAGGAAGGCGGCCACGAAAGATATTGCTCTGTTCCTCACACGCACGAAGGGAGCCTTGATGAGGTTGGTCAGTCTTTCGATCACCTCGTGGTCCATCGGTCCCTCCGTGAGAAATATATCCGCATACAGTTCGTCATGGAGGAGGTCGGAGAGTGTGGCGAAGTTGACAACATTCCACCTGTTGGGCGGCTTGCCCGCGCCCGCGTGAACAGCAACTTTCGGCACACCGTCTCTGGCCACTTTCCTGACGAATATCTCCGCATCTCTGGCATAACCAGAGTCGACCTCGTACTCCAGCCGGCCGTCGTCATTCCCTTTTCCAATGCCGAGCGGGGACGCCACTTTCATGTTGCGGAACGACTGATGTACCGGGTAATTGCCCCAGTTCAAATCGACAGCGACATCATAGACTGAGCTGGTACGGTTGGATTTACTTTCAAGCGATGCCGGGCCGATCTTCGTCTTCGCTTTCACGAAGAGAGCCATGACGTCGTTCGTCAACGACAATGAAACGTTCGAAGGGACGAGCAGAACATCGTACCCTTTCCGCAATTCTCCCGCAAATTTGAGAAACATCGAAGGGTGTCTGTAAAAGGAGAGCTTGTCGTAGTTGATGAGCGTCGTGACGTAGCGGCATCCCGCGAGCGCATCCAGATTCTGCGGCGATACGATGACCGCAAGCTCTTCCGGTTTGAACTTATCAGTCAGGGCTCTCAGAAGAGGGACGGTGCAGAGTACGTCTCCGAATTGGTTATGCTGGCGGATCACGATCAGTCTCTTGACGGGTTTCGTGCCGGCTCCGGAGGCATGTGACCGCTTCCTCGAGGAAGTCAATGCAGCCAGGAGTGAACGAGCGGCACGTTTTGTCAAACGCTCCAGCTTTTTCCCATATCCTTCTTTTTCGCCAACCCCGCGTGTCAAGAGCGTCGGCTCCTAATCAATGTCTTCGTATTTTGCATCTTCAATTTTCTTCGGATCAATCTTCACTTCATTTTCATGATGCCGCTGTTTCTCTTTCTGGTTCTCATAGTCTCTTATTCCTCGTCGCACGGCATTTTGAATTGCCGACCTTATAAAACGATAAAGGGCATAGAAAAAGAAAATCCAGATTAAGGCTTCTAACATCACTTCAATATCGGGTTATAATACTCTGCCACCTTGCGCGGTCTGAGTATTTCGGCGGCGAGCTTTTCAAAATCCTTTTCATTATTCACGAAATCAATCTGGTCCGCATTGACAATAAGGAGCGGCGAGGATTTATAGCGGAAGAAGAAGTAATTGTAGGCCTCGTTCAGACTTTGGATATAATCAGTCGAAATACTTCTTTCGTATTTGCGGCCGCGCTTTCTTATGTTGGCCATGAGGTGATCGAGGTTGCACTGCAGGTAAACCACAAGGTCGGGCTTGGGGATGTTCTTCTCGAGGAGGCTTACGAGCGCCTCGTAAAGCCTGAGCTCGTCATCCTGAAGGTTGAGGTAGGCAAAAATCTTGTCCTTTTCGAACATATAGTCGCTTACAATCAGCTGCGCGAAGAGATCTATCTGCGCGAGTTCCTGCTGCTGCTTATATCTGCTCAGGAGAAAGAACATCTGGGTCTGAAAGGCGTAATGGGCGATGTCGTCGTAGAATTTTTCCAGGAAGGGGTTTTCTTCGAACCGCTCCAGAACGGCCCTTCCCTTGAGGAGCTTTGCCAGCTTCAGCGCGAGGCTGGTCTTGCCGGCGCCGATCACTCCTTCGATCGCGATGTGCCCCATGTCGGTCGTATAGCCGTCGAACTCCATTGTCAGCTCACCGGGCGGGCAAACTCCTGGAGCCGGTGCACACCCGAAGTGTCGGGACATGCGTCCAGGAGTTGTTTTACGGTTTTGTGGAAGGCCGGATGTTCGAACGCCGATGCGATTTCTGAAAGCGGCTCGAGGACAAATCTTCGCAGGTGGGCACTGCCATGCGGGATGGTGAGATGGTCGGAAACTATTCTCCGGTCTGCATAAAATATTATATCGATGTCTATCTCGCGCTCGCGCCACCTTTCCCTGTGAACGCGTCCGAGTTTTTCTTCGACACCCTTCAAGACCTTCAACAACTCGTCGGGCTCAAGCACGGTTCTTATTTGCATCGCCATATTAAGGAAGAGCGGCTGGTCGGTGACTCCTACAGGCTCGGTCTCGTAAACGCCCGACAATTTAACAGCAGTCACCCCGGGAATCCGGGATACCGATTCGACACCATCCTTAAGATACCCCAGCCTGTCACCCAGGTTCGACCCTAGCGCCAGGTACGATTCAGCCTCTTCCACCGGAATCCTTCCCTGCGCGGGACCTCTCCGTTTCGAATTCGACAAAGTCGACAACGCCGCCGACCTGCGGCGTGTGTTTACGGACTCTAACCGTGACGCGGTCGAGCATGGCAAACTCTTTTAGAAGGCTGTCTGCTATCTGGCTGCCGAGAGATTCGATCAGATAGAAACGTTTCTCGACCACCAGCGCCTTTATGGACTGGTAAACTCTTTTGTAGTCAACAGTGTCTTTGAGATGATCGGTCTGGCATGCTTCTGAGAAATCGCCGTACATATCGACATCGACTTCGAATTTTCCGCCTGATGCCTGTTCGTTGGTGAGGACACCATGGTACGCATAGAAAGTGGCGTTATTGAGGCGGATACATTGTTCTTTCATTTACTGCAACAAATATAGAGCCGTTTTGAGGAATTTTCAAGGAATGCAGCGCCCGTGAGCACCATCTCGGGCAAACGATACCGCCGCAGGCGATTTAGGAAATCAGATCCGTGTTTTCCGCGACCGGCCGGCACTGTCGTGATCCGGAAGAGACTGACCGGTAGAGTACGACTTGAGCAGGAGAAAGAACATGAGGATAAAGAGGATGACCATTATGGGAAGGGTAAAATTGAATCTTTCGGAGAAAGACGGAACTAAAGCAGTCAGTGTATCCGCGGCCTGAATGAGGGCTGCAATCATCAATGGACCTCCGTGGTCAGGTATGCCAGGACGGTCATTGCGATTATGTAAGCGATGATGGCGATTCCGAAGATAGTAAAGAACGTACTTTTCTCGCCGCGGGAAGCTCGCCTGTCAAGAAACGGCACAACCATCCATATTATTCCTCCGAGCGTGAGCGCACCCATGGCCACCATCTCCGGAAAAGTTCTCAAAGTCTGGAAAACGAAGAGAAAATACCATTCAGGTTTGATGCCGGCCGGTGCCGGAAGAACGGGGTTCACCTTCGCAGCGAGGTTGGCCGGAAACACCGTCACGAACGCAAGCAGTACCGCCAGTCCACCCGCCCAGACCGCGGCATCTCGGATCAGGAAATCCGGGAAAAACTTCGTCTCATGCCTGCGGCCAGATTGTGACACGGGAACGCTGGATCCCATGACCTGACTGAGCAACACGTGGAATGTCACCAGGATTAGGGCAAGTATCGGCAGGACGGTGGTATGAAGTGTGAACATTCGCGTAAGCGTGGAAGCACCGACGTCTTCCCCGCCCTGCATGATCCTTGAGATTGCGCCGCCGATACCGGGAA
>JAHECO010000003.1 GCA_024641705.1 Candidatus Kryptoniota bacterium
TTCTCTTCGTTGTTTTCAGGGTACATGGTGCATAACTCCTTTCTTTTTTCGTTTCAAAATTATCCTAAAGGATTATGCGCCTTACCCTCTTTAATTTCCACAAACTAATTTACACTGCCACTTAGGCTAGCGGAAGCAACTGGTGCAAAAGTGAATCCAGTGATTACCACAGGCATAGACTACACTCTCACGAAACTATTTGCACTGTCGATCCTGTGGAGAGCATCGGTATCGAGTCTACGTGAATTCCAGGAAGTGAGTTTGGGACCCCACGAGGAGACTTTGAGACTAATGCTTCTGAACCGCCAGCCCGGCAGATCGTACGACTATGGCTGTCTCTTGGTATCAATAGCCATCAACGAGGGGAAAACGGCGGACGGTTTGATTGAACCACCCATCCGTAGGAAGGTAGCCGGTTTTATACACTACAGATTTGTCTTTGGAGGATTGATGTGGGTTTTCGTTGTATCCGGGAGGGCCAGTCAATTCCCATTCAAAGAGCACTTTTTGCAGGAGGATGGTACGCTGACTATTCACAAGAAGATGTTCGATCAGATTTCTTTTCTCATGGATTCTTACTCAGAACTCCCAAAGCAGGGGAAGCTTACGGATAACTCTGGAGAATCAGATTAGAACCTTCACTTTGCCGGGCCCACTATCGCAAAACATCAGGGGCAAGGCTTTCTCCTGTTACTATAGGAGGAGTTACATTGATAAACGGACCGAAAGACGGTTAGGAAATCTGCGCGATGTTTCTTTCTTACTTTGACGAATCCGGCGACGACGGCTATCCCGTCTATTCATCCGAGTTATTCGTACTCACAAGCGTCTACCTTCATTACACCAAGTGGAAGGAAAGCCACACGGCCTTTCACTCGTTCCGACAGGAATTCAAAGAACGCTGGGGTTTGCCCGTCAAGGTTGAATTCCATACCAACGAGTTCATCACCGATAAGGACCCATATCATGGCAGGTACACACCCGCGGAAAGGCGGTCTATGCTATTTGAGTATTGCCATTTTGTTTTAACGCTCAACGTCAAGATTATATCCGTGGTAATAGATAAGAAGAGAATTCAAAGACCAAAGTACGATGTTCTCAAAAAGGCTTTGACATATAACATACAACGAATTGAAAACGACTTGAAGCTTCCAGAATATGATGGACGTTTTCTGATTATCGCAGACGAGGGCAGAATCAAGAAGATGCGGGAGACCGCGCGAGCAATACAACGCATTAATTACATCACGTCCCAAATCAACGGGGCGCCTTACCGAAAAGAGATTGAGAGGCTCATTGAAGACCCTTTGCCCAAATCGTCTTCCGAGTCGTATTTCATTCAGGTTGCGGATATGGTATCGTTCTTGGTAAGCCTGTTTACAAAGAAAAATCTTTCAAACCCAATGCTTCCGTGGGGAAATCGGGTGAAGACCGTTTTGTCGCCTGGTGGCGAGATTGAGCTGCTAGATATTTTGAAGCCTCGTTTCAACCTACGTGCTAGCCCCAATCCTTACGGCATCGTGTATTATCCCAAATAACAGAAAAGCCGCCGGGCGCGACCCGGCGGCTTTTAAATTCACCACCAGCTACGACCCATTCGGGTTTTCACTGGTTCAGTGACAATATAACCCCACAGATTACCGAGAGCAAGTCCGGCAGGACAGGGACGTCGAATTACGCGGTTTTCTTGCATTTCTAGCTGTGCGGGCATAATATCGAGTTATGAGATCTGGATCTGTTAGGAGGAAATCGTGAAGACACTGGGACTTATCGGCGGTACGGGATGGGTATCCACCGTCGAGTATTACAGAATCATAAACCGGCAAATCAATGAGCGGTTGGGCGGACTTAGCTCCGCTAAGATGCTGCTCTATTCGGTTAACCAGCAGGAATTCAGGCCGGCGACAGATCCCGCGGAGCTCCCCGCGTTCGCCGATTACCTGACCGTCATCGCGAAGCGGCTGGAGACCGCCGGCGCCGAATGCCTGCTGCTCTGCGCGAACACTCCGCACATAGCAGCAGACATTGTGCAGAAGAACATCGGCATCCCGCTGATCCATATTGCCGAGGTCACGGCGAAAGCTATTCAGAAGCAAAACATGAAGACGATCGGTCTCCTCGGAACGAAGATGACGATGGAACGGAATTTCTACAAAGACAGGCTGGCTAAGTTCGGGATCGCCACACTGGTCCCGGAAGAGAGTGAGCGCGAATATATACACAGAACTATTATGACTGAGCTGGAGAAAGCGATACTGAAGGACGAGACGCGGAAGAAGTATTTGGAGATAATCGACAGCCTTGCAAGGCAAGGGGCCGAAGGGATAATACTCGGCTGCACGGAGATCCCGCTTCTCATCAAACAATCCGACTGCAGCGTGCCTGTTTTCGATACGACGACACTTCACGCGATGGCCGCAGCGGAGTTCGCGCTGTCGGATGAGGCGTTGCAGGGATAGAAATTTTCCGTCGCAATTGTATCCGCTCTGCGGCGGCGTCACCGACCGACAGGTTTGAATTCAGAAGCTGCGACGGATATTTTGGTTTTGTCAGGGAAGCTATGTGCGGATATGATCCTAGAAAGCATTACCGGAGATCGATCCGGCTGAAGGGGTACGACTACTCCAGCCCAGGGTCATATTTCGTGACGATGTGCGTGCAGGATTGGGTATGGATGTTTGGGGATGTCGTGGACGGTGAAATGTCGCTGTCTCCATATGGCAAGATCGCAGCAAGATGCTGGGAGGACATTCCGCGTCATTTTAAAAATGCTCTGTTAGATGAATATGTCATCATGCCAAATCATGTGCATGGCATTATTATTCTGCGATATCGAGATGAAGAAGAATCTCAAGTCGGGGTTCAACCTGTTGAACC
Source organism: Candidatus Kryptoniota bacterium (assembly GCA_024641705.1). GTDB lineage: Bacteria > Bacteroidota > Ignavibacteria > Kryptoniales > JAKASW01 > JAKASW01. The sequence continues at coordinate 2,878 of JAHECO010000003.1, forward strand.
CCGACTGAACAATCTCACAACTCAAATTGAAGCTCAAAATCGATTTCAGCATATAATTCCGGGCTCGATTTGTTCGATCATAAGATCGTACAAGGCTGCGGTTACAAAGATATGTCGAGAATCCGGTCTTGCAGATTTCAGATGGCAACGCAACTACTACGAGCACATCGTCATGAACTACGAGGCACTTAATGCGATTCGCGCTTACATTCGCAACAATCCCGCGAAGTGGTCAATAGATCACGATCCGAATAGACTATGACCAAATGATCCTCATGTCTCCCGATCGCCATTCCCTTCGGTCTTTTTCACTATCTGGTCGAACTTCTCGTCGATGTGCTGATTGAACCACGCGTCGATGATCGACCTCTTGAAGCGCCACTCCTTGCCGAGCTTCGCCGCGGGGATCCGCTTCTCCTGCGCCCACGTGTAAATTGTCTGCGGCCTCACCTTCAGATAAGCTGCGACCTCTTCCAGTGTCATTATCTCGTCGTCGGGCATGTCACTTCACCGGCTTCGTGGTATCGGGGAAGATTAGCGGATGCACATCGGGAGCAGGGCGTTTAGGTGCGTTGTCGGAAGAGTTCGAAAGCTGTTGTATGGAGTAGATCACTGCGGTATAGAAATTCCCCTTGTACTTCTTGAACATCGCATATGCCTCCGTCTTCTCGGCCAGGAACGGCTGCAGGTTCCAGGCGAGCTGGATCCCGACAAACGCCAGTATCACCACCCAGAACCTGAACACCACGACGCCGGTTCTCGGATAGATGTTCTTCTCTTCGCACGAATACTTCAACGCGTCGAGAACCATCTTCATCCCGAATATCCCCGAGACGGCGAAGATCGCAATGTGGAGAAGCTGGAGGAAATAGTAGTTCCCTCCGGTCAGGACGAAGAGTATCACTATCGGCGTGAACGAAACCATGATCGCCCCCGTGAGCACATAGCCGGAGAGCACGATGACCGCCATGTGCGACAGCTTCATCTTCGAACCGAGTATGAGTTGTAGGATGAAGAATGCCGGGAAGCAGATCAGCAGCGAGAGGAGAAAGAGGACTGGCACCTTGACACCGGCGGTGACGGCTTGCAGCGGTCCGCTGTAGAATCCCATTACCACGCCGTAAACGAACGTCAAGGCTATGAAGGCCGCCGTCAACCGCCATATCCGGCGCCACTGGTTCGTCTCGTGAAAGATCCTGTCGAAGAATTCGTCTTTGTTCTGCAGACCCGGCAGGAGATCTGCCAGACCGGATTTCCCGTCAGCCATTGTCATGACTCCTTTTCTGAATGATCCTCAAGATTCAGTGATCGAATGTACGGGTATTTTATTGTATTGTCAAGGATGTTATTGTTTGTTATCGTTTCTTGGCCTTGGCTGCTCAAGGCTTCGCGTAATCGGCCTTTCTGGGTCGGATCTGACACCGGCGACCTTTGAAAGAGACACATGCGGAGAGTAACTTAGCCGGGCAAGGCGGGCTGCCTTGGAGAGTGAATCTTCCCGTAACCTCGACAATGAATCAGGAGGCTGAATGCGATACGACGACGAGCGGGCACTAATGCCCTATCTTCTCTCCTCTGAAAGTCTCATCTGGACAGGTAGGCCGCCGACCGGACTCATCTTCAGAAAGCCGGACGCCTTTCTCATTCCGTTCAGCCTGGCATGGGGCGGCTTCGCCTTTTTCTGGGAGTACTCCGTCTACAGGGCGGGAGCGCCGCTCTTCTTCCTCCTCTTCGGTGGGTTCTTCGTGTTGATCGGGCTTCAGCTGATCTTCGGAAGATTTATCTACGACATGCTTCAGCGGAGAAAGACGGTGTATGCGCTGACCGGCGAACGAATACTCATCCTCACCGGCAAGACTCTCAACGCCTGGAGCCTGAGAGGTCTTCCGCAGGCGACACTCACATTGTCCTCCGACCGCCGCGGGACAGTTTCTTTCGGCGGAATTACAGTTCCGGGGATGCCGGGAATCCGCAGATCCCGCGTCGCCCAGAGTGCCTCCCTCCCGGTATTCGAGAAGATCGAGAACGCCTCGGACGTATACAACATGGTACAATCAGCGACAGCCCGGATGGCCGACCCTGCTCCGGACGACGCCGAACGTGACAAAAGACGTGGAGTCTTCTGAATCACCGCCATAAGAAACACAGGCTTTCAATGAAATTGGTGGAAACTAAGCGAATCATTCCTGCACTCTCTCTTCTTCTCGTGACTATGCTTTCCTGCGACAGCAACCCCGTGCGTCCCGTCGAGTACGGAGAGGGGGACGATTACGAGATTTACCGGACGGTCCTGAGCAGAGACTTCGATTCCGTGGATGTCCTGATATTGTTGTACGATTCGACCGTGACTACCGTCATCACTCCGGACACCAGCCGCCTGAATTATTTCAGGCAGTGCCTTCCCGAATTATCCGATGAAATGCTTGCGGATTTCATCTCAACGAACAGCCCGGCAGCACAGCTCGATTACATAGAGGGCCTGAAACATCTCGTGTTGAGCCGCGATTTCGGCGAAGGATCTGCAGAGCATGCGGTTCGTGTGAGCCTATCCGGCGTCGGTTATGATAGCTCGAAAACCCGGGCGATTGTCGAGGTGGGCGAATTGTGGGCACCGTTAGCGGGTTCCGGGGCGCTTATTCTCTTGTCAAAAGAAAATGGTAAATGGAAGATAAAGAACGGTTGTATGACCTGGATTTCGTGAGAGAACCTGCAGGCCGGCCTTCCATCGTGGCTCAGCAACACCCTGAAGATGCTCACCGCCTTTGGCTTCAGACCAGGTTTGCAGTTCCGATATCAGGCGGATAAATTTTCTGACAACGTGCGTGGTCCACGGTCGCGGCAGGTCACGGTACGCGCCGCAGGCTCTCCGCGAACGGTGCAATTAAACCACATAGGAGGAAGCGATGAGGAAACTCCGTTCGGGATCTATGGTGTATGCCCTTGCCGCGGCAGTCTTGATGACGTTCGGCTCGGGATATGTCCGGGCTCAGGACAGCAGGGAGGCATCGCAGGGATGGAAACATCTCAAGTATGCCATCTTCTTTACTTCATTTGACGTACAGCGGCTTCTATCCGACCCCGCCCAGTTCAAAAAGACAATGGACTATTTCGGCCCGGTGAAGCCCGACAAGGTCTACCTCGACGGAGTCGGGCGGGACGGGAAGGTTGATGTCCCCCTCCTTAAAGAGATCTCGGCGAGATTTCGCGCGATGGGAATAACGCCGGAGGGCGCAATGGTGCCGACCTCGCTGCACGGGGGCCCGTCGGTCTACAACAACCCCGAAGACCTTGCTCAGCTGAAGGAACGAATGCAGGGACTTGCGCAGGTATTCGACAGAATAATCCTCGACGACTGGCTCTTCACGAACGGCACCGGCCCGCAAAGTGTGGCCGACCGTGGAAACATGACGTGGGCCGAGTACCGCACGAAACTTCTCCTTGAGCAATCGAAGAAATACATCATCGATCCTGCTAAAGAAGTGAACCCAAAGGTCCAGGTTATCATTAAGTTTCCCAACTGGTACGAGGGGTTCGCCGAGAACGGCTACGACGTATATAACGAGGTGCACCAGTTCGACAAGATGGCCATCGGCATCGAGACCCGTGTCCCGGAGACTCAACACCAGCACATACCGATTTACACGGGATATTTCCTTCAGAAATGGGAATCGAGCGTGGATCCCTCGAAGTGGGTCGGCTCCTGGCTCGACAACTACGGTATGCCCGGCGAGTCTAACGATTACAACGCCCAGGTCTGGCAGGCGGTCTTTGCGCGCACTCCCGAGATTATTCTGTGGTGTGCCGGTCAGCTCTGGCCGACCAACCCCTCGAGCGATGTTTACCCTGACTTCGTCAAAAAGCTGCCGGAGTTCGACCGCGTTGCCGGCATGCTGAAGGGCGAATCGCGCGGGGTTCCCATTTACATCCCCTTCAGCTCGACAGGCGAATACAACCTGTCGGGGTACCTGGGTATGGCAGGAATCCCGCTCGACCCGGTAGCGACCTTCCCGAAGGAAAGTCAGAACGCGATCTTCTGTCTCAACTCACTCAAGGACCCGAACCTCGCTGATGAAATGCTGGGCAGGCTGAAAGACGGGAAGGATGTCTTCATGACCTTCGGGTTGTGGAAGGAGCTCGCAGAGAAAGGGACAGAGTTCAAGAACGTGCTGAGACTTCTCCCGTACAGCGGCCAGGTGAGCTCGTCGACCTTCGGCCTGCTCCATGGCTTCCGCGAGTCGACGGTCAAGGCCGAAAGGGCGTTCACATTCCCGGGCGTCGAGGCGACGACCTGGCCCGAGACACGCGACGTGACTCTCTCGCGCGAAGATTACGATTTCTCCGTTCTAATGAGAGTACCGTACCTGAACGGGACCATCTACATTCTCAATATGCCGAGCTATAGCTATGATCTGCTCGAGCTTCCGACGGAGGTGCTTGATGCGATCCGACAGCCCTTCGCGAAAGAGCTGGGCGTTCAGCTCGACGGGCCAGGCCACGTTGGCATGTATCTCTTCGGAGACAAAAAATATGTCCTCTACAACATGAGCGGCAAAATTGCCCCTGTGTCGCTCAAGTTTGACGGGAAGATCGAGACAGAAGGGTGGAAAGAGCTTGTTCGAGGCGAGCAGGCCAAGGCAAGCGTGGATACAACGTTTGCCCGGTTTCCGGGCTTTCCGCGATTCCGGGGACCGGTCACGAGCAATGTGTCTCTTACACTTCAGCCTTATGAAGTAACGATCGTTCAGGCCCCCTGACCATAGACATCTGAGAATGTTCTTCGGGCGATCCGGCAGGGTCGTCCTTTTTTATGTGCAGCGCACCGGTTCGGCACGGGCGGGGACTGACGCAGTCCACCGACGGGCTTGTTGTGAAGGTGATACTCGGCCGCAGGTTCGGAGGTTGAACCCCTTCTTTCCGTTAATGGATACCTGAAACCTGCAGGTCGCTTGGGAATTCGACCGCGAACGCCAGCTCGAGCTCCCGTTTCTCGTGAGGTTTCAAGTTGAGATTCCACGTAATAATTCCCTCATCGTCGGGCTTGAACTCGGCCTTGTTCGGAGCCAGCTGGGTCACCTCGACTCTCTCGTCCTTCGACACCGGTATCTGATCTTTTATTTCGATACTCACCGGCAAGCTCTTGTTGTTCTCGACGGTTATGCTGAAACGGCGGGTGATTTTTGTCTTCTTTGTCAGCAGACCCGTCGATTCGGTAAATTCTTTGACGAGTTTCCTTTCGACTTTTACGGCCGCGTCGGTCCCCAGATACGTATCGAAGTCCTCGTCGGGAAAGACCGTTTCTATAGGGGAAGTTGCAACGAAAGAATTATCGAGGAAAACATTCGCCTCACCTTTCAGGAAAGGATAGCTGGTTGTGTCTTTCACGCTTGCGGTCAGGTACACGTCTTCCGATAGTTTCGGAACGCATGCGTACGAGAGCGTTGCCGGAAGAGTGCACATAGCGATGGTGACCTTGTGCGGATCGTTATCGCTCGGTATTTTTGCCGGTGCCTCAATAACGAAGGTCGCTGAACTTATTTGTTCCTCCACTCTTGCGGTCGACATGGCGAGAGCCTGCGTTTCAGCCTTCGCCAGCGAGCTAGCCTGCGCGGTCACCACGACGGCACTTGTGCGCACGGAAGCAGCGCCGAGCATGAAATCTGCACGCACGCCTGATGATGAATTGACTTCAAAACTTGACGACATGGCGGGGCGATAGCCGACATACATCGCTCTGGCCTGGTAAGTTCCCGCCGGAACCTGTGAGATAACATAGTCGCCGTTCAAATCCGTCGCGGAGCCGTACCCAGTCCCGGCCAGGGTGACATTAGCACCCACCAGCGCCTCGCCGGTTCCCCTGTCGACCACGCGCCCGCGCACGGTGTTACCGATGCCGGGTTCCCTTACTATCTCTGCGGCTATGGAAGGGAGACCTCCCGCTGCGCGGTCGCTTTGTTCGTACTGCATGCCCCGGTAGGGAGCGCGGGACAACGTCTGGGGCGGCCCGACTTCCCATGGCCGCAGCTCAGGCGGGGCGCCTACTTCGGCGGGTCGGGCTGTCGACAGTGTGAGCGCGACATCCTTCCAGTCCTCGCCTGTCGTCTGTCTAACCATCGCGGAGTATGTGAGGTCGATCTTCTTCTCGCCGGCAGTGGCGCGCACCTCGTATTGTGGAACCCACGATGCCCCGCCGAGGAGATAAGACAGGTTCAGTTCCGACGTGGTTGCCTTCCCTGCGGAGAGTGTAACCACCACGCGTTTCTCAGATCTTCTCGGGTATCCCTGCGTTTGACGGATTTGAGATTGAATAGTACCTATCCTCAGGCGGATTTCCCTGAGCTTTGCGTCGGTATCGAGAGTCTTGTCGTTTATCGCACTCATGTTCTTATCGAGGAATGAAAGCATCTTTCCCCAATCTTCATACGAGTTCTTCGTAGTCCCGCCCTGTGCGCTTCTTGCGTAGTAAATTCTCAGCGAATCGATGAACGACATCTCCGAGCGCAGGACCTCCAGCCGCTTAGAGACGGACTTCTCTTCATCCACTAGTGCCGACAGCTTGCTCTGAAGGTCGGCAGCTCGCCCGGAGGGTATCGTGTCGATAAACACGGTCTTTATCCGGACGTCCAATATCTTTACGTCCGACTCCGCCTCTCCCGAGACACGCAGCGACCGATCGATGAAAGCTGCCGGCAGTCCTCCCAGCTCAATAGTGTTTATGCCGGGAGACAGCCCGACCTCGGCCGTCCGGGTGATCAGCGCCCTGTCGGAGTAGACGGTCACGGCGGTGACTTTAGGCTGTACCGGCTGACCGGCCGCGGACAACCGAAATGATGCGGTTACCAAGACGGCAACTGCGAATACCAACTTGTTTGCTCTGTGCATTCCCATTTCAGCCTCTCCTTGATTATCCTGATATCCTTGTCGAGAATATAGGTAATGGGAAAGACTAACGAAAGAATAATGTCCTGATCAAAGTCAAAACTGAGACACCGCCAACCCAAGCGCCCTCGTTGCATTACAGGGCGGTTCTTCGTAGAATTCATGCGCATTCCACGACAGGAGGAGTTCTTAGTGAGTGAGGCAGCAGCACCGGTAAGCCAATCCCTTGAACAACCACGGATAAAGATGCGCAACCTCGTGTGGGCGCTTCTGGCAATTGCCGCCACCATCGTCGTCATCGCGCTGCGCGACTTCAGGCTTATCAACTTCGTCCACGTTCTGGCCGGACTTTTGTGGACAGGCACCGATCTCTTCATTGGGTTTATCCTGGGTCCGATCATGCGCAGACTCGATCTGCAGTCGCGCCGGAATGTCATACTCAGACTCATGCCGAAAATGATATTTTACATGCCGACGTTGGCGATCATCACGCCGACCGCCGGGTTCTACCTCGCCTCGATGATGGGATACCTGAATGCAGGTTTCCCTCAGTACTGGTGGATGATTACGGTTTACTTCATTCTTGCCGCATTGACGCTCCAGGGACTCGGCATATTGCTTCCCACGAACCTCAGGGTTTATTTTGAAATGCGAAAGGAGAATCCTGACGGACAAAAGATACAGCGGCCGATGAAGAGTTACCTTAGAACCGTGGCAATACAGGGAGCGATGCAGATAGCCATTATCTTCGTAATGTCCCATCTGGCTACCGGCATATGATTGCTGGCTCAGGATCTGTGCATCTTGCCCCCCAAGCTTCTCTCTTCCACGAAGACCGGAGTCCGGTGTTTCCTTGAAAACGGACGCGGTGATCCGGTTTGTTCAGATCTATATCTATGTTTGTGCTATTCTTTCTTCCGTGTTACCGTGTTCCGTTCTCCTTTGATTGCATTTCACTGACGATGCTCATAATTTAGCCGGGTAAAACGGGCTGTGAGGATAATTGCCGATAAGAAGGGTGAGACTTACGGTTAGGGATTCAGCCCGCGAAAAATCTCAGGAGGATAAACCGTGGAAAAGATTAAGATCGAGAACTCAAGCTTCGGCGCGATCTGGGTAATAGGGTGGCTGTTTACAATCGGTTTCTTGAAGCTCATGTTTTGGCAGGGCGTGCTTGCAATAATTCTCTGGCCGTACTACATCGGTTCGGCGCTGAGCGGATTGCTGAAGTAGCGGTGCCCACCGGTTCGCTTCCCGCACCCGGTCCGCGTCATCATTGATCGGGGATTCGGGAAGCATGTAGGTTCGGACATGAGAACCAGCGCCGTCATTGCCGTATTGATCGGCTTAGTTTCGTTAGTCATTGCCCAGGAAGGTCCGGCAACGGGCGATATTGTCGTACGGATAACCAACCTGAGGAATGATATCGGCAACGCCGCGGTGGCACTTTACAATTCACCCGATGGCTTCCCCGGAGATTCCACGAAGGTCTACAGGGCCGACATTGGAGAAATAAGCCGGGGGGAATCGCGGGTGATGTTCCGCGATGTACCTTACGCTTCATATGCTATTGCGGTATTGCACGACGAAAACCGGAACGGAAAAATGGAGAAGGGGTTATTCGGCATACCGAAGGAGGGTTACGGTTTCTCCAACGATGCCAGTGGGTTCATGGGACCACCGGACTTCGACGACGCGAAATTCCGCCTCGGGAGCGATTCGATAACCATCACAATCAACGTGAAATATTGAGCCTGGAATCGAGTTCATGCGTCGGTTGATAAAGCAGGAGTTCTTTCTTTTCCTTTTGTTGCTCTTCTCGGGCTGTTCCGTGTTCACCCGAAGCACGCTGAAGAAGGTTGAGATGATAGTGAAAGCGGACGGCGCCCCCGCCGGCTCGCGGATCTATCTTGCAGGCGACGGGGACGAGTTCGGCAACTGGAAGGCCGACGGTGTTCCGCTTGTAAGGCAGCCTGATGGCTCGTGGGCCGGAACCGTGATGCTGTCGGCTGGGAAGGGGTACTACTTCAAAGTAACGCGCGGACACTGGTGGACCGAGGCGATCGACGAGAGAGGTCCGCAAGGGGGAGCTTACGAGTTCATCCGGGCGAGCAACGATACGACCGTAAAACTCGAGTTCTCCAAGTGGATGGATATCGACGGCGGGGTGACGAAACTATCCGCCGAGGATATTCTGGCGTATGCCGGACTCGGTATCCAGTACGGCTGGCGTTATCATCCGGGAGACGATTCAGCGTGGTCAACGGAGGATTGCGTTGACTCCTCGTGGGAGATCGTCAACAGCCGGCTTGACAAGGACAATCTTCCCGTAGAAGGATGGAGAGGGATCGGCTGGTTTAGATTGCATCTCGATGTCCGTCTTTCTGTCGAGGCGGATCGCGCTCACCAACAAAGATCTTGAGTTCCAGCTCGATCAGGTCAGAAGCCTCTCGGAGAAAACGCTTTCTCAGGAGAGGGAGGCTCACGAAGCCGAGATGCAGCGCCGGTTGCTGACCGCCGACAACGAGCGGAAGACAAGGGAGCTCGAGGATGCCCGCGCGCTTCAGCTCTCTATGCTCCCGGCTAACGTACCGTCGCTTCCCAACCTCGATATTGCCGTGAGCATGGAAACTGCCACGGAAGTGGGCGGCGATTATTATGATTTCTTCGTCATGCTCACGATGTGTCTTGCTCTTATCAGAATCAAAGATGGTACGCTCGAATACGCCTCGGCAGGAATGCCGCCGCTGCTATTGTACCGTAAAGAGAGCGGGAAGATCGAGCAGATGGTCCTCAAGGCTATGCCGCTTGGCGCGTTCATCGATTTCCCGTACGTCAGGACCGATACCAGCGTCTCACCTGGAGACATCGTCCTTCTCGCAAGTGACGGCCTGATCGAGCTGTTTAATGACGAGAGGGAACCCTTCGGCATCGACAGGCTGGTCGAATCGCTCAAGGAATCGGCGGATGAACCCGCAGACGAAATCATCTGGCATATTTTGGAGAACGGGAAGGCATGGCGCGGCAACGCTCCGTTGTACGATGACCTGACCATAATGGCGATGAAGATCAGGGGATGATCTAAGGGGTCGGTCTTCGATGATGTAGAATCTCTTTATTAAGTCCCGTTAGGGACGATATGTTTATAAAATCGTCCGGGATTTCCGGATCCGTGTCCCGACCCGAAACCCATCCATAGATTGCATCTCATGCCCGGGATGCTGAGATTAACCAGTTCACAGTCTTTATCGCGGAAATGGACAGGTGAGTGACGTACGAAAGGGTTGCCCTGTTTCCCGAACATAATCATAACCCTTATTTGTCGGGGCGGTCTTCAAATTGAATTCCGGCGGTGGACCAACAGAGTGCATCGTTTCAAGTGAAAAAGGTTATATAAGAGGTTGACATGGAGAACCTGACGAGGAGGCAACTAATCAAAGTAGGTGGGGCCGCAGTTGCGGGTCTTGCTATTGGCCCCAAAGTTCTTCCAAAGACGAAATTTTTCTCGAACCGGAGGGAGCACGATAAGGCAAAGATTCCTTTGATACACATTACTGATCTTTACCATCCTCCGCAAGACCCGGATGACCTCCTGGATCTTGCAACGGTCATGGCCCTGGAGGAGTTTGATTTGAAGGGGGTTGCTCTGGACATAACCCGTAAGTTTCTTGTCACCGCACCTGCAGGATTCGACATCCCTCGCGATCCGGGTTTCGTGCCTGTCACGCAGCTCTCCTATCTGACAGGACGCGCCGTTCCTGTTGCCATGGGACCAGACGAACCTCTCAAGAATCCAAGAGACACTGCGGCAGACCGCCCACGGCGGGAAGACGCGGCAATCTCGATGGTGCTGGAAATTCTGGAGAACAGTGCTCAGCAGGTCGTGATCTCTTCCGTCGGTTCCGCACGCATACTGGCCGCCGCATACAACCGCAATCCCGATCTGCTTCGCGAGAAAACTGCCTATGTTGTTCTCAATGCCGGCTCTACCGGCGGCCCGAAGCAGGAATGGAACGTGGGCCTTGATCCCGCAGCTTACATCGGCCTTTGGAGATCAGGTTTGCCGATCCGTTGGTATCCCCCTGCAACTGAAAGCGGCGCATTCGACGCGGCCAACGAGCGGGGGACATACTGGAAAGTCTCTCATGCAGAGCTATTCAAAGATCTTCCGGACTTGATGCGGGCCTGGATTACTTTCACCTTCACCGGCAACTGGCGCGGCGACATAATTCGAGCCCTCTCGGAATTGGGCGATGGATCCGTGTGGCAGGATCTTCTGAAAGGGGAACGAAACATGTGGTCCACAGCATCTCTCGTCATGGCAGCCGGGCGCGTGCTTGCTCGTACTCCAGCAGGCTGGCGCTTTGTTCCCGAGTCGGAAGCAGCAACTTATGAGCTCTGGCCCTGGCGGCTCGACCGTATCGAAGCGGGCGTGAACGATGAGGGACTGGTTCGTTGGAAGCAGGTGACAGGTCAAGGCAACGCGATGTTGTTCGGGCGTCGCGGCGGAGCAGCATACGGATCTGCCATGGCTGAAGCATTTAATGCCCTTTTGAAGAAGGTCGCGGTGTGATATTCTGACCGATAACCCCCGTACCCTTAATCCGGAATCTCGTCTCCTATCCTGGCAGACTCGCTCACAAGGATTTCAAAATCCGTTTTTCGACTCCTGTGATTGGTATTGGCCACACGTATCGCATATCTGCCGTTGAGTATCGTGGATGACGGTGAGGCGATTCCCTTTTCCTGGAGAGTCATAACGATCTCTTTGTTGAGCCTGTTAAGTTGTTCAGCTGACAACCCGTCTCTCCTGTATCGGAAGCAGACCACATTCATGCTTACAGGAGCCAGGAGTTCGAGGTTTTCCTCTTTCGCGATCAGTTCACCCAGATAAAACGCCTGCGCGATATTCTGATGGATGGCCGCCGCATATTTTTGAACCCCGTGTTCCTTCAGCGACATCCACACTTTGAGCGCCTTGAACCCCCGCGAAAGTTCCAGTCCGTAATTCCCCATCGGATCCGGGCCGGCAGCAAGACCCCTTTCGTGGTTCAGCAGGTAGTTTGCTTCCACCGCAAACGCTTTTCTGTGCGCGCCGGCGTCCTTGATCAGGACGCAGCCGACTTCGAACGGCATGTACATCCATTTATGAAGGTCGAAGGCGACACTGTCGGCCTCTTCGATTGCCTTCAGCTCGCGCGCAAATTCGGGGACGAGTTTCGCCAGCGCACCGAAAGCTCCATCGATGTGGAACCACAGATTGTGCTTCCTTGAGACGGAAAGTAAATCATCCAGTGGATCTATTGCCCCCGTGTTTACGGTGCCTGCATTTCCGACGATACAGAAGGGCGTATTGCCCGCGGCGATATCGGATTCTATTGCGGCGACAAGTTCATTCAGATCGATCCGGTAATTCTCGTCCACCCCGATCTTTCTCACCGCGCCAGATCCTATGCCCATTACTTCCGCCGCTTTCTCGATGCAGCTATGAGTTTCGGTCGAACAGTAGAGGGTCATTCTCCCCTTCGCCGCAGTGATGCCGAGTTCGCGGATATCGATCTCTGTCTGATGATTCCTTGCGACCATGAGCGCGGTGATATTCGCCATAGAGCCCCCGCTGACGAGTATCCCTGAAGAAGTCTTCGGATATCCCATCATCTCCTTGCACCAGTCGAGCACCTGGGCTTCGACGTACATCGCGGAGTGTTCGCCGATAGCTGTATTCGGGTTCATGGTTGCCGCGAGCATCTCGGCAAGGGCTCCGAACGGCGTGCCCGTTCCCTGCACCCACGCCCAGAACCGCGGATGTATGTTTCCGCTCGGGTAGGGGAAGATGTGTTTCTTGAATTCGTCGTATATCTCCGCGATGTCCTGAGGTGTTTGAGGAATATTCCCTTTCAGGAATTCTTTCGTCTCGACCGGGATTTCTCTCCACGACGGTTCGCGGCGGATATTCCGCAGATGATCCATCATGTCGTCGATCATGCGATGGCCGAGGTTTCGGATCTCTTCCCAGTCGGTCGGGTCGAGAGTGACCTCGTCGTGAGCAGTTTCTTCCAATTTTCCCATGAGATGTTTCTATACCTTTATGATAATATTGTGCAGTCTCAAGTTATTGAGAATTGGCATGAGGGGAAACTTGGGATTTCCGCGGGCACGCTTGAGAACGTGAGATTGCGGTGCGATGCTCGAAAAGCGGGAGATGTCTACCTGTGCCTTATCTTCAATCCCAGGATTGCAAGAGTCAGTCCCAGCGTCACGCCGTTCGCAAGTATGATGGGCAGCGAATTGAGTCTTATCCCGTAAACCAGCCATAGAAAAATCCCCGTACAGAGCATCAGGTACATCCTGAGACTGATATCCCTCGTCGAACGGGTCTTCCAAACCTTCAGAAACTGCGGAACGAAAGCGGTCGTGGTAAGCACGGCGGCGATGAAGCCTATTGTCTCGGTCAATTGCATTCTTCCTCTTTGCGGAATGAGAATAAGAAAAGATCGGATGGAGTTCAACCGCCCCGGCCGGGTGGACGCGGGGCTCGAAAAATTCGGCCTCAAGTATTAGATTTACCTGACTGATACGGTATCACAGGTTCCGCTATCGCTGAAATCGAAATCGACACGCCTTCGTGGACAGAAGAAACAGGCGGTGGTCTGATGCACTGCCTCCGAATCTTCCTTCATTGACTAAGAAATAGGAGAAGCACGAATGGGACTCTCGCGAAACATCCTTCTGTGGGCTTCTGAAAATCCCTACTTACTGAAACATGTCCCGAACTACCGGTTCGTGCGCAGGGCTTTGAAGAGGTTCATGCCTGGCGAGGAGCTGAACGATGCGATCGGCGCGGCCAGAATCTTCAAGAACGACAGGATCCCGACCGTGTTCACGTTTCTCGGCGAAAGCGTCACGGAGTTGTCGGAAGCCGTCGCCGTTCGGGATCATTATATCGGCCTCCTCGACAGAATAGCGGCGGAGAAGCTGGACATCGAAGTATCGGTCAAGCTGACCCAGCTCGGCCTCGATCTCTCCGCCGATCACGCGTACGAGAACTTCAAGTCGCTGGCCGCGAAGGCGCTCCAGGTGAAGAACATCGTCTGGATCGACATGGAGCGGAGCAACTACGTCGACGCGACGCTGGACCTTTACAAGAAAGTGAAGAAGGAATTTCCCAATACGGGTGTATGCCTGCAGTCGTACCTCAGGCGCACGAAGAAAGATGTCGAAGACCTGCTGGGCATCTCGCCGATCATTCGGCTGGTAAAGGGCGCGTACAACGAACCCTCTGACATAGCGTTCCCCGATAAGGGCGACGTCGACAAGAACTACCTCGAACTTTCGACGATGCTCCTGAAGGGTATCCGCGACAACGGCGCGAGGACCGCGTTCGGGACGCACGACACCGACCTCCATGCGGAGATTATCAAGGTCGCCGGCGATATGGGGATGGCGAAGGACAAGGTCGAGATACAGATGTTGTACGGGATAAAGACGGCGGAACAGAAGCGTCTGGCAAATGAGGGATACAACCTGCGCGTCCTTATCAGCTACGGCAAGGCGTGGTATAAATGGTACGTGCGCCGGCTCGCCGAGCGCCCGGCGAATGTAGGATTTGTAATAAGAAATATCTTTTCAAGTTAGGGACAGATTCGTTGTTCCCCCATGAATTAGAAACTCTAAACACTAAATCCTAAACTCTAAACGATGCTCAAAATTCAAAACCACGATCTCAAAATCGTTGGTCTAACCGTCTCGGTTTTTGGTATTTCGAATTTGTTTGGAATTTAGAGTTTCGAGCTTAGGATTTCGTTTTGTCGATTGAAGGGAAACGCGCCATGATCAAAGGAATTATACCACCCGTCACGACTCCGTTCGTCGTCGGTGAGGTGGCTTACGACAAGCTCACATCCAATATCGAGCGCTGGAACCGAACTAGTCTCAGCGGCTACGTAGTGATGGGTTCCAACGGCGAGAGCGCGTTTCTCACGCGCGATGAAAAGTTGAAGATTGTCGAGACCGCGAAGAAGAACATCTCGGCGGGCAAAATTCTCCTCGCAGGGACAGGTTCGGACTCGATCAAGGAAACGGTATCGCTTTCCAACGACGCCGCCGACCGCGGCGCGGATTACGCGCTTGTTCTCACGCCTTCGTTCTATAAAGGAAGCATGAACAGTGCGGCGTTCGTCAGGTTCTTCACGGAAGTTGCCGACAAGATCAAGATCCCGCTTGTAATATATAACGTGCCGAAGTTCACGGGAGTGAACATTGAGGCGGATGCCGTCGCGAAACTGGCTCAGCACGGCAACATCGTCGGACTGAAGAACAGCGCTGAGAATGCCGCGCACACGGCGGAACTCATAAGTGTCGTCCCCAGAGATTTTTCCGTGCTAGTCGGGACCGCCTCGGTGCTTTACCCCGGTCTTGCGGCGGGTGCTACGGGAGGCATACTCGCCCTCGCGAACATAGCACCGGACCAATGCGTGGAGATCCAGAGGCTCTTCGAGGCGGGGAAGCACGAAGAGGCATCGGCTCTTCAGAAGAAACTGATACCCGTCAACAAGGCAGTGACATCGAAGTACGGCGTGCCGGGATTGAAAGCGGCGCTGGACATGCTCGGCTATTTCGGCGGCGAGCCGCGCAGCCCGCTCGCGCCTATCGGCGAAAAAGAGAGGGAAGACGTGAAGATGATCCTTAAGACCGCCGGGTTGCTCGATTAGTCATGTTGCACAATAAAATGACAACCGATGTACGAAGAATCACCCTCCCTTTAATTCCCTCCCATTCCCGAACAGGAAGTTCGGGATCCCGAATTATAATAGGATGTTATAGATCGGGACAAGGGAGGGAAACCTTAAGGAGTGGAGTGATCGGGTGATTCGATGAGCTCGAACGTGATTTCTTCTCGGTCTTGAAATATTGACTTCGACGACCCTTCTGGTTGGTTGAGGCTGTCCCAAAAGTAAACGGTAAGATGGAACGGGAGAGGGTTGAGATCGTCAAATGGATAAATGGAGGAAGAAGAGATGCAAGAACAAGCAACGACACTATTTGGCGAGATAGCGAAGGAAGAGAAAGGCAAGAGGAAGAAAGGGAGACAGGTGTTCAAGCCGTACGAACAGAACCAGATGATGTTATTACCACCGAGCCTTGAGGAGCTGATACCGGAGAAGCATATGGTGAGAGTAGTGAACAAGACGATAGATGGATTAAGGATAGAGGCACTGGTATCGACATATGAAGGAGGAGGAACAAGTGCATATCACCCACTAATGATGTTAAAGGTGCTGGTGTACGCATACGTGTCGAAGATATATTCATCGAGAAAGATAGCAAAGGCACTGAGAGAGGATGTGAATTTTATGTGGCTGTCGGGGATGAACCGGCCAGACTTCAGGACGATTAATGCGTTCCGGTCAGGACGGCTGAAGAGGGTGATAGATGAAGTGTTCGGAACGATGACGCTGTTCTTGATTGAACACGGATATGTGGATTTAGAGGAATACTTTGTAGATGGGACGAAGATTAGGGCAGACAACAACAAGCACAAGGTAGTATGGAAAAAGAACACAAAGCGATACAAGCAGAAGGTCCAGGAGAAGATAAAGGGATTGTTGAAGGAGATAGAGGAAGTAAACGAGGAGGAGAACAAACGATACGGGGACAGAGACCTTGAAGAGATGGGAGAAGGGACTGATTTGACAAGCGAAGACGTGAAGGAACAGATAAAGAAGATAAACGAGATAATCAAGAAGGTGCCGAAGGACAACAAGAAGGCCACCAAAGCAGTGAGGGAAATCGAGACAAAACTGACTCCGAAGCTTGAGAGATATGAAGAACAGGGAAAGAGATTAGCTGGGCGGAACAGTTATGCAAAGACGGACACAGATGCGACGGTGTTCCGAATGAAGGACGGACAGTTACTGCCGGCGTACAACCTTATCATAGGTACACAAAATCAGTTCATACTGAACTTCAGTTTCAACCAGAGGAAAGCGTCGGAGAGCAATGGACTCATAGAACACTTACGACACGGGAAAAGGATTATGGGCCGTCACCCATCGGTGGTAGTCGGAGGTAGCGCGTATGGGAGCGAAGAGAACTATGCATTCCTGGAGAAAGAGGAGATTGGAAATTATCTCAAATACAACACGTTCCATATCGAGAAGAATAGGAAGTTCAGAGACAATCCATATCGGAAGGAGAATTTTCCATACGATCGGGGAACAGACACATATAGATGTCCACAAGACCGGCCACTGAATTTTAAAGAAACCAGAAAAGTAACGACGGACAACGGATATGAGACTGAGATCAGAATTTACCGGTGTACCGACTGTAGCAACTGCTCTGTCAGCAATATGTGTAAGCGTGGTGAAGGCAACCGAACGATCCAGATAAATCGGAAATTGGAAGCATATCGTACACAGGCACGAGCCAATCTTGAGTCAGAAAAAGGGATTGCTCTGCGCAAGGAACGTGGAGTCGATGTCGAGCCTGTTTTTGCGGACATAAAACTAAACCAGAGCTACCAAAGGTTCAGATTAAGAGGTCAAGAAAAAGTAAATGTAGAGATGGGACTTCTGAGCATTGCCCACAACACAAAGAAGATGGCCTTATGGATCAATTAGGCTAGAAGGCATCACTACTATCCAATCCTCCTTCAAGTCGTCTTCCTTGATCCGTACGCCTTGTTTTAGGACAACCACATTAAGGTGGGGGTGAGGCCATGAAATGGAAAAGCTGCGCTTTTGTGGACAAGTGAAATGAGAAGCAAGCTAACGCCGATCGCTCGAGGATTGCGCAGGCGCATGACCGAGGCCGAGCGATGGTTGTGGAAAGCTCTCCGCGGCAAGCGGCTGGAAGGCTTGAAGTTCAGAAGGCAGCAGCCGATAGATCCTTTCATCGTCGACTTCGTTTGCTTTGAAAAGAAATTGGTCATAGAAGCCGATGGCGGCCAACACTTCGAAGGTGAACAAAAGGAGAAAGACCTCGACAGAGACCGCTGGCTTCGTGAGCAAGGATTTGAAGTTCTTAGATTCAGTAATTCAGAAATAATGACAAGTACTGACGGTGTGATTACGAGAATATTGGAACACACCATTGTATCTCCATCTGTGCCCGGAGACCCCTCTCCCTCGAAGGGAGAGGGTGGTGGTGTGGCAATGTTTCTCAAACACGTGTTTAGTAGGAGATGCAAATGAAAATTAGTTCTTTCCGTCCCCCCGACAGGATCCTGATGGGTCCCGGCCCCTCGAACGTTCATCCTAGAGTTCTCGAGGCGATGGCACGCCCGACCATCGGCCACCTCGATCCTGAATTCATCAGGATGATGGACGAACTCAAGACGCTGCTCAGGGATACTTTCCTTACTAAGAACGACGTAACATTCCCGATCTCAGGCCCCGGCTCGCTCGGCATGGAGACTGCGGTCGTCAACATGGTAGAACCGGGAATGAAAGTGGTCGTCTGCGTCAACGGCGCTTTCGGCGGGCGCATAAAGGAAATGATCGGACGACACGGCGGCATACCGCTGGTCGTCGAAGCCCCCTGGGGCGAGCCGATCGACCCGGCGAAACTCGAAGAGGTCCTCTCGCAGAATAAAGACACAAAGGTTGTCGCCTTCATTCATGCAGAGACCTCGACGGGCGCACGCTCCGATGTGGCGGCGCTCGCGAAGATCGCCCGGAAGTACGGCTGTCTCACTATTGCCGACACGGTCACCTCCCTCGGCGGCATACCCGTGAGGGTCGACGAATGGGAGCTCGATGTCGCTTATTCGGGGAGCCAGAAGTGCCTGTCGTGTCCGCCGGGATTGTCGCCGATTACCTTCAGCGAGCGCGCGGTGAACGCGGTGAAGAACCGAAAAACAAAAGTGCAAAGCTGGTTTATGGATGTGGGGCTCGTGCTCAGTTACTGGAGCGGCGCGAAGCGGACATATCACCATACCGCTCCCATCAATGCACTCTACGGCCTTCACGAAGCTCTTCTCCTGGTTCAGGAGGAAGGGCTCGAGAACGCGTGGGCGCGGCATAAGAAGAATGCCGAGCTGTTCCGGGCCGGGCTCGAAAAGATCGGACTCAAACCGTTCGTTACCGGCGAGGCGAGCCTGCCGGAGCTGGCTATCGTCACGGTTCCAGACGGGGTCGACGAGGCCGCCGTAAGAAATCACCTCCTGAACAAGTTCAATATCGAGATCGGCGCCGGACTCGGACAGCTTGCCGGAAAAATCTGGAGGATCGGCCT
Source organism: Candidatus Kryptoniota bacterium (assembly GCA_024641705.1). Taxonomy (GTDB): domain Bacteria; phylum Bacteroidota; class Ignavibacteria; order Kryptoniales; family JAKASW01; genus JAKASW01. The sequence goes on from JAHECO010000003.1 coordinate 21,991, forward strand.
GATGGGCTATACGTCGAATGAGAAGAACGTTAACCTGTGTCTGGAAGCGTTGAAGGATGCTCTGAAAAGGTAAGTCAAAATTCAAAAATCAAACCTGCCCTGACGACAGGTCAGAAACTCAAAGGTCAAAGTCACAGGTCAAAAGTCAAAAATATGGCATGCAGAGTTTTGATTTTTGAGTTGTAGTTTTGACCTTTGACTTTTGACTTTTGAATTGTTTCAAGATTCTCCATAAAAAATAAGGAGTACTGTTAAAGTGGCCAACGCGAAATTTGAAATTCCGATGCCGCCGAACGAGCCCGTGAAGAATTACAACCCCGGCTCGCCGGAGCGCGCGTCTCTGAAGGCAAAACTCGAGGAGATGCAGAGCAAGCAGATCGAGATTCCCCTGATCATCGGGGGCGAAGAGGTGAAGACCGGAAAGACGGCGAAGTGCGTCCTTCCGCACGATCACAAGACGGTCATTGCGACGTATCACCAGGCCGGTGAAAAGGAAGTCAACATGGCGATCCAGGCCGCGCTTGCGGCTCGGACGGCGTGGGCAGCCCTCGACTGGGAAGAAAGGCTCTCGATATTTATGAAAGCGGCGGCCCTTCTCTCCGGCCCGTGGCGCGACACCCTTAACGCCGCGACCATGCTCGGCCAGAGCAAGAACGCCTTCCAAGCAGAAATAGATTCCGCGGCGGAGCTTACAGACTTCTTTCGCTTCAACGCGTACTATGCGATGCAGCTCTTCGAGCAGCAGCCGCCTCACTCTCCGATGGACGTGCGCAACAAGATGGAGTACAGGCCGCTGGAAGGTTTCGTCTTCGCTGTTTCACCGTTTAACTTCACATCGATTGCCGGCAACCTCCCGACTGCCCCGGCGATGGTGGGCAACGTCGTCCTCGCGAAGCCCGCATCGAGCGCAGTGTATTCCGCCTATCATATAATGCAGATACTGAAGGAGGCAGGTGTCCCGCCGGGAGTCATCAACTTCGTCCCCGGCCCGGGTGGAGCGGTCGGACGACCCGCGATGCTCTCGTCGTATCTCGCCGGAATCCATTTCACCGGAAGTACATCCGTGTTCCAGGATATGTGGAAGACGGTGGGGACCAACATCGCCAACTACAAGTCTTATCCGAGGATCGTCGGCGAGACCGGAGGCAAGGACTTCATCTTTGCGGACAAGAGTGCCGATATCGAAGAGCTCGGCGTCGCCATCATCCGCGGTGCGTTCGAATACCAGGGACAGAAATGTTCCGCCGCCTCGCGTTCGTATATACCCAAATCGCTGTGGGCGGATCTGAAGGACTACATGGTGAAGGAACTGAAGACGGTCAAGATGGGCGACCCGCGCGACTTCAGCAATTTCATGAACGCGGTTATAGACAAGGGCGCGTTCACCACGATAACCGAGTACATTGAGTTCGCAAATAAGTCGAGCGACGCGGAGATCGTCTACGGCGGAAACTACGACGACTCCAAAGGCTATTTCATCGAACCCACCCTTATACTCGCGAAGAACCCGCACTTCCGCACGATGGAAGAGGAGATATTCGGACCCGTCATGACCATCTACGTGTACGACGACGACAAGTACGAAGAGACGCTCCACCTATGCGACGAGACCTCCCCCTATGCGCTGACAGGAGCGGTGTTTGCTCACGACAGGTACGCCGTCGCGACGGCGAACAAGATACTCGTCAACTCGTCCGGCAACTTCTACATCAACGACAAGCCGACGGGTGCGGTCGTCGGGCAGCAGCCTTTCGGAGGAGCGCGCGCGAGCGGCACCAACGACAAAGCAGGCAGCTTCCTGAACATGGTTCGCTGGATGTCGCCCAGGAGCACGAAGGAAAACCTCGTTCCTCCGAAGAACTACCGGTACCCGTTCATGTCGGAGAAGTAATTTCTTCCTTTGCTGAAATCCGGAAAGGGGCGGTTGGTCGCCGCCCCTGGCCGTAAGACAGTATTCCGGAACATGTCTTCGACTCGCTGAAAACCGCCAACCAGGAGTCCGTTAATGAAATACACGTATTACCTAATCACAGCGTTTGTTCTTCTTTCGATGTCTGTCGCTCCGCTTGCTGCAGGGCCTCAGCGGAAGGGTGACAATGCCCTCACGGTTAGGGTATTGAAAACGCCCCCCGTCGGCAGCGGGAACACTTTCTACCGCGGAAACAGGATGTCCTTACTTCCGAGTCCGCTGTACAAACTTCCGATCGGCGCAATACGACCGGAAGGATGGCTCAGGACTCAACTCGAATATATGGCTGAAGGGTTCACCGGCCATCTCGACGAGATAAGCAAATGGTGCAACATAAAGGTAAGCGCGTGGGCCAGCAGCAAAGGAGAAGGAGACTACGGGTGGGAAGAGCTTCCTTACTGGCTGAGAGGATACACCGATCTCGGCTACATATTGCACAACAGGCGGATCATCGACGAATCAATGAGATGGATCGACTCTACGCTTGCGAGCCAGGACTCCAGTGGTTGGTTCGGGCCCCGCGTCAACCTGACGAACCACGACATCTGGCCGAACATGCTGATGCTTTTCGTCATGAGAAGCTATTACGAAGCGACGGGCGACAATCGCGTGCTCCCCTTCATGACGCGCTACTACCGCTGGATGAGCAGGCAGCCCCTCGCGAATATCCTTCCGGGAAGCTGGCAGAAGTGGCGCGGCGGGGATAACCTGGAACACATAATCTGGCTGTACAACCAGACCGGAGATAAGTGGCTTCTGGATGTCGCGCGCGTCAACCACGAAAGGACCGCCGATTGGGAAGGCGGCATCCCGACATGGCACGGCGTCAATCTCGCGGAAGGTTTTCGCGAGCCGGCCGAGTATTACCAGATTACAAATGACCGCCGTTACCTGCAGTCGACGATCGACGACTATGATACGGTCGTGAACACATACGGCCAGGTTCCCGGCGGACTTTACGGCGCGGATGAAGATTGCCGTCCCGGATACGCTGGCCCCCGGCAGGGAACCGAAACATGCACGATGGTCGAGATGATGCACAGCACGGAGATGCTCACTCGCGTCACGGGTAATCCGATCTGGGCGGACCGGTGCGAGACCGTCGCTTTCAATTCACTTCCCGCGTCGATGACTCCCGACCTGAAAGGGCTCCACTATCTCACTGCCCCGAACCAGGTGCAGCTCGACACCGCAAACAAGGCACCGATGATCGAGAACGAAGGCGACATGTTCTCATACGATCCGTGGGATTATCGCTGCTGTCAGCACAACGTGGCATTCGGCTGGCCGTACTTCGCGGAGAATCTCTGGATGGCCACCGGCGGTGGCGGCGTGGCGGCGGTCCTCTATGCGCCGAGCGTTGTCGACCTCAAAGTGGGAAATGGCACGCCCGTCAGGATAGAAGAGAAGACCGATTATCCATTCAGGGGCACGGTTGAATTCAAAATATCTTCAGCATCACCGGCAGAGTTTCCATTGATGCTGCGTGTACCGGGATGGTGCCGTCATGCTCAACTGGAGATCAACGGGAAGGCGATCGATCCTGGAGCCGCTCCGCGAACATGGATCATGCTAAGCAGAGAGTGGAAAGACGGCGATGTCGTGAAGCTCGTCCTCCCGATGGAGATATCGGTGAAGGTCTGGGCGAAGAACAAGAACTCCGTTTCCGTGATGCGGGGTCCGCTGACGTACTCGCTCAAGATCGGCGAGAAATGGGTGAAATACGGAGGAACCGACAAGTGGCCTGCCTATGAAGTCTTTCCGACCACGAAGTGGAATTACGGGCTCGTCGTCGATCTCAAAGATCCTTCCCGCTCATTCAAAGTTACTGAGAAGGCTGGGCCGTTAGCCAGGCAGCCGTTTGACCTGAACGGTGCGCCGATTGAATTGGTGGCCGAGGGAAAACTAATTCCGCAGTGGAAAATGGAAAACAATGGAATGGTCGGAGCACTTCAGGAAAGTCCGGTAGAAACTGACGAGCCGGTTGAGAAGATTACGCTCGTCCCGATGGGATGTGCGAGGTTGCGGATCTCCGCGTTCCCGGTTATCGGAAACGGACCAGGCGCAAACGTTTGGAAGTAGGGCCGCTGAGGCCAGCCGAACGGTTTCTTCGCAGCGACCGAGTCATCGAGCGAGGACGTATTCTATCACCACCGGATCCCTCCGGGGATTGGCGACCCAAGATACGCCCCGCCCGATAAGATCCCTTCAATCAGTCGAAGATTCACGATATCTCAGCGATTTTCATTCAATCAAAACCGGTTCAAATTTTCAATTTCCATACACAATTCTTTCGTTCTTTTTGTTAACTTAATTGGAAAAGTTAAATGCGAGGCTGTTTAAATGTTCACACTCGGTTTTGACGTAGGAAGTTCGTCGATCAAAGCGGCTCTCTTCGACACCGAAAAGGGAATCGCGGTTTCTCAAAGCACATATCCGGAAACCGAAATGCCCATGATCGCAGTGAAGGCCGGATGGGCGGAACAGGATCCGGGGATGTGGTGGGATGCCGTGAAAAACGCAACCCGTGATATCCTTTCCAGATCCTCCGTCGACCCGGCGGACATCAGGGCGATCGGGATTTCCTACCAGATGCACGGGCTCGTGGTTGTCGACAAGAACCAGAACGTGCTCAGGCCGTCGATCATCTGGTGCGACAGCCGGGCAGTCGCGATCGGAGAGAGGGCGTTCGATTCGATAGGCCACGAGAGATGCCTTCAGAGGATGCTGAACTCACCGGGCAATTTCACTGCGTCGAAGCTTAGATGGATCAAGGAAAGCGAGCCGGAGCTGTTTGCGAAGATCGATAAGTTCATGCTTCCGGGCGATTTCATCGCGATGAAGATGACGAGCGAATCGCGAACCACGATGTCGGGGCTGTCGGAGGGAATACTCTGGGATTTCGTCGCCAACGCAGTCTCGGACACGGTCCTGTCGCAATACCAGATTGAAAAGAACCTTGTCGCGGATCTCGTTCCGACATTCGGCGATCAGGGAGAACTGGCGTCTTCGGCCGCGAAAGAGCTCGGACTCAAGGCAGGAACCAGAGTCACATACCGAGCCGGGGACCAGCCGAACAACGCGTTCTCATTGAACGTGCTTGAGCCCGGTCAGGTCGCATCGACTGCAGGCACGTCGGGCGTCGTCTACGGAATCAGCGACGCGATCAAGTACGATCCCGAAACGCGTGTGAATACGTTTGCGCACGTGAACCATTCAAAAGAGAAGAACCGCTTCGGAATTCTCCTGTGCATTAACGGGACCGGGATTTCTTACAGCTGGATCAGGAGGCTCACGGGCAATTCGGTTTCATATTCGGACATGAATACGCTTGCCTCAGAGGCGCCGGTCGGTTCGAAGGGGCTGCGGTTCCTTAACTTCGGCAACGGCGCCGAGCGCATGCTTGTCAACAGAGATCCCGGCGCCTCGCTGGAGCACCTCAACTTCAACATCCACGGGAGAGCCGAGACCGTGCGGTCGGTCCTGGAGGGGGTCGCGTTCTCGTTCAAGTACGGGATCGATGTGATGGAAGAGCTCGACATGAAGGCTTCGGAGATAAACGCGGGGCATGCGAACATGTTCCTGAGCCCCGTGTTCACGAAGACCCTGGCTACGCTTGCCGGCACGACAATAAACATGTACGACACCGACGGCTCGGTGGGGGCTGCGAGAGCGGCGGCGGTCGGAGCGGGCATCTACGAGAGTTTCAAGGAAGCGTTTACCAACCTGAGAAGAATAACAACCGTGGAGCCGGACAGGGAGAAAGCGGATACGTATCTAGCGGCTTACTCAGATTGGCTGGACATACTGAATTCAAAACTAAAATCAGAAGGTTAAGGAAATGGCACTCAAGGTGACAATAGGAGAGAAGGAATTCTTTCCCGGGATAGGAAAAATAAATTTCGAAGGAAAGGAATCGAAGAATCCTCTGGCGTTCAAGTACTATGACCCCGAGAAGGTCGTCGCCGGGAAAAAGATGCAGGACCATTTCAGGTTCGCCGTCGCGTACTGGCACTCGTTCGGCGAAAGCGGTGCAGACCCGTTCGGGCCGAGCACGCGAGAACTTCCCTGGCTGAAGCATTCCGATCCCATCGGACGCGCCAGGGAGAAGCTGGATGCAGCCTTCGAGTTCATCACCAAGCTTGGAGCCCCGTTCTACTGCTTCCACGACTTTGACGTAGTGCAGGAAGGAGAGAGCGTCGCGGAGTCCGAAAAGAGGCTGGCTGCCGCGGTGGAGTACGCGAAGGAGAAGCAGAATGCCTCCGGCGTGAAGCTCCTCTGGGGCACGGCCAATCTTTTCTCGAACATCAGGTACATGAACGGGGCCGGCACCAACCCGGATTTCTCAGTCGTCGCCTATGCCGGTGCCCAGCTGAAGAATGCCATCGACGCGACGATCGCCCTCGGCGGATCGAACTACGTCTTCTGGGGCGGGCGCGAGGGATACATGTCGCTCCTCAACACGGACATGAAGCGCGAGCTCGATCATATGGCGACATTCCTCCATATGGCCGCGGAATATGGAAGGAAGCAGGGATTCAAAGGAACCTACCTTATCGAGCCGAAGCCGATGGAGCCGATGAAGCATCAGTACGATTTCGATGCCGCGACGGTTATCGGTTTCCTGCGTCAGTACGACCTTACAAAAGATTTCAAGCTGAACATAGAAGTGAACCACGCGACGCTCGCGTCTCACACCTTCCAGCACGAGTTGCAGTTTGCGGCTAATTCCGGCCTGCTCGGAAGCATCGACGCCAACCGCGGCGACTACCAGAACGGGTGGGACACCGACCAGTTCCCGACCAACATCTACGAGTTGACCGAGGCTCTTCTCGTCATTCTCGACATGGGCGGTTTCACAACCGGCGGCACGAACTTCGATGCGAAGGTGAGGAGAAACTCCACCGACCTGGAGGATATGTTCATCGCGCACATCACCGGTATGGACAATTTCGCGAGGGCGCTTCTCACTGCCGACAGAGTCATGAAAGAGACCGACTACCCGAAGTTCCGGAAGCAACGGTACGCGTCGTTCGACTCGGGAGAAGGCGCCGATTTCGAGAAGGGGAAACTGAAGCTCCAGGACCTGTATGCCTTCGCGCTGAAAAACGGCGAGCCGAAAAAGACCAGCGGCAAGCAGGAGCTCTTCGAGTCGTTCATCAACCAGGTGCTATAGATTAATCAAACCACAGAGGCACTGAGACACAGAGGACTAAGTATCTTATCTCTGTGCCTCGCACCTGCACGACGAAGCGTCGTTTCGGCGCGCAGGCGTGTGTCTCTCGTGTTTAAGTTCGCATTCGGGTTGTTAACGCTTCTTTTAGAGTCTCCGCATTCAAGATTTCCGTTTGACTTTTTTTTGTGTGCCTTGTAGGTTCAAAGGACTCTACAAAGGTTTTTACCGACTGTTCCTCAAGCACCAACATAAAAGGCGACATCCATGAAAAAGCTCACAACACTCACCGCTCTCTTCCTCGTCTTCACCGGTACATCTTTCGCGCGATCAGTGAATGGCAACGCGGTCCCGACAATACAGGAAAAGACCGCCGGCATGAAAGAGTACTCCGGTTTCTTCACGTTCTACTGGGACGCGAGGGAGGGAAAAATCTGGCTGCAGATCGATAAGCTCGACAGCGAATTCCTTTTCGTCAACTCGCTTGCCCACGGCGTTGGCTCCAACGATATCGGCCTCGACCGCGGACAGATCGGCGACGAGAGGGTAGTCGAGTTCGTTCGAAGCGGCCCGAAGATACTCATGCTCGAGCCGAACTACAATTTCAGGGCTACCCGCGGGGATGAAGCGGCCAGGCGAGCGGTCAGAGAAGCCTTCGCACAGTCCGTTCTGTGGGGGTTCAAGGTTGGCGCGGAAAGCGGAGATACCGTGCTCGTCGATGCGACAGATTTCTTCCTGCATGACTGGCACCAGGTAGTGCAGACTCTGCGCGGCGAGAAACAGGGGAACTATACGCTTGACCCCGGCCGCTCGGCGATCTTCATGCCCTGCACAAAGAACTTCCCGGACAATTCCGAGTTCGAGGCGATACTCACCTACACCGGCGACAACCCGGGCAATTACGTGATAGAGGTCGTTCCGAGTCCCGATCTCATGACCGTCCACGAACACTATTCATTTGTCAAGCTTCCCGACGACGGTTATCAGCCGAGGGTCTACGACCCGCGCGCGGGATACTTCCACATACAATACATGGATTTCTCCGCCCCGCTTGGAGATCAGCTTCACAAGAGGTTCATCACCCGCCACTGGCTTCAAAAGAAAGATCCCGACGCCCCGCTGAGTGAGCCTGTGAAACCGCTTGTTTACTATGTCGACAACGGTGCGCCAAAGGATGTCAGAGACGCGCTCATCGAAGGCGCGAGCTGGTGGAACAAGGCGTTCGAAGCCGCGGGATTCAAGAACGCTTTCCAGGTGAAGGTTCTTCCCGACAGTGTCGATCCTATGGACATAAGGTACAACATCATTCAATGGGTCGACCGTTATACGAGAGGCTGGTCATACGGCGCGTCGATAGTCGACCCCCGCACCGGCGAGATCATAAAGGGACAGGTCACGCTGGGCGCGTTAAGGGTCAGGCAGGATTATTTGATAGCGGAGGGACTCCTCGCGCCTTACGCGAAGGGCGAGAACCTCAAGGAGCTTATACACAATTTTGTCCTCTCGAGAATACGCCAGCTCGCAGCGCATGAGACCGGCCATACACTCGGGCTGGCTCATAATTTCGCGGCGAGCACCGACAATCGCGCCTCGGTCATGGACTACCCCTATCCGGAAGTGAAGATCGACAAAAACGGCAAGCTCGATCTTTCCGATGCTTATGCCGTCGGCGTGGGTAAATGGGACATGCAGGCGATCAAGTACGGTTACGAGGAGTTTTCTAAGGGAACTGACGAAGGTGAAGCACTGAACAACATCGTTGAACAAGGCATAAAGAGCGGGCTTCCGTTCATGTCCGATGAAGCGGCGCGACCTGCCGGCAGCGCCAGTCCGATCGCCCATCTCTGGGACAACGGCACCGACGCCGTCGATCAGCTCAACCATGTCATGAAGGTCCGGCACATCGCGCTGAAGAATTTCGGCGAAGATAATATCCAGATGGGGAGGCCGCTGGCCCATATAGAAGATGTTCTTGTGCCGATATACATGTTCCACAGGTATCAGGTCGTCGCGGCGTCGAAGGTGCTCGGTGGTCTCTATTACACGTACGCGATCAGGGGCGATGGACAGATTCCTACGACGATGGTTCCGCCTGCCGAGCAGAGAAGGGCTCTTGGCGCTCTCCTTAACACGATTAAGCCGGACGTCCTTGCGCTGCCGGAGAGCCTGCTCAAAATCATCCCGCCTCAGCCGGACGGTTACAGGAGGACTAGTGAGGATTTCAAAGGAAAGACCGGTGTGACGTTTGATGCCCTGGCTCCGGCAGAGAGCGCGGCCGAGCGGACGGTGAGTCTCATCCTGAACCCCGAACGGGCCACGAGGTTGGTGGAGTACAACGCCGAAGACGGCAAGTATCCCGGACTCGACGAGGTGATCGACGACCTGCTTAACTCAACGTGGAAGGCAAATCCCGGTACAGGATATCTCGCGGCAGTTCAACGGACGGTCGACAACGTGGTCCTCAACAATCTCGTGACTCTCGCCGTAAGCCCGGAGGCATCAGAGCAGGTCAGGGCGACAGCGTACTACAAGATCGACGGACTGAAAGGCTGGATCATCGGACAGATGAAATCCGTGAAAGACCAGAGCCTCAAAGCAGAGTACATGTATGCATTGTCGCAGATAAAACAGTTCCAGGATAATCCGGCGAAGTTCAGGGTGCCGGCGCCGGTTGTCCTCCCTCCGGGTGATCCGATAGGAGAGTATTAGGAATAGACACAAGAGGCCTGAGGTCAGAGGCTTGAGCAAATCCATCCTGGTTTTATCAGAATGGGTCCACGCAGATGAGTTGAACTGAGTTTGAGGTTGTCCAGAAAGTCTTGTCTGTCATGCTGAACGAAGTGAAGCATCCATTTTTCAGAACGAATAAGTGGATTCTTCAGTCGCTCCGCTCCTTCAGAATGACATTTTCCTTGTTTTGGGACAACCTCAAACGAATCCCATTATCCCCGGGCTTCAGCCCTGCTTTTCTGACTTTACCTTTCCCCTTTTGATGTTCGAACTGAAATTGGATTATATTATCTGGCAATACAAAAGAGCTGGATCTTCTCAGCTTCAGGAGGGGAAGAATGAAATTGCGGCGGGATGGATACGGGGCCTTGGCCAACCTAGAGGGCTTCGCGATAATTCCTAAATTGGTCAGGCTTAGCGAGCGCGCCTGGGAAACGTACACGGTTTCAATCATCGGTTATAACGTTGCAAAGGACCAAGAGGCTGCCGATATTCTCGGTTCTATAATCTATCATGGTCAGAATTGCAGTTATTCAATTGGGCTATTGACGACATGGGCTGAATCTCTCGAAGCTTTGGCACTTCTCCGGATTCGATTTGAGCAGCTCCTGACTTCTTCGTATTTGGTACACGCCCCAAGAGAAGACGGACTGGAACGCTTCCGTCGTTCCGTGCATCGTATGGACCTGAACGTCTTGCGGAAGATGAAGAGCGGACACGCACCGATGTATGAATTTTTAGAAAAGATCCTTGGTGACAAGATAAAGCAAGCCGAGGCAGAAGCGGAGACTTGGGAACGTGGAGCTAATCCCGATTATAAGTCTGGTCAACGTGTGGATCAGAACTGGACGAACAAAGATAATTTGACGCTTGCTAAGGAACGTGACAAGCTTGCAAAGGGTAAACATTTCATTAGTGATGTTAGCCTCGAGCATTACTATCACGGTTTCTACCGGCATGCTTCGGGTATTGTGCATGTAGACCCGAACCTTTTAACGTCCAACTATGTCACGTCCGCGGGTCCACTGAACTTGCCCGTTCCCAATCTGTTACAGATATTCATCAACTTAATGTTGTGTGCGCACTTTGACATCGTTCAAGCATTCGAGGTTGCCTCGTACTTCGACGTAGGTGGGACAAAAGAGTTTGAGAGACTATTCAGAGAATTCTCGTCAGCCGTGGAAGAATTCTTCGGCCCCGATTTCCTTACAGAATTGTTCAAAGACGAAAAGGATAATTGAGCTGACTTGTTGAAGACAGGTAGACAACGGCAATTGCTCTACTTGCTGAGCATGTTGTCAGGAGGCTAAGCATGAGCAAGGGCATATTCACGGACAAAAACAGGAAGCCGGGTCCAAAAGACATCGAGGTGACAGTCAGCCGGGCGTTGGGAAACTGGAAAGAGTTGAACGAGTTTCTCAGATCGACGCTAAAGCTCAAAGGCGAATTGAAATTCTACGGAGTCAACTACGGTTGGGCGATCCGCTATTCAAAATCGGGAAAATCCGTAATCGCGCTCTACCCGGCAAAGGATAGTTTCACCGTGCAGATCATATTGAAGCGGGAACAGGTCAAGGCGGCGCTGACTCATAAACTGTCTCCGGGGACGAAGGATGCCGTCAATCGCGCGCATGAATTCAACGAAGGGAGATGGGTGTATCTGACCATCGACGACAAGTCCGACCTGGTGGATATCTTGACCCTGGTGAAGGCAAGATTGGAGACGAGAAGCTGATGTCACAAACCGCGGCTGCGGATGGGCGACAAACTGCGCGTGTGAAGGTCATACTTCTCTCGATGCCGTTCTTCGTGCTCCTCTTCACGAGGGGAGGTATAGAAATCAGCGTTCGACTCCTTCCTCTCCGCTATTCATGGATTCCCGCAATTGCCTTCTATTATCTCTCGATTGGAGCCTGCCTGCTGTATTCGCGTCGAAGGCTGGGCCTCCATATCGACTACGGCACCCTCTCGCGGCGCTCGTTCCCGAAGTTGAGACTCTTCGTCTTCGGAATAGCGTTTCCGGCGATCATTCCGCTCTGGGTCTTCGTGAAGAATGTCGGCGTCGTTCCCCCGGAGTTTGTTTTCTACATCGTGCTCTTCTCTCTCATCAACCCGTTCTTCGAAGAGTCTTTCTGGCGCGGGCTTCTCGATAAGATAGACGCCGGCAGGACGTTCAGGATCTTCTACTCTGCCCTCCTGTTTTCCTTCTCGCATTATTTTCTTTGGGGCGCTTACTGGCTTCTCCCCCCTCAGAAGTGGATAGCGGCGGTCGTGTCGACGTTCATTATGGGCACGTTATGGATGTGGTTCTATCAGAGGCACCGGAACCTGTTGTACCCGATCCTGTCGCACGTGCTCGTCGACATCTTCAATCTTTCCGTTGCGATGTTCTTCGGATTGAAGCTGGTCACCGTTTGAGCGCGGGGGAACCCGGTCACCCTCCGGTTGCGGTTGACTTTCTTCGTCGCTAAGGATAGCTTTCGGTGTCGGAGGCTGAGCCATGAATGCTGTTTGCGTGGAAAAAATTTGGCCTTCTCACCGGATTTCTCCAAGATATCACGGGCACTTTTCCCAAGCTGCAACGCGGGCGAATAATACCTTCGTTGTGAGAGGAGAGGTCAGTTATGAATAAACCCATTTATGAAGAACTGGAGGCACGCCTCGAAGAGCTTGAGAAGAAAGAGGCGCAGCTCCGCGTTCAGGCGGTCTACCTCGAAAGGCTTTTCAACAGCGCTCCCGAAGGAATCATTTGGCATGACAACGACGATGTAATCGTCAATGTCAACGACGAGTTCACGAGGATGTTCGGCTATTCCAGGGCCGAAGCGATCGGGAAGCGTATCAACGACCTCGTTGCTCCGAAAGAGTACCGCGAGCACGCGGAGATGTTCTCGGATATGGTCCTGCACGGCCAGAGAATAGAGGGGGACTCCAAGCGCCGGCGCAAGGACGGCAGCCTGTTCGACGTCTCTATCCTGGGTGCCCCCATCATCCACGACGGGAAGCAAATGGGGGTGTTCGCGATTTACCGCGACATCTCGGAACGCAAGAAGGCCGAAGAGGAAATCCTGCTTCAGAAAACGTACCTGGAACGGCTCTTCAACAGCGCCCCGGAAGCCATAGTGTGGCACGATAACCTCGACCGTATAGTGAATGTGAACGACGAGTTCACGAGGATGTTCGGATATACGAGAGAGGAAGCCGTCGGCAGACCGATCAATGACCTGCTCGTGCCCGACGAGCTAAGGGAGGAGGGGATCGAGTTTTCGCAAAAAGTGATAAGCGGGGAAAGAATAGAGGCGGATACGAAGCGCAAACGGAAGGACAGAAGCCTCGTCGACGTCTGGGTAATTGGCTCCCCGATCGCCCGCGGGGGCAAACAAGTTGGCGATTACGCCATCTACCGCGACATAACCGAGCGTAAGAAAGCCGAGGCGGAGATCCTCGTGCAGAAGACATACCTGGAGAACCTTTTCAACAGCGCCCCGGAGGGGATCGTGTGGCATGACAACGACGACGTGGTCGTCAATGTCAACGACGAATTCACGAGGATGTTCGGTTACGCGCGAGACGAGGCGGTCGGAAGGAAAATAAACGATCTTGTCGCCCCCGATGAACTGCGCAACGAAGCAGGAATGTTCTCGCACATGGTCAACCACGGCGACAGGGTCGCAGCCGATTCGAGGCGAAGACGAAAGGACGGTACCATCTTCGATGTGTCGATACTCGGCGCGCCGATCTTCCATGAAGGAAGACAGATTGGGGTCTACGCCATATACAGGGATATTTCCGAGCGCAAGCGAGCCGAGGAAGAAATCCTCCTCCAGAAGACGTACCTGGAACGGCTCTTCAACAGCGCCCCGGAGGCGATCATACTCCACGACTACGACGACCGCATAATCAACGTCAACGACGAGTTCACGAGAATGTTCGGGTACGCACGCGAGGAGACAATCGGGAAAAAGATAAACGATCTGGTGACATCCAGGGAAATGCGCAGGGAGGCGGCGGAAATTTCTGCCAGGATCAGGAAGGGTGAGTGGGTCGAGATTGAATCGAAACGGAACAGGAAAGACGGATCCTCCATGGATGTCTCGATACTCTGCGCGCCGATCGTCTACAACGACAAGCAGATCGGCGACTACGCTATCTACCGCGACATAACCGAGAGGAAGAAAGCCGAGGAAGCTCGTATGCGCGCGGAGACGGAAGCGCGGACGGCGAGAGAGATACAGATGAATTTCCTTCCCGACTCGAACCCTGTCATCCCCGGTTACGCCGTTGCCGGCAAAAGCATTCCGGCGGCGAACGTCGGCGGGGACTACTACGATTTCATTCGTCTCGACGACCACAGGATCGTGATCGGACTCGGAGATGTCAGCGGCCACGGTCTTCCGTCCGCGCTCGTGATGGCCAACCTGCAGGCGACGATACGCAGCCAGGCCACATTCGATGCCGACCCCGCCCGGTGCCTTGAAAGAGCGAACAGGCTCCTATTCCACAGCACCGATACACATACATTCGTCTCGCTGTTCTACGGCATACTCGACACGCGGAAGCATTTACTGACATACGCCAATGCCGGACAGAACTGGCCTGTCGTTTTTCGCTCGGCAGGGACGCAGCAGCGGCTGATGAATCACGGCCTCGTGCTCGGAGTCAGAGAGGACACCACATACGAGATCGAGGAAGTTCCGCTTCGCCCGCTCGACAGGGTGTTGTTCTACAGCGACGGCGTTTCCGAAGCCATGAATGAGCGGAGGGAGTTGTTCGGGGACGACAGGCTCTTAGAGGCCGTCCTCAGCTGCGGCGCCGTCCCCGAAGCGGCGATTGAGAAGATTATCGGGACGGTAAATGCGTACGTCGGCACGGCTCCACAGCACGACGATATGACGGTGATACTGCTGGACAGGGTGTGAGCAGCAGGATTCCCTCGCAGTCCGAATCATCCGGCAGGCGTGCAGAAGAGCGAACGCCATTCCCGTTACAGGCATCGTTCGAAGCAAGGCACCGTCATTCCGAACTCGCCGGTGCTCTACCGGTTGTACCCGAATCCGTTCAACCCTGTTGCACAGATCGCCTGCTCGATTCCGAAACGACGTGGAGGCGGAACCCCCCCGATTGCACTTCGTTCTATCGGACAGGTCGGCGCGCAGGCGCACAGAAGTCATAGAAGTCATAGAATCGATTCCTATGTCCACTGTGTGTCTATGTGGTTCACTAATCCTCCCGCGTGAAATTCCACGCCTCGGCCCTGCAGATATGGATTGCGCAGGCGAGTCCGTTTCCGTATTTTGTGCTCAGCATGAGCAGCGCTCCGCATATTGTTCGTTGCACCTGCGAATATTATTTCATGGATGTTTACGGCAGCTGACAAGTTATGAAGAACGGGCGCGCGCAAGCTCGTGTTAAGTAGGATATATGAAGACTTACATCATTATCTCTTTTATCGTTTTGTCGGGGGTATTTTACTCCTGCAGCAAGACGACTTCTCCCACCGGCCCGCAGTTTCCGAATCCGGGGCTGGTACTGTCTCTCGACGGTTACGGAATTACCCTCGACTCGACGTATTACAAGGTGTGGTCGGACAGCTCATGGGAAGAGTTTTATGCCGATTCAACCATCGACGGGACCACATATTCCGTAATCCTCGATGACGGTGGAAATGAATATTATTACGGACCGAGCGGCTATGCCGGGTTCCGGCTCTACGGCGACACCCTCATCCTGTTTGATTCGTCGATGGCTTCGCTGCCCGATACCGTGACCGAGGGAACGACTTACACGAGGCAGACTACCTTCACGTATCAAGGATCAAGCAACGTCATTACCGATCAGGAGACTGTCCTCGACACCTCAACTGTCATGACCTCTTTCGGCATGTTTACCGGTTGCCGGGTGCTTCAATCCGCGGTTTGGATAAACGGAGCATTGCAGTACGTGACGGTGTACTGGCTTGCTAAAGGTCCTTCTGATGTCGCGCGGGAATACGACACCGGGTATACGATCCTTATGGCGTATGGTGTAGTCAATGGGCAGGGTTGGGGTGTGAATACGGGGCGCGCGCTGCCGGGCGCGGCAGATCTTGCCTCGGCCGCCTCGCGTGTGAACCAGCCGTCGTCGGTCGCACGTGCGGTGTCCGATCTTCATACTCTTGCTGCAAGGATCGGAAAAGGCATACTGAGATGACATCGGTTGCGGAAATCGCCCCCGATGCTTTCCGCGTCTCGATTTCTTTCGGAAGAGTAGTATTCGGATGGACCGGTTTCACGCGAGAGACGGCGAGCTGCATCTCCTGCACACCAATCATGGGTCTCTCTTTGAGGAAGTTCTCGGAGGGAGTTAGGCGTTCGTTTTCCGCGGGGGCGCGTCGCGAAAAAATAATCCCATTTTCCACTTGACAACCGCCCAACGGCATGCTATATTACTTTGTAATTCAAAGTACTTTATGTTAGGAGGAGAAATGGACCAGCAGAATGCGATCGAGGAGATTGCCCTCATAAGGAGGGTCATCGACGAAAGCCGCAGGTTTACGTTGGACAACGGCAAGTATTATCTGCTATGGGGAGTACTCATCACCGTAGCGATCTTTGCCCAATATGCCCTGATACTGACCAATAATGCGGGAATATCGGAGCTGTGGCTGTGGGTTGTCACCGTGGGAATCGGATGGCTCATATCGACAGTCTTAGGAATGCGTGAGGCTTCCAGGCATGCCAGCTGGCCGATCGGCGCAAAGCTTATCGCTCTTATCTGGGTAAGTACCGGCGTCGTCATGACGATAATCGGCTTCGTGGGACCGGTCTCAGGTGGACTGCATAGCTGGGCGATCTGCCCGGCATTAGCCGCAGTTATGGGGGGGTCCTATACGATCAGCTCCCTCATCTACCGACTGAGGTGGGTTGCGTTTGTCGGCATTGCATGGTGGATTGGGTCTCTCGTGATGTTTCTCGTAAAAGGGATAAATACCCTCCCCATCTTCGGATCCATGATGATTCTTTTTCAAATCGTGCCCGGCATCGTATTTTACAAATCGTGGAAAAGAAATTCGGCAATAGCTGACGCAAAATGAGCGACTTCGATTATCAGCAAATCGACGATACGCTTCATTCAAGAATAAGACTCGCGGTCGTCGCCGCCCTCGTCAGCGTAGAGCAGGCCGACTTCAATTTTCTCAGAGATACAGTCAAGACCACCGACGGTAACCTCAGCACGCATCTCAGGAAACTGGAGGAGGTCGGCTATGTCTCATCGAAGAAACGCTTCGTCGAAAGGAAGCCGCAGACTACTTACAAGATTACCGAGAAAGGGAGACGCGCGCTGGAAGAATATGTCGCTACGCTGGAAAAATTCCTGAAGAAATAACGGACAAAAATTTTTGTGTTGAGACTTTGTAAAACAAAGTACTTTATCATGAAAGGAGACATGATGGGAAGAAGATCTTCGATAACCGTATTTCTTGTTGCCGCTTTCCTTGGTTCCGCCGCGTTCGCAAGGGATCCGGCAACTACCGGAAATCCTGTCGCCGATTCACTCGTGCTTCAGGGAGAAAAACTCGTCGATTCCGGATACTCGATGTGGAAGAAAGGCGACATGCTACACGGCTATGCCCTGCTGCAGCGCGCGGATGTCCTTGCGCCCGGCGACAGGTACGTCGAGTATTACCTGGCCTATGCGGCCTATCGTCTCATGACTTATGGAATGGCGACGAAACAGGACGAGGTATACGATGAGTTCGCGGACCGGGCCGAGAAAACAGCCGAACGCCTGGACGTCAGGTACCCGGAGTGGTCGGAGCCCGGAGTCCTTCTCGCTGCCGTGTACGGGATAGAGATTGCCCACAGCTGGATCAAAGCACCGACGCTCGGTCCGAAGAGCAGCGCCATTGTCGAGAAGGCGCTGTCTGTCGACTCGACCAACCCGAGAGCCTGCATGATACTCGGCACCGGCAAGTTTAACACACCGGGGATATTCGGCGGAAGCGTCGGTAAGGCGGTGGAGTATTTCCGGAAATCGGTTGCCCTGTTCGAATCCTCGGGGATCCGTCAGGGGCAGGATCTCGAACCGTCCTGGGGATACGTTGACGCACTGACGTGGCTAGGCCTCGCCTACGAGAAGCAGGAGCGGTACGCAGACGCGCTTGCCGCCTACAGAAGGGCACTTGAAGCGGACCCGAACTACGCGAGGGCGAAACACGTGCTCATACCTGAGGTCGAGAGTAAAATCGGCTCATCGAATCAAAAGTAAGGACGGGGTTAAGATGAAATTGACCCGCACTGTCATATTCTTGTCTGCTTTGATTCTGCCCGCTCTGTCGATCGCCCAGACTAAAGAGACCCATCCGAAACCTGCCATCATCTCCGGCACCGTGAGAGACGACGGCGGCAAGCCGATCCCTTATGCAAATGTGTTCATAGCATCCACAGGTGAGGGACAGGTAACCGACGATGACGGCTCGTTTTCGTTTAAGTCGCTTGCCTCCGGCAACGTTGAGCTTGTCTCCAGTGCCGTCGGATTCGGCAAATACTCGCACACGATCTCCGTTGTTGGTGGAAGGACGTACGATTTCAAGATCGTCCTCAGGGAATCGCAGATCGTGGCGGACAACGTGGACGTGACCGCAAGCTCGTTCTCCAGCGATCCCGGGAAAGGAATAGCCGTGACCCAGATGGATGTGTACACTACCCCCGGCGGCGCGGCGGATATTTTTCAGTCGCTCAAGACACTTCCCGGCCTGACGCAGGTCTCGGAGAGTTCGGAGCTCTACGTTCGCGGCGGCGACCCGTCCGAGACCCTTGTGCTCGTCGATCAGGCTTCGCTGTACAATCCCTACACATTCGAATCGCCGTACGGCGGACTCTTTTCGAATCTCAACACCGCCGCCATCGGAGGGATGTACTTTTCGAGCGGCGGTTTCTCGGTGAAGTACGGCAACGCCCTCTCGGGGGTACTCGACCTCAAAACGAAGGGAATCCCTTCGGCTGCATCGATCCAGCTCGGCGCCTCACTTGCCGGAGCTTCTGCCGGGGTTGAGTTCCCCTCACTCCACGACAAACTCGGCATCCGTTTCTATGCGCGGAAGAATTTCACCGCACCGATATTCTGGTTGAACGGCGGGGCCGATCACTTTTCCGCCGTGCCTTCATCGCAGGACGCGGACGCCTCCGTCGTGTACAAGTACTCTCAAACCGGCAGCCTCAAGGTTTTCGCAATCGCGTCGTCCGATAACGAAGGAGTCAACGTCGATCTTCCTGAAGTGAACGCAGTCTTCAGCGGAAAGTCTCGGGCCTACACTGTAAACCTCCGGCATGCCGACATGATCGGCGATAACCTGCTGGTCGAAACAAGCCTATCCGGTTCCGACTACCGCAACGCGTGGCTCCTCGGCGTACTCGACCTCGGCCGGATCGACAGGACCGGGAAGATCCGGACAGACCTGCAGGACACACAACCGAACGATCTGAAGGTCTCCTTCGGCGGCGAGATCGAGTACCGACAGGAACGATACACGGGTACGATCCCCAATTACGATTATGACCTGAGAGCGGGTGCGTCTTCAAGGATCCTGGATGCGACATTCTCGGCGACTCGATACGGGGCATATGCCGAAATCGAGAAGAAGAATGTGGCGTCGGTGCCGGGATTGTTCGCCGTCGCGGGCATAAGAGGTGATTACGTCGACATCATAAACACGTCGTGGCTGGATCCGCGAATCACAGCCGGTTATTCACTGAGCTCCGTCTCGACGCTCCGTTTCAGTGCCGGCCTGTTTCATGAATATCCTGATCCGAGGTTGTACAGCGCAAGCGACGGAAACCCGCATCTGCAACCGATGAGGGCGACGCATTACGTCCTGAGTTACGACTATGCACCGTGGGAAGGAGCCGAGCTGAGAATTGAGGCTTATGAAAAAGTCTATGCCGATCTCCCCGACTCGAACGCGGTCGCTAACTTCGACGACAGCGGTTACGGGTACGCCCGCGGCGTCGACATCATAGCCAAAGGCGATCTTCCCTTCGGCCTCAGCGGCTGGGTCTCCTACGGCTACATCGACACGAAGCGTAAATGGTACGAGAGCGTCGGCTTTGCCCCGAGCCCGTACGATATAACGCACAACTTCACGCTTATCGCGAAGTACAGCATAAGCGATGCGTGGCAGGTAGGAGTCGACTTCAAATATGCGACGGGGATGCCTTACACTCCCGTGCTCCGTTCGGTCTTCGTCCCCGCCCTCGGTGTGTACGAACCGGTAAACGGCGCATCGTATTCCGCGCGATATCCCGACTACCGCCGACTCGATGTTCGCCTCACACATATCGCGAGATTATTCGACAGATATTTTACGGTATTCTATGTGGAAGGACTGAACATTCTGAACGTCCATAACATCTTCAGCTACACGTATTCGGCAGATTATTCGGCAAAGACGGGCGTTGAAAGCTTCTTTGGAAGGAGAACCATCGTTGTTGGCGTGCTCATTACCCTGGAATAACGTTGAAATGGCTGCGCGCCGGCCTGACATCTGATCGGCTCCGAAAGTCCCGTAAAATCGATTTACCCTGTTTTCGTTCAAAATCTTCGGGAAGATCGACTCTCCTCTTACAATTCCATGACAATTGACGGCGCTATCGCATGTAGAATTAATGCGAGAGGATTACTATTTTCACGTCAAAGGGAGCATGAGATATGAAGGGCAAATTGATTCTTGCCGCATTTGCGGCATTGGCGTTCGCTTCTTGTGAGGTGAATTCCGGTAGTACCGTGGTAGGGTCCGGCAGCGACACCCAGATAAACGGCGTGAGTTTCACGGTGGATACGCTGTATGTTGACGCGAGTGGGTCCGGTCAGCTCGTCGCCCGCGGCCTTGTCAAGGATTCGACCGTGTCGTCGATCAGCGTGCCATGGTATGTCGAAGGTCAATTCTATACCGACAGCACTTATACTACCAAACTCGGCGGCAACGACACGGAGATTAAGGTTCCACTTTCGCAGGGCCAGTCGACATTCTGGACGATATATTTTTACACCTCAACCGTCGATGTAAGGCAGTTCCCGAATTTCAGGATCGGCAATCTCAGGGCTATCTACAAGAATTGAAGAACGTGTCGGCACCAGATACGATTCGCAATTCTTGACGCGGTCGCGTACTGCCGCGTTACGGCGGACTTGATAAAGAGTCTGCCGGAGGCTAAGATTCATCAGGCCGAAGGGAGGTTGATTGATGAAGGGAATGCTCGTATTGTCGGCGGTGTTTTCAATCGTCATGGTATCGTGTGAAGTCACCGTGCACGACGGCGGGATCGATCAATCCGGCGGCGCGGGGATCAGCAACGTCATCTTCACGGTCGATACGACGTACATGGTCTCGAGCCCGGCGATGCTCGTGGCGCGCGGCATGGCGAGGAACGACGGGTCATCCACCATCACTTCTCCCTGGTGGGTCGAGTGCCAGTTCTACACGGATTCCACCCTGCTCGTAAAACTGGGTGCGAGCGACTTTCAAATAGGAGTTCCGCTGTCGCCGGGGCAGTCTACCTATTGGATGATCAACCTCTACAGCAGCAACGTCGATGTCCGCCGCTTTCCCGATTTCAAGGTGAGCGACTTCAGGGCCCTCTACAAAAACTGACGGGGACGGTGTTCCCCCTCGCGAATCGACGGAACGAAGCGGGCCGCATGTGGCGTTGGGTACGTCGTACGGAATTTCCAATCAGCGCACCGGAGGATCACGAAGTTGGAGATCAAAAGATATTTGACGGAGACTTTCAGGTTTAACGACCGCATGAACAAGGCGGTTCTAGCCAGGATAAAGGAGCTCCCCGACAAGGCTGAGGCGGTAAGATTCTTCAGTCACCTTATAAACTCACAGTACAAATGGATGGCAAGGATCGTCCGCGATCCGAAGGCTCCGGAGATGGATTGGTGGGAGCCGGCGTATCCGCTTGAGGAGCTCGAGGCGCGATGGGACGACAGCCTCCGGCTTTGGATAGATTATCTTGACGAGAGGACCGAGGATGAGATGTACGAAGAGAAACGGTTCGTGGGTTATGACGGCGGTGAATGGACGGCTCCTCTCAAAGACATCGCGCTCCAGCTGAACTATCATTCGATTCATCACCGCGCGCAGATACAAACCGTCATACGCAGCCAGGGATTCGAACCCGACTTCGTCGATTATATCGGAACGGTCTACAGAAAACTGAGCTGACTAAAGCCTAAAAGAGCGGAGAACAGAATGTTGATATCTATAGCGGACCTTGGCTTCATCATCGGAAAGTGGGAGGGGACGGGACTCGCGGAATACCCGACGATAGCGTCCGTCGATTACGACGAAGGACTGGTTTTCACCAGGAACGACAAGGACTCGGTGATCCACTATGAGCAGCGGACCTGGATCAAGTCCTCGGATGAGAACAACGGACAGCCCGTTTTCTGGGAATCGGGGTTCATCATAGAAAGGGGCGGGAACCTCTTCGAACTGGTGAGCGCTCAGAAAAGCGGGCGGGTGGAGATACTGAGAGGCAATGCGACCCAAGCCGACGGCGGAATCAAGATAGACTTCAACAGCGTATCGATCCTGAACGACGTCCGGCTGCTCAAGTCCGGAAGACACTTTCGCTTCCTCGAGAACGTGATCGATTACGAGCTGGAGATGAGTACCACCGAGAATCCGGAATACGACCGGCACCTCCGGGCAAGGCTGAAGCGGCCTGGGCTGTAGGACAATTTTCTGCCGGCGCACCGAAGCCGGTTGTGTTTGAAGATTGGGGAATCTAAATTATTGCCGTAAAGGGTAGAGATCAGGAATGCAGGGTTGACTACTCTGTAAAGGGTTGATTAACAGCGCAGTAAGTCGGAGAACCAGATTGCTGACCAGATAGCGCCGTTGCACGTGTCGCGCGGCATTTCCAGATATAATGTCTTGTTTCGAACAAAACATTCGACGGGAGGTCTGCGATGAAATCCATGTGTGGGGTAATCACGGTAGTTCTGACTATGTTCATGACCGGGTCTACTGCATCTGCGCAGGACCTTGTTCTCAAAGGAAGATCGGTTCTCGAGATTGATCTGAGGATGTGGGGCGGGTCGAGAGTGTCGAACACCATCGGCTTGTCGGGAATCCAAACGTCCGCGAACATCAGTTCGTTTGTCGGAAGTGCCGTGTATTCGTACAGACTTCGCGAAGAGATGGCGGTCACGTTGAGCGTGGGCATGCTGTCCGCCGGGGCAAACGTCGGCGTGGGCTTGCTCGGCGCGAGCCAGGAGTCGGGGATGATAGTCCCTATCCTGATCGGCGCGAGATACTATGTTCCCTCGCCGGAAACCGGGGCCAGTGTCCGCCCGTTCCTTTCGCTCGGTGTCGGGACGTATATCGGGTTTGAAGAGAGCGCTCCGTTGGGCTCACGATTGTGCAGCAGGCGCACACCGAGTCTGCGTTCGGCGGGCGGATCGGAGCCGGTGTGGACTTCTACATCGGAAACCATTTCAAGTTCGTGGTGAACGCCGGCTACAATCTTATGACCGACTTCTCCCTCCCTGTCACCGGAAGGGACAACTTCAACGGCGGAGATTTCTCACTCGGGGCCGGCATCGCGTTCTGACAACCGGTGAACCCCGCTGTGCCCGGAAAGGAATTGTACGCGGAAATTATCGGGCGCTACGTCGAAGCCTACAACCGGCTCGACGTGGACGGCATGCTGCGGGATGCCGATGCAGCGATCGTCTTCGAGAATATCTCCAACGGAGAGGCTAACATGCGTACCGCGGGGATCGAAGAGCTCAGGAAGCAAGCGGAGGAATCAAAGCGCTACTTCGCCGAAAGGAGACAGGTGATTACCGGGATCAGGTTCGCCGAAGAGGAGGTGGAGGCCGAAATAGTATTCACCGGGCTCCTCGCCGCAGATTTCCCCGACGGTTTTAAGGCAGGTGACAAGGTCTGGCTGAGGGGGAAAACAATCTTCCGGTTCAAAGACGACAAGTTAATCGGGATAACGGATATCAGCTGAGAAAAGCGAAGCAGCGAGCGAAGACGGATATTGACGGGACAGTAAGAGCGGGAACTTAGCGCTCCCTTTCGTTTACGTCATCTCCAGCACGCGGCCGAAGATGACGTCGAACGTAAAGCTCTTCGCGCCGATGCGGGATTCTATGAACTCGGCAACCTTCTGGAGGCGCGCCGGTATCGACATGATCTTGTCCTGGGCTTTTCTCCCGATGTCGTTCAACTGTGTGAGCAACCCGATGTTCCACGAGCTGATGAGCTGCTCCACGATCTTCTGGTAGTCTCTGGGGCCGTATATTCCCGAGCGCCTTACCACGTCGGCGTATTCGTTGAAGTTCGCCATCGAGATCCCGGGCATATCGATGCTCGGCATTACGCCGGCCGCCGATTCGAGTGCCGCATTCGGATCGCGGGCGATGATCTCCTTGAACACGTTGAGATAGAACGCGTAGTGCCGCGACTCGTCCTGGGCAATCTTCTGCGTGATGGCGTAGAGCAGCGGTTCGCTGTCGGCGACAAGCTTTCCGGTGTTGAGGTGTGATACCGCGGTCGCCTTCTCCTGCGCGCTCGTGTAAACGAACACTTTATAGGGATCGCCGCTCCATGCGGGGTAAAAGCCCGACCTGATGTAATCGAACTGAAGCCTGTCGAGGACCGAGAAGTTCATGAGGCGCGAATCGCGGATGTAGTCGCGCAGTATATTCCCGTGTCTGTCCTCTTCTGCAGTCCAGAGCCCGTTCCATTCAGTCCAGTGCGGGCCGTCTCCGAGGTTGAGCGCTATGAGCCTGTGAAAATGCGGGAGCCCCTCCTCGGTGAGGGTGTTCAATGCGATTGCGACTCTCGCGTTATCGGAAACGCCTTCAGCGCGCCGGCGAAGCTCGGCAAGTTCTTTTTCGTTATTGGTTTCCTGGTCGGCAGGGAGGAATTCTGAGGGGAACCACAGCTCGCGCTTCGATTCATGGCGTGAAATCATCTCGCGCACGGGATTCTCGAGATCGCGCAGGACCTCGTACTTTTCCCGCAGGCACCCGTTTATCGGCATAGGCTCTTCTTGCATCTCGTCTCTCTGTTTAGACTTCGGGAAATTCAGCCGTGTGCGTGTGTTACTGCAGCCAGTAGGGCTCAACTGCTTCATATTATGACACTGGTGCGCCACATACAAGAAGTGAGGGGTGTTTGTTTTTTAGAGGAGTTGCAGGTAGCTTCAAGAAAGGCTCAAAACGCAAGACACTGCGGGTTTAACTATGATGAAGATCAATATCGCAGACAAGTTCGGGCTCTTCAGCGATTACTGGAGTCCGAAGATAGTAGGAGAGATAAACGACTCCTACGTCAAGCTCGTGAAGCTGAAAGGCGAATTCGTATGGCATTCGCACGAGAATGAAGACGAAATGTTTCTCGTCGTGAAGGGGAGACTCCTAATCAAACTCCGGGACGGAGATATACGCATCGGCGAGGGGGAGTTCTTCATCGTCCCGAAAGGGGTCGAACACATGCCCGTTGCGGACGACGAAGTGCATGTTCTCCTTCTCGAGCCTAAGACGACACTTAACACCGGCAACGTGAGGAACGAGAGAACCGTGGAGGCGGAGTGGATATGAAACTTCCCTTTGGATGAGTGCCCCTTGGTCCTGGGCCGTCAATAGTGCACAGGTCTGTCTGCAATCTGGAAACGAACCTTCCGGCGGGGTTGGTTCATGGGGAATGATTTCTTGCTATATTACGGGTAGCCAAAAAGGAGGAGACCGCCTTGAAATCATATATCTTCAAACTAGAGATCGAAGAAGATAAGTTCGAAAACGGTGACAAGGCTTATCATGCTTCTTGTCCTGCGCTGAAAGGCTGTCATACTTGGGGACACACGTACGAAGAGGCGCTTGCTAACATACAGGAGGCGGTGGAACTATACATTGCGGATTTAAAGGAAGCCCGGGAGCCGATACCTTCAGACCCGAGTAGCGGTGTTTTGGAGTGGCCCACCCCATCAATTGCAGTTAATGTATGACATTCGTGCCGCGCGGAATCACAGCTCGTCAGTTGATCAGGGCGTTACACGATGACGGGTTTGTCTTCAAGCGGACTCGCGGCAGTCACCATGTTTACGGACATCCTGATGGTCGCAGGGTGGTTGTTGCTTATCACCAATTGAGCGATACATTTCCGATCGGCACTCTCACCGGTATGATCGATGATATCGGATGGACGGAAAGCGACTTGAGACGATTGAAGTTGTTGGTATAGGACGGGGTTGCGCAACCGTTCTTTTCCATGTGAAGCGTGTCCATATGCACCAAGCTTACACTAGAAGACAAAATCTCCCGACTCGAGCCTAAGACGACGCTTAACACAGGCAACGTGAGGAACGAGAGGACAGTGGAAGCGGAGTGGATATGAGGGCCGCAGGCCCATGATGGTTGCGCTTTGGCAGGAGAAGGGATGGATTTGTAAAAAATGGGCGGCGTGCAGGGAGAAGATGCAACAGCGAAATATTAAGTTTGCTTTCGTACTATACTTCTCCTGAAACCAGATCAGGGGCGGCACAGAAAGCGAAGCACAGAATTGCAGTATTCATGCATCATTCGCTGCACTAGAGTGTCCGAACATTGTACTGTGCTCCTTGAAAAGACAGGGGAATTAGGTCGATTGGTACCGATGCTATTTCCTCTTTTTGGTCCATCGTGCCGGGAAGCACGCCCGCGGATGGCAATCTCATCTGCCATCTGCAAAGAAAGGATGAGCAATCATGAAATTGCAAATCCGAATAGATCTTGAGATTTCGATCGGGCAGCTGAATAAGCTGATCGACAAGCTCAAGAATCTGTTCCAGTGATGGTCGCAAGGGGGCGGGCGGCCACAAGTTCGCCCGCTCCGATTTACCTCCTGGGACAGTACAAACTTATTAAAGGACAATGTGGCGTGAACGAATACGTGGTAGCAAGCAAAAACTCAAATAAGGATCTATTCCGGTATTTTCAATGTTTAGCGACTTTTATAGCCAGTTCGATGACTTTTCTCCTGCACACGATATGTCGCATTTTCTTTGAATTCAGTCAGATAGAAAGGGAGGAATTCAATGTATTGTGTCCAATGTGGTACGAGGAATGAGGAACAGTACAAGTTCTGCGTTCACTGCGGCGCGAAACTGGTACAACCCATTGTTCCAGTTCCAACTGCCATCTCGGGAATCACGAACTGGAAAATTGGCGATAAAATAGAGGGACGTTATGAGATCTACAATATAAAGAAAGGCGGGATGGGGGTTGTGTTTCTCTGTTATGACCATGAGGAAAGAATTCCTGTAGCCATCAAGACCCTGCAAGATCAGTTTTCTACAAATAAGGATGACATAGACCGATTCACTTGGGAAGCCGAGACATGGGTAAGGCTTGAAAAACATAAGAATATCGTGAGAGCATTTTATGTTAAGAACATTTCACAGAGACCCTATATCTTCCTGGAGTTTGTTGCAGGGCATAAGCTGTACGGATCAGACTTGAGTGGATGGATATGGATGAATGGGCTTGATCTAGAGTTGACACTCTCATTTGCCATTCAGTTCTGCTTAGGTATGGAGCATGCGGAAAAGAAGTTCAAAGAGATGGGCAGACCTTTTGTCCACAGAGACATCAAGCCGAGCAACATCATGATTACACAGGATAAGACCGTCAAAGTGACGGACCTTGGCCTGGTGAAGGCATTCGCGGGATTAAAAGGGGACGTGGTCATAGGTAAAAATAAAGATGAAGTTACGGGAGCAGAAAGATATGGACTTTCCAAAGTGGGTTCTGTTTGCGGCACTCCGCCGTATATGTCTCCAGAACAATGGTTAAATTCGGAAAGCGTTGACACTCGGTCTGATATTTATTCATTTGGGTGCGTACTATATGAAATGCTTACGGGTCAGCCTCCGTTTATTTGTACAACTTCTGATGATTTCATGTCCCAGCATTTAAAGACTAAACCTGGACCACCGAGAAAGCTCGCGTCTGCTGTTCCAAAGAGATTAAGTTTGTTAACAATGAAATGCCTCGAAAAAGATCCGGCGAAAAGACATCAGGACTTTAGAATTTTGAGAGAGGAACTGTCGGAGATATATTTACGACAGACCGGCAAAAGAACTAAGACTGATGAGAGCCCACAGGAATTAGAGGAATCCGATTACATCAATAAGGGGTACTCCTTAGATAACCTTGGCAGACCGCGGGAAGCAATAGTTTCCTATGACATGGCGCTCCAGATAAACCCGATGTCTGCTGTGGCATGGAATGACAAGGGTGTCGCTCTGGGTAATCTTGGTGGGCAAGAAAGAGCGATAGATTGCTACGACAAAGCCTTGGAGGCAAATCCGAGGTATGCGGAGGCTTGGTACAACAAAGGCAATTCTTTGAATGACATTGGGAGGCACGAAGAGGCAACAGGTTGCTATGACAGCGCGCTAAAGCTCAATCCAAGATTAATCGACGCATGGAATAACAAAGGCGTTGCCTTGAGTAATCTAGCAGGCGAGTTGATGCGATAATTTGCTACGAAAAGGTGTTGGAGATAATCCCAACAGATGCTGAAGCATGGTACAACAAAGGTTGCAATTTACAAGACCTTGATAGGCGGGATGAAGCGATAAATTGTTACAACAAAGCATTAGAGATAAATCCAGGATTTGCACGAGCGTGGTATAGAAAGGGCAGTTGTCTCCACGGACGCCAGGAGCGGATAGATGCTTTAAAGAATTTTATCAAATGTGCCTCACCTGAATTTGCTGACGAACTGGAGAGAGCGAAAAAAGCTATTAGCTTATTGGGAGGTTAATAGTGACGGGAATATTTCCATTTTGTTGCCTCACGAGTCTGACAATTGGAGTTTTATTAGAAATGTGTATAGGATGATTGCAGGATGGTCACCTTAAGGGATTCTCTCTTAAAAATACCGCATCGCCAATGGGAAGAGATGGACAGAAATTCAGAGCTTGTGAGTTCTCGTTTGATCAACAGGACTTGGTGGAATAACAAATACTATTCGCGTAATTATGAGAATGAGGATGGGAGTGAAGGATGCGTTGAACATATTGATGAAGAAGGTCATCGAGAGGTACCATATGAACGCGAATTATTCTGGCCCACCGATGGTAGGTTTGGTCTTGGTGATAAACCCGTTGCTTATTTCTCAAATGATTTCGGTGTTAATTGTTGCGAGACGATTGAGCAATATCGTCGGAGGGAAATGGCTTGGGAAGATCTGAAGGTCTATTTAAGCGGTCGCATCGATCCTACCCCTGGCTTGATAGGGTATCCAATTTGTGTGAAGCTGAGCCCAAAGATAAAGATCTTTGACCTCACGGATGTATCCTTGCCTTTTTTCGAGTCACTGGCATCTTTGAGTGGATGGTCGTCACGAGAGTCCTTTCTAGAAGAGGTCATTCACTCGAGAGACAAATCGGTTTATCCCTTAACTCAGGAAATCTCAATGGCAATCTATCGTCGCGGATTTGATGGCATAGCTTATACTTCTGTCCGTGCACCATTTGACGTAAATATGCCAAGTAGAAACATAGTCGTCTTTAGCAGGAATGTTGTATTAAGGGGGCATTGTTGATCAGGCTGATGGATTTCCAGACATGCGGCTTATTGCAAGTGACGAGTGGCGTCCACTGTTTCTTTGTGCTCTTGTCCTGTACCACGGTAGCCCCTAACATCTTCAGAATCTATCCGTCGTCCGATGCATCTACAATTTCCCGAGTCTCCCCTCTTTCTTCTCCTCACGTACTTCTTTGACGAGAAAATCCAGCCTGCCGGCTTCAGAGTCTTTCTCAATTTGTCTGTCCCACCTGGCACAATCTCTTTCGGTGAACCACTGTCTAAGCTCGGCATAACTCGCCCTTGTCGAGAGACTCGATAGCTCTCTCAATTTCCACCACCTTTGACATCTGCTCCTCCTTTCGGTTGTCAAAATAACTTGGACCGAGGTCAGTTTCAACGCCGCTGCATCGGCTATGCGGTAATTTGCCGGTGGCATCTTAACTTTCACCATGTTCAACGTCATCATCCTCGGCCTGACCTCGTTCTTCACCGACATCGCGAGCGAGATGGTGTACCCGCTCATTCCCTTCTTCCTCACCAGCACGCTCGGTGCAAGCCCGGCGGTGCTCGGCCTTATAGAAGGTATTGCCGAAAGCGTGGCCAGCATTCTAAAGGTTTTTTCAGGCTATGTATCGGATAAATTCAGGAACAGGAAGGTCCTCGCGATCACTGGGTATTTCTCCTCCGCCCTGGGCAAGTTTCTCCTCTACGTTGCCAACAGCTGGGGCGTCGTTTTTGCCGGCAGGATTGTCGACAGGCTCGGCAAGGGAATACGCACCGCGCCGCGTGACGCTCTCATCGCAGACAGCACCGATCCGGCGAAGCGCGGGACGGCTTTCGGACTCCACCGCGCTATGGATACAACCGGCGCTGCCATAGGCGTACTCCTGGCGTTCTTCTTTCTCACCAGATATTCCGGCGAGTACTCGAGAGTATTCCTCTGGTCGCTTGTCCCGGCAGCTCTGGGGATATGTCTGCTTTTCCTGGTCAGGGAAAAGAAGACGGCGATCGCCTCCGTGAAACCGCCGTCGCTGAAATGGAAAGTCCTGCCGCGGAAGCTTCAGCTTTTCATGATTGTCGCGTTCATCTTCACGCTCGGAAACTCGTCCAACACATTCTTGATTCTTCGCGCCGGGGACATCGGTTTCACTCCCGCCACCGCCGTTCTCCTTTATCTCGTTTACAATATCGTGTACGGGGCAGTGTCGTATCCTGCCGGCAGGCTGTCTGACCGCATCGGCCGCAAGAGGCTGCTTGTCGCAGGGTATGTTTTCTACGGGCTCGTGTACCTCGGTTTCGCTTCGGTCTCCGGACCTTCTCACGCCTGGGCTCTCTGGGTGTTGTTCGGCATTTACGGGCTGTACAGCGGATTCACCGACGGCATCGAGAAGGCGCTGGTTTCCGACCTGGCCCCTGCCGAAGTCCGGGCTACGGCCATCGGCCTGCATGCTACGGTACTCGGCATAGGACTCTTCCCCGCTTCGTTCATAGCCGGGGAGTTGTGGCAGCATCTCGGACCGTCTGCGGCATTCTACTTCGGCGGCGGTATGGGAATCGTTGCCGCCATCGGGCTGCTTGTCGTTCTATGAGGCATGCACATTTGAGGCTTCCGTAATGTGTTTGCCTCGCACTTCGTGAAAAGAAAGTGAGGCCATCATGTCTGAAGAAGATATCTTCAACGCGATTCTCTTCACGGCAGCATTGATCGCTACGATAATCATGGTCACCAAGGGACTGACGCGGGACAGGCGGGTGAGGAAAGTCTGGCGCGACTTTGCGGCAATGAAGGGACTCGATGCCGGCACGGCCAAGAACTCGGGCGACATTCTATACAGCGGGAAGAACAGGGGATTCCCCTTCGTCCTGGAGAGAGTCACCCAGCGCGGAAAGCAGCTCGGGAACGTACATTTCCTCGGAGAGAAAATCCCCATGCGCGCCGGGGACACTTTTCATACCTACACGCGCATGAGGCTCTCGATGTCCGGTCTTCCGGCCGGATTGTCTATCAGCAGGGAGACAATAGGCCGTAAGATCGCCACTGCGGTGGGGGCACAGGACATAAGGACCGGAGACCCCGAAGTGGACGGCAGTTTCGTGATCAAAGGAAAGGATCCCGCCGAAGTGGGTCGTTTCCTGAACTCCGAGAGGTGCAACGCACTGAAAGTCTATCTGAGAGGCCGGGAAGAGATCGGCCTCAGAAACAACGAGCTCCTTTACGAGCGGAAGAATTCGATCGAGAACATCTCCGAGCTCAGCAGGGTATACATGAGGATGGGAGAATTCGCGGCCGCGTTCGCGCCTGCACCGCCGCCAGAAGATTGACCCGGCCGTCAACTCACCGCAGGTCTCTCCTGAGCGACTTTGAGATTGAACACGTTTTCACGGGTTAGTAACTTGTCTGTCAGAAAATGAACGATAGAATCTATACGATACTCGGTGCGGGCGGCGTGGTAGCCGATCAGCTGGCGAAACGACTCGTCTCCGAGGGACGGAGCGTGAGACTAGTTTCGAGAAGCGGCCATTCGGTCGAGGGGGCTTCTTCCGTTGAGGCCGACGTGACTCTACCGGATCAAACGATGAATGCCGTCAGAGAAGCGGAGGTCGTCTTTCTCTGCGTCGGCCTGAAGTACGACATCAGAGTATGGAGCGACATTTGGCCGCGCATAATGTCGAACACCATCGAGGCTTGCAAGCGGGCCGGTTCGAAGTTGGTATTTTTCGATAATGTTTACTCGTATGGAAAAGTCGAAGGTGTGATGACCGAGTCGACGCCGTACAACCCCTCGAGCCGGAAAGGGGAGGTGCGCGCGGCGATTGCAACCCGCTTGATGGACGAGGTCAAGGCCGGAAGCCTCCATGCCGTGATTGCCAGGGCGGCGGATTTCTACGGCCCCTTGGCCGAGAAGGTGGGCATCCCCAACATGCTGGTTTTCAAACGCCTCTCGGAGGGCAAGAAGCCGAACCTGCTCGCGAGCGACCGCACGAGACACTCGTACACATTTACGCTCGACATTGCGGGTGCGCTCACGGTTCTCGCGAGAACGGAAAATGCTTTCGACCAGGTTTGGCACCTCCCGACAGCCGCGGATCCTCCCACAGGGAGAGAGTTCGCCGCCATGGCTTCGAGGGAATTCGGCGTTACGCCGGCATATGCCGTGCTCTCACGCTGGATGTTGAAGGCGGCAGGGCTGTTTGACAGGACGATCTACGAAATCGGCGAGATGCTGTACCAGAACGAGTTCGATTACATCTTCGATTCTTCGAAATTCGAAAAGACATTCGGGATACATCCCGCTCCCTACGCTGATGGAGTGAGACAAACCGCAGAATTCTATAAGAAACCGGAAAGAAAATAAGAAGGAATCATATGAACAAAGAGAAGTGGAAGGAATTCCTGTTGACGGCGCTCCTCGCAGCCGTCGGTGCAATAGTCATGGGTCTCATTTTCTTCGGCCACGGAATCTTCGACAAGAACCGCGTGGGATTTCAGTTCCTCTCGTTCGGGATCGTCGGCGGGTTCCTCTTCGCGAGTTTCAGGTATCTTAAATTGTGGATAGCCGCAATTATTTTCGTTGCCCTTCTCGCCCTGGACGAAGCCGTGCTCCATTCGGGGAATTGGGATTTCGTCTGGCAGGATGTCCTGTACTTTGTGGCCGTGTCGGCTTCGCTTTTCGCGTTTGCCAGATACTACTTCGCTCGCCTCGGAGGGGCGGTGCTGGGCCGTCTTCTCACCCTCAGCGCACTCGTTGCCGCCGCGTACATCATCGTCACGATTGCTTTCTACTTCATATTCCTCGGCAACCCAATGATACCTCGGTTCAACCTTTCCCAGATGGTCTATTACGATCTCGCCCAGGGATTCCTCCTTGGGTCTGGCTTGGGCGCCGGCCTCGAGGTCGCCGATTTCGTAATCAGGAAGACGTCGAAGGGATCCGGATCATCGACCGTTTGACTGAATTTTCCGGGCCCTCCGCATGCGGCGGCGCCGAACGTCCGGTCATCAACCGTGTTTTGCAGTCTCCCGGGGTATCCGGAGGCCCAATTGCTGTGAATTCAGCCGAAACGCTCTCCCCTTCTATGGTGAAACAACCGGCTGCTCAAATCGTTATCGTGTGTAGATTCATGATCAGCAGTCATATGAAGGCGCTTTTAAAATGATCGAAGACGAGTCGGAAAAAGGGGCACGCCGGAAGAAGGACCACATCCTTCGTGAGACAATAGTTAATGACTTCAAAAAAGGAGAGATCGGGGATTCGCTCCGCAGGGATTTCAAGGAGTTATACCGTTTCTATATCGACCCCGAGACACAGAAGCGCCTTGACACCTATCCGCGGGTGAAGCGTTTCATTTTTGCGTCGTGGTATCTCCTCAAGAGCCTCATTCTCAGGCTGAATCCGGCCCGCAGGTTCCTCCTCCTTCTCAGCATAATCTTTTTCTTCTGGGGCAATGCGCAGTGGAACACCGGCAACTACAGCATAACGATCGACGCGAGCCCGCTGAGCTACATCCTTCTCCTGCTCGTGCTGATGCTCGAGATCAAGGACAAGCTCCTTGCCCACGACGAGTTGAGGATCGGGCGGACTGTCCAGAAGGCGCTGCTTCCTGAGGAGAACCCGACACTTGCCGGATGGTCGGTGTGGATGTTCACGCGGCCCGCCAATGACGTCGGAGGAGACCTCGTCGATTACATAAACCTGGACGAGAAGAGACTCGGACTTGCACTGGGCGATGTCGCCGGCAAAGGACTTGGTGCGGCGCTGCTGATGTCGAAACTTCAGTCGACGCTTCGCGCTATCGCTCCCGACCAGAAGTCCCTCTCAGAACTCGGGCAACGCATCAACCTGATCTTCTGTCGCGACAGCCTGCCGAACAAGTTCGCGACGCTCGTCTACATGGAACTGATGGAGAATTCCGGCAAGATCCGCCTGCTCAACGCGGGTCATCTCCCGCCGCTCGTGCTTCGCGGAGGAAATGTTGAAGAGCTGCCGCACGGCGCTCCTGCGCTGGGGCTGATAAAGACGTCGAAGTTCGAGGAGCATGAAATTGAGCTTGGTCCGGGCGATCTCCTCGTTACCTATTCCGACGGCGTCACGGAAGCACGGAACGAAAGAGATGAGTTCTACGGCGACCAGCGCCTTAAGACGTTGATAGGAAAATCTGTCGGGATTTCACCGGAAAGGGTCGGTGAAAGAATTCTGGCGGAGGTGGATGCGTTCGTTGGCGAAGCTCCGCGGAGCGATGACCTTTCTATGGTTGTGATCAAGCGATGGAGCTAGGCAAAATCCTTCCGGCGCCTTAATTCAAAATTTACACCTGTCCTGACATAAGGTCAGGAATTGAGAATTCACAATTCTTTCCTGAATATCCCGTAAACGTCGTGTTCGAAGTGGTATATCTTCGCCACATCGACCTCGAAGCGCTTCATCCAGCCCAACCTGAGCACTGCAAGCCCGATAAGCATTCCCACCAGCGGCCCTGCGAAGTATATCCACCACCCGGTCCAGACTCCCGATATGACCGAAGGCCCGACACTTCGCGCGGGATTCGTGCTCGTCCCGGAAATCGGCGCTTCGAGCCAGACCATCACCGCGTAAAGGAAGGGGAAAAGAAGAGGCGTGTGTTTCCTGAGTTTCCTGTGGCCGAGGAACACGAACAGTCCGACAATGAGACAAACTGTGGTTATCGTTTCGCCGAGAAGCGCCTCGGTGTAACCGGAACCCGGTATCGTGTCTCCGAAGCCTACGCTCTTTCCCACCGTTCCCCATAAGAGAAGCGGAAGCGAACCGATCACGGCGCCGGCGAACTGTGCCGCGATGTATCCGGCGGTATCGCGCCTCGAGAGCTTCCCCTTGATATAAAAGGCGAGTGTGACTACGGGATTTATGTGGGCGCCGCTCACCTTCCCGATACGCGAGTAGACTATGGAAGCGCCCGTCGCCCCGAAAAGAAAGCCCGTTATGAGCCTGCGCAGACCGGGATCGGGAATGAAGTTTGCGATCGGGCTTCCCTTTCCGAAATCCGCTATCACGAACGATAAACCTAACAGGAGAAGTAGAGCGGTGCCGATCAGCTCGGACAGGTAAACTGCCCACGGAGTTTCTTTAGACATTGCAACCAATTTAAGAAGTCAAATCAAGCGCATCCATATATCGCCGGTATTAATTATCCGCAATTCGCCGGAGAGAGTTTGATTTGTCAATCGACGGTCTCGTTGGAATTCCCTCTGGTTTGAGTTATAATTTCACGGACATCGAAGGCGCCGATTCCGGCCAATTATTCTCGTGAGTGTCCTCAAGCTTTTCAAGCAACCACCTGAGGGAGTGTGAGATGAAATCTATATTGAGTGTAGCGATCGCGACAGTTGTGATAGCAGGGATGTTTTCGTCGGATTCCCGAGCACAGAGCAGCGGGGGTGCCAGGCTAACATCCGGACCGGCTTATCTCGATACAAGCCTGACTTTCCAGGAGCGAGCTGCCAATCTGGTCTCGCTGATGACGCTCGACGAAAAAGTATCGCAGATGCAGAACGACGCGCCAGCAATCCCGAGGCTCGGCATCCCGGCATACGACTGGTGGAGCGAGTGCCTGCACGGCGTCGCACGCAACGGCATCGCTACCGTCTTCCCGCAAGCCATCGGCATGGCAGCGACGTGGAATCCGAAACTGATCCACGAGGAGGCCGACGTCATCTCGACCGAGGCGCGGGCAAAGTACAACTATGCGATCAGCAAGGGCGAGCACGGCATATACCAGGGACTCACGTTCTGGTCTCCGAACGTGAACATAGTCCGCGACCCGCGCTGGGGAAGGAACCAGGAAACGTATGGCGAAGATCCGTACCTCACATCGAGGATAGGAGTCGCGTTCGTCACCGGCCTTCAGGGAAACAACCCAAAGTATTTCAAGGTCATATCGACGCCGAAGCATTTCGCCGTCCATGACGGTCCCGAGCCGCTTCGCCACACTTTCGACGCAGTCGTCAGCAACCGTGACCTTTACGAGACTTACCTCCCCGCGTTCGAGGCATGCGTGCGCCAGGGCGGAGCATTCTCCGTCATGGGAGCCTACAGTGCACTCGACGGAGTACCGGATTGCGCGAGCACCCTCCTCCTTACCGATATCCTGAGAAACAAGTGGGGATTCAAGGGATACGTGGTCTCGGATTGCGGAGCCATCGGAGATATCACTTACGGTCATAAATACGCTCCCGACCTCACCAGTGCCGTCGCGCTTGCCGTCAAAGCAGGATGCGATCTCAGCTGCGGCGGTGAATATGCCGATCTGAAGGGAGCCGTGGCGAAAGGCCTGATCCCGGAAAAGGAAATCGACAGGTCGGTCGAGCGACTCATGCTCGCGCGTTTCAAGCTAGGGATGTTCGATCCGGTATCTGCGGTTCCTTATAACAAGATCACGATCGCTCAGAACAACACTCCGGCTCACATGGAGCTCGCCCGGAAAGTCGCCGACGAAAGCATCGTCCTGCTGAAGAACGCGAAGAATACCCTTCCGCTCAAGAAGAATGTCAAATCGGTTGCGGTCATCGGCGTCTATGCCGACGATATCGGCGTTCTGCTCGGCAACTACAACGGCCAGCCGTCGGACCCGGTCACGATACTTCAGGGGATCCGGAACAAACTGGGCGACAAGGTAAACGTGAGCTATGCCGGCGGATACAACCTGCTCGTCGATACGACCTCCATTGTTCCGGTGGACAAAGAGTATCTCAGGCCGGCGGGCGGCAAGCCGGGCCACGGGTTGTACGCGGAGTACTTCGATAATTTCGACCTGAAGGGGAAACCGGTGCTCACACGCATCGACTCGGTTGCCTTCCAGAGGTGGGGATCGAGTTCTCCCGGCAAGGGCGTGCCGGTACACAACTTTTCTCTCAGGTGGACCGGAACGATCACGCCGCCTTCAACCGGGAAATACGAGATCGGCATTTCGACTCTCGACCGGGGACGCATTTACCTTGACGACACGCTCCTTGTCGACAACTGGAGTCCGTACCAGAAATGGGCGTTCAAGTCGGGAACTGTCAACATGGAAAGGGGGAAAGAATATCCGATCGAGGTCGATTACGGCGACAGCCTCGATTTCTCTATGCTCCGGTTCGCATGGAGGAAAGTCAACCCGATGCCCGACCCGGAGAAGCTGATCGCAGATGCGGTCTCGCTCGTGAAGGAGTCGGATGAAGCAATCGTCATAGCGGGGATTTCGCCGCGGCTCGAAGGCGAGGAACGCAGCATAGACATTCCCGGCTTTCAGGGAGGGGACCGCACAGATCTGAGAATCCCCGCGAACCAGGAAAGGCTGATCAAGGCGCTGTACGCGACAGGGAAACCTATAGTCTTGGTTCTCACCGGCGGAAGCGCGCTTGCCGTAGATTGGGAAGAAGAAAATCTCCCCGCTATAGTCGACTCGTGGTACCCGGGTGAGGAGGGCGGCAACGCAGTCGCCGACGTCCTCTATGGAGATTACAACCCTGCCGGACGACTCCCGGTCACATTCTACAAGTCGGTCAAAGACCTTCCCCCCTTCACGGACTACAACATGAAGGGGAGAACATACCGTTATTTCGAAGGGACTCCGCTCTATCCGTTCGGCTTCGGTCTGAGTTACACGTCATTCGAATATTCGGATCTTAAATCGAGCAGCGATGTCGCGAAGCCAGGCGACACGCTCGTCGTTTCGGTCAGGGTGAAGAACGCGGGAGAGCGCGACGGCGACGAAGTGGTACAGTTGTACGTGAAAGACCTTACTTCCCAAGTTCCGCAGCCGATCAAATCGCTGAGGGGTTTCGAACGCGTGTTCATTCCCAAGGGAGAGACTAAGACAGTGAAGATTCTTCTTCCGGTGAGGTCGCTGAGGTATTTCAGTGACAAGGAGAAAGGGTATGTCGTCGAGCCGGGGAGGTACGAGCTGCAGGTAGGTGCTTCGTCGGGCGATATAAGGGTGAAAAGAACGATTACCGTGGAATAAGATCTTCTTCCACAGAACTTCATCGGGAGAGATAAGCGGGGTGACCGTTGCCGGGGCGGTCACCTTTCCACGGCCTCAGGACTCGGGAGCGGAGATCTCTCGTAACTTGTGGTGGCCTGTGGGCAACTTCGGGCTTACAACACCCCTGTTCTATTAGTCGGCACTTTTACTGAAATCTTTACTTGGAACTTCAGTCTGAGGGTGTGAAATTATGTCCGTTGAGCGAGCGTCCTGAGGAGGAAGGGCAGCGTTGCGATTCCCAGTCGCAGCGAAGCGCCTGTTGAGCGGATTCAGTTTCAGTTGTACCACCGTCGACAATTCCCCCTCATTTTCACTGAGTGTTGGCAAACAGCGAGGACGGAAGGATGCGTACATTTACGGCGGTATTTTATTTCTTTTTCT
Organism: Candidatus Kryptoniota bacterium; assembly: GCA_024641705.1. GTDB lineage: Bacteria > Bacteroidota > Ignavibacteria > Kryptoniales > JAKASW01 > JAKASW01. The sequence continues at coordinate 60,819 of JAHECO010000003.1, forward strand.
TTACGCTCACGGCGTGGGGGCAGACGAAGCCGCGTCCGAGCACCGGAAGTGTCAGACCCACGATCTTCATCAAAGAGACCTTGCCGCGTGGCACGGCACATCCAGCGGCACAGGTCGATGCCGTTTCGGCCACATGCAACTTGCGGATTCCCGGCAACTTGAATTGACTCCCCTGCCGGGTGAAATCCGGCAGGCACCCCGGTCTGTCACGGCAACCACCGCGCCGACATCACGGACATGATCGTCACATTTTCTGAACATTCTTCTTGACAATTGGCAGGGGACGTTTCAAATTATTCGTGATAGATAACCGGATTGAGGATAGGTGGTATGTTTGCGAATCGCATCCATAGCACGATACCGGGTAACGTGAGTCTTCTATAAGCAGCTCCACTAAGACGTAGACATTCCTCCCAGTTCATTTTCTGGAACGAAAGAAAAATCAGGAGGGAATCATGCGGGTTGTTTCTGCATTTGTTTTTGTTGCAGTTGTTGCTTCGAGTGCGTGGGGACAAACATCGTTTACAGCGACTTATGATCTCAGCGGCGGTGGAAACAACGTAACATCGTTTGACTATAACGGGACATCCTACCCTGGCATATCCCCGGGTGCTCTAGTCAAGGTCGGTATAACCAGCAGTTCGAGCACAGGTAACTATCGGGGATCCGTCTGGCCCACCGGGGCAACTTCAGGAAGTGATGTCTTCGCCGGCACTGTCGACCTTGGCTACTACATCGGCTTCACGGTTGACGCGGTCTCTGGTTATAAGTTCACGGTCACATCCTTAACGTTTGGAGTTGGACGGAGTTCCACCGGCCCAAGACAATGGCAGTGGCGCGGTAGCGGTGATTCGTACGGTTCTATAATGTCGGACTATACAACGGTGAATGCCGGGCTGACCAATTCGAGCGGCGAGCTGACAAACCCTGATGCCAACAGCAGTTGGACTGGAAACGTTCTTGATGTGAGCAGCGGTTATGCCGACCAGACGGGCACCGTGGGATTCAGGTTGTACGGTTATAATTCGGGGAGCACTAGTGGAACGGGAGGACTTCAAGGGGATATTACCATCTCTGGAACATATGAATCATTAGGTGGCACGCCGACAAAACTGGTAACAACAAGTGTAAATGGCGGCGCAAGTCCGTCAGCGGATACACCGTTTGACGTGGTCATTCAATCACAGGACAATTCCGACATCGGGCAAAACGTCTCCGCTAACACGGATATCAGCCTAGCACTTCAAACCGGAACCGGATCGCTCGCCGGAACCTTAAGTGGCACAATAGCAGCCGGGAGCAATATCGTTACGATCTCCGGCGTTACCTACAACACCGCTGAATCCGTCGTCTCTATCACGGCAGCAAGAACAAGCGGTGATGCGCTGTCCGCAGGTACAAGTGCGTCGTTCACCGTCCTAAGTGCGGCATCACAGCTTGCATTTGTCGGTGTTCCGACCGCGGGGCAACAGGGCGTGAACCTCAGTTCATTCACCGTAGAAGCCCGCCGCGGGGATAATTCCGTCGACCAGAATTTTGCCGGGGAAGTTACTGTTGCCAAAGCATCCGGTGGCGGAAATATCTCCGGTACGTTGACACAAACGGCTGTTTCAGGTGTGGCAACATTCGACGACATCCAATTCGATGCAGGAGGGGATTACACGATCTCGGCGTCTTCCACGGGTTTGACGGGCGCATCGAGTGGCACCATTTCCATACTTTCGACAACCCTTCCATTAGTGGAGGATTTTGAATATACCCCGGCAACCACGCTCGTTTCCAACGGATGGGTGGCGCACAGCGGCGCGGGGACGAATTCGATTACCGTCAGCTCCGGTGCTCTGACATATCCGGGTTATTCTGAATCCGGCGTAGGGAACAAAGTCACAGTTGGGAATACGGGCGAGGACGTTAACCGGACATTTGCTGGTACTTCTGCGGGATCTGTTTACGCGTCGTTCATGGTGAACGTCAGTGCCGCGACCACCACCGGAGACTACTTCTTCAATCTCGGGCGTGCCGGTACCACGTACTATTATGCTAGGGTCTTCGCAATGGTTGATGGCTCGAACAATCTGGCCTTTGGAATTGCAAAGAATGTCGTCGCTTCCGCCGCGTACACCGCTTTCGATTACTCTCTCAACACAACCTACCTGCTGACTGTACAGTACACCTTCAATTCAGGAACGATAACGGACGACCAGGTTGACTTATGGATCAACCCTTCGCTCAGCGGGCCGCCTGCTCCACCTTCTGGCGTCTCCCAAACAGACGCGGGAACTGATGCATTGAGTCTGGGAATGGTGGCCCTCAGGCAGGGTTCTTCCTCAAGTGCGCCAACCTTGACGCTCGGTGGAATCAAAGTTGGCCAACAGTGGTCTGATGTTCCTCTTCCCGTTGCCATGAGCACAATGGCTGCTGCGGTCGAAGGAGGCAAGGTCTGCCTGAATTTCTCGACAGCCACCGAGATCGATGTTGCCGGCTTCAACATACTCCGTGCAACGTCGAAGACGGGACCTTTCGATCTCGCTTCGAGCTACACGTCCAATGCGGCCCTGAAGGCGACCGGAACAGCCACGAACGGCGGATCGTATGCATTCGTGGATTCTAGAGTGTTGTCCGGGAAGACATACTTTTACAGGATCGATGCTGTGAGCACGGCGGGAAGATCCCAGCAGGTCGGCCGCATCCTTGAGGTCGAGGTCGCCGTCCCGAAAAACTTCGCCGTCTACCAGAACTACCCGAACCCGTTCAATCCATTGACGGCAATCGGCTATCAGCTTTCAGCGGTCAGCCGGGTTACTCTGACGGTGTATGACTTAATGGGGAGAAGGATCGCTGTTCTGGCCGAGGGCATTCAACCGGCGGGTATTCACAGTGTCGTATTCGATGCTTCGGACGTTGCGAGCGGAGTCTACATTTACAGGCTCGACGCCGTCTCGCCCGATGGGTACAGGCACGCGGCGGTGAGGAAGATGATTCTTGTGAAGTGAGAAAGACTAGTTAACTGAGGTTGTCCCAAAACAAGGAAAATGTCATTCTGAAGGAGCGGAGCGACTGAAGAATCCACTTATTCGTTCTGAAAAATGGATGCTTCACTTCGTTCAGCATGACAGACAAGACTTTCTGGACAGCCTCAGTTAACGGATGACATTTCCTCTTACGATTCTATCGATTATATTGTCCCCGAGTCGTGAATTGGAATTTGTGGCGCCGCTACATCGGCTGTACACAATTACACCTGTATAGGTACAATTGCGGATTTGTTCCAGCCGCGGGATTGGAGAACCAATATGAGTTTCAGGGCCATTCTTCTTGCTATAGCTATCGTTATTCTTCCATTTTTTCCATCATCCTCGTCTGCGCAAACGGCAAACCATGTCGTCATCAGCGAGGTATACGGCGGAGGGGGTAATTCGGGTGCGACGCTGAAGAACGATTTCATAGAATTGTACAACCCAACCGATTCACCGGTGGACATTTCCGGGTGGTCAGTGCAGTATGCGTCGAGCACAGGTACAAGTTGGCAGGTGACGAACCTGACGGGATCTATTGCATCGCACGGCTTTTATCTTGTGCAAGAAGCCCAGGGCGCCGGAGGAACAGTCAACCTGCCCACTCCCGATGCGACTGGGACGATAGCGATGAGCGGAACAAACGGGAAGATGGCGCTGGTAAATACGACTACGGCACTTTCCGGTTCGGTTTCCAGCGGGCCCTCGGTGGTGGACATGGTTGGGTATGGCACTGCGAACGCGTACGAAGGAAGCGGAGCAGCGCCCGTGCTCTCCAACACCACATCTGCAGAAAGAAAAGCCAACTCCACCTCGAGTGCATCATCTTTGGCCGCAGATGGTGCCGACGAAACCGCGGGCAACGGGTACGATACCGACGACAACTCGAACGATTTTGTTGCCCAGTCCGATATAAATCCACAAAACTCTGCATCGCCGGCCGAGCCTGTGAACATCATTCCTGGCAGCGGCATCGGTTCGGCAAGCATATCACCGACTTCCATAAGCGCGGCTTCGACTTCCGATTTCACAATAAAGTTCATCAGCAGCGGAACCGACGTCATCGACACTGTAATTGTTGCTCTCCCTTCGAAGTTCAGCTGGTCGAAAAGCAACGCTGACGTATCGTTGTCGGGAACAGGGACCGCTGGCGCGCATGTGAGCATCGTGCAGGACTCCATATTTGTGGGCGGCCTCGCGGTCACTAATGCCGACTCCGCCGCCATCGTGATCCACAGCGTGACGGTCCCCGATTCTGCAATGTCCGGAGTATTTGTCTTGAAAACCGCCACTGCCGGAGTAGTGCCGTCGCCCGTAAGCTCGCAGCTCAGCGTAACGGTGACGAAGCTTGTGAACATAATCGATCTTCACATAAACGATTCACAGGGAGTGCCGGTTGCCCCGTACCAGAAGGGGACGGTTGTCACGGTGTCCGGGATCATTACGGCAATCACCAGCACTTCCCAGACGAACCTCTTCCTGCAGGACGCGAGCGGGGGGATCAACATATTCAACTATACATATTTCCCCGACTTTCAACTCGGGGACAGCGTCACGTTCACCGGAACGATCGACCAATACCGCGGGACAACGGAGGTAGTTCCCGACTCCGGAAAATGGACGATCCGTTCACACGGGAGGCCTCTTCCGGAACCGCTTCTCCTGACGGCAGCGGACGTGAACCAGACTCTCAACGACGACTTCTCCGAGCCGAACGAAGGACGTCTGGTCAGAATAAACGGCGTCACTTACGACGCTGCCAACAACACGATCACCGATGCTACCGGAACTACGGGTGGGTTCATCTCCAGCTCACTCACCATCCCGACGGGCACGTTCGACATGATCGGTGTTCTCAAACAGTACAAGCCGGGGACTCCAGCTCCTCCGGAGCCGTATCTCTCGGACTATGAGGTCCAGGCCACGACACAGGAAGAGCTGATCACCCATCCCGGCCCCTCTTTCGTGGATGCCCCCGCCGAAGAAAGCATCCAACCGAACTTGGTGGCCATCGGTTTTAAAACGGGGACGCTGTCGACGGTGAAGATAAGGTACGGAAACACGGTGAATTACACCGATTCGGTCGTCCAGGCAGCTTCGGATTCAGTGCATAAGGTTGTCCTGAGCGGGCTCTGGCCCGCAACGGTTTATCACTATCAGGTCGCGGCGACCGACGCGCAGGGCACCAACCAGACGGGCGATGCGATCTTCAGCACAGCGTCGCCTAGCGGATCTGCCGGGACGACCGACGTCTTCTTTTCGAAGTCGGTCGACACTTCCGTCGAACGGAACGAGAAGGCACAAACCGTCGACATATCGAGCAAGTTTATTGCAAGGATAAACGCCGCGAATCATTCCATCGACGTAGCACTGTACAGCATGAGCGGCACCGTCGGCAGCAACATCGCGGCCGCGCTCATCAACGCAAAAAACCGCGGTGTCAAGGTCCGCATGATAGCGGAGTACGATAATTCAGGTACCGCTCCGATGAACACGATGAAGTCGAGCGGCATTCCATTCATCACCGACAAGTTCGACGCGGTGAACGGCGGCAACGGGCTCATGCATAATAAATTCGCGATCTTCGATTTCCGCGACACGACGTCTTTCACGGACGACTGGGTCTGGTCTGGATCATGGAACGCGACCGATCCGGGCAACAACAACGATGCTCAGAACGCGCTGGAGATACAGGACAAGGCGCTGGCGAACGCGTACACGATGGAGTTCAACGAGATGTGGGGAAGTTCCACGGATACCCCGAATTCGTCCGAGTCCCGGTTCGGCATCAGGAAAACCGACAACACCCCCCACAGGTTCAATATCGGCGGCGATTTGATAGAGTCGTACTTCAGCCCGTCCGATCAGACGACGCTGCACATATACAAGACTCTGAACGCGGCCACGAGCTCCATAAACATCTGCATGCTTACGTTCACCCGTTCGGATCTCGCGCAGGCTCTCATTGACGCGAAAGCAGCCGGGGATAAAGTGAGGGTAATACTCGACAACAACACCGACCCCGGCAACCAGTTCAGCGCGCTGCAGACAGGCGGGGTAGACATTCATCTGAAGGGGAGCAGCCTTACCGGTCTTCTCCACCACAAATATGCCCTGATCGATGCGGAAGATCCGAAGGCGGATGAAACCGTGATTACGGGCTCGCACAACTGGTCAAATGCCGCGGAGACGTCCAACAACGAGAACACGCTCATAATCCATGACCCTCGAATCGCCAACCTCTACCTCCAGGAATTCAAAGCGAGATACATCGAGGCCGGAGGAAGCGACGCGATCGTACTGGGCATAAAGAGGACGGGAGACGGAATACCGACATCTTTCGGGCTCGACCAGAACTATCCGAACCCGTTCAATCCGAGTACAGCCATCAGCTATCGGGTGTCATCCGCCGCAGGCGGACATGTGACATTGAAGGTTTACGATGTGCTGGGCAGAGAGGTGGCCACGCTTGTCGATACGAAGCAGAATGCCGGATACTACAGCGTGACCTTCGATGCCTCAAGGTTTGCGTCCGGGACTTACTTTTACGTCCTCAAATCGGCGGGCAATTTGAGCGTCAAGAAGATGTTGCTGTTGAAATGACAGTGTCATTTCAACAGAAATCCGGCTGCTTCAGACGGATTGCTGTTAAAGTGAAATTGTATTTATGCGCCGGGTCGGTTTTTTTAATGTAAACTTCACGGTCGGAGCACTTGACATTTCACCCGGCGCTTTCCAAATTAGTGACGTTCTGGAAGTAGTCGTGCAAAACAAGACGGGCGTGTCAGCGATTTGTGAATTCAATGCTCAAGGACGAACGATTTCATCGCGGGGTCTTTCCGTCCATTAGCTGACATCCCTTCTCTTTACAAACGGGCATTCTTAGTTCAGGAGGAAACAATGCGGGTTGCTTGGGCTCTTTTCATTTCCGGGCATTTATTCTCTTCTCGTGATATTGACCCATTCAATCTGTGAAGATCTGTCATGCCGTCAGCGACTTCTCTCGTTTATCCGGTTCATTGTTCTGTTCTGCTTGGGTCCGGACCGAGGACAAATTCAAAGACAACATGCCATAGCCACTCCCGTATGTTTTGCACCGCTTACGCGTTTCCGGATGTCGCATCTCCTTTCAGAACGGAAACCGAAAGAGGCATCAGCAATACAAACAATTTTAATCCAAGAAAGGAGTTACCATGAAACACCTTGCCACACTGTTGCTGCTAGTGGTGTTTAGCACAGTGGCATCAGCACAGTTACTCAAGGAAGATTTCGCGTATCCTGCGGGAGCCGCTATCGATACGCTGGGCTGGACTGCACACAGTGGCACCGGTCCTGCAATCGTGAGCGACACCAGCCTGACCTACACGGGATACGCGGGCTCTGGAATAGGGAACGCCCTCAATGTGTTCGGAACGGGAGAAGATGTCAACCGGGGCTTCCCGGAACAGACCGCGAATGGATCCACGGTCTATCTTTCCCTTATGGTCAATGTCTCTGAAGCGGCGAATAGTCTGACAGGTGGATATTTTCTCCACTTGGGAAACAGGGTATCACCAACATTATTCACCGCTTTTTGCGCCCGTGTTTTTGCGAGGGTCGACGGATCTGGCAATGTGAATTTCGGATTTTCAAACACATCCACCGCCACCTGGGGTACGACAAATTTTGCGAAGAACACCACCTACCTGCTCATCATGAAGTATACAATCAACACTGCTGGGAACGATACAACGAAGATGTGGATCCTTTCTTCAGGCGTTCCGACGGATGAGGCCGCTGCAGGAACACCGGAAGTGACAGTTGACAGCCAGACCGGGCAGGATATTGTCAATGCGCTGGGGATCCGTCAATCGAGTAATATTCCGGATGTGATCATCGACGGGATCCGGGTCGCTACGACATGGACCAACAGCGTAGGCGGCGTCGACGCGCCGGTCCTGTGGGTGTCGCCGAACAGCATCAGTTTCGGAAAGGTTCTCATCGGTAGCCATGTTACGGACTCCATTACGGTCGGCAACGCAGGATATGCTGCTCTCAATATTACTTCAGCGACGCCGAGTGCCGCGGTTTACACAGTGACGCCCGGGAGTGCCTCAATCCCGGCTCAGGATTCCATGAAGTTCGCGGTCAAGTATACGCCCACGACGGCTCAGCTTGATTCGGAAAATGTGGCGTTCGTAAGCAACGCAGCCTCTTCGCCCGATACGGTGATCGTGCAGGGCACGGGCAAAGCGCCGGGTTTCTCTGTGTCGCCTACGAGCTTCAACTTCGGAAAGGTATGGAAAGACACAACCGTTACCGACACTCTCTTTGTCACCAACCTGAGCTCGACGGATAATCTGGTCATCGACTCGGTTGTCTCCGCGGATACCCTGTTTACAGTCTTGCCGATATCGGCTGACATCGGCGTCTCAGCTACGGACACTTTCGTTGTCACATTCAATGCCGACATCAAGGGTCTGAGATCCGGCCCGATCGTCTTCTTCCACGACTCTCCCGCCGTGGGGGATACGGTAATGGTCAGCGCCAATTGCATTACCCATGAGCCGGGCTTCCTGGCAAAGCCGGATACTCTCGATTTCCATGGCGTTCTCATCGGCAAATCGAAGGTCGACACCATAACCGTGAAGAACGACGGGTATGATTCGCTCTTCATAAGCGCCGTGACCTCAACGAATGCCGCATTTGCGGTGACTCCGACCAGCGCGCGGATTGACAGCATGGCGTCGACCAAGTTCGTGGTGACGTTCACTCCCGCCAGCGCCGGAATCAAGTCGGGCGGCATTGCCTTCGCTAGCAATGTGCCCGAAGGGCATGATACGGTAGTTGTCGTCGGTTCCGGTTCCACCGTGACCAGCATCGCGGATGCGAGGATAGACGCTAACAGCGATTTCATACCCGATAACTTGAACGACACGCTCTTCGTAGCTGGCGTGGTTACGACCCCGAACTTCCAGCCCCCGAAAACCGCGGTCTTCATTCAGGACGGCACCGCCGGAATAGAGATATTCTCATACGACTCGGCATGGACACGCCTCGCCATCGGAGATTCCGTGTTTGTCGTAGGAAAGATTGCCCAATACGCCGGTCTGACCGAGATCATGCCGCTGAAAATGGATACGGTCAACCTCAAGATTCTAAAACACAACGCGACTGTCCCGGAAGCAAGAAAAATCACGGCGGCTGAGTTCAATGCCAATCCGGAAGATTACGAGGGGAGTCTGGTAGAGATAGACACGCTTTACCACGCTTCGGGAGATTGGCCCGCGGAAGGCTCATACACCAGCGTCTATTACAAGCCTAAGAACAGCACTGATACCGTGAGAGTATTCATCGACAACGACACCAATGTCGACGGTTCGCCGCAACCTCAAGATCCGGTTAACTTCACAGGTGTATTCAGTCAATATGCGTACAGCGCTTCTTTAGATGACGGCTACGAGCTCATCCCGCGCGATACGGCCGACTTCAAGCACGTGGTACTCGGTGCAGTTTCAGACAGGCTAAACGGAATCCCGAAGGACTTCTACCTGAGCCAGAATTACCCGAATCCATTCAACCCGTCGACGGCGATCGAATTCGGTCTGCCGAAGCAAACGCAGGTCCGGATCGAGGTGTTCAACGTCCTCGGCCAGCGGGTCGCTCTGCTCGTCGACGGCGTTATGAAGGCGGGCAACCACAAGATCACTTTCAATGCAGGCCGCCTCGCATCTGGTGTTTACTTCTACGTGATGATGGCGGGAGAGAAAGTGTTCAAACACAAGATGTTGATGATCAAGTAATTCACCCATTCAGGAGAATTGGGCGTGCGGCGGGAGGCTTCGGCCTCCCGTTTTTTTTTGCTCCGCCTGTGACGTTGCTAATCCGGGTCATCACAGGTAATTTTGAGAAATCGCGGGGCCGGGTTCCCCGTACAAAAGCATCTCAAACAAAAACGGAGTGAGTCTGATGAAACCGAAAGCGAAGAATGCCGTTCTCGTGGCCGTTGTCATCTTTGTGCTGGCTGGCTGCTACTTGATATTCATGCCGCAGAAGTCCAGGGCACAACAGCAAGTTGTCGGTAACACTTACTCGAAGGTTACTCTCTACTCTCAGGACGGCAAGGTCATTGGAACTTGGACGGCACTGGGCCTGGGACAGATGGACGGGAACACTTTTACATTCGAGGTTTATAGAGGGGTAGGCATCGCTCAACAGAGGCAGGTGCGCATAAACGGGACTTTCACGGTGGAACAGACAGCGCCCTGACAGGAGAAGAGCGGGACGGACGATCCGGTGCACGTTATTCCATGATGGTGCTCCGGCAGGACTAAGTTAACTCAAGCCCGCGAGTGATTTCCCCGCGCGGGAAACGCAATGCGGGAAGGTGAAAGTAAGAACGGGGTGCCGCTTCCCCGTCATTCCCTCCTGAGCAGGTTCCTTTCCTCCGCGAACCTGCTCAGCACGTCCGTTATGGCAAGCCTCTCCTTTTCCCCGAGGAATGTGAGAGTAATTCTGTGGGAACCGCCGTCGGCCAACTCTATCGTGACCTTCTTCGGAAGGAACTGCACGCCACTGATAGCCGTTCAGTCGAAGCGGTGCATGCCGGCGAACTGTCTTTTGAACTCGATAGCGGAATCGTCGACTCTGAAGTACCATTTCGGAGGGAAAACCCAAATGATTACCAATACGATACCGTAGACTATCTCGAGGATCGGGATAGCCGGGTGCAACCTGCTTGCCCTGTTCATCATCTGGAATACCCCGTCGATCGCCAGGATGGCCGCGACAAGAGGATATCCTATCCGGTTAAGCTTGCGCTTGTTGAAATCGATGAAAAATTCTTCCAAAATGGACCTCTTTCAGGTGCACGCGATAGTCTGATTAGAATCCCACTCGTGAGCCTGTCGTTGCACTCTCAATTCCCCCTTTTTTGCCTGCGGTTGGAGTTCATCGGCGGGGGCCCCGTTGAGTCGGGACCCCGCATGTGACACTTATTCCTGGACTGTTTTCTGCTTGAAGACGAACCTTCCCGCGAGCTCATAGACTCCGAACATCAGGGCACTGTATACGAGCGTGCCGAGCACCATGTTCCAGAAGAACGGTATCGCCATCACGTAGCACTGCGCCAGCCCGGCGAGCGTTTTGGGATATATCGAGGCGGGAACCATCCAGACTGCAAAGTTCGTAGTGATGAAGAAGACGACCGCACCGGTGAGGGAGAGGCCGAGTATCTTTCCGGCGGATATCTTCTTCTCGAGCATCAGCCCGACGGCCACGATGAGCAGGATCGTTCCGTAAACTGTTGCCATCGAACCGAAGTCATAGAACCCGATTACGAGGTCGCTGAGGAGGAGCGCGGCGACGGGGACGAAAAAGGCGTAGCGCTTTTTCAGGTACGCTCCCGCAAAGAGCGCGATCGAAATCACAGGGGTGAAGTTCGGTGCGTGGGGAATAAGCCTGGAAAACGCCGCGAACAGGATGAGGATCAGGGCCAGCATTATACTCATTGTTACCTCCAACTTTCTGTGTTGTTGATTGTACGTTTAAAAACTCGTTTGAGCAATGTTTAAATCCAATTTCATCCTACCGCCGTCACCTAAGGAACGCTATGCCGTCGGGGTTGATGCCTGCTGTGAAGGACCTGTTTGTGTACTGACCGCCGGAATTATAGATGTATACTTCGCCGTTCGTCTTGTAATCTTTCGCGTCGGTTACATAAACGTTTCCGGTTGCTTCGTCAACGGATAATGCGTAGAAGCTTCCGCTGATCAGATTCCTGTCCACGATCCTGTGCGTCGACACATCTAACTTAACGACGGAACTGTCTGCAATCAAGTATGCCGCGCCGTTTTGCGTGTCGATGGCGAGGACATGCCCGGTGAAGGAAGGGATTTGCATGCCGGTGTTTATCGAGTCGATGATGGAATCCGTGGATGAACTGATTACGTAAATGGAGCCGTCGTCCCCCGGTTGTCCCGGGCAGGCGACCCAGACGTCTCCGTTTTCGTCAACCTCCACCTCGGTCGGCCCGCTACCGACGGTGATGGTCTTGACGACTTCCCTTTTTGCCGCATCGATGACGCTGACGGTATTGCCCGACCCGTAGCCGGAGTTTGCCACGAAAACCTTTCCGTTGACGCAGGCGATCCCGTAAGGATTCGCGCCGACGGATATCGTGTCCTGCGAAATGATTGCGTCGGTCGCGAGGTTCACGACGGACACCGAGTTCGTATAGAGATCCGACACGTAAGCTATGTTCGAAGGAACGTAGAAGGCGATGCGGTAAGGACTGGTCCCGCTTGGAAAGTAAACCGTCCCGACAGAAAGCGCCGTCGTGGGGTCTATGACCTCGATCTTATCGGAGTTGTTTATGACCATATACGCCCGGCTGCCGTTGAACGCTATGTCGTTGCCAAGGTCTCCGAGATTCCTGCTGTTGGCCAGCTTGAAGAGTCCGTTGACGGTCAGGTTCGAGTCGGGGTAGTAGGCAGTAAGTGAAGAGTTTCCCTGCCCGAAGTTGCCCTGGTTGAGGACAAATACCGCCGAAGCGGCCGGGACGTAGTACTGCGCCGACGACGTCGGAGCCTTCGTGCATGAGTTTACGATAAACGCTAAAGACGCGAGCATGAGAATATTCTTCATGGAACTTCCTTTTGCTGGTTGAATTGAACGCCGATGCTGAAGTAGAACGTCCGCAGCGGCATCGGGTACTGCGGTATCACCTGATAACTTTCGTTGAGCACATTTCTCACTGTCAGCAGCGGGGAGAGAACGAAATCCGAAACATGGATCCGTGCTCCGGTTGAGAGGTCGACCGTTGTGAAGCCAGGCAGGAACTCGTCGTTTGCGGCCGACGTGTATCTGAACCCGACATACCGAACAGCCGCGGACAATGTCGTGATCCACGGAGAGACCGCTGCAACGACAGAGGCCTGTTCCTCGGGTCTGTATATGAGCTGCATGTTGTAAGTCGGAGATTGAGGGTCGGAGAGATCTAGCGATTGGCCAAGCGAATAGTTTGCCGCCAGCGCCGCGACATCGTTGTAGTTTGCCTGTATGCGAAGCTCAATTCCTCGCGAGAGCGTGCGCTGGTAGTTGACGGGACGCCAGAGGCTCCCGACCGAGGGTTCCCACACGATACCGTCCGTAATATTGATATGATAGTAATCCGCATCTGCCTCGATATCGACGGGAGTCTTGATACTGAATACTAACCCCGCGTCGTAGTTGACCGACCTCTCGGGTTTGATGGCCGCGTTGCCGACAGATGCGAAGTAGAGCTCGTTGAATGTAGGTGCGCGGAAGCTCGTGCCGATACTCGCGCGGATATTGAACGGAAGCGAAGCCGCAGGCTTCATATTCAGACCGAATTTCGGATTGAACGAGCCGCCGAAATCGGAGTACCGATCCAGGCGCATGCTCGGCGAGAGGTGGATATCTGAAGTGAACGGTCCTCGCAGATTCAGGACGGCGCTGGTGAAAGCACCGATGCGGGTCCTGTCCTTGGTACCCATCATCTCGGAGCTCGTCCCGCGGTCCCCTTCCGCATCGATGCCGGCGACCCAATCCAATTCTCTCGACGAGTATTGAAGCTGAACGCTCGGTTGCAGTGAGAGCATCTTGTAGAAGTCGTCGATCGAGAAGCCCCCCGGAACGGTCGGCAGGTCGACATATCTAAGGTAGCTGTAGGTGAAGCCGACGGAGGTCGATAGGATGAGGTCGCCGAGTCTGTTCTTGTGATTCACCGCCGACAGGAAATCTCCGTCGTATTCTCGTTGGGTCCCGACGAAGTAAGGTCCGGTGACAGGGCCGGGCGTGCCCCGGTTCGCGGAGACATTGCTCACAACGATCGTTGTCGAACTCTCCTTTCCCGGGATAGTTATCTTCGCGAACTGATTGTCGGACACATAATCCGCGCCCGTCCGCACCATGGGGTATGAATTCAAACCGTCGCTGTAATCGAAGTCGAAATTGTTTCTGGAGCGGGTCCTTCCGGCCATAATGCTGATAGACGCGCCGTTTAGATTCTGGTCTATGGTAAGCCTTCCCTGCTGGTAGCCGTATGAGCCCGCGCCGAAGGTGGCGCTCAAGCCGGGAGTCGAGCTCGACTCCGTACGCAGATTGACTATCCCGCCTATCGCGTCGGCTCCGAAGAGGGCTGATGAGCCCCCTTCCGCTATCTCGATGCTTCCGATCTGCGAAGAAGGTATCAGAAACAGGTCGACGAGCCCGTTCTGGACGCTGTTGATCCTTATTCCGTCCAGCATGAAGAGTGTTTCTTCCGACCCCGTCCCACGCATGCTTATTGTCGAGAGCTGCGAGGGACCGTAGTCTTTCACAAAAAGTCCGCCCGCCGATGAGAGGATGTCTGCGATGCCGGAGAAACCAAGTCCGGTCAGCTGTTTCACGTCGAGGTTGACCACCTTCGACGGCGAGTCCTGAGGGATCACGGCGTTGCGTGTAGATGTCACCACGACGTCCGGCACCCTGAAGATTCTCAGGGAGTCCGCGTTGGGATGAATCAACAATGTCAGTACTAAGGCAAGCATCCTGATCTCGTATAAAAAAAAAGCCCCAACCTCGGGATGAAGTTGGGGCTACAAAAACAAACTCTTTCGCGTGCAGCGAATGAATTTAACCTCTCCCTCGAAGGTCGTGAATTCGAAAAAGTCGCGGCAGGTCTCCTGGCTCACGGCTGTTTTCACCCTCACCTTCCCATGTCGCCTTTGGCGGCAAAGTGGCTTGGGGGTACTGATGCCGTATACAGTTGCGGGGCAGCTCCCGTTTATGATCCTGAAATTGTTGCGGACGGGATTCCCTTTTCAGTCCATCCATCATCTTGACGGATCGGACACCGAAACTTCACTGTTATGAAAGAACGCCTGAAAAGTTAAAGAGAAATTATGCCGGGTGCAAGGACGATTGTAAGGATTTGTGATGAATCTTTCTGGTAAAATTGTTCGGTTGTGTAGCGCCTTCGCATCTGTTTGCACCTGATCGCGGTAATCGAAAGTCTTCAAGGCTTGAGAGTAGCTATTCTTAGCAACTGAACCTCATCGAACCTGGTTTGTCCTGATACCGCTGCATCCCCGAATGTGGCAAGCTCGACCGCGATCGTATCGCTCGGTGTCAGGGATAACGTGTCTGACAGCACTGCGCAACCCCACTGACCAGCGGCTCCCTGTGATAAAGCCGATACGTATTTGTGCAGTTCGCCTTGTGACCAGACTCCCAGAATTAACGAACCGCATCTTGTCATTAGCTCCATTCTTGGTTCCTAGCTGACATAATGTTTCGGAGAATCTCCGAACCTATTGGTGGTGTCCCCCGTATGTGATCCCCTTCCTCGTCCCGATCATCCCAAAAGTTTCTGGGCGAGCACCTTTCTAGTGCGAATACCTTCCCATCAGCTCCCCTTCCCCTATGACGTGTCCCTGCATGGCTTTGAGGAGATCCGATTTCGAGCAACCGGCCTTGAGCCGAAGAACCGAGTCGAGTGCATAGAGCTTGAAGAAGTATCGATGTGTCCCGCCTGGCGGGCACGGACCGCCGTAGCCGTAGTTCCTGAAATCGTTCTTGCCCTGGAGACTCCCGTCAGGAAGCGAATCTTTCGGCGGCACATTTTCCGGAAGACCGGTAATGCCGGAAGGCATATTGAATATCACCCAGTGTACCCACGTGCCCATCGGCGCGTCGGGGTCGTCGACTATCATGGCGAGACTCTTTGCCTGTGCCGGCACGTTCTCCCAATTCAACGGCGGGGAAACATCCGGACCGTCGCAGGTATACTTCTTCGGTATCATCCCGCCCTCTTTGAAAGCGGAACTTGTCAATGTCATCTTGGCAGCGGATCCCGTGTTCATATCGGTCCCCCTTTCTTTCATCGCGATTTGATTCTCCCTGCTGGCACCCCCGCAACCCATGACGATCATGGCGGAGACAAGGAGTGTTGCGATTCTCGCTGTTGCCGATCCCTTACGAACCATCATCCTCATCACAACCGCTATTTTAATCGTTGCCCGGGCGGTTTGCAACACTCGCCGGAGGGGGCGCGGTGTCAGGTCTGCCGGTAGTCCTGCAGGAAGGCCTCGAGGGCATCGAAGGCTCGCTCGAGAAGACCTGCCTCCGGGAGAAACACAATCCTGAAATGGTCTGGCTCGAACCAGTTGAAGCCGGTGCCCTGTACGACGAGTACCCTTTCTTTTTTCAGGAGGTCGAGTGTGAATTTCTCGTCGTCCTTTATACCGAACATCTTCGTGTCGATCTTCGGAAAGAAGTAGAAAGCGGCTTCCGGTTTCGTGCAAGATAGGCCGGGGATCCTCTTAAGTCTTTCGTATCCGAGGTCCCGTTGCTTCTTCAGTCTCCCGTCAGCCGAAGTATGGCTGCGAATGATATCGTCATTTTGAAGCGCGACGGCCACGGCATGTTGTGCGGGCACGTTGCTGCAGAGCCTCATCGAAGCGAGCATGTTGACGCCTTCCAGGTAGCCTTGCGCTCCGGAGAGCTTGCCGCTGAATACCATCCACCCGACGCGGAAGCCCGTTATCAGGTGAGATTTGGAAAGGCCGTTCAACGTCACGCACGGTACATCTTCTGCCAGGGAAGCTATCGAGATGTGTTTTGTACCGTCGTAAAGTATCCTGTCGTAGATCTCGTCGCTGAAGATTATGAGTTCGTTTCGCTCGGCGATGCGGACGATTCCATCGAGGATCTCGCGGGAGTAGGAGGCCCCGGTGGGATTGTTCGGGTTGATAACGACGATGCCTTTGCTCCGCGCTGAGATCTTCTTCGTGATGTCGGTAAGATCGGGCTGCCAGTCTGATTCCTCATCGCAGATGTAGTGGACCGGCGTTCCTCCGGCGAGCACAACTGCAGCAGTCCAGAGCGGGTAATCGGGAGCCGGGATGAGTATTTCATCACCGTCGTTTAGCAGGCCCTGTGTCGCCATGACGATGAGCTCGCTCACCCCGTTTCCGATGAACACATTCTCTATGTCGACGTTTGGGATACATGTGGCTGTGGAGTAAGTGGCGACAGCCTCGCGCGCGGCGAGGAGTCCTTTTGAGTCGATGTATCCTTCCGACTTCGTGAGGTTTGCCGATACCTGCCTTATGATCTCGTCCGGTGCCTGGAAACCAAAAGGTGCGGGATTTCCTATGTTGAGCTTAAGGATTTCCTGTCCATCCGCTTCCATCCGTTTCGCTTCGTCGAGAACGGGCCCCCTTATATCGTAGCAAACGTTATCGAGTTTAGATGACTTATTGAAAATCTTCATTTTTTTATCGTAAGTTCCGACGAAAAGGAATCACATACAACCGGTCGCGGTGCTTTTTGTCTGAGCTGCAATCATGATCGTCGTTTCGAAGTAACGCCGCCGATCTGGATGTGAGAGCCAGACCGCGATAGTGGGTCCCCGTCTCCTTTAACTCATCCTGCGCTTGTGTTAAATTCTTGTATGTACCTGAAGCTGAAGGATGGCGATACCATAGCCGCAATTTCAACCCCGCCCGGGGAGGGAGGTATAAGCGTAATAAGGGTCTCAGGACGGGATGCCTTCGCCGTGGCGGACAAGGCCTTTGTGGGGAAGAACAGGCTTTCTGAAACGCCGTCCCACACCGCGCATTTCGGCAAGGTAGTGGACAGCGGCGGGAGGTTCGTAGATGAGGTTGTTGCCGTGACTTTCGGCGCTCCCAACAGCTACACGTGCGAAGATGTCGTCGAGATTAGCTGTCATGGCGGCTACCTGGTTACTCAGAAGGTCCTCCAGCTCATGGTTTCCTCAGGTGCGCGGCCGGCTGATCCGGGCGAGTTTACGAAGAGGGCATTTCTAAACGGGCGACTCGATCTTTCCCAGGCGGAGGCTGTAGGTGACTTGATCCACTCGCAGAGCGAGGCGGCATACCGGAGCTCGATAAGACAGTTGTCTGGCGATCTGTCCAGAGAAATCAAGGCTGTCAGGGATGAGCTGCTCAATCTGGCCTCTCTCCTTGAGCTAGAGCTCGATTTCTCCGAAGAGGACGTGGAATTTGCGAACCGGAAGGCGCTTGACGAAAGACTCGTTGGCGCAATAGCTATTGTCGACCGACTCCTTGCAAGCTACGAGGTCGGAAAGGTGTACAGGGAAGGTGTCAGGGTCACGATTGCCGGAAAGCCAAACGCCGGCAAATCCAGCCTGCTGAATGCACTTCTTGGCGAAGATAGGGCGATTGTAAGTTCCACTCCGGGCACCACTCGCGACACGATTTCGGAGAGTGTCTCAATTGACGGAGTACTCTTCAGGCTGACCGACACCGCGGGCTTGCGAGAAACGACCGACAGCATTGAGGAGGAGGGGGTAAGGCGGGCGGAGCGGGAGGCCGAGGAATCGGACGTCGTTCTCCTGATCGTTGATTATCAGGAGAAATATTATAACGGCACCGACCCGCTCTATGAAAGATTGGCGCGTGTTTGCGAAGGTGCGGGGATCAGGTTGGTCAGAGTTTGGAACAAGATTGATCTCTATCCGGCGGAGGCGCCACGCAACCCCGAAGATGGTCACGTCTTCTACGTGTCCGCCCTAAACGGAGATGGAATTGATTTCCTCAAAAAGGGGTTATGCAAGGTGGTGCTGAAGGAGACGATTGCGGAGTCATCCGTCGTGGTCACAAATTCCCGTCACAGGGATGCGTTGTCGAGGTCGCATAGGAGCCTCGGCCTCGCCTTGGAGACGCTCAGAAGCGGCAAATCGGGAGAGTTTGTCGCTTTGGATTTGAGGGCCGGGTTGAATGCGTTGGGTGAAATCACAGGCGAGATCACCACCGAGGATGTCCTGAACAACATCTTCTCAAAGTTCTGTATCGGCAAGTGATGGTTTCACGTGGAACGGTTGACAAATTGGCAGGGTCCAGCCCGCAAAACAGCGTCCCTTCGAAAGCCTTTGCCAAACAGAGTAGGATCCCCTAAGGAGTGAGTTTGAAGAAGTATGACGTCATAGTGATTGGCGCAGGCCATGCCGGGATCGAAGCATCTCTTGCTTCGGCAAGGATGGGGTGCTCCGTGCTCCTCATGACGATGGATATTGAGGCCGTCGGCAGGATGTCCTGCAATCCGGCAATAGGGGGGACCGCAAAGGGTAATCTTGTAAGGGAGGTAGATGCCCTTGGAGGCGATATGGCGAGGATTGCCGATGCGACGGGGATTCAATTCAGGATGCTTAACAGATCGAAGGGTCCTGCGGTCTGGTCCCCGCGCTCCCAGAACGATAGGGAGGCTTATTCGGTCGAGGCCAGGCGCCATATTGAGGCCCAGCAGCGTCTTCATGTCATGCAGGATATGGTTACCGAAGTCTTTATTGAGAACGGAGAAATTGTGGGAGTCGAGACGGGTACCGGCGTCCGGCTCGCATGCACGGCGCTTGTCGTTTCGGCGGGCACATTTCTGAACGGTGTCATGCATACCGGCCTCAAGAGCAGAATCGGCGGCAGGTTCAATGAGCCCCCCGCGGTTGGACTTACGGCGTCGCTCGAGAAACTCGGGTTTGTGAGCGGTAGGCTCAAAACAGGGACTCCCCCCAGGGTCGACAGACGAAGCATAGATTTCAGCGAGGTTGAGGAACAGCCAGGAGATCCCAATCCGGAACCCTTCTCCTACCAGACAGAGGAAGTGACCCGGGACCAGGTCAGCTGCTACCTTACATACACCAACCACCAGACGCATGAGGTTCTGAGAACAGGCTTCGACAAATCACCGATGTTCACCGGCCTAATTAAGGGGATAGGGCCGAGATATTGCCCCTCCATTGAGGACAAGATTATAAGGTTTGCCGACAAGGAAAGGCATCAGATCTTCTTGGAACCGGAGGGACGCGACACAAACGTGGTATACGTCAACGGGTTTTCAACTAGCCTTCCAGCTGAGGTACAGTTCGGCGCAATGAAGACCGTGCCAGGGCTTGAAAAGGTCGAGATGCTCCGACCGGGATATGCTGTCGAATACGATTTCTTCCCGCCCCATCAGGTGAAGCTCACCCTCGAGACACATCTTGTGAGGAGGCTTTTCTTTGCTGGACAGATCAACGGTACCTCCGGTTACGAAGAGGCAGCCGCGCAGGGGATCGTTGCGGGCATCAATGCGGCGCTCACGGTAAAGGGGGAAGAGCCTTTTGTGGTCAGGAGATCGGAGGCATATATCGGTGTTCTCATCGACGACCTGGTGAACAAAGGGACGAGTGAGCCTTACAGGATGTTCACCTCCCGGGCGGAGTACAGGCTGATGCTCCGGCAAGATAATGCTGACAGGCGCCTGATGAAATATGGACACAAGCTCGGCCTCATACCCGACGACGTCTTTCGATCGTTGCGGAAGAAGGAAGAGTACATACAGGTTCTCGCAGATTATGTGGCGAAGAAGAGTGTACCGCCGTCGGCGGTGAACTCGTACCTGGAGTCGGTCGGCTCGTCTCCGCTGACGGAGAACGAGAGGCTCTCGCAGCTTGTGAAGAGACAGGATGTTCGGTTGTCGGAGTTGCTTGAGCTGGAGTTTTTCCGGACCGATTCCGTCCCGGTGGAAGCTGCTAGTCATAGAGCTGTAGTGGAACAGGTGGAGATCGAGACGAAGTACGAGGGTTACATCGTAAGGCAGCTCGATGAGATAGACAGGTTTGAGAAGTTCGAGTCGATGAGTATCCCCGAAGACTTCGACTTCGGACGAGTAAAATCGCTTTCGACTGAAGCGAGAGAAAAGCTAGTCAAAGTGAAACCGCAGTCGATCGGTCAGGCGAGCCGTATATCGGGTGTCTCACCGGCCGACATATCGGTCCTCATGGTGTATCTGCATGGATGAGAGAGCGTTTCACACGATGCGTTCGACGACAGGAGTTTCACGTGAAACATGCTGGAGAAAAGACGGAACCGATCCTGCAAACCGCTGATTCTGTGCGTTATCGGGGGATTATTACACTACTTCATGGAAATGTTGGAAGCGAGGTCTGTACTAATGGCTGAAAGAAAGAGCCTGTTCGATGAGCTCGGCACGCTTACTACCGAAGAGCGGAACAAAGCTTCGATGAACATCGATGCAGCGAGCATCGCAGAAATACTTCGCATCATTAATGCCGAGGACAAGAAGGTCGCGTTCGCCGTTGAGGGAGAACTAGCCTTTATCGAGGAAGCGACCGAAATGGTCGCGGCGGCGTTCCGCCGTGGCGGGAGACTCTTCTACGTCGGCGCCGGAACGAGCGGACGGATTGGAGTGCAGGATGCTGTCGAGTGTCCGCCGACATTCGGAACCCTACCGGACCTTGTGCAGGGAATGATCGCCGGCGGAAGACCCGCCATGTTCAAGGCACAGGAGGGTGCTGAGGACAAGGAGGAAAACGGCGAGAATGATATCGTGGCACACGGTATAACTGAAAGAGATGTTGTTTGCGGGATCGCCGCGAGCAGGAGAACGCCGTATGTGGTCGGTGCGATCAGGAAGGCGAAGCAGCTCGGTGCGAAAACCGTTTTCGTTACGACGAACCCGCGCTCCCAATTCGACCTTGAGGTCGATGTAGCGATCTGCCCGGAAGTCGGACCGGAAGTTATCATGGGTTCGACGCGGATGAAATCGGGAACCGCTCAGAAAATGGTTCTTAACATGATTACCACGGCCGCCATGATCAGACTCGGGAAGGTTTATGAGAACATGATGGTCGATCTCCAGATGACAAACAGGAAACTCGAGGAAAGATCCAAACGCATAGTTATGACAATAACCGGGGTGGATTATGGTAAGGCGGAAGAGGTTCTGAAGAAGGCCGAGGGACATGTGAAGACGGCCGTCGTCATGATCAGAGCTAAGGTCGAGGCGGCAGAAGCAAAGAGACGGCTCCGGAAGGCGGACGGTTTTGTAAGGCGGGCGATAGAGGCAGACTTTGGAAAAGGGTAAATCGGCCCTACTAACCGAAAAGCTTGCGACGCTGGCGACAGTGCGCAAGACGGTAGGCGCACTCACCACGGCCGGACCGATGACGCTTCATTCCATCAGCGTCCCTTTTTTCGCTTTCGTACTGGCCGAAGAATTGAAGACCCTGAACTCGGGGCTCCTCTTGGTTGTGGACGACCCGGACGTCAGCGAGAGGCTCCAGTCTGACTTCGCGGTCTTTTCGGGGGCGGCGCCCGTGGAACTAATGGGCGAGGATAAGACTGTCACGGATTCCAGCGCGTTCGGGCCGAACCTTGCCGGACTCTTCGACTTCTATTCCGGAAAGAAGAACCTCTATATCTCCGACTACGCAACGGTTTTCCGTAAAATGCCCGCCCGCCAAACCCTTGAATCAGCTGCCGTTATAATAACGGCCGGTTCAGACCTTGACCATGACGAACTTGTCACGAGACTCACGAAGTACAGCTATCAGAGGAAGGACTATGTCGAGGAGGTCGGCGATTTTGCCGTGAGAGGGAGTATCGTCGACGTCTTCCCGGAGTCCGGTGACAACCCGATCAGGATCGACTTCTTCGGCGACAGCGTCGATTCCATCCGGGTTTTCGACTCAGTCACACAACGATCCATCCAAACGATTGCATCGTTCACTCTTCTCCCGTTTGCCAGTTCCGCCAGGGAAACATCCCCCTTCGCAGAGCAGATTCCTGAGGGGACCAGGATCATCTTTCACGAACCCGCGGCGATCTCCTCCAGGTTGTCCAAAGAGCTCGCAAGCCTTGTAGAGAGTATTGCCGGAAAGGCGCCAATCGTGTATTGGAAGATCCTTGAGCGCAAAGAAGGGGAGCCAAGCGTCGATGTACTCCCCCAGCCCACATTCGGAGGTAAACTTCAGCTCGCCGCCGGCAAGATCGCGGAGCTCTTCTCCGACGGTTACGAGATAACTGTCGCCTCCAGTACGAGGCACCTGGAAGACAACTTCCTCAATCTTCTCAACGAATACGATGAGCTCAACGGCACGATGCTGAGGCAGGAGGTCCGGCTCGTCCAGGCCTCGCTCTCCGGCGGTTTCATACTGCCTGGGGACCGCTTTGCGCTTCTTACCGAACATGAGATCTTCGGCAGACGGTCACCGCTCATCTCGAGAAGAGAGAAGGCAAAGAAGTTTGTCGGACTCCTTCGGCGCGACCTGACCTCGCTGCGGAAGGGAGACTACGTCGTACATGAGGAATACGGCATCGGCCGGTTCCTCGGAATGGAGAAACTCAAGATCATAGACAGCACCCAGGAGTGCGTGAAGATAGAATACGCCGAAGGCGACATGCTGTACGTGAATGTAGACTACGTCGGCAAGCTTCAGCGCTACGCCTCCGAGGACGGTTTCAATCCGAAACTTTCCAAGCTCGGCGGTGCCGAATGGCAGCTGATGAAGACCCGCGCAAAAGGGAAACTCAAGGACATTGCCAAAGACCTCATAAAGCTCTATGCGGACCGGAAGAAATCCAAAGGTTTCTCCTTCCACAAAGACAGCATATGGCAGCACGAGCTCGAAGCGTCGTTCGTTTACGAAGACACGGCCGATCAGGTACGCGCCACGGCGGAGATAAAGTCGGACATGGAAGGCGATATTCCGATGGACAGGCTTCTGTGCGGCGACGTTGGGTTCGGGAAAACCGAGGTCGCGGTTCGCGCGGCCTTCAAGGCCGTCATGAGCGGTAAACAGGTCGCGGTCCTCGTTCCGACCACTATACTTGCCGAGCAGCATTTCAATACATTTCGCGACAGGCTTTCGGAGTACGCCGCAAAGATCGAGGTCCTTTCAAGGTTCAGGAACAGATCCGAACAGAAACAGATCCTGGAGAGACTGAAAAAGGGGGAGGTCGACATTATAATCGGCACCCACAGGCTCCTCTCCGGGGACGCAGAGTTCCATGACCTCGGCCTCCTAATAGTCGACGAAGAGCACCGTTTCGGCGTCGAGGCTAAGGAAAAGATCAGGCAATTGCGGGCCAGCGTCGACACTCTGTACATGACTGCGACCCCGATACCGAGAACGCTGTATATGTCCCTCTCCTCGGCCATGGATATTTCTATATTGCAGACGCCGCCGGCCAACAGGCTCCCCATCGACACGTACATAATAAATTTCGACGGAAAGCTCATCCAGTCGGTGATCGAACGGGAGCTGGCGCGCGGCGGACAGGTATATGTTGTCAGCGATACGGTGAAGGACCTCGGCAAGCTCGCGGAGTTCGTGCACCGGAGGGTACCGGCGGCGAAAGCGGGGATAATTCACGGAAAGATGAAGGCGGGGGAGATCGAAAGGACGATGGTGCATTTCCTTGAGAAGAAACTGAACGTCCTCCTCGCCACGAAGATAATCGAGTCCGGAATAGATATCCCGTCGGTGAACACTCTCATCGTAAACAACGCCGACAGGTTCGGCCTGGCTGAACTGTACCAGATCCGGGGGCGAATAGGGCGCTCGAATGTCCAGGCATATGCCTACCTCATCGCAAAGCAGTTCTCGAACATGACCAGGGACGCTGTCCGGAGGCTGACTGCAATAGAGGAATTCACCGAACTAGGTTCCGGATTCAACCTGGCGATGCGGGACCTGGAGATCCGTGGAGCAGGGAACCTTCTCGGAAGAGAGCAGAGCGGGTTCATCAACAACATGGGATTCGAGATGTACAACAAGGTTCTCGAAGAAGCGGTGGCAGAGGCGAAGTTCGAGGAGAACCTGACCGAACAGCTGGACACTCTCACCCGCCGGAAGGTGGAGCCGCAGGTTACCGCGGATGTCGATGCTTTCATCCCGGACGATTACGTATCGATGGATGCCGAGAGGTTCGATTTCTACAAGCGGCTCTCCAGAGCTGCATCGACCGCCGAGGTGGACGACATGCGGGCGGAAATGCTCGACAGGTTCGGAAAGCTGCCGGGCCCGGCCGAAGCCCTTCTCAAGCTGATAAAACTCAAGATCAAGCTTGAGCCCCTCAGAATCCCGAAACTTGAAACGCGCGGGTCGCAGGCGAAGATATATCTGCCGCCGGACGACAAAGATTTTTATAGGGAGATCTTTCCTCTCATCATGAACGCCCTCGATAGGGTAAGCGACATCAAGCATCGCGTGACGCAGGAGAACTCGAGCGCAAGGGTCGAAGTTACGTTTCTCTCTGAAGCCCCGGCCGGAGAAGAGGGGAAGATCGAAAGGTTGGAAAGGTTGATCGACATCATGGTCTAGACGACTGTCGATTCAGTCGCCTTGCGCTGCCGCCAGGGACTGTTCAAGAAAATTCCGAATGGGGGAGGATAGCAGAGGCGAAGGGGGACTCAAAGTTGGCTTGTTATTGTTTAGTTGAGATTGAACGGATTCATAATTAACTGATTTGAAAGGGAGAAAAGGACGATGACTGGATCTGACAATAGCGTTACCGCCACTCTCGGCGGCGGGTGCTTCTGGTGCATCGAAGCGGTATTCGACGATCTTAATGGAGTGGAAAATGTAGAATCGGGTTACTCCGGTGGAACGATTGCCAACCCGAGCTATGAGCAGGTCTGTACCGGAAGAACGGGTCACGCGGAAGTCGTTCAGGTCACATTCGATCCGAAAGTTATTTCATATGAGGACATCCTGCGGATCTTCTTCACCGTACACGATCCGACGATGTTGAACAGACAGGGAAACGACATCGGCACGCAGTACCGCTCGGTCATTTTCTATCGTGACGAGAGTCAAAGATCGGTTGCGGAGAAGATCATGAAAGAGATTTCGGACGAGAAGATTTGGGATGACCCGCTGGTCACGCAACTGGTGCCGTTCACGGCATTCTACAAGGCGGAAGACCACCACCAGGGGTATTTCGCGAATAATCCGAATCAGGGTTACTGTCGCGTCGTGATAGCGCCGAAAGTCGCGAAGTTCAGGAGCCACTACAGGGATAGACTCAAGAAGTGATTAAGTAAGTCAAAAATCAAAGCTCAAAAAGAATTATGCTAACCCATCCTGACACGATCTTGGAGCGGAACCTCAGTTTTCCTTTTTGACTTCTGAATTCCTGACCTGTCGTCAGGACAGGTTTGCCCCTTGACTTACCTCTCGCTGTCCCCGTTGTACTTGATCTGGTACAGGTCGGTTCTGCGGTCGCGCCAGTTCAGGACGCTTCCCGTCTGCCGGTGACGCTTCAGCAGTTCGAGGTCCACATCTTCGAATATCACCGTTTCTATATTCGGTGTCGCTTCTGCCTGGATGGCGTCGCGTGAAAAGGGAATATCGGAAGGCGTGAAGATGGCGGACTGGGCGTAATTTATGTCGAGGTTCTCGACGTCGGGGAGATTCCCGGCGTTTCCGGCGATCGCGACATAAACGTGGTTCTCGACGCATCGTGCCTGCGCACAATACCTGACACGCAGGTAGGCGTAACGCTCGTCGGTGCAGAACGGTACGAAAATTATTTGCGCACCTTTTTCCGCCGCAATTCGACCAAGCTCGGGAAACTCCACGTCGTAGCAGATCTGGATGGAGATTTTCCCCTTGTCGGTATCGAACACCTCCAGCTTGTTTCCGGGTTTCACCCCCCACCAGTGTCTTTCGTTCGGCGTGATGTGGAGCTTGTACTGCTTTCCGATCGTACCGTCGCGCCGGAAAAGATAGGAGATGTTGTATAGGTTGTCCTCTTCCACGGTGAAGTGCGAGCCGCCGATGATGTTGACGTTGAATGTCGTTGCCAGCCTGTTGAACAACTCAAGGTACTTCGGTGTGAACTCGGACAGCCGTCTCATTGCGAGCGCGGGGCGCTCCTTCGGGAAGAAGGAGAGCAGCTGTGTCGTGAACATCTCGGGAAAGAGGACGAAATCCGCCCGGTAGTCCGAAGCGACGTCCACGAAGTACTCGCACTGGCGCGCGAACTCGTCGAAACTGTGAATCATCCTCATCTGGTACTGCACGGCGCAGATCCTGACGGGGCTGACGGGGACGAAGGTCCGCGAGGTGTCAGGGTTGAAATCGAGGTTGGTCCATTCGAGGAACGTTGCATACCCTCTCGAGTCCTGGTCGCTGGTCAGGTAGTTCGGGATGAGCCGCTTCAGCACGAACCCGTTCGAGATTTGCGTGGTGAGGACAGGATCGTACAACACCTTCTGCGTTACTTTGTCGACGTACTCGCGTGCGGGCATCTTTTCGGCGTGCGCGCCGTACCCGGGGATCCTTCCCCCGATGATGATGCGCATGAGGTTCTTCTGTCTTGCCAGCTGCTTCCGTGCTTCATACAGGCGCCTCGCCAGCTTGAGGCCGCGGAATTTCGGGTCGACCATTATCTCTATGCCATAGAGAGTGTTCCCGTCAGGGTTATGGTTGCGTATGAAGCCGTTGTCCGCTATCTCCTTCCAGCTGTGCCACTCGGAGTAAAGCGCGAAATCGAGTATGAGGCTGCTCGAAGAAGCAACGACATGCCCCTCGTACTCGACGCATATCTGTCCCTCCGGGAAATTCGTAAGCTGGCTCCGGAATTGTTCCGGCGACCAGGTCTTCATGCCCGGGAAGCATTTGAGCTGCAGCGCGGTGACTTCATCGTAGTCCGATTCCCGCAGCGGCCTTACGGTTATGCTGCGCTCGAAAGATTTGAGATTCAGCTTCTTCAACGGATTCCTCCTGCTTGTCTGTCATAATCTACCACAAGGCTTCGGGATGAACAAAGCCTGGAGGGATATCGTGTTGCCCGGGAGCAATATAAGAAATCAAACCCGTCATTCGATGCTTAGTCTGAAGCGTGCAACGGACGGGTCCTGCGTCATTTGGGATATCTGGATGCAGAGGCTGTCCAGAAAGTCTTGTCTGTCATGCTGAACGAAGTGAAGCATCCATTTTTCAGAACGAATAAGTGGATTCTTCAGTCGCTCCGCTCCTTCAGAATGACATTTTCCTTGTTTTGGGACAACCTCGACCTACATTATGGTTTCATTCCGGCCGGCCGCCGCAATTCCGGTCCCGTAGTTATCTTGACGTTCAGGAGCAGTGAACGAATTGTGCCACAATACGTCCATATGGACAAAAAGCCGTCATGGAGACTTCAGATGAAAACCTCTGGAAACACGGTCCTGATCACCGGCGGTGGAACCGGTATCGGGTTCTGTATCGCCGAAGAATTCGTAAGATCAGGGAACGAAGTAATTATTTGCGGGAGAAGGGAAGAGAAGCTGAGAGAGGCGAAGGCGAAACTCCCGCAGATCCACACGAAGCAGTGTGACGTCTCGAATGCGAAAGACCGGGAAGCACTGTTCAATTGGGTGACAGCGAATTTCAAAGGGATCAACATCCTCGTGAACAACGCCGGCGTTCAGAGGATGATAGACTTCAAGAAAGGCGTCGCGGAACTTGCAAGGCACGAGGACGAGGTGGACATCAACCTGACAGCGACGATCCAGCTCTCGGCGTATTTCATCCCGGCCTTCATGCAGCGGAAGGAGTCCGCTATCGTCAATGTCTCTTCCGGACTGGCATTCATCCCGCTTGCCATCATGCCGGTCTACTGTGCGACGAAGGCTGCGCTGCATTCGTTCAGCATCTCGCTGAGGCACCAGCTGAAGGACACGCCGGTGAAAGTGTTCGAGGTAATACCGCCCACCGTCGACACTGAGCTCGACAAAGGGACGCGTGCGCAGAGAAACATGACCTACAGGGGGATCCCTCCTTCCGAAGTCGCGACAGCAACCATGAAAGCTCTGGCTGACGACGAGTTCGAGTGTGCGGTCGGTCAGGCGCAAGGCCTGATGGATGCATCGCGGTCCAACTTCGCCGAGCAGTTCGGCCGAATGAACCACTGAACTGAACCACAGAGACATCGAGGCACAGAGAGAAAGAAACTTGACTTTCCGTGTCTCTGCAACTCCGTGGTTTTATTATATTTGTTGGACCTCGGGTTCGGCGCGAGGTTAGGTTGCTGGCGTCACGCCGCGAAATGAACCTTAATCCCCATTATTAACGGCGTCCCCGGACGCAGGAGTATTTGGATGAAGAGATTTTTGTTCTGCTTTCTTGCGCTGCTGGTTGTCGCCGGAGCGAGCGACGGCATGGCGCAATCCAGGCGACACCGCGCTGTGAGTTTCACGATTTCGAAGGACCGACTTGCGGTCAACTGGGGAGATGAGACGCGGCTTCTCGGCGGGGTTCCGGAGATTCAGGGAAGCACGGGCACCACGGGCGCTGCCTGTACCGCCGCGAATGATTCCACATTTCACTTCCGGCTCGGGAACGGAGAGAAGCTGGGAATTATGGTGAGGCAGCAGGACCACCAGAATGTTGCGGGCTTATTCCTCATTACAAACGGCAACAGGCCGCCCGACGGCGACGATTATCTCGGATTCTTCTTTGATGGGATGCCGGGTTATAAGGAGGGAGTATGTTACTGGTTCATGCAGGACTGGAACCCGTGGACGAAGCCAATGAAAGTTGAGAAGATCGCCGATTTCCCCGACCACGGCGTTCAGTTCTTTCTATGGCAATACGATGACGGGACATACGGGGCGGCAATGCCTCTGAGCGGGAACGGATATGAGACGGCGCTCGGGAGGAGCGAGCGCGGCATAGGAGCAAAATCGGTGAGCGGTTACTCCGCTTCGAAAGCATCGGAAGTTCCGATGCTGGCTGTCGGCTTCGGCAAGGACCCGTACAACCTTATCTCCGAACTTTATCACGACGGCCTTTCCATGATGGGAAGGGGCAGTGACCTCAGGATACACAAGAAATATCCGAAGATCTTCGAGTACTTCGGCTGGTGCTCGTGGAACGCGTCGAACAACGGCAGGGACGTCGGCTCCCCGCTCCTTCTGGAGGCAGCCCGGTCTTTTCATGATAATGGTTTTCCTCTACCATGGGTCATCGTCGACGACGGCTGGCTGCAGAAGAATAACGAAGGAGCCTTAACGAGCTACCGGCCGGACACATCCAAGTTCCCCGGCGGGTTCAAGCCGGTGATTCAGAAGTTGAAGAGGGATTACGGCGTCAAATATGTCGGCGTGTGGCACACGATCAACGGGTACTGGAACGGGATCGATTCAAGCTCGACGCTGGGGCGTAAGTTCGCCGGCGACATGTTCGCGTGGACGGTGAGAAACCACAAAGGAAAGACGACAAGGTTCCACTTCGTCTCTCCTTATACGGGTGCGCTCGCCCGATTTTACGGGAGCTGGTACAAATATCTGAGGGGACAGGGAGTGGATTTTGTCAAAGTGGATAATCAGCTCTCGATACCGCAGATGGCGAGGGGAAACTTTCCCGTGTTTAGTTTTGCGAGCCGGATCCATGACGAGCTGAACAAAGAGGTGTGGAAATATTTCGGAGGTGCCATAATCAATTGCATGGACATGGGGAACAACGCGTACTACAACTTCGGGTCGACGGCAATCGCCCGCAATGAAGAGGATTATTTTCCATATGAACCTGGCGAAAGTTATAACATCATGCGCGGCAATGCCGCCGTGCATGTGTTGGGTGCCGTGACAAATTCTCTCTGGTTCGGACAGATGGTTTACCCGGATTACGACGAGTTCGAAAGCTGCAACCCGAACAGCGTGTTTCACGCAATTGCCCGCGCGATAAGCGACGGTCCCGTTTACATCACGGACAAGCCCGGGAAGCAGGACTTCGGCGTTCTGTGGCCGCTCGTCTACCGGAACGGGAAGATAATCCGCACCGACGAGCCCGCCAGGTCGACGCAGGACTGCCTCTTCCAGGTCCAGGATCCGAAGCCGTTCAAGGCCTTCAGCATGTCGGGCAAGGTCGGCGTTCTCGCCGTGTGGAACCTTGCCGACGCTGATTCCGTCAGCGGCACTTTCAAGCCGGCCGATGTGCACGGCATTCGCGGCGACAAGTTCCTCGTATATGAATATTTCTCGAAGTCCCACATGATTGTCGGGAGAGAGCAGGATGTTCCTCTCAAACTCGGGAGGATGGGATACAGGCTGTATTATGTCTCCCCGATCACCGACGGTTTCGCACCTGTCGGCTTGGGCGACAAGTACAACGCACCGGGAACGATCGAAAAGTTACGGCGTAAAGGGAATGTCGTGACTATAAGGGTCGGAGAGTCGGGTCCGTTCATCGCGTACTCTTCGAAGTCTCCGAAAGAGGTGAGTGTGAACGGCTCGAAGTGCGGCTTCAAGTACGCTGACGGAATAATCTCTGTAGATATGAAGGAAACGCTCGAGAGCCCGGTGATACGCATAACATTCTAGCCTCTTCCGGGCAACTAGGTCGGTTCCGAATTCGGCGGGAAAGCCCATCTTCCGTCTTATGCCAGCCCCCTTGTGGGTGGTGCATTTGAAAAAGCTGGCTGTTAGATTTATTCGCAATTCGTTCACGGAGAGCCGGTGTTGCTCTTCGTGGACAAGGTTGATCGAAAGGAGGCGCGACATGAAACAAATAGTTGCGAGATGCGGGTTCAGGTGCGATGAGTGTATGGCGTATGCCGCGAACAACCGTTCGCGCGACGACCAGGCGAGGGTTGCATCGGCATGGTCGAAATATTTCGGACTCAAGATTTCCCCGGAAAAGATCCGCTGCAACGGATGCTTCGGTGAGCGCTGCGCGGAATACGACCTTCCCGAATCGTCGTGCGCGGTGCGAGCCTGCGTGACGGAGCGTGGGATGAATACATGCGCTGATTGCTACGACTACCCCTGTGAGAAGATCGAGTCGAGGATGAACGGTGTCGAGGAGGTGATCAGGCGTTTCAGGGAGAAGATCACACACGATGAGTTCGATACCTTCATCGGGCCGTACGACGCGCGTAAGACGCTGAACGAGATCAGGGACCGCAGGGTGGACAGGATAGATTAGGGCAAACTCGCTTCGGCAGGTATTCTCTTTAATGTAACGCCGCATCGCGGTTGAAAACATTGAACGTCTTGTGTATAATGTCATACAAACAATTACCCATGGAAAAACGTAGACTCAACAAAGCCAGACGTCCCAAGGTGTCGGAACTCAAAGCTGATTTTATCTCGGTGCCTCGTGTGAAAGGGGCCGCGGAAGGTGTTGTACTGAGAGAACTGAAGACTCTACTCTCTGAGGATCTCGGATTCCACGACGCGCCCGTCAATAACGGTAGACACAATTTCCACTCTTTTCCTGCAAAGTTTCCTCCGCAGTTGCCGCGTCGCTTTATTGAGAGCTTGACTTCCCCCGGCGATCTCGTCCTGGATCCCATGTCGGGATCTGGTACTACGGTTGTGGAGGCGATCTCAACAGCCAGAATCGGAATTGGATTTGATATCGACCCCTTGGCTCTACTGATAGGCAAGGTGAAAACGACTCATCTCGATCCAATCGCCGTGGAGCGCGAGGCGCACAGAGTAGCGGAGAAAGCTGAGCTGTCTTTGCTGAAGCCGTCGTTGCTACAAAAAGAACTTGAGACGAGATTCGACAGACAGACGAGGGAATTCATAAACTATTGGTTCAGCGAAGACACACAAATTGAGCTGATGGCAATACTCTCAAGCATCGACAGCGTGGAGGATCTAAACGTAAGAGATTTCTTGAAGCTGACACTTTCTGCGATTATAGTGACGAAATCTGGCGGTGTTTCCCTTGCTTGGGACCTTGGCCATACTCGTCCTCATAAGCTTAATCAAGGAAAAGCCAAGGGCTACAAGGCGGCGATTCCCGAATTCGAGAAACGAGCGGCCAAGAATATTTCGAGCATGCTTAAGCAAGGTGGATCTGCAGCGAAGGGTTACATCCTCCACGGGAACGCCGAGAGCCTTCCTTTGGAGAGCGATTGTGTCGATTTGATTGTGACATCTCCCCCATACGCTTCAAATGCGATAGACTACATGCGAGCTCACAAGTTTTCGCTCGTGTGGCTAGGCATGGAAGTGAATCATTTAACAGAGCTCCGGAGCGGATATATCGGAAATGACAAGCTAACCGGCTACACCTTTGAGCCTTTGACTTCATTGCCCGAGCGAATCATTTCGAGGATCACCAAGATCGACCCACGAAAAGGGGGCGTGCTTCGGCGGTATTATTCTGAAATGACGCGTGTGCTGAGAGAGATGCGGAGAGTGCTGAGGCCGGGGAAAGTCGCCATAGTTGTCGTTGGTTCGTCTCTGATGCGCGGGATTGATACGGAGACAGATAGGTGTCTCGTAGAAATCGGTGAAGCGGTGGATTTGCCTTGCGCGGGCGTTGGGGTGAGATTACTCGACCGAGACAGGCGCATGATGCCAACGAGTTCGAAGACTCCGAAATCCTCGCAGATAGAAAACCGGATGCATCGAGAATTCGTGCTTGCTTTTGTGAAACCAAGTTAGTGAGGGGAACTATGAGCACAATTGAGGAGATGCGGCATGGATATCATCGGAAAATATCTGCATCGCTCATATACATGAAGCAGGAAAACATACCAAGCATAGCGAGATCCTTCACGCGAGCATCTCCTGCAAATGGACAATCCGAAGCGACAGGGCACAGAACGCCAGGACGGAAGCTCTTAATCTTATCAGAAACCGAAAAGGTAATACGCCTCACATCGCGGTAGTCACTGCCGAACCTCTTCCAAGCAGAATTGCATCTGTGGCTCTTGGGACTGGCGATATAGATTGTGTATATCACTTTGCTTTGCAGGAGCTGCAGACTGCCGTACGAGAAGTCGGTAATGAGACGGAACAAGAGCAGCTAGAGATGATGATGAACGGTCGTCGCCTGCGGGACATCGCGGACTTGCCTTTCGATTTGGCTATCTAAGTTCCTACCGCAACATTCCGCTCCCGCTGCCTGCTGCCTTATGCCGAACGAAAGACACTCAACGAAATCAGGGACCGCAGGGTGGACAGGATAGATTAAGCCGGGTCCGAGCCGTCGAACCATTGACTCGTGTGACCGCATCCCGGCCGTACGTCCAGGCGAACGCCGGGAGGTCAAGTCCTTTCGGTTCATCGCGAGGGGGAATGCGAAAAATCGCGGGAATAAACGATTCAGAGGTAGCGAAGCGCCGAGCAAAGGCGATTGAGTTCGAAACATAGACGGTTGAACTCGGATCAAAGGCATTCGCGTGTGACACAATGTCAAAAATAAGTCGAGCAGAGGAGTTCACATGGCAAACAATGGAGTTCAGATGCGAAACATTGCCGGCAACATGCCGAACAATGGCATCTGAGAGCCGAACAATGCGATCCGAACACGAAACATTGCGGATTGAAAGTGATTCACAGCACATCGAAGGTCAAGCATTGCCGTGCGAACCAGAAGCAATGTGGATCGAGCCGGAAGCATTGCACTTCGTAGCCTTAGCAATGGATATCACGGCTCAATCGATGACGGTCGCGAGTGACAAAATGGCACGAGCGGGTCGATCGGAGAGGAGCACGGGTGGTTCATCGAGGGATGGGGCTGGATCAATGTGGAACGAGGAAGAATTCGAGGGGGATGTGCTTTGTTCGATGGCGGGCGATCTTAGGGGTCGGCGAGCGTTTGCTTTCTCTTCGGGGAAGAGGGTGTCTATCGGAACCGTGTCGCTGAGCTGGACTGTCGGCTCGTCCGGGAGAGGGAATCTGAAAGCTATCTGAGTCGGCTCCATGATTAACCGACCGTGTTTTTGCTGTGAGTTGCCATTGGTTTATTGAAATATAGTAAGAAGGAGAGGGGAATTGCTGAAAAGCAGGATTGGGGCTTAACCGATGGCCGGGTCTCTTTACCGGCTTATCAAAGGAAGCCTGATCGGTCATCTTCGTTCGACGGCCACCTCCCGGGGTTGTTGTAAATATATTCACGGATACGGTTCAGCTCATCCTGGTTCCGGACAATATGTTCATAGTAGTTTCGTTGCCATACCGGCGCTCCGGGTGAACGGTTGGTTTCGTTTATCCTTTTGGTCGATTCGTATTTGAAAAACGCGACGATTTTTCCCGGCGTTATTTTGTAGGGGCGGCGTTGCGTCGCCCCAATCGAAATCGGTTCGTTGTTGCCGCCGGGTTCATGTCGCGAATCGGGGCGATGTGACATCGCCCCTACGTAGGGATTCGCAACATCGTTGATGATGATTATTCCGTGAAAATGGTCCGGCATAACGACGAATGCGTCCGTCTCGACGTTCTGATATTTCTTTGGAATCTCCTTCCAGCATTTCTCGACGATCTCTCCGAGATAATTGGTTTTCATTTCCGCGTGGACGATCTCACCGAATAGATGCTGTCTATCCTTTACTCGGACCGTGATGAAATATCCTCCCGGCTGTGAATAATCGTAATCTTTCAGCCTGATTGATCGGCGGTGATGTTTGTGAGGATCATACGTCATGGCATGTCGGGAGATATGGCTCATCCGGGACAGGAAACGTGAGAGCTATCTGGGTCGGCTCCATGCGTCGCGGATAATTTTTTGAAGGAAGATACTTTTCAAGAAGGGCAGAAACGTAATTTGTGATAGAGCCATCCAACGCTCCATGATGTTTGCGCGATGTAAAAGAGCGTTAATGACGGATGCCGGCAGGGGGCGACTTCGGATCGGCGGGTCACCAGATCGCATCTGCCCGGCTGCACGACTATCGATATGATGCGGGGCGGAGGCACGCGGGTGTTGCTAAATGGGAAAGAACGCTAACCAGAAGAGAGGTTCTGACGACCGTGTACTACCGTGATGATATATATCGTCGATTTCGTTACTCTGTATATGATGCGGTAGCCATCAACGATTACTTCCCGGAAAGCCGGATCGTTGATCTCAGGCACCTTTCTACCGCTCAGTGGAAACTCCCTAAGACGGTCCACGGCACCGAACAGTTTTGAAACGACAACGCGGGCATAATGCAATGAATCGCGCTCGATGAACCTGCCGATTTACTCGACGTCATCGACAGCGTTTATCGTCCATGTTATTTTAGCCATCGATCCAAACGCTTCTTGACCTCCTTGTGAGCGAGAGTCTTCTTCCGGTTTACATCATCCTGTCCGCGCTCGATCTTCTGCAGGACATAGAGCTCGTACATAATATCATCGTATGTTACATCGATGGGAAGTCTCTCCAGTGCTTGGATTGCTGAAGCCTTTGCGTTTGATATCGTTTCGGAACCTGAGATCTCTCGCTTTGCCCTGTACAAACCTTGTTGTTCCTTCACTTTTGCCATTAAGCTCTTCTCCTCTTTCGTTCCTATCTGTAGAAAGCTTAAGAAGAAACCTCATAAGAAACCACTCTATGCAGCACCAGGATGGTTGTTAAGCATCAAAGAACATTGAGACCGGCGCCGGGCCCAAACCAGCTTCGGCAAGACCGGGTCATCAGATCGGATCTGCCCGTCTGCATAGCCATCGGGATGATGCGGGGCGGAGGCCCGTGGGTGTTGCTATGTGTGAAAGAACAATTAAGCATCGTAATCTTCTCACTCTGAATCTTTTCCACTTGGTAGTTCGAGTATCTTTATTTCAGGTAATGATGCGCCAATCATTCCCTGAAGGTCCCCATACATACCCGACGTGTTCTGGATGACTCGTTGGATCTGTTTTTCGCGTTTCGACCAAACCGTAGCCGACATGATCGTAAAGTGACACTAAGCTGAAATTCATTTTCCTCGGCTGCATACAGGTCTCGTTGAACCATTTGACGACCGGATGATCCCTGAAGGGCTCAAAATACTTCAGTACTTCCTCCTTGTAGCGAAACGAGTCCGGCTGCATCAGGAACCCAAACGTGCGCGGATATTCGCTGATGGCCTGGACGATGGATATCAGTTCCACCTGGGGCAGGACCGTGTAATGAATGGAATTGTACTCCGTCGCAACCGGGTCGGGTAAATGGTAAGACGGGCCTGTGGGTGAAGCATGGCACACGCATGGAACCCAAAGCAGCGTGAGCATTGTCAGCATGACGGGGAGGTTCTTCATTGTACTGTCCCCTTTCTGTGGTTCGGTAAACTGTGCACGACTATTGGGTTCATACGGAAAGCGATGGATTAGGTTCCGCGGGATGCTGAGAAGGGAAATTCCCTTTGTGACTCTGTGCCTCCTTTTCTCAGCGCGTTTGTACGGTTCAGGTGGATTAGTTAGCATATTGAACCGATGGACAAAGCAGAACGGGAAAGATCGATATGAAAGCAGCTTTGCTTACGGCACCGAGGAAATTCGAAATCAGGGAGGTGCCCGACCCGAAAATAAAAAACGACACCGACGTATTGATCAGGATAAAAACTGTAGGCGTCTGCGGGTCGGATATGCATTACTATACTACCGGAAGGATCGGCACGCAGGTCGTTCAATATCCCTTCATTGTCGGCCATGAGACCTCTGGTATCGTGGAGAAGACGGGTAAAGCCGTGACGCGCGTGAAGCCGGGACAGAAAGTAGCGATCGATCCTGCCGTATCCTGCGGTAAATGCGACCAATGCAAGGCCGGAAGGGAGAACACGTGCCGGGAGCTCCGGTTTCTCGGAGCACCGAAACAGCTCGACGGTGCGCAATGCGAGTATATAGTACTCCCGGAAGACAACTGTTTCCCTATGCCGGACCACATGACGTTCGAGCAGGGCGCGCTATCGGAACCGCTGGCGATAGCGGTATATGCCGTCGAAAGGTCGTCGCTTCCTCCCGCAGCCAACCTCGCGATTCTCGGAACCGGGCCGATCGGGATGTCGGTGTTTCATGTGCTGAGGACAAAGGACGTTGGTAATGTTTATGTTACGGACAAGATCGAAGAGCGCCTGGCGTTCGCGAAGAAGCTGGTCCCGACCTGGGCCGGGAATCCTGATCGGGTGGACGTCGTGAAGCAAATTTCCGCCGCCGAGCCGACCCAGCTCGATGTTGTATACGAATGCAGCGGTGATCCGGAAGCTATCGCTCAAGCCGTGCAGCTGGTGAAACCGGGAGGGAACCTCATGATTGTCGGAATACCGGAGGTGGACCATGTGTCGTTCCCGATGCATGAGCTGCGGCGAAAGGAGATTACGATCATAAACGTGCGCCGGCAGAATCACACCACGCAGAAGGCGGTCGCCCTTCTTGTCGAGAAACGGATAGACATGGATTCGATGGTCACCCACCATTTTGGGCTGGAGGAAACTCAGAGAGCCTTCGAGCTTGTAGCCGGCTACAGGGACGGTGTCATGAAGGCAATGATAGAAATCGGTTAAACCCGGGAAATGCAATAGCACACGGATGACACATGAGCGCCCTGCGCCATCTCGCATATCCTATTTTTACAAGAATGAGCGGGAGAAAGGACTGATTTTCACTGATTGATAAATCACTTGTTCTCAGATCCGCGAAAATCCGTTTCATTCGCGTAATCTGTGTTCTATTATTTTCTAATGGATGATTCGAGTCGAATGTCAGCGACAAGGACAAAACATGTGGGAGAAGAAGGCGATCTTGTCGTAGGCCTCGACTGCAGCACCACGAGTACAAAAGCGATCGCCTTTGACAGGCACGGGAAAGTGGCGGCGTTCGCCGGCGAAGCGGTCCCTCTCCATTCTCCGCAGCCGAATTATTATGAGCAAGAGGCGAACGATTGGTGGCACTCTGCGCGGAAGGCGCTGAAGGAGATCACCCGCTCGGTCGGTCCTGAAAGGATCGCTGCGCTTGCCGTTTCAAACCAGAGAGAGACTTTCGCCGCCTTGGACCGGAAGGGAAAGCCTCTCAGGCCGGCCGTAGTGTGGTTGGATGAAAGATGCAAAGATGAAGTGGAATCGTTCTCGCGAAAGATCGGGAAGGAGAGGATACACCGTATAACCGGCAAGCCTCCGGACTACGCGCCGGTTGTGTATCGCCTGGCCTGGATGAAGAGAAATGAGCCGGATCTTTTCAGAAAGATCGGAATGATCTGCGACGTGCATGCATACCTCGTGTGGAAATTGACTGGGTCATTCAGAACAAGCCTGGCGAGCGCCGACCCGCTCGGCCTGTTCGGCATGAGAAGAAGGGAATGGTCCCCGATAATCCTCCGCGCGCTGGGAATGAAGGAAAGTCAGCTGCCTGAGACTTTCTTTCCTGGCACAATTCTCGGAACAGTCTCCCTGGCGGCATCGAAGGCGACAGGCCTCCCCGCCAGTACGTTGATCGTCGCGGGCGGCGGTGACGGGCAGGCTGCCGGACTCGGATCGAACGTGCTTGCGCCGAGCCGGGCATATCTTAACCTGGGGACGGCGGTTGTGGCCGGTATCTATGGTGCCGAGTACAGAACGGACAGAGCATTCCGCACGATGAGCAGCTGTTCGGGCGGCGGTTACTACTACGAATGCAGCCTGAGGACGGGGACGTTTGCGGTCGATTGGCTGATAAGGAAAGTGCTGAAGATCGATCCGTTGCGGCAGCCCGGCATTTATGAACAACTCGAGCGAGAGGCACGGCAGGTTCCAGCGGGAAGCGAAGGGCTCATTCATCTACCCTACTTGTGCGGCGCGATGAATCCGTACTGGGATGTCGACGCGAGGGGCGCGTTCGTCGGCCTCTCCTCATCGCATACCCGCGGGCATATCTATCGTTCTATACTTGAAGGAATAGCGTTCGAGCAGCGGTTCGCGCTAAGTGCCGCCGAGAGAGCGGTCGGCAGGCGTGTGAAGGAACTCGTCGCGATAGGCGGAGGCGCAGCGAGCAAGTTGTGGCTCTCGATAATGGCGGATGTGACCGGGAAGAATATTCTGGTGCCGGCCAGTACCGAGGCATCCGCGCTCGGTGCGGCGATTGCAGCCGGCGTCGGTGCTGGGTGGTACGGAACATTTGAGTCGGCCGCGAGAGAAATGACAGGGAAGACAAGAGAAGTCAAGCCCGACAGGAAACGACTTGCAATGTATTCCCGCCTGTTCAAAACTTACGCGAATATTTATCAGCTCCTTAAGCAGGCCGGAATCGACGGTTGAGCCGTCGGCTCAGCTTCTTATCCCTTCTGCCCATGAAACCGCGTACCACAACGCCGCATCGGGCCTCTCCCGCCAGTCCTCGAACGACGCGATAATATCGGTGAATTTTTTCTCCTCGAACAGGCCCTGGCGCACGACCTCTTCCTTCGCCCCATCTATGACGCCGATGAGGTTATCAACATAGATGTCGAAACGATTTTCGCCCGAGCAGCTTCCGAAGAAGATCCATGTGTTTCGAACCGGCCTGGCACCCGAGTCGTGCAGAAGGGAGACGAGCTTCCGGCCTACATCCGGATCGTTGCCGAGTGCCGAGTAGGTTTTCATGTAGGCTTTCCATAAGTCGGCAAAGCCGGGTATCTCCGGATAAACGCGGAGGATATCGTGATTGTCGTCCGCAAGAACGACCCGTCCTCCCGGCTTGACGGCCCGTACCATCTCCTTCACCACGTTCAACGGATCGGGAACGTGCTCGAGGACGAAACGGGTTACTGCCAGGTCGAACGTTCCCCGTTCGTCGTCACGAAGCGGGAGACTTCTTGCATCGCCCTTCCGGAACTCGACGAGATCTTTCTCTCCGTCTTTGCTTGCCTGGCGGACGGCTTCCGCGATCTGTTCATCGCTTCTTTCCACGCCGATGACCGTTCTTCCTGCGGCTCTGGCCATCGCTCGCGAGAACTGTCCCAACCCGCTACCGACATCCAGGATTTTCTCGCCGCCCGAAAGCGACAGCTCCTTCAGGCATGCTTCGTTTAAGAGAACGGTATTTAGGAGCGTGAGTCGCTCCTGCTCTTCGGGGTCGGTGCCGTGAATGTATTTTGACATGGATTCTCCTCGCTGGTCCAGCAATGCCGAAGTTCTTTTGGTCGAAACAATTTAAAGATGTGAGCGGAAATTATCCTACGAAGTTGTCCGGAGTCGATCGAGTTTTTCTGGTCGACAAAAACGCGGATGTAGGCGGCAGCTTACTTGAGCCGCTTCACCCGCTTCAATATCAGCTTGCGGATCTTGTCATAAGACGGAGGTGGGCCTGTCCAGACGCGCTTGCGGTCGATGAAGAGGGCATCGGAAACCCCGTGCCGCATGATGTCCGCGCGATCGAAGGTATCGAAGGCGCGGAACACGACCTTGTCCGCAAACTGCGGCTCGGCAGCCGCCCGCTTCGCGCGCTCGCAGGACATGTTCTGCGCCGGACACCATCCGCTGCAAAAGGCCGAGACAGTAACCTTGTTCTCGACGAGGTCGGGTTCGTATTTGCCCCTGATCCATTTTGGGGGCACCGCGTCCTGAGAGAACGGCTTCCACATCAGGGCCTGCATGCCGAGCCTGTCGACAGTGCGAAAGCCGTGCTTCCTGAACCACGATGCACGCATGAAGACAGGAATGAGAATTCCCCAGGCGACGATGCCCTTCGAGCCGAGCTCGCGGGCATCGGCTTCAGCTGCCTCGAGGAGTGCAGTGCCCATCCCGTGACGACGGAAGTCACCGCGTCCCTGCTTGTAGCCGTGGACCCATATGCAGTTGATGAAATAGAGGTCCTTCCCGTCGACAAACGAATGTTCGATGGGGACGTACTGGATCATTCCGCCGACCGTTCCTTCATCATCGACTGCAAGTTTGACCCTGAGACCTCTGTATCTCATCCTTTTGTACCATGTTTCCTTAAGGTCACCCGCCTCCTTCATCTCGTCGGACCAATCTTCGAGGCAGACGAGATAAAGGGGAAGATTGGAATCATCAAGATCGATTATTTTCATGCCGATACTCCGTTCAAGTATGCCCTTCTGCGGCAATATGTGTTATATGACTGGTCGCCTCACGCGCTTGCGGGTTTTCCGCCTTTTAGATCGTGCGCGAAGCCGGAAATGTATGCGACGTTTATGAGGATGAGCGACGCAAGGAGGCACATCCAGCATATCATCAAAACAGTATCCGGATCCGGTACTCCCGGAACGAAACGGACCGACCAGACCACAATGAATAGACTTATAATTATGGCCGCAATGCCGGTAGTCAGGAAGTTCGGGATTACCGTGAAAGCATCGTCGGTGCCGTACTCCCACATAAGCTGCGACGGCCCGATGGACTGGATCAGGAAGGAGTTCGTGGGGGTGTTTCCCTGAAGCGTCTCGAAGAAGCCGTGATGGAGCCCGGCGATCGCGAACGTGCAACCCAGGATGGCAGTGATGGTTCTCGTCGCCTTGTTAACTCCTCGGGAGGATGCTGTCGAAGTACCGTGGAACTCGCCCGTCATTCTCGCTCCTGTTCCACTCGTCTCATCACGAGTTTTATAGCCGCATTCTGATTCTTCATGTTACCTATGATGACGTCTTCACGCGTGTCGATCCGGAAATTCAGGGTGTCACTAAGTATCACCTCGAACCTGCCCGAAGAATCGACCGCCACATCTCTTCTTGCCGACCCTTTCTTGAAATACGCCGTCGGAGGTATTTACAGCTCAGATCTCTCTTTGCTCTTCAGAAAGTCAGCACGTGCCAGCCGTCCTTCTGAAGGTCGGCGAGCATGCGGCCGGTGTACATAACGTTTATGCCGAGCACAGACAGTTTGTCGGAAATTCCGTACAGGTCGGCGCATCCCTTGCAGGCGTACAGCTCGATCCCGGCCTTCTTCAGCTCGTCTAACCCTTCCTGAAGCTCCTTATCCTCAGTAAGGAGTTTGCCCGAAGGGCCCCATATGAGGAGACGGACGGTGTCCATCCATTCGTACTTCTGGCAATTGAGCGCGTACATGAACACCATCTTGAGGGCGACTTCGCGGTCGCCGCTTGTCCAGACTATCAGTTGTTTCTCTTTTGCCGGCTGTGTGGCAGTCTGCGCGTTTGCCTTCGGGCAGAACGCGAGGCTGCAGAAAAGAGCCAATGTCAGTAAGGATTTCATTCTAAGTTTCTCCTTTAGTTTTAACAGAAGTTCGAGCGGGGGTGCCGGGACATAACTTTCCGCAGCACGGAGAACCACACTTGGTATAGAGGTCCGCCGATCATCATGATTACCGCTGACGGGCCCGGCACCATTCTGCGAGTGTGGTTTTCGGTTTGCCGAGGAGATCGTCCGCCTCCCTCGAATCGCTGATCTCCCTAACTTTGGAGAAGTAGCGCATAAGCGGCAAGCCTACGCGACGGAGCTCCGTCCGGCCCGGGAACATCGACATAAACGAGAGTATCCAGAATGGCACGCGTGTGAGTGTCGCTTCGGGTGCGCACGCGGTGCGGTACTTCTCGATAGCTTGTTCCATCGTCAGAGCTTCCGGGCCGTATACGTAGAATGTCTTGCCCGCTGTTGAGCCAGTATCGAATGCTTTCGAGACCATGGCGGCGTAGTCATCCGCAGCAACCCAGTGCCATGGTACGGGCTGGTTTCCCAGTAACATTGCCTTGCCGTCCCGCACGAAAGTCGGAAGCAGCTCCATGAACATAGTGCACCTGAATATGGTGAAGGGGACTCCGGAAGCGCGCACCGCGTTCTCGGCATCCAACTTCGCACGCGTCATCGGGAACCAGGCATTCTCCTCGCAGGTGCTAGCGCCGGAGATGAGCGTGATCCGGCGTACTCCTTGGCGGGCCGCGGTCGCGGCAACATTCTTCGTCCCGTTCCGCTCGACATCCCAGTCACCGCGTCCGTCGATGCTGATATGAACACCCGTGCACCCTGCCATCGCGCGCTCGAGCGAGGGGACATCGAGCACGTCGCCGCGGATGACTTCGAATCCGTGGGGGAATTTCTTTCTTGTACTCTCTTCGTTCCGGCTGAATACACGGACACTATATCCGTCCCCGGCAAGCCGGCGTGCAACCGGCTCGCCGAGCCTTCCCGTGGCACCGACGACAAGTATTGTCTGAGCCATGACGCTCCTCATGTTTTACAGTGCGAAAGCGTGAAAGGTCCTTGACTACTCATCATTGACGACATGAGCACCAATGTCCGTTCATCTACTTCAGATAGGTTCT
The DNA here is from genome assembly GCA_024641705.1 of Candidatus Kryptoniota bacterium. Taxonomy (GTDB): domain Bacteria; phylum Bacteroidota; class Ignavibacteria; order Kryptoniales; family JAKASW01; genus JAKASW01. The sequence continues at coordinate 104,519 of JAHECO010000003.1, forward strand.
TCGGTGTGATTTTATCGTTCTTGCGCGCCCTCTGACCTCCAGCGCCGGATGACCGCCGTTGGAAGACGATCAACTTCTCAAAAATTAGGAGAACATGTTCGGAATGTCAATTGTCTGCAGAGGGAAGTATTTCCCGGTCCTGTGCGGGGAGGGGGCATGGATCCAATTTTTCTCAAATTTGTATGCTATTGGCCGGCTGAATGGTGTATAACGATCGCATTGCTTAATATGTGAATGGGCGGTGCCGGCTTTACGTAAGAAGGGGACATTCTCCCGACCATCCGGCTTGCCGCATTGACCGAACAGAGAGCGAGGATGAGAAAGGTAATCCTTAATCTTGCCGTTAGTCTCGACGGTTACATCGAAGGACCGAAGGGTGAATACGACTGGTGTTTCACGGATCAGGACTACGGCATGACGAGGTTCCTCAGTCATATCGACGCCATATTCTTCGGGAGAAAGAGTTTTGAACTGGTCTGTCCGATGGGTCCGAATGCTTACCCGGATCTCACAAGGTACGTCTTCTCGAGAAGTCTGAAATCGGCGGAGGGGGCTATCGTGATAAGTGACGACGTGAAACGGAATGTCGAGAAGATCAAGCGTATGAAGGGGAGGGATATATGGTTGTTCGGAGGTGCGGAACTGACAAACAGCCTGCTCGAACTCGGTGTCATAGATGAGCTTCAGCTTTCCGTGCATCCGGTCATCCTGGGCGGAGGCAAACCGCTGTTTAAGAGTTCCAGCAAGAGAACCGGACTGAGACTGGTCGGTACGAAGCAGTACTCTACCGGCCTTGTGCAGATGTTCTATACTTTCGGCAAGAAATAGAATCTCCATCATCAAACGAGGATGATAATGAAGAGCGAGTCTACTCTGTTGCATCGCAGGATGAGATTGCCGGTGATGCTGACCGGCTTACTGTTACTCTTTTCCACGTTCGGAACGACTGCCGTCATGGCACAGGGCTCGAGGGCAACGCCGGGTGCCTATGCGTGGGTCGATGGTGTGCACCTGTGGTTCCAGATAAAGGGGCACGGCGACCCGGTGGTCGTGATCCCGGGCGGACCGGGCGATTCGCATCTCTACCTTACGCCCTGGTTCGACGAGCTGGAGCGGCAGCACAAGGTTATCTACTACGACCCGTTCGGAAGAGGGAAATCCGACAGGGCGAAAGAAGCGAGTGAGTACTCCTTCGATCGCGACGTGAAGGACCTCGAAGGGCTTCGGACTGCTCTCGGAATCGAGAAGTGGAGCGTGATCGGACATTCCTACGGCGGCATGGTCGCTCAGGCTTACGCGCTGAAGTACCCTAACTCCGTCGACAAGCTGATCCTTTCCAATACTTTCTACGACGCAGAGATGTGGCAGGAGAACGACGACAATTCGAATTACGAAATAAAGAACCAGTACCCCGAGGTGTGGGCAGAGCTGATGAAGCTTCGCGACCAGGGGATGGTTTCAAGCTCACCGGAGTGTCAGAGACTCTACGCACAGATCCCGTCGGGATTGTTGTACTACTACGACGCTGCCAACTCGGAAAAGGTCAGGAAGGATTCTGTGAGTTTCAATCCGCAGGTATATTACCAGATAGTCGGTGCAGACGGCGACTTCCTCATCGGGGGCGACATCGGAAAAATCGATTTCAGGACGGAGCTGAAGAATCTCAAGATGCCGGTCCTGATTCTGACTGGGCGGTTCGACCGCATCGCGGTCCCGCGTTTCTCGGAGAAATTCCAGGAGTACTGCCCGCAGGCGAAGCTCGTGATGTTCGAAAGGAGCGGACACCTGCCGTTCATAGAACAGCCGAAGAGGTACTTCCAGGTAGTGGAGGAGTTTCTGAAAGAGGGGAAATAGCCATGATCTGAAGATCATGGCTATGATTCTGTGGGAGATCCGCGGTACAATCCACAATATTTGTTCTTCCTATCCGTCATAATTACCAGAGGCAAAAAGAGAATTGACAGCCGCTACTTCGAAGCAGATTGAAGCGACGATAGAGAAGGAAAGAGGAAAGCTTTTCGGCTTTATCAGGCGAAATGTGCCGACTAAAGAAGAGGCTGAGGATATACTTCAGGATGTTCTTTTCCAATTCGCGAACGCGTTCGAGAGCATCGAGTTCATGGACAGGGTTTCCGCGTGGCTCATGCGGGTCGCGAAGAACAGGATAATAGACACGCAAAGGAAGAAGAAGCCGCAGGCCTTCAGGGACTTGAAGATCAGGGTCCCGGGCGACGAATCGGGCGACGCACTCTCAATCGAAGATATGATCCCGGATCTTGCCGGGCTTCCGCTTCCCGACGAAGTGTACTGGCAAAACCAATTCTGGGACGAGATCGAAGAGGCACTCGATGACTTGCCGGAGGAGCAGCGCGAAGTCTTCGAGATGAACGAGTTCGAAGGGATGAGTTTCAAAGAAATTGCCGAAATAAAAGGCGAGCCGCTCAACACGCTCATTTCGAGGAAGCGGTACGCGGTTCTGTATTTGAGAAAACGTTTGAAAAATCTATATGAGGAGTTAACAAACAATGTATAACTGGAATGGACGCAGACGGGGCGTGTGGATTATCTTTGCATTTCCATTCTTCCTGGTATTCCTTGCCGTAGCCGGTCTCGCGGTCATGCTCCTTTGGAATTGGCTCCTGCCGGCAGTATTCGGCTTGAAGACGATAACGTTCCTGCAGGCCGTGGGAATTCTGATCCTTGCAAAAATCCTGTTCGGTACGCATGGAAGGAGGCCGAGACCCTTCTACGGACGTCCGTGGGCGTGGGAGCGATGGAAGAAGTGGCACGAAGAACATCCGCATTTCTCCGAGCACGACACGTCATTGTCAGAAGACGAAGGCAAGGACGCATAAAATCGCGGGAATAGATCATGAGTAATTTCCAGTTCTATTATACGGTCGCCTATCGCCGGGCGAGAGACGAATCCCGGATAGACTGGCACAGCGAGGATCCTCCCGCACTCCTGGTGGAGGCAGTAGAGTCGATAGCCGGGCCGGGAAGGGCGCTGGATGTCGGCTGTGGGACGGGTGTCAGCTCGGTCTTCATGGCACAGCGTGGTCTAGACGTGACCGCCATAGACTTCGTGCCGGAGGCACTACCGTTTGCAATCAGGCGCGCTGAAAAAGCGGGAGTGAAGGTCGATTTCAAGGTGGCCGACGCGACGAAGTTCGAACCGGTCGGCAGGTACGACCTCGTGGTCGATGTCGGCTGCTTCCACGGCCTCAACGACAAGTCTAAGTTGCTGTACAGGGCGAGGCTGATGAACTGGCTGTCGGACGGCGGCCAGTTTGTCCTTGTCCATTTTGGGAAGAGGCACACTTTCGATTTCGGCATTATCGGCCCGAAGCCGAGGAGGAAGGAAGAGATAGAGAGATTTTTCGCCCCCGAGCTGAGTCTGGAAAACTTCCTCCCGGAGACGATGGGGAAGCCCCTCTACCAGTACAGGTTCACGAGAAACCGTGCGCGTTAGCGGCAGCGAAGGATAGTTGGAGACCAGAGCAAAAGACATGAAGTGGTGTGTGATAGCCGCAGGATAAGCGGAAAGGAAAGTACAAATTGGAAATATGGATCGCCATACCAGTTGCCGTGTTTGCGGTTGCGTTTGCGGTCGGTGTAATTGTAAACCGTATTTCAGCTCTCGCGCCTGCTGACCTGGCCGACCTGCCAGATGCCCGCAAGGCAGGGGGCTAAATCCCCAGTTTCTTCATCTTTCTCCACAGCGTCGACGGATTTATACCTAGCTCGGCCGCTGCCTTTACCCTGCTCCCGTTATGTTTCCTGAGGACTTCGATGATCATGGCTCTCTCTGCTCCCTTGACGGTTGAGTTGGGAACCGGACGCTCTGCGCGAGGGCCCGTCCTGATCCTCTCAGGGAGGCATTCCGGCTGGATTACTTCCCCGCCGCACAACACGAACGAGTGCTCGACTACATTTTCCAATTCCCTGACGTTGCCTGGCCAGTCGTATCTTATAAGGAGGTCGTAAGTCTCGGGTGAGAAGCGGAGGATATGTTTGGAGAATTTCTCGTTAAACTGTGTAATGAAGTGGTTGACCAGAAGAGGGAAATCGTCCATCCTTTCCCTTAGAGGAGGGAGATGGATGTTTATGACGTTTATCCTGTAGAAGAGATCTTTCCTGAACCTCCCCGCTTCAATTTCGTCCTGCGGTACCCTGTTGGTAGCGGCTATTATCCTCACGTTCATCTTGATCGGTTTGTTCCCTCCGACCCTTTCGAACTGACGTGTCTCTAAAACGCGCAGGAGTTTCGTTTGCACCCGCAGGGAAATATCTCCTATCTCGTCGAGGAAGAGGGTCCCCTCCTGTGCCAGTTCGAATTTCCCGATCTTTGTCGTGATCGCTCCGGTGAACGCGCCCTTCTCGTGTCCGAACAATTCACTTTCTATCAACGATTCGGCAAAGGCGCTGCAGTTGAGTGCAACGAACGGACCGTTCTGTCTCGCGCTGTTCAGGTGAATTGCCCTTGCCACAAGTTCCTTCCCGGTTCCGCTCTCTCCTGTGATCAGGACGGATGAATCGGTCTGCGACACACTCTCGAGCAGCGTAAACACCCGTTCCATCTCTTTATTCCTGCCGACGATGTACTCGTATTTGAATTTCTCCCTTAAATGCTCGGACAAATTTCTGATCTCCGACACATCTATGAAGGTTTCGACAGCGCCGATCTTCTCGCGTTTGTTGTTTCGAAGTATAGAGGAGTTGACTCTGATCGGGACGCGCGCCCCCTGCCGGCTTACGATTTCGAGTTCGTTTCCTATCGTCGGCTTGCCCCTGGTCATCGTGGCTTCCATATGACAGCCGTTTCTGCAGAGCCGGGATCTGAATATCTCCCAGCATTTCTTTCCGACCGCATCACTTTTGCGGTAACCGGTGATCTTTTCTGCAGAGTTGTTGAATGAAGTGACGGTCCATTCATTGTCTATTGTGAATGTTCCCTCGATGTTGCTGTTGAAGATCGCTTCAAGCCTGTTCCTTTGGTCGATCAATTCCGATGTCATTCGTTCAAGCTCTCCGGTCAGGGTCAGCATCTCACGGGTGTCGCGGAACACGAAGACCGCGCTGATAACCTTGCCGGACTTGGTAATCGGAGTCACGGATGCGAGGACGTTCCTGACCCCACCCCTGTGGTCGGTGATGTTGACGGAGAGGTTTGACAATGCGACGTTGTCCGTGAGTGAATGTGAGATCTGCTCCATGTCGTGCGGACTGTTGCGGAAGAGGAGGTCATAATGCTTACCGACTATCTCGTCCTCACGGTACCCGCTGATCCGCGATGCGGCTTCGTTGAAAACGATTATCTTGCGGTCGGAACCGATGACGGCTATGCCGTCAGGGATTACCATCTTCTCCCTGTTCCTGTCGATAATGCTGATCGCTTCTTTCATCTTCACATATCCCTGTGTCTGGTTGCTGCGGACCGTAGACTCTGAAACCGAACGCTCTAAGTTAATTGCAATGATGCAATGCATGCAACATTCGTTGCAGGCATGCAACGACATTCGCTGAATATGCTTCTTTTTCCTCCAATTCCGGGGTGTCTCGCGGCATAATTATTGGCCTTTCTGAAGCAAGGTCGGGAGAAACATGGTTTACACAACATGACTTCCGCCTGAACTGAGTTTCGAACCAAAGGAGGGAGATGAACATGCCTAACCTTGACGGAACAGGGCCGCAAGGCCTGGGACCCATGTCCGGTGGAGGACGGGGGCGCTGCACTACAAGAGGAATTGCGGAACAGCGGCTATCGCAACCCGCAGCCGTCGAGCCCGGTCAGACTACTGTATTCGGTGTCGGACGTGGTGGGAGGCCTTTCGGCGGTGGAAGAGGAAACTGCTACGGCGGCGGCAATTGCCGGCGGGGGATGGTAAGAAGACGCGGCTGGTAAATGATCGTCGCGTTTTCTGCCGAGACGCTGCAACCGGATTCTTTCATATCCTCCGACTTCGGGAGGAGCAGCTGTTTTATACTCGTCGATACCGGCATCGATTCCAGGGAAGTAGTGCGGAACCCATATGCGGAATCGCTCGGAGACGCCGGAATTCAATCCGCCAGGATGTTGATCGAAAAGAATGTCGATGCGGTTGTCATCGGCCAGATCGGTAGGTTTGCGTTGAAGCTTCTATCTGCCGCAGGCATACGTGTCTACAGTTATCCCGGAAGACAGGTATCCGAAGCGATCGCGCGCTTTCTAAAAGACGGACTGGACGTATTCTCCGATGTCGCGGTCGCGAAACAGCGGCGCTGTGCATGCCGGGGACGAAGGCGAGGGGAACGGAGAAGAGATTAATGGAATATCGAACATAGACAAACAACAATCGAAAGAGGAACGATGAATCGAAGACTAGTGGTGGCAATCGAAGAATCGGGTTCGGAAGAAAGAGTGGCCGAACATTTCGGACGATGCTCCAGGTTTTGCATTTGCGAACTGGATGAGATGAACCGAGTGGTAAAACAGGAATCCTATTTCAACCCGCTGAACGGAGAGCACGGCGGAGTCTGCCAGCTTCCCGCGTACGTCAGGCAGTTCAATGTTGACGCGATAATTGCAGGTGGGATGGGACGAAAAGCGGTCGCCGGTTTTCATGAGCTGGGTATGGAGGTCATAACGGCACCAGGGCTTCTCTACAGGGAAGCCGTGGATCTCTACGCAACTGGAAAATTGAATGGCTACCAGGAGTGCGCGGGGCACGGTCATCATTCATAACGAGCCGGAAGATGAAGAACACCACGAGAGAAACAGAGGCACCGAGAGAAATGACTTTCCCTGTTTCCTGTGTCTCCGTGGTTCAATGCCGCTCCAGTATTGTGAATAGAATCGGGAGTAGCGCGAGATGATAATGCCGATACACCTTTACGGAGCCGGAGTATGGGATAAGCCCGTCCGTGAAGTTACCGGGTTTGATGACAAGCTTGCCGGACTTATCCGCGACATGTTGGAGACGATGTACAAAGCGGATGGCGTCGGGTTGTCCGCGACGCAGGTCGGACTTCGGATCCAGCTTGCCGTGATAGATGTGTCGGGTATGGAATGCTGCGGGGACTCGAAGCCGCTCGTGGTCATCAATCCTGAGATTCTGGAGTCGAACGGCGAATCCGTTCTGGAAGAAGGTTGTCTGAGCATTCCTGGAGTACGCGGTGAGGTGTCGCGCGCGGAAAAGATAACGGTCCGGTTCTCCGACGGGACCTTCAAACCGGTTGAGGCTCAGTTTGCCGGCATGCCTGCGCGCGTGTTCCAGCACGAGTACGATCACCTTCATCAGAAGTTCTTCGTCGATCGTCTGTCGCGCACGAAGCGCCGTCTCATCAAACCCAAGTTGTCAAAGGTAAGAAGGGGAGAAGCCATGGTCCGCTATCCGGTTGTGTCCGTGGTCGATGAGAAGAAAACGAAATGTCGCGAGCCGCTTCGATATGATTTTCAAGACTGAGAAAAAGGAAAGGAGTTTGCCATGGCGGGAGAAGGCCGAAATAGGATGGGACCGAGCGGGTACTGCGTCTGCGCGAGCTGCGGCTACAGGAAGCCCCACGTCGCGGGAGTTCCGTGCCTGGAAGAGAAGTGCCCGCACTGCGGGAAGGCGCTTATGCGCGAAGGATCCGAACACTACAAGTCGGCTGTAGAAAAGAAAAAGAGGAGGGAAGGCTGACCGTACCATCAAGGGATTGTCGCCGGAACACCTCTCTTCTCAAAATCAGCCGTCAGACATAACAGCTCAAAAAGGAGACAGTATCGTGAAGGGCAAAACGTTCGTGCAAATTACTCTGGGATGTGTCCTGACATTAGGACCAGCTGTCGGGTCGTACTCGCAAGAAATCGGTAGGGGGGACTGTCTTTATCTCTCCAGTCTGCATTCGTCCGCGAAAGGGATGGCTTACTGGTACGACAAGGCACAGGGAGGCCTCGAGACGGTAACGGGAATACCTTATGTGGATCTGGGGTGCAAGAACTGTCATGTCAAATCGTGCGATGCCTGCCACAAGGCCGATGTGAACGGCAAACCGGCTTACTCGGTGAAGGAGGCGGAGAGTCAGGACAAGTGCCTGACGTGCCACGCCCGAGAGGCATCGATCATGAAAATCGACAAGGGAGCTAACACGGCAGATGTCCATTTCGCCAGCGGGATGAGCTGTATGGATTGCCACAGCGCCCGCGAAATGCACGGGGACAGCCTCGAGTACGTTTCGATGAAGGAGAAGGGCGCGATGGACGCTAATTGTGAAGGATGCCACGAGTCCCTCTCGAAGATTGAAGCTCACACCGTTCACGGTAGTACCGTAGATTGCAAGGCATGTCATGTTCGCCAGGTGGTTAGCTGCACGAACTGTCACTTCGAAACGATGGTTCAAGAGGGGAGAAGGGTTGCCGTGCCGGTGTCGGGATGGGTGTTTCTGATGAACCGCGACGGCAAGGTCACGTCCGCGAATATGCAAACTTTCGTCATGAAGGGAAACAAGACGTTCATGATTTTCGCGCCGCAGTTCAGTCACTCGGTTTATAAAGGTGCTAAATGTGAGGATTGCCACGCGACGGACAATGTTAAGCAGGTTCAAAAGGGGAGCATCGCCCTGACGTGGGTGAAAGACGGCAAGATGGAGAACGTGAAAGGGATTGTTCCCGTCGTGGACGGGGTCCGGTACAACAACACCTATGAGAATTTTTCCGGAGGCACATGGACTCCGATAGTAAACACAGAAACTTCTAAGGTCCAGTATGTCGGATTCGGTTCTCCGCTCACCAAGGAACAGATGGAGAAGCTCGAAAAACCGCAGAAGTCGACCGCCGCCGGCAAATGAAGGATACAGATGAGAATTAGGTGCAGGGTCACAACCGGGATTGGTGAACGATGATTGTTTTCGGTCCGATTCCGTCCCGAAGGCTTGGGAGAAGTCTCGGCATCAACAACATACCCCCAAAGGTGTGCAGCTATTCCTGCATTTACTGCCAGCTGGGGATTACGGACTCCATGTCAATCGAACGGAAGAGCTATTTTTCGCCGGAAGCTGTTTTCGATGAGGTCTCTCAAAAGCTTGAGCTCCTTCACAAGGCAGGAAAACGAATCGATTACATCACCCTCGTGCCGGACGGAGAACCCACGCTCGATGTCAACCTTGGCTTAACTCTTGTCAAACTCAAATCAACTGGCGTGAGGCTCGCGGTTATTACAAACGCATCCATGTTGTGGAATGAAGACGTTAGGCGAGATTTGTCGGAAGCTGATTGGGTCTCCGTTAAGATCGATTCGGCTCGCGAGGAAGTCTGGAGACGGATCAACCGGCCACACGGGAAACTGGGTCTGCATAGCATAAAGGCGGGCATTCTGGAGTTCTCCGCCTTCTACTCGGGAATACTTGTAACCGAGACAATGCTAGTCGGAGGAATAAACGACGGGTCTCTCTCTGCGACAGCCGAGTTCATTAGTGAGCTGAAACCCCGGAAGGCGTATATCCTGGTTCCGACGCGTCCGCCGGCGGAGAAGTACGCAACCGCGCCCGCAGAGGAAAGCATAAACGGCGCTTACCAGATTTACAGGAGTGTCATAGACGATGTGGAACTGTTGATCCGCAACGAGGGAACAGACTTCACCTTCTCTTCCGACGCCGAAGAAGAGCTTCTCGGCATCACGGCGGTCCATCCTATGCGAAAGGAAGCCGTGGGGAGGTTCCTTGAGGAATCGAATTCAGACTGGGACCTCGTCGATCGCCTGATAGCAAACGGCCAAATGAGAGAAGTCATCTACCTCGGCGAAACCTTTTTCATACGGAGGACTGGTTTGCCTGCTATTAACAACTGAACCGACAAATGGAGGAAGAAACAAATTGTACGTGCCCACAAAGATCTTTTTCACGAAAGGCGTAGGAAGGCACAAGGATTATCTGAGTTCCTTCGAGCTCGCCCTGCGAAACGCCGGCATAGAGATATGCAACCTGGTAAGCGTCAGCAGCATATTCCCGCCGGGCTGCAGGAGAATCAGCAAGGAGGAAGGTTTGAAGGAGCTGAAAGCCGGAGAGGTGACTTTTGCCGTGATGGCAAGGAACTCAACCAGCGAACCGAACCGCCTGATCGCCGCGTCGATAGGTGCAGCGATCCCGGCCGACGGCTCCCAGTACGGCTACCTCTCCGAATATCATCCGTTCGGAGTAGCCGAGAAGATAGCGGGAGATTACGCGGAGGATCTCGCGGCTCAAATGCTCGCGACAACCCTCGGCGTCGAGTTTGACCCCGAGGCCGATTGGAACGAGAGAGAACAGCTGTTCAAAATGTCCGGAAAGATCGTCAAGACGTTCAACATAACCCAAACGGCCGAAGGAGACAGGACGGGACTCTGGACTACCGTGATTGCGGCAGCAATTTTACTCGAATGAATAAGGGGGAAGACTCTTGTCGGACCATAAGACCGAATCGGAAATAGAAATAAAGACATACGACGTAGATGTGGCAGGACACGTGAACAACATCGCGTATATCAGGTGGCTTGAAGATTTACGCTGTAAAATGTTCGCATCATGTTGTCCGGTGGATGAATTACTTGAGAGACATCTGTACCCTGTTGTTACCTCTACCCAAATACGCTACAGGAGCCAGTTGAAGCTGACCGACAAGCTGAAGGGCGTCATTTGGGTTGAATCAATCAGTCACGGATTGATGCAACTGAAGGTGATCTTTCAAAGGGACGGAGAGATAATTGCGACAGCCGGACAGAATTGCGTGCTGATGGACCTTGAGAAGGGAAGGATGGAGAAGGAGGCGATTGAAATCTATTTGTGAAACGCGCCCCGTGGAAATGAGACAAGAGGTGAAGTGTGGAAGCGGTCCTGGCTAAAGTCGTTTAATTTTTCATTCGGTTTGATTTCGGGCCTGTTGCTCTTTGCGCTGGGCTTATGAGAGGAACGGAGGTTACGGCCATGCAAGAAAATAAAAGCCATTGGTACGACGGTATGTTCTACGATCACTTCATTGCTCCCCATCAGGACAAAGTCTTCGCTCAATTGAAAGAGATGCTGACAAAAGGCTCGACAGTTCTTGATGTGGGCTGCGGAACAGGCAGGCTGGCGTCACAGCTGCTGGACAAGTGCGAGAGGATTGAGATTATAGACCTTTCCGAAAGGAATATTCATATTGCAAGGCGCAAGCTCGCGGATGTGCCACCGGCAAAGCTGCACATCGAGCGTGCCGACCTGTTGGAATTCGTGGTTCACAATGTCATTCGCTTTGACTTCGCGATTGTCTCATATGTTCTTCACGAGATCAGGGAAGAGGAAAGGGATGTGCTGTTGTGGGCTCTATCATCGGTTGCGGACAAGATCGTGGTTGTGGATTATCTGGTCCCTCAGCCTGGGAATTACCGTGGATTAGTAAATCATCTGGTCGAATATGCCGCCGGTCGTGAACACTACAGAAATTTCAAGTCGTTTGTGAGAGGCGACGGTATTGCCGGTTTGCTGAAGAAAGTCCCGCTTCGTGTTATCAGTGAAGTGAAAGACGACGCGTGCTCGAGCCATGTCGCCCTGCTGGAGGGAAGAGGGGGAGGTAATCGGGGGGCGAGGCCGCCTTGTCCGATACAAAATACAAATCTCGACAAATCGAGAAGGAGAAGAATACTATGGAGACGAACGGTGAAAGAAAAGGTATTCCTCTGATCGGTGAGAGGATGCCGAGTGTCGAAGCTCAGACGACACAAGGGATGAAGAAGATCCCGGAGGATTACAGCGGCAAGTGGATTGTCTTGTTCAGTCATCCGGGAGATTTCACGCCCGTATGCACGACGGAGTTCTACGCATTTGCGAAGCGTAATGACCAATTCAAGAAGCTAGATGCCGAGCTGATCGGCCTCTCGATCGACCAGGTCTTTGCCCACATCGAATGGGTGGACTGGATCAAAGACAAACTCGGGATGGAAATACCGTTCCCGGTCATAGCAGACGATACGGGCAAGGTCGCCGCGAAGCTTGGGATGATCCACCCGGGAAAGGGAACGAACACAGTCAGGGCGGTATTCGTGATTGATCCTGCCGGAATTATCCGGCTGATGATATACTATCCGCAGGAGATCGGCAGACAGGTAGATGAGGTGCTTCGGGCACTCAAGGCACTCCAGATTTCCGATGCGAACAAGGTGGCGATGCCGGAGAACTGGCCGAACAATGAACTCATCAAAGACAAGGTGATATTGCCGCCGCCGAAGGATGTCGCGGGAGCGGCGAAGAGGAAAACGCCCAAAGAAGGTTACGATTGGTGGTTCACGTTTAAGTCACTGTGAAGGGGGGAGCAACTGAGGTTGTCCCAAAACAAGGAAAATGTCATTCTGAAGGAGCGGAGCGACTGAAGAATCCACTTATTCGTTCTGAAAAATGGATGCTTCACTTCGTTCAGCATGACAGACAAGACTTTCTGGACAGCCTCAGTTAGAATCGCAAGGGAGTTAGGCGGATACAATAACCGGGGGACTATTTCGTTATTAAAGGAGTGGAAGCATCTTTTCTTTCTGCGCGGCATCATACTATCGAATTGCCGCAGCCAACCGGGAATTGAAAGAAATGTGATTAATATCGGCTGGCGGAAAGCCGGGCGCTCGCCGCCGACAGCCGAATGCTGAACTGAAAACATACGAGGAAACACATGAAATACCTGATAGCATCCGAAGGAAACACACTCGAGAGCAACGTAAGCACCCATTACGGCAGGGCGCCGTTCTTTCTAGTTTACGACGACGAAGCAAAAACGCTGGAGCCAAAGGCGAACGACGGGTTGCTCGATCCACACCTCGTGATTCGCGACGGGGCAAAAGCAGGAGTGAAGAGATTGATCTGCGGCGGTATCGGACCGCACGCGTACCAGGTCGCTGAGAGATTCAGTGTCGAGGTCTGCGTCACGTCGGGCGTGCCTGTCGCTGAGGCTGTAAAGCTTGCAACCGAAGGGAAGCTTCCGGTTACGACGGGGCCGACAGCCCACCACCATCATGAGCACGGCGGGGATCATCACCACTCGGGTCACTGACAAACCTTCGTTACTTCAAAGAAGCGGCAAGCGCTCGGCGAGTGCGTGCCGCTTTTTTTCTAACCGGAAACACTTCGGCGCGGCAACGATGAATCCGGTCTGCATCATGTGCACTCCGTCACATACTGACTACAGCAGGAACTTTTACATTCTCTGAAAGACTTCGAGAGACAGACAGAGTCTTCTAACTAAGGAGAGCACCAAACAAGGGACATCGAGGAGGAGGGCCACGGAGTGGCAAGCGATGCCCTTTGCACCACGGAGGAGGCGGAGTTCGTTGCTGCACCGCTTGGCGAAGCACCTTGGCTTTGTACTTCTGAGTCTCGCGTGCGCCGGGAATGTCCTGTCACAGGGTACCGCACGGCCCGATTCGACGGGACAATCATTCATAGAGAAGAACGTCAGCATAACAGGAGATGCCGGAGTTTACGGAGAACTATACGGCATTTCCGGGATAGCGGGCAGACGCCCGCCCAGTTCGGCAAGGCTCTATTTTCGACCCACCGTCACGCTCTTTAACTCGTTTTCCATGTCCTTCGATTTTCTTCTCTCAACCGAAGGAAGCTCGGCGAGGCAGAATATCAACCAGCTCGGCATAAACCCCTCCTGGGGATGGGGCAGCGCGCACCTCGGCGATTTCACGGATATGTTCACGCCGTTTACTTTCGACGGCATCATGGTACGCGGAGCAGGGATCAACCTCGACCCAGGCCTATTCAGATTCTCCGCCATCGGAGGATACACGCAGAGAGCGGTCGACGGAGGAGCCGGGACCGGAAGTTTCTCCAGGTACATGTACGGGGCGAGACTAGGCGTCGGCAAACAGGAAGGGTCGTACTTCGATCTCATGTTCCTGCGGACAAGAGATGTCCCGTCGTCCCTTTCGCAGCCGCAGCCGACCATCGCCATCGTAGCTCCCAACGGAAACGACTCGTGGCCGATAGGAAACATAGAGAATATCCGGTGGGGTTCGTCCGGCATTACGGGAAATGTTCGCATCGAGCTCTCCAGGGACGGCGGAGCGACGTACGAAGTGCTGTTCGACAGCGTTGCCAACACCGGTGCGCAGCCGTGGGTCGTCACCGGCCCGCCGACCGTGCAGGCTATAATAAGGATCACGAGCCTGGAAGATTCTGTCAGCGATGTGAGCGATTTTCCTTTCAGCATCGGTGTCGGCGTGGCAGACCAGCAGGGGACGAGTCCCGGCGCCGTCGTAAATACTTACGCCGTGACTCCGGAGGAGAACCTGGTATTGGGTGCCGACGGCAGACTGGCCCTGTTCGGCAATGCGGTGACGCTGAGCGCTGAAGTGGACGCGAGTGCTTACACAAGGGACATGCGGGCGCCGACCATAGACAGCCTCGGGCTCCCTTCGGCTCTTACCGGTCTCTTCGCGCCCAGGACGAGCAGCAGGGCGGACTACGCCTACAACACCCAACTCGCCGTGAATCTTTCTTCCTTCAGTGCCCAGCTCGGCTACAAATACGTCGGACCGGGATACACTTCCCTCGGCGTCGCGTCGCTTTTGCCCGATGACCGCCAGTTCACGCTGGCCACGATGTTCAGGGTATCGGCGGTCTCTGTGAACGTCAACGCGGGCCGGGAATACGACAACCTTCTGGGGCAGAAGAGCTATACGACGACCAGGAACAATATCGGAGGAAACGTCAGTCTGCGTGCCTCCGACAACTGGATGCTCTCATTCATGGGGAGCTATCTGAGTATGGCGAACGATGCCTCGAACGACACCATGCTTGTAGACTATTCGACCTTCATGGCGGGGCTGTCTCAAATGTTCTTCGTCGCCGGTGGAGGTGCCTTCCAGTCGGCCACGCTCAGCTATATATACCAGACATCTGCCGACGGCAACCCTCTCAGACAGAACAGCGGGCTCCTCTCGCATTCGCTGAACTCCAGTGCAGTTTTCGGAGTCATGTCGAATCTGAGCCTGATACCTTCGATAAGCCTGATCTATTCAGACATCGGGGAGACCGGATGGAGTTCCACGCAGACATATTCGATTTCCACGCAGCACCGCGCACTCAATAACAGACTTACCACAGCCTTGTCGCTGGGGACGTCGCTATTGACGGGATCGCATTCCATACAGGCGGTCCTTTCCAGGGGCATCTCGGCCGCTTCGTATGTAGAGAGGGCGAAATTGAACGGGAAGAGCATGCGCGTGTATGAATTTAAGTTGACCTTCAAGTCGGGCAACGTGTCTTCAAATGGGACAGGGAAATGCTGGATCGGCACGTCGGATGGATTGCCTTATGAATCCACCTACACGGGCGAAGTTGGCGGAGGCAAAGTGCAGTCCCGGATCTATTACCTGTACAATGTCAGATTTGATATCAGGAAGCCTGTTAACTGAACCATCAACATAGTGCCGATTCGAAATGATGAGAGGGCATCGGTGAACTGGAAAGTCATAATGTATCTATCGCCGCTCGGAGTCGCTGTAGGTTTCGCCGGCATCTACGGCCTGTCGGGGGATCCGCGAGTAGTCATGTGGCTCGGGACATCTCTGATCTGCGGTGTAGTCGTCATCCGGCATGCAGGAAGGGACTATTTCGTGCATTCGCTTCTCGCCTGCATACTGATAGGCTTGCTCGCAGGCCTGACACGCGCTGCCATGATCGATACCTATCTGCTTCACAATATTCAAATGGAGGATGTCTACGGCTCGATGCCGAAGACGGTTCAGCCCCGGCTGGTAGCGATCATGATGGGACTCTACTTCGGTGCCGTCGCAGGAGCCCTGTCGGGGTCTCTGTCCGTCGCGGTGGGGAAGTTGATGGGGAAGAAGTAAAAAGATTCCTTCGTAAGCAGGCAGCGTAACCGCATCTCCGCTGTTTCGTATTTATCGGTTACCAACAAAGGAGATGCAAAAGATATGAGACTGACAATTATAACTGCGCTGCTTGCCCTGACGATTCTTCCCGCGGCCGCGCAGACGAAAGACCCGCAGGAGAAAATACGCGTGATGACGCTCGGCGTCTTCCATTTCAATTATCCTAACCTCGACCGGCACGCGGTCGCGGCGGGGAATGAGATCGATGTCCTTGACTCTGAGTACCAGGCCCAGATTGAGAGGATAGTCGCCGGCCTGAAAGAGTTCAAACCGACTAAGATCGCGATTGAGGCGGAGCCGAAGTATCAGGCGAAGTACGATTCCCTTTACGATGCCTACCTCGCCGGTAAATTCATCCTCGGCCGCGACGAAATATTCCAGATCGGCTTCCGTCTCGGCAAGGAGCTCGGCATCAGGCATCTGTCATGCGTAGACGAACAGGGAAGATACTACGAATATCTCGATACTCTTTTTGCCGACTCGGTGCGCGAAGCGAAGTTCGAAAGCTACTTCTACCACAATCCGGACTCACTCATCGGGAAGAGCTATCACGAGCTCTACAGTGACGTCGACAAGCTTCCGAAATCGCGGGGCATGATCTACACTCTGAGGGATATAAACAGGCCGGAGTTCATCAGGCATCAGCAGGGAGTGTATTTCATCGGCGACTTCAAGTACGAAGAGAAACCGGGAGACTTTACGGGCGTCGACTTCGAAACGTCGAGGTGGTACAACCGCAATCTCAGGATATTCAGGAACATAGAGAGGATAACCGACGACCCGAGTGACAGGATACTCCTCATCATCGGCGATGGGCACCTGGGTCTCCTCAATTATTTCTTCGAGTGCGCACCGCAGTACGATCTGGTAAGTCCGCTCGATTATCTCAAGTAGGGGGCATACGGGAAACCTTGGCCCTGATCTGACTTCACTCAGAACCTGCGGCCCTGAGTCGCGGTTGTCATTCCATACCGACGGCTCAGGTATGGATTTCCCGCTCATTGTTATAAACGATGGATATGCGGGATGCCGCACCTGTGCGCTGAAGCGCTTCGATGCGCAGGCGCAAGGCGGCACTTCGTCCCGCTTGGCGGGACTCAGAATGACAGTATGGATACGGTGTCATTCTGAAGGACTCCGACCCTGCATGATATGGGCGGACGACTGAAGAATCCAGGCTTAGGGAAAGGTGCGGGTTCTTCGGTCGTTCTTCCCGGAGAAGTTAAGCTGAGTCGGAACGAAAACCTCGGCCTTCTTGAATCTTCGGGGAGTCCGGCCTACCTTCTGGAGTCAGGGAGGTTTGTTCTTGCCGCTTTCGATCGACTACGCCAAGGTCGCCGACATATACGACGAATATGTCACAGCGGATTTCGAGATCCGTTTCTGTTTACCCGAAAGGGAAGAGTTCGAAGAGCTTGCAGCGTCCGCCGACTTCGAAGTAGCCGGTATGTATGGCGACTACGATTATGCTAAATTCGACGAGCTGCGGTCTCCGTTCATGATCTGGAGGCTGAAACCGAACCGCCATTGAGAAGAAGTAGGACCGAATGAAGGACAAGATCTGCATCGTTACCGGCGCCAACGTCGGTATAGGAAAGATCACCGCGCTTGAACTTGCGAAGATGGGCGCCACGGTAGTAATGGTATGCCGCAACAGGGAAAAGGGTGAAGCTGCCGCGGCGGAAATCATGAAGAGTACGGGAAACCGTTCAGTGCATCTCCTTGTCGGAGACATGTCGTCGCAAGCGGATGTGCGCCGCGTCGCGGGACAGTTCCGTGAGAAGTTCAATTCGCTCCACGTTCTCGTCAACAACGCGGGCGGCCTCGTGCCGGCAAGAGAGCTCTCGGCCGACGGAATAGAGAAGACCTTCGCGGGCAACCATCTGGGTTATTTCCTGCTCACGGGCCTGCTGCTTGACATGCTAAAGAAGTCGGCGCCATCCCGTATCGTGAACGTTGCCTCCGACTTCCACCGGCTTGCGAAGCTCGATTTCAGCGATCTCCAGGGAGAACGGAAGTACAATCAATTGCAGGCGTACGCGCTTTCGAAAGTGGCAAACATACTCTTCACTTACGAGCTCGCGCGCAGGCTCGACGGGACAGGGGTGACCGTCAACTGCGTCCATCCCGGAGGAGTGAACTCGAATTTCTACAAAAACTCCGGCGTGCGACTGCGGATCTTCTCGGCTTTATTCGGCTGGACCATGAGATCGCCGGAGAAGGGAGCGGATACCGTGATCTATCTCGCCGCTTCGCCGGAAGTAGAAGGAATCACAGGCAAATATTTCAAGGACAGGAAACAAATTGAATCTTCGAAGCTCTCGATGGACGAGGAGGTTTCCCGTCGCATGTGGGAGCTCTCCGAAAAGTTGGTAAATTTCAAACGATGAACCGCGCGGCGTAAAGGGCAGCCCCCGTTCCGGAAGCGGACGGGAGCAGGTATGGATTCCGCACGGCAGTTCGAAAAAATGTCAGAGGGAGACGACTATGAAACTGGAAAACATGCCGCTTTCGGTTACCGACTGGAACAAACTTAGCTCGGTCGGGGCACGTGGGGAGACCGGCAAGGCTGTCTCCAGGGAGCTGGACCAGGGTGACGTGCGCGTGAGGATAGTCGAGTACTCCGCCGGTTACAGATCCGATCACTGGTGCTCGAAGGGACACATAGTGATGGTACAGGAAGGCGATTTGACGGTAGAACTCGAGGACGGAAAGAAATACGCATTGTCCGGCGAGATGAGCCTTCAGGTCGGAGACAATGTCGCGTGCCACCGTGTTTATTCAAATAACGGGGCGCGAGTGATCATTTTCGATTGACTCTTCGGGCGAAGCACTATACATTCTGACGAACGATAATGTGATCCTGCGCCCGGGCAAGAGAATCAGTGGATTTTTCGGATATGATGAATATGGAGGTAGTATCGCAATTATGAAGCACGGAAGCGGAGTTTTCCGCATAAGTTCCTCGTTTATGCGTTCCATTCGGGTCGCTTATCGCCGGGTCGGACCGGAGCCCTTCATATGGATAGTTGCCCTGTTGTACCTTGCGATCCATAATCCTTACGCGCAAACCGAATTCACGATCTGCCCGCTCAGGAACCTGGGATTTCATTACTGTCCCGGCTGCGGCCTTGGCAGGGCCGTGTCGTTTCTTCTGCACGGCGATATTGTGCGGTCAATACAGACTCATTTGCTCGGCATCCCTGCAACCATCATCCTTGGATTTCGTATTTTCTCTCTGTTGAATAATGCGCTGAAGAGGCCCAGTCTTCAGCCTTCGGTTCATTAAACAAAGGAGCGGAAATGGCCAACATATTCGAGTTAATGCCGATGCTTCAGGGTGAAGAACTTGCTTATGTCCAGAACGTAATCAAGGACATGAACGAGGACCAGGCAAAGTTGTTTTCAAACATTTACAACGTTAGAAGAAAGGATCCGCAGCTGGTGCTCCTTGTCGCCGTGCTCGGCTTCATCGGTATCGCCGGTGTCCAGAGATTCGTGCTCGGTCAGATCGGGATGGGGCTGCTTTACCTCTTCACCGCAGGCCTCTGCCTGATCGGTACGATAGTGGACATGGTGAACCACAAGCGGCTCGCGTTCGAGTACAACGTCGTGGTCGCGATGGAAGTATCGAAGATAGTTAAGGCGTCGAATTGAAAGGCATGCGAGAATGAAGGACGGGTGCTCGGTGAACCGGCGGAGAGGCTCTGCGGGCGAAATTGAACCGCCCGGTTCACGGAGTGTCCGGGAAGGCGGGGAAAGGCGGCCGGCGTGGAACTGAACCGTGTCGGACGCGAGACCGTCCTTGCGACGCTCAGACTGACTCAATCTTTTCTCGAAAGGCACGGGCCGAGGATAGCGGGCACGAGACAGTGTCTCAACGCTGCCGACCAGATTGCGGAAATGCTGAGGGTCCACTGCGATAAGGTGGCGGAGGAACGCTTCGAAATGCACCCGGCATCTTTCTGGAGCGTGGGAAAGATCGTCTCGGTTGCGTACCTCCTCTCGATCATCTTTCTGTTCGCGGGCGGATCATTCGTTTACCTTTCCTTTGCGGTCGCGTTGGCCGGGCTCATCTACGGAATTGTTCTCTACATATTCAACGGCAGGGTGTTCGACCGGTTTTTCCCCCATGCCGATGGGTGTAACGTCTACGGAAGCATCGAGCCGGCGGGGGAGGTCAAGCAGCAGATAATCCTCTCCGGTCACCACGACAGCCCGTATGTAGTAAGCTTCCTTCTCAACTGGAAGAAGCTGGCGCGCATCCGGCTTGTGCTGGCCGTCATTACTTACATTGTGATGTTGGGCGTGGCTATTGCGGCGACGCTCGAAACGGCCGTCGGTTCTCCCGACATAATTCCCATCGAGGTCATTGCTGCACTCGCCGGCTTGGGATTGATCTTCGTGGGGCCGCTTTATTCCGCTATTACGCGCCTCCAATCGCCGGGCGCGGGCGACAACCTGAACGCGACGGCTATGGCAATTACTGCCGCCGTGCATTTCAGCCTCAAGAGGAAGAAGGGGGCACCGCTGAAACATACCAGGCTGGTGATCCTCAGCACCGACGGTGAAGAGGTCGGCATGAGGGGCGCGATCGACTACGCTGAACGTCACAAATCCGAGTTGCTTGAGGTTCCTACTTATGTTTTCAACATGGACAGCGTCTACACGATAAAGGACCTCGCCCTCCTCACGCGCGACAGGAACGGGACGCGCAAGCTGTCGGAGCACATGGCGAGGGAGTGCCACGAGATCGCGGCGGAACTGGGGTACTTTCCCAACATCATGCCCGTCTCCACGGGTGGAGGAGGAACGGACGCGGCAGCTTTCGCCAGGATAGGTGTGGAGGCGACGTCCGTCATCGGGGTGTCGATACACAGCATCGGGAACGATACCGTGTACCATACACCGCAGGACACGGTGGAGAATATCGAGCCGGAAGCCGTAGAGGCCGTACTGGATATGGCGATCAACTACGTGATGCGGAAAGATGAAAAAGTGAAATGAGGTGCCGGGATGTTCTGTCCGAATTGCGGGACTGAATACCGTCCCGGGTTCACGCGTTGCGCCGACTGCGGCTCGCAACTGGTAGACACGCTGCCGGAAGAACCGCGGCAAGTCAACGAACGAAGAGCCGACGACGTCAGGCTCGTTCCTCTGCTTCAGACAGAGGACCAGTCGGATGTATTGAGCATCAGGATGCTCCTCGACTCCGAGGGGATCGAGTACTTCCTGCAGGGAGAAACCCTGACCGGTTTCCGCAGGAGTGATCCTGTCGTGCTGCTCGTCAGGGAAGACGAGGCCGGACGGGTGAGAGAACTCTTGAAGGGGATCAAGCTCAACTATTCGAGCCAGGTGTTCAACCCAAAGAAGAGATAGGGAATTTCTCGGTTCCCGGTTGCAGATGATTTTGCCACATCTTGTTGTGTTTAGATTTGACCAAATGGAGAAGGCGATCGTTTCGCGAACGCAAGGCGCATCCGAGTTCACCAAGGTGAAGATATACTATGTTATATTGCATCATGAACCCGAGAATAGGCGTCTCATGAAAATGTCTATAGGGCCCTGACTCAAATGAAGTGGGTTGACAAGCTTAGGCTTGTATGTGGTGATGCCTGCGCGTTGCAACTTGAGTCGCTCTCATACCTTCTAGAACCGAGGAGGACATTATGCCCAATCTGACAAAGGCGTCATTCTTGTCTGAGTTGGAAAGGCGCTTTGGTGAAACGAGGAAACTGACATCTAGTCTTTCGCTCTATGAAGTGAGCGATGGGTTACTAAGGGTGTACGTGCGGTACTCTAAAATCCATGCTGAAAGGAAGCAGGCATTTTATGGATTACGAAAAGAAGACCTGAAAGAGCTTGAAGGTCGCAATTCAGTTATATGTTTCTTGTGGGACACGCAGGTTGAACCTTTGTTTCTCCCTTTCTCTGAATTTGAGGATATACTTAACTTCGTTACCCCAGCTTCGGATGGCCAAATAAAGGCGTCCATCTTCCAACAAAGAGATGCGACAGAGTTATACATATCCAATACGGGGAGGTTTAATGTTGAAGCGTTTTTCGGGTGGAACTATTTGGAACGACTTGTGGATAAGAATCGGATAGTGTCAGTGCCAGAATTTAGTCATTCCCAGATCCAGACTCTTATAGGTTCGATTGGCGCTTCAAAAGGCTATGATATCTGGGTTCCGTTGGTTGATAGGAATAAACTCGACTGGAAACTCGCTCGGAAGTTTAATTGTAGAGCATCGCTGCCTGACAGGTATGGGCGAGTGAAGGAGATAATCAGCGAGGTAGATGTCATGTGGTTACAACGTGGATCAAGCGACTTGAATGCGATATTCGAGGTAGAGCATTCGACACCAGTGTATTCGGGTTTGCTTAGGTTCAACGATCTATTCTTGACTGAACCTAATCTCAAATTGAAATATAGCATCGTTTCCAACGACGAGAGAAGGTCTTTGTTCCTGAGGCAGATAGACAGACCAACTTTCAAGGCTAGCGGTTTGTCAGAGGTTTGCAGTTTCCTTGAGTATAAGGATGTTTTTCTCTGGTATAATAGGATTATGGGGGTGAGAGGATGAAGAGGATTTGGATTCTCGTGCAAAGCAAGAGAGGCATCTTTCTCGATCCGCAGATTTTTTACGCAAAGAAAGATGCCGTAGACAAAAAGAACCATTTACTCGACCGGTCTAATCCCGCATATGATGAAATCGAGGTTTTCGAAAAGAGAGTACTGGCAGGTGAGACCCATAGGAGCAGGAGGCGAGGCTGATCGCCAGTTGAGGGGGAGGGTTACAATGTTGTGCGTCAGGGCCGCAACAGTCCCCCGGTTCCCCTTTTGATTCTCGGCATTGAACCTTGAAGAGAGGCGCAGTAGGCCTTTTCCTGCTGTTGCCGATTCGAGATTAATTTCCTACCGCATCATTCCCAGCTGCAGGCACAGCGTGATTCCCCAGAAAGATCTGGTATTGCCGAACCCGTAGTCGCCGAAAGCTGTCAGACCGATCCCTAAAAAGCTCGTCGGCGTCCAGAAGAGCTGCGCCTCGACCGGGATGCCGATGCCGAACGAGTTGTTGGTGTCGTAACCGTACGTGTACGATGGCGGTCTGTAATACGGCTCCGAGTAAGTAGTTGCTGAGGAGACTGAGAGGCCGGCGGATATCGAGGCGTGCCCGTAGCTTGTCTTCGCGATCCTACCGTAGAGGACCCCCAGCTCCCACATGTGGTCATCAGGATGGCTCTGTCCGAAAATGTGTAGTTCGAATTGTGAATTGTAAAGGAATCTCAGGGTGACGAGGTTTCTTCCCCGATTGGCGGAAATACCTGCACCGAAGTTGCCTGCCAGGTCACCGCGCCAGCTTCCCACCCCGAGTCCCAGGTTGAGACAGCCGCTTAGACTTGTCGAGGCGGTGTCGCGTTCTTCGGCGGCAAGACACTCGGATCCGCAAATATTGGGAAGGGATAGCAATGCAACAAGAAGGAAAAACTTCTTCATGGCAAATCCTCCATCACAGACTGTGGTACAGGTGATTTCATGCGCCCGCCCGGATTACAATATAACCCGGGCAGGCATGAAAAAGAGCACGCTATTTCATCAGGACCATTTTCTTTGTACTTCGGTATTTTCCTGCTTCGATCCGGTAGAAGTACACTCCGCTCGCAAGGCGGTCCGCGGTCCACACAAGCGAGTGTGTCCCGGCAGAGTATTCGCCGTTGGCCAGTGTGGCAACCTCCCGTCCCAGCATGTCGTATACCCTGACTGTCACAAACGATTTCTGCGGGAGCGAGAAGCTTATGGTCGTGCTCGGGTTGAACGGATTCGGGAAGTTCTGAGCGAGGTTGAATTCCTTCGGAACCCTGGTTCCCCGCGCTATCTGCGTCAACGATTTCGATGCGATTTGCACGGCGGTAATCCGTCCTTCGACATTCGGGCTGATCGTGCCCTGTGCCTCTACGTAGCCTTCGACAACCGAATACTCCGCTATCCCCTGGAGCACTTGCGGATCGGTGACGGTCAGACCGGTCATCGGCCCGACGTAATCCTTCAACACGGCCAGTATGAATTCGTTCGTCGTGACCGTGTACGTCTTGCTGAAGTCGATGTCCTCTCCGCCGATCTTCACGCCGACCACTCTCGATCCCGGCGGCTGGTCGACGGCGTAAGTGTACGTCATTCCCGATACCTGGATCAGGTACTCGTCGTTCAGGTCGATGCTGCTCAGACCGAACTCCAAACCGATGATCAGGTCAAGTCCGGTTATTTTGAATGTCGCCAGCCTGTAGCCGAGTCCGTTGTCCGTATTGAACCCGTAGCCGACAAGACGGAAGACGTCGTCGCCGACAAGCGGTCCGTGATGCAAAGGCTGAGCTATCGACCCGCCAGCCGTGATGGCGATGTCCGTATTCGTGTAAGCCCGGAAAGCATCGGTCACCAGATTGCCCGCTGGTGTATCATGGCTGCCGGGTGATAGAAGGGAATCTGCCACTTCCGGGAAATCCGCCGTGGCGTAAGCGATCTTCTTCGTGAACATCGGCCCGTAGACCGCTTCGATTTGCTTCTCCAGCTCCTTCACCTTCAGTGCGATCAAAGGATCCTCCGGGATCGATGTGTCGAGATGGATCAGGTCGTAGTCGACTATGCGGGCTTTACCGTGCCTGACCGCGAATTTCAGCTTACCCATATACTCATAGAACGCGCCGGCCTGCATGATGAATGTTGTGTCTCCCACCGGATTGACCACCGGGACAGGCTGCTCGAATACATAATGGTCGTGTCCTCCGATGATGAAGTCGATCCCCGGCACGTAGGAGGCCACTATCTGGTCATACGCGAAGCCGAGATGTGACAGCAGAATCACAACGGAGCAATTGAGCTTCTTCAGCTTTTGCACCATGGATGCGGCAATTTCGACGAAATTCGTGTCTATGAACGCCGGGGCCGGCTGAGAGGTGATGTTTGTCTCGGGAGTAGTAAGCCCGAAGATACCGACCCTTGTCCCTTCGACGGTCCTTATTGTGAACGGCACGATATACTTCTTGAGCGGCTGGACTTCAGGTGCATCCAGGACCGTGTTCGCGGAGAGAAGCGGGAAGCCTTTTCCGTGGAAGGCCTCGCTCAATGACGACAGAAGCGTCGCCGGTCCGAGGTCAAATTCATGATTCCCGACCGTCATCGCGTCCACGCCGAGACTGTTGAGCATCTTTAGCTCAGGCACGCCGAAGGTCGTGTTGAAGAAGATATCCCCGATGAAGAGATCGCCGGCGTCGAGGACGAGGGCGTCCCTGTCGTGATGCCGGGTGATCTCTATGACGGCAGCGGCACGCGCGATACCGCCGACGGTGCCGTTGAGGTGTGTCGTCCGCGGGCCAAGCGGCGCGAGGTTCGAGTGGGTGTCGTTGAAATGAAGCAGAGTGATCGTTCTGTACTGACCTGCCGATGTCGCGGCAAGCAACATTATCAGGGTCAGTATCCTGATCGTGATTTTCCCGAGCATGTTTTCCCCTTTTTTTGTTGTTATTCGCCGGAGACGGAGGCGGCATCCAACCGGATATTGCGTCTCGTCCGCGGTTTGATTTTTATCGTTTGGTTATGATCCGATCGGTCTCCACCGCATCATGCGCAGTCGCTAAGTTGGTATCCGGAAGAATGCATAGACTGCGTGTCCTCCAAAGGTTAGTTGTTATATGAGTCGCGCGTTGCGCACGGACCGGAGGTCTTCAGCACCCCGTCCTCGAGGCGGAATATTCCGTCCGCATAATCGATCAGTCGAAGGTCGTGGCTGGCTGCGATGACACATCGGTTTTCATCTTTCGCGATCGAGTGAAGGATCTTAATGATCTCGAAGCCCTGTTTCGATTCGAGACAGGCCGTCGGTTCATCCGCCAGCAGGAGATGCGGATTGTTCACGCACGCCCGCGCGATCGCCGCCCGCTGTTTCTCGCCCTGGCTCAGGTTCGCGGGATACCGGCCGGCAAGATGTGAAATCCCGACTCGTTCTAGTGCCGCCCGCGCGTGCGAGACCGCGGAATTTCTCCCGGCAAACTCTGCGACCAGTGCGACGTTTTCTTCCACTGTGAGCCAGTCGAGGAGGAGGAAGTTCTGAAATATGAACCCGATTTTCGCGGCCCTGAACAGCTGAAGCTTCGCCGGCGGCAGATCGGTTGGCTTCGTATCGAAGACGGTTACGGCTCCCGACGTGGGCTGCGTGAAGCCGGCGATAAGCGAGAGGAGGGTAGTCTTGCCGCTTCCGCTCGGGCCGAGCACCAGCGCGAGCCGACCCCGCTTGAATTCGGCGGAGGCGTCATTGAGAGCGTGCACGACACTGCCGTCCTCGCGGTAGCTCTTTGAGACGTGTTCCAATATAATCGACCGGCTTTCCGATGACGGGTTCATTCGAATGCCTCCAGAGGATATATTCTCTTCAATCTTTGGAAGCATACGAGCGAACTAACAAGCCCGATTACGATTACCATGCAGATGACCGTGAATATTTGAAGCGCATCGATAGCCGTACTCAGCTCTGGAAAGAAGTTCTCCAGTGCCGCTGTAACAGGGAAGATGAGGATCAGCGATATTATGCCTCCGGAGAGGGACAGCAGCATGGCCTGACCGGTTATGAGTTTTGGAAGAAACGACGGAGGAGAGCCAAGGACCATCACGACTGCAAAATCCTTCCGGCTTTCGGCGATGTTCATTACAAGGATTGCGGTCAGGATCGTCGCGAGCACGACAGCCGAAATGGCCGATACGATCAGGAGTATAGGAAGGAACCCCGCCCGCATCTCGCGCAAGTTGTTCTCCACAAATTCGTCCTGTGAGAAAGCGTCGATGCCGGGGACGTCCTCCGCAATGCGCATCACCACGACGTCCCGGTCTTGCGGGTCCGAGAGGCGGACGAGGTAGCACGACACTATGTTTGGATACCCGAGTATCGACCGCGCCTGCTCGATTGTCGTGAAGGCGTACTGGATAACGAACATGTTTGTTCCCGAAGAGATGCCGACTACTTTCAACTTCTCCCTGTGGACGGTCACGCTGTCCCCGACGCGTATCCCCGACTTCAGCGCGAACGATCTGTCGAGTACTATCTCGCCGGCTTTCTCGACGTTCCTCCCCGAGACGATCTGCGGGGGGCCGCCAAGAGTATCCCCGGGGGAATAGCCCGCGATGTATATCGTTGAGGTTCGCCCGTTCGCTTCAGCCTGTGCGAGGACGAACAGCACCGGTGAAACCCGGGCCACGCCCGGAACCTGTCTCAACGCATCGCCGTAAGCCGTCAGCAGGATCGACGAACCGCGCATGATATTTCCAGTGCCCTCCTGAAGGACCCAGAAGTCGGCCTTGTTGTATCGTATGTAAGTCAGGGAGCCCACTTCCACGCCGTTATAAACCGACAGCAAAAAGAGGATGAGCATCGCGCAAAGCGACCCGGCGCCGATAGTGAACGCCGTCCTGAACGGCTGCCTGCGGAGAGACCTGACCGAATATTTCAATGACCGTCTCATTTCCGTTTCACGCGAACGCAGGTACCTCCGTCACAATTTTGCCGCGGAGCCTGCCGAAGATATCCTCCAGAGATTCGCCGGTGACGGTAATGCCGTGGTTCTTGAGGCCGACTGCTGTTCGCCCGGGGTTCCCCGTGGCAGAGAGGAGTTCCGCGACCTCCTTCGCTATCTCCACAGTCCCGCAGGGATAGTTCTGACGCGTGCAAACGATACCTTCGAGCCACACGTGGACATGCACGATGGCTCCGACTTCGGGAAAAGTTTTGTAGACCAAAGCATGCTCGACGGCGTCTATGGAAACCCGCGCCCTCGGATCAAAGTCCTGCGGAACGGAGACCAGAGCGGCCCCATTTTCGAAGTCGAAGCCTTTGACGAGAAGTATGTCCTTTCCGACTTTGCCAAGCGCGGATTTATTGACGCCTCGTCCAGTCATCCAGTAAGTGTAGTCACCGAGCTCCGGGATCCTATCCCTCGCGCTCATGTTGCCGTAGCTCAGCCCCGTCAGCCCGAAAAGCCTGTACAGGTGTTCCATGTCTTCCGAAGGTAGGAGCTCGCGGATCGGGAAGGGGGCAGGAAGGACCCCCAGACTGTTCAGCTCCGCGGCGTATTTCTTTATGTCTTCCACGATCGGGGATGATTGCGAGTATATCTCCGGGAGGTCGGTTGTCATTATGTTTTCCGACGCGAAGTGCGCGGTCGCTATCGGAAGGATGCTCCTGTAAACACGTTCGGGATCGAACGCGTAGTGGTAGTATCCCGCTTCAGGCGTGGTGAAATAGCACTCCGGAGTCCCATCCGTTCCTCCGACAATTCCACCGGGCGCAACCGCACAGATGCAAAGGTTCGAGAGCGAGCGGATAAGTGTCGTGTAACAGAACGAGCGCATGCTCCCGTTGAGATTGGGGGCAGAGGCTATCGTGATGACGAAAATGTCTTTCGACTTTCGATGGAACGGTTTCGTCCGCCCTGAGTCGGCCAGGTTAAGTACGAAGCTCGCTTCAGACAGGTCGTCAGATAACTCTGCGCCATTTTCGACGAACTTCCGGATGACCTCGTCTGCGATTGCGTCCCGCAGCAAATCCGTACCGTCCTTTTCTACTGCGAATTTCATGTCCATTACCTCCCTTGTAATCATTTCTTTGGATGACATCTCTTGATACCGAATCATTGAACGTCTCCCGTCTTCGCAGGAGCCTGGTCTTGCCAGCATTTATTCCGACGATTGCCGGCCTGTAAAATCCGAAAGACGACTCGAGAGCCGTGAAGTATGCTCCGCTGTCCATTACGGCGATTACCTCGCCCGGCATGATTGCCGGCATCCGTTTGTTTTTGTAGACAACGTCGCCGGAAAAACAGGCCGGCCCTATTATGTTCACCGTCTTATTTCTTTTGCGGCTCGTGCCGCTGCACGGGAAGACTTCATGATACTCGTAGAAGGTCGGCATGGTGACTGTCCCCAACCCACCGTCCGTGATGAGCCACGTCCGTTTGCCAGCTCTTGTCTTCACGTAATGAACCCGGAGCAGGAGGACCTGGTTCTGGCTCGCGATGGATCTGCCCGGTTCATATATCAATTCGGGGAGCATGTCGGTGCCGATGGCAGATCTCAAAGCTTCAGAGATTTTTGCGAGGTATTCGCCGAGCGGATCGGCGGGTTTTCCGGGACGCGGGAGTATCCCGGCGCTCTGGTAAAGGAGCATCTCCGTGTCGGTCATCTCCCACGATGTGGGAGAAGGAAATCCGCCGCCGACGTCCAGGACTTGCCACTCGAGCCCTTTCCCGCGGACCAGTCTCTGGAGATATGACAGACAGCCTAAAGCACTCGCGTAGTTGGAGCTTTTTCTTATCCCGGTACCTATGTGAATGTGAAAACCTTTGAAATCTGCGTAACGGAATTTCGCCGCTGAGTCCAACGCTTCTTCTATCTCACCGCCGGCAAGGTCCAAACCGAACGGGCTTGTCTTTCTGCTTGCCGCAATCGAGCCAGTGTTTATTCTCCCGGGCCTGTATCCCGGGTTCACTCGGAGAAGAATGTCTGCCGTTCTCCCGGTTTCCCGGCCGATCTCTTCTATTCGTTGGAGTTCCGCGATAGAGTCGACGACGATGAACCTGACTCCCGACCGGATGCAACGCAGAAGAAAATCCTGCGTCTTGCAGGGACCGTTCACGATGATCTCCTGCGGTTGATAGCCGAGTTCGAGCGCGAGGGTCAATTCGTATTCGCTCATCACCTCGGCCTTAAGTCCCGCCCGGCGGACCAGCTCCACTATCCCCGGGACGGAATTGCACTTGAAGGCGAAGTGAACAGAGACCGCACCCGCGTACGTATTTCTGGCTTCGCTTGTGAACCTCTCGGCATGTTCCGTCAGACGGCGCTCGTTCACGACATGCACAGGAGTACCGAACGACTTCGCCACCTCAGTCAGCCTCACGCCTTCCATCTGGAGGGAATCGTCCCTGTCGAGCGTAAGGCCGAAATCGGACGGACTCAATTTCACGGAAGAATCTCCTTTCTGTTGCGCAACAATATCGGCATCGCGGAAAGCCGCCCTGTCAACGATTTCCCGGATCGGTGTAAAATTTTGGTCATCTCAGTCAAGCCGCTTGCCCAGTATCCAGAAATTCTTGTCGCGCTCCAGGCCGAGCGCTTTCGCGATTCGTACCGCCGGGGAATTATCGTCGTACATCCATGTCGTCTCGAGTGAATCGAAACGGAGGCAAATCCTGCAAAGGGCGTCGAAGAGCAGCTTCGTGACCTCGGAATGACGGGCCTCCTTCCTGATCCCCGCGGCGTATATGATGAGATTCCTGCTTTGCCTCCTTTCGCGCATGAGCTGCCAGTAGAGGAGGGGAATCGGCAGTCTCCGGAGCGAGATAAGGAGCGGGTTTATGTCGTATACGCACTGAAGCACCCCGTAAGGCACCCCCTCCTTTTCCACGATTATGTTGAGCTCGGGCGAGCTGACATATTTGATGTACTTTGCCGTGAAGGCATATTCTTCCCGGCTGACCGGGAGAAACCGCCAGTTGGATTCGAAGGCGTCGTTGTAAACCTCCCGCACTTTTGCCAGCTCTCCATCGAGATTCCTCATGTCGAGTTGCCGAGCGTTGAAGCCCGACGATGACGCTGTTGAGAACGTCGTCCCGAAGTTGCGCGCGACGAATTGACGGATGTCGGGGTTCTTTCTAGTATGGATTTCGAAGGACCGTCTGAAACCGGCGTTCGTCAGAAGCGCTTCGTAATACGGCGGGTTGTGTGTCTGGAAGAATGCGGGCGGTTTATCGAACGCTTCCGTCTGAAGGCCCAGGTCGGAGTAGTGGTTCGGATTGTAAGGCCCTTCCAGGATTGCGGCGCCGTTCGCTTTGCAATATTCGCTTGCCCGTCGGAACAGAATCGCCACGGCTTCGGGATCATTCTCGGCCTCGAAGAATCCGAAGAATGCGATCCCTTCGCCGGTCTTCTCCTTGTAGAGGGGGTTTATGACGACGGCAGTGCGCGCGACGGGATTACCGTTTCTCAGGCAGAGGAACAACCGGAGCGACGAGTTCCTGAAGTACGGGTTCTTCTCCGCGTCGAGGGTTTCCTTCACG
Source organism: Candidatus Kryptoniota bacterium (assembly GCA_024641705.1). Classification (GTDB taxonomy): domain Bacteria; phylum Bacteroidota; class Ignavibacteria; order Kryptoniales; family JAKASW01; genus JAKASW01. Next base: position 135,484 of record JAHECO010000003.1, read on the forward strand.
TATGAACCCGTCGTCGGAATGTAGAACGGATCATCGGCGTACAGCCGGGCCGTCAACTTAAAGAAGGCTCGCCTCAGGCTCCAGCTGTTTGCTTCAATGGCTTCGTATCCCATCGCTGCTCCCGTTTATGGATATGTTCCACGACGTAATTGTTGTACATGAAAGACCTGTCGGATTCGTGCAGTCTCCCCGCTAATGTCGTATCGGATTTGATAAAGCCGTCCAGCGAGCGGGGGTGTTCGCGGTGCACGAGGAGGTTTCTGTAAGTCATGACGGCGTTGTCGCCGGCGACACGGATAGTCTCTCGGAGTGTCGCCTCGAACTGATCGGCCGGCATCCATTCGAAGATGTTCGTGAAATTGAACCTCGTGATGCATCCGCGCGGCAGGCGGGCAAAATAGTCCGCGCACGATCCCGTGACTATCTCCAGGCGGTCGAGATTCGCCCTGATGCGGTCGTAGTTTTCTCGCTTCAAGTATTCCGGGAGGCTTTCATCGCAGGCGTACCCGCCCAGGAGGATGTACGTGAGGAAGCTGCTTTCGCGCGGGTTCAAGAAGATGAGAGCCGTTCGAGCCCGTTCCGCGAAGTGATTCCCGAAAGAGAAGCCGGTGTCGAGCTGCGCGAAGAAAGCCTTCGTGAAAAGAAAACTCATCGTCGACCGGCTGAGAATCACGTTCGTCAGGAACTGCCATCTGAGGTTGTTCCACTTCGAATCGAACACCGATTCACGCCCGGCTGAATCGCGTGCATCGAACATGCTTTCGATCGCGCTGTCCCCGATCGTCATTCTGAGCAGGACCCGTATCATCTTCATGTATTCTTCGAACCTGCCGGAGTCGATTACTCCGTGCTCGATTTTCCCGGCCTGTCCGTCCCAGTAACTCCTGCTATTGCTGCTGAGGCCGCTCCGTATTTTCACGTACAGGCTGCGCCGTCGCGAAGATTCCACGACTCCGAGTAATTCCAGCGTCTCGTTGTACTCCAGTCGGCGAAATGCATTCATCTTGAAATCGAGGAGATAGTTCTGAAAGGGATTAAGATCGAGCGAGATGATCTTCCGCGGGCTATCGGCCAGGAAGGCGAGCACGTTGCATCCGCCGGAGGTAATGGAGAAGACCACGTCGGTGTTCCGGATGCGAAACGCTTCTCTGTCCATTGCGGGGTCTTCCCAGCATTGCGCGTAGAGGGTGTCGTCGAAGACGCCCTCTCGCTTGAATGGGTTCATGTCATTCCTCTGCGTTTGCCGCTTCTTTGCGATCGGCGGTGCCGACGATCGTGTGGATTATCGCCCAGTCGAATACGGCCGGCAGTCCTATCGCAAGAGCGAGGAAGAAATTGTGCGTGAAAGAGGCGACGATGAAACCGGGGACGAACAAGAGATAAAGCGCGTTGTGACGTACGCCGTCCTTACTGAACGTTACGCTGCGGCTGATGAGAATTGTCCTGCAGATACTCCTCAAAGTCGGGAAGAAAGGAGGAGTGAATTTCTCGTAAGTGGAGAATTGGAGACGGTATTCCCCGCGCAATTCGGTTTGCTCGTATGCGATTAGTCTCCTGTAATGCAACAGGAGGAAAAAGGGGAGCGATACCGCAATCGAGGGCATGACAACGGCAAATCCGCAGAAGGCGGTGAAGTCGGCGAGGTAAATAGGGTTCCTGCAGAGCGTGTATGGGGGATCGGTAAGGAGGCTGTCCGTCTGGACCTGGAACGCCATCATCCGGTGCGAGCTGAGAGTGCTCCCCGCCCAGATCCTCAGTGCGCTCGCCGCGACCATGAATACCGCCGCAATGAGATACGCCGCGGATTGCGCCCAGTCCCTCCCAATCCCGAGAAATGAGGAGAGCGCCTCAAATGGCGAAGGGAGATAATCGAACGTGTTCAGAGAGAGGAGCGCGACGGCTATGACGATTCCGAACGAGACGAAGATCCTGTATTCGAACTCCAGTCGCAGAACTGCTTCCCGAAAGGATTCTTTCTTCTCAGTCATGTTGACTCCCGTTTGATGGAACGTATACCTGGATTGCATTGGGGACTACCGATATTTCCGCGGGGAGCGTGCCAAGCATTTCACCGTCAGCTTCGAGAAGTACAGGCCCGGCGGATTCGAGCGTGATACGTTTCCCCTGTCTATATGTGAACCGCGGCGACTTCAAGTGGTTCGCCGAGTAAATCTTCGGGAGATTAATGAGGCGGCTGAATACGCTCGTAGTCTTGATCAAGAGAACGTCGAGCTTTCCGTCGTTGAACGTCGCCTTCGGCGTCAGGTTCATGCCGCCGCCCGTGTGTGTGCCGTTGGCGACGACGACTCCGAACATAGGCATTTCATATTCTCCGTCCCCGTCGATCGAAACCCGCATGTCGAAGTTGCCGAGCGTCAGCGTAAGCCTCAGGGTGGTGAGACCGAAGCCGAGGAAGCCGCTCCTTTTTCTGCCGCTCGCTTCTATATTCTTCACGACTTGGCCGCCTATCCCGGCCTGGCATTCATTTACGAAGTACCGCAGCCTCCGGCCGCTCCCGTTCTCCTCCCAGCTGACGAGTCCTACTTCTATGGCTTTCGTCCTCCCTGATGCTATTACCCGCACCTGCTCGTCCACGGTCGGCGGCAAGCCGAGGCTCTGCGCCAATCCCTGGCCAGTTCCGCTGCTGACGATTCCGAGCGCGCATCCGGTAGTCGCGCCGTTCCGGGTTGACAGCAGACCGTTCACGATTTCATTTATTGTTCCATCCCCTCCGATGGCGACGACGGCATCGTCACCGCCGAGCGCGGCTTCGCGTGCCATGTCGGCAGCTTCATTTCTCCTGGAAGTCGTCCTCACTACGAGCTGCGGACCGAAATACTGCCTCAGGAACTCAACTACTTTACCGGAAATGATCCGGGTTCGGCCGTTGGCAGACGCCGGATTGACTATTGCGGTGATCTTGCTCGGTTCCATGCTATTGCTCTCTTGTCTCGACGACATTCTAGGCAACCCGTGCGACGGGAAGGTCACGCCGGGGTCAAGATTCTGTAAAGGAAATCCGTAGCGCGGACCTGCATCCGACCGGCTGGAGCTTCGGACGGGGAAGGGGTTGCGCTGCCCGGCTTCGGCTCAACCGGGTGGGCCGGTTCGGGTGGGAGGTCTGCTGGGCCGGGTTAGGGCGGTCTGACCGGGCAAAAAGGGGGGGTACGCGGCAGTGCCCGAAGGAGGTGGATCGCTCCGGTTCCGTCCGCCAGCTAGGGGACGCGTCGTCTGGAGTTTCCCCCTCACCTTGATTTTGGGGGGCTCCAAAACTATATTTTTAGGCAAAATTCACGAAACACCAAGATTTATGGGAGATTATGGCTACTACCTCTGAATTCAGACCAGGGTTGACGATTCGTTACAATAACGATTTGTGGACGATTGTGGAGTTTCAGCACGTAAACCCCGGCAACTGGCGGGCATTTGTTCGCGCTAAGATGAAGAATATCAAGACCGGACAGGTAATCGAGAACAGGTTCCGCGCAGGGCAGGATATAGATGTGGTCAGGATCGAGCAGCGTAATTATCAGTATCTTTACCGCGACGGTGACATGCTGGTGTTCATGGACAACGATACCTACGACCAGATCCACGTGCCGGAAGACGTTGTCGGTGCGGGAAGCAAGTTCCTGAAGGAGAACGAGAACATCCAGATTTTCTTCAACGGGACGGAGATTACGGGCGTCGAGATTCCGATTTTCGTGAGTCTCAGAGTCGTTGAAACCGAACCCGGCGTCAAAGGCGATAGTGTCAACAACGTCATGAAGCCCGCCAAGATGGAAACGGGCGCGACAGTCAACGTTCCTCTATTCGTCAACGAGGGAGAAGTTCTTAAGATAGATACGCGCAACGGCGCATACGTGGAGCGCGTGAAGTAGACCTGCCACAGAGTCCCGCCGGGACAGGCATGCTTCGAACCTGAAGGCCGGGTCTCCGACGCTTGCTTGCAGACGATTCGGCGAGAGGTCGGCACGCGCGTACTCCTTCTTCATCCGGAAGTTCCCGCGATCGGGATTGTTCTTCGACACGTTAGCATTGGAGACTAAATGGACCTTAACTACATCAAGAAGCTCGTCAAGCTAGTAGACGAGAGCGGGGTAGACGAAATAGAGATCGAGGAAGAAGGTGCCAAGATACGGGTAAGCAAAGCCCGCCACAATTCTTCGGCTGGACAGTTTCCCTTTCCTCAATACGTGCTGCAGGCTCAGGCTCCGTCACAGCCTGTGGCAGCTCCGGTGGGAAACCCGGGCCCGGCTGTGGAAGGCGCGCTGGCTCCTGCCCCGAAGGCAGAAGGCGTAAAATACCACGAGGTGAAGTCCCCGATAGTCGGGACGTTCTACTCTGCCCCGGCTCCCAATGCCGACCCATATGTCCAGATCGGCTCAAGCGTTCAGGAAGGCTCGGTCCTCTGTATCGTGGAGGCGATGAAGCTCATGAACGAAATCGAGTCGGACGTCGCCGGTAAAGTGGTCCGGGTTCTTGTGCAGAACGGACAGCCGGTCGAGTACAACCAGCCGCTGTTCCTGATCGAACCCGCTTAATGAATCATCCGTTAGTATTTCGAATTGCGAATTTGAAATTGAGAATTCGCGATCCGAAATCCGAAATTAGAGGAGTTGGTTGTTTAATAAGATACTGATTGCGAACAGAGGCGAAATCGCGCTGCGTGTCATCCGGACTTGCAAGGAGCTCGGCGTCAAGACTGTTGCCGTTTACTCGGAAGCCGACCGCGATTCGCTCCACGTGCGGTTCGCGGACGAAGCGGTCTGCATCGGTCCTCCTCCCAGCCGGGAGAGCTACCTCAATATACCGCGTATCATAGCCGCCGCCGAGATCACGAATGCGGATGCGGTCCATCCCGGTTACGGTTTCCTCTCCGAGAACGCCAGGTTCTCGGAAATCTGCGAGAGCAGCGGCATAAAGTTTATCGGCCCCAAGCCTGATATGATCACCATGATGGGCGATAAGGCCTCCGCAAAGGATACGATGCGGAAGGCCGGGGTGCCTGTTGTTCCCGGCAGCGACGGGGTCATAGATGACGTGAAGACTGCAAGGGAAGCGGCCGAAACGGTAGGTTATCCCGTCATCATCAAGGCGACTGCCGGCGGAGGCGGGAAAGGGATGAGGCTCGCCTGGAACGCAGATGAGTTTGAAAGACAGTTCCAGATGGCCCGCACGGAAGCGGAAGCTGCCTTCGGCAATGCAGGTGTATATATCGAGAAATATGTCGAACAGCCGCGCCACGTGGAGATCCAGGTCCTCGGCGACCGGCACGGCGACGTGATCCACCTCGGCGAACGCGAATGCTCGATCCAGAGAAGACACCAGAAGCTTATCGAGGAATCACCCTCTCCCATAGTCGACGCCGAACTTCGCGAGATGATGGGCGCGGCCGCCGTGAAGGGGGCGAAGAGCGTCAGATACGAAGGCGCAGGCACGGTCGAGTTCCTCGTCGACAAGTACAGGAATTTCTATTTCATGGAGATGAACACCCGGATCCAGGTCGAGCACCCGGTTACCGAGCAGGTGACAGGGTACGATCTCGTCAAGGAACAGATCACCGTGGCGGCGGGTTCGAGGGTCAGCAAGAAAAAGCTGAAGCAGACGGGACACGCGATCGAGTGCCGCATCAACGCGGAGGATCCGTACAAGGATTTTCGTCCGAACCCCGGCACGATTACCGGCTTTCACGTTCCCGGCGGCTACGGCGTAAGGACCGACTCGCACGTCTACGTCGGCTACAAGGTTCCCCCTTATTATGATTCGCTTCTCGCGAAGCTCATCGCTTTCGGCTCGTCGCGCGAGGAAGCGATCGACAGGATGTACCGCGCGCTCGAAGAGTTTGTGGTGGAGGGAATCGCTACCACGATACCTTTCCACATGAAAGTGATGAAGGATGAACAGTTCAGGAAAGGGGAGTTCGACACTCACTTCCTGGACTCTTTCAATTTTGCGGACTAAAGGAGAAGAGACGGCGGTTCGGTTGTTCCGGCACCGTCCTCAAGCTTGCAGAAAGGATTTAAACCGATGGATTTCCCGGCAGAGTTAAAGTACACTAAAGATCACGAATGGGTGCGTGTCGACGGCGGCACCGGCGTTGTCGGCATCACTGAATACGCGCAGGGGGAACTGGGCGACGTGGTTTTCGTCGAACTCCCCGCGGTCGGAACGAAGCTCCAGCAGGGGAAGCAATTCGGTACAATTGAAGCCGTGAAGACGGTCTCCGATCTCTTCGCCCCGATGAGCGGAGAAATCGTCGAGATCAACGAGGCGCTCAAAGACTCGCCGGAAGTCGTCAACAAGGAGCCTTACGGCGCCGGATGGATGGTGAAGGTGAAGATCGCCGACGCGTCCGAGCTCGGCAGCCTACTCGATGCGGCGAAGTACCGGGAGATGGTCGGAAAATAGTATGTAGTAGGTAGAAGGTAGTAGGTAGCGGGCAGGAGGCGACCGGCTACTTATTATCCACTGGTTATTGCCTACTTATAAAACGGAGTATCAAAATTGGCTTATTATCCGAATACCGATGACGACCGCCGGGAAATGCTGGCGGCGATCGGGGTCAAGGATTTCGACGAACTGATAAAAGACATCCCGCAGGAAATCAGGCTGAAGGGCGACCTAAAGATCCCGCCGGCGATGAGCGAGTTCGAGGTGACGAAGCACGTCGCTTCGCTCGCGCGGAAGAATGTCAACACTCAGGATGCGGTCTCATTTCTGGGTGCCGGAGCTTACGACCATTTCATCCCTTCGGCCATCGGTGCGCTGTTGGGGAGGTCGGAATTCTATACGGCGTACACTCCGTATCAGGCTGAGGTGAGCCAGGGAACGCTGCAGTCTATCTACGAATACCAGACCATGATCTGCCGCCTGACGGGGATGGATGTTTCGAATGCGTCGCTGTACGACGCGGGGAGCGGTCTTGCCGAGGCGGCGCTGATGGCGGTCGCCCACACAGGCCGGAAGAAAATAGTGGCGGTGCACCCCGTCCACCCGTTCTATTTACAGGTGGTGAGGACGTACGTCCACGGACAGAGTTTTGAGATTTTGGAAATTCCCGCGCGCGACGGCGCCGCAGACCTCGACGCGGTAAGGAAAGCCGTCGACGCCAACACGGCCGCGGTCATCGTGCAGCAGCCGTCGTTCCTCGGCACACTGAGCGATGTCTTCGCTTTGGGTGAGATAGCGCATGCGGCGGGGGCGCTCTATGTCGTCGACGCATCCCCGATCTCACTCGGCCTCCTCGCCCCTCCCGGCGAATACGGAGCCGATGTCGTTGTGGGAGAAGGACAACCTTTGGGTATACCGCAGAGTCTCGGCGGTCCTTTCCTGGGGATATTTGCCGTGAAGGAAGCGTTGACACGCAAGCTCCCGGGCAGACTGGCCGGCGTAACTGTCGACACCGAAGGCACGCGAGGTTTCGTCCTCACGCTTCAAACCCGTGAACAGCAGATCAGGCGCGAGAAAGCTACCTCGAACATCTGCACGAACGAAGGCCTCATGATGCTTGCCTCCACGATATATATGTCGCTGATGGGCAAGCAGGGAATAATGGAGGTTGCCGCGCAATCGAGTGCCAAGGCGCATTACCTCGCAGACCGAATCGCCAGGCTTCCCGGCTTCAGCCTCAAGTACAGGCAGCCTTTCTTCAACGAGTTTCTCCTATCGGCACCGGTCCCGGCGAAGAATATTATAGATGCAGGTCTGAAGAAGAACCTGCTCGCGGGCGTCGATGTAGAGACCTTGTATCCGTCCGAGAAGGGGCTCCTTGTAGCGGTGACCGAGAAGCGCACGCGCGCGGAGCTTGACGAGTACGTCGATTTGCTGAAGACGTTTGCGAAGTAACCCGGCGTTACGCCGTCGCAGTGAGAGTGTTGTACTCCTGAGTCACCCCCGGCTCCCGGGTTGCAGGATTGGAAAACGTAGCTTGACCTTAGGATTCTGATTCCCCATGGATAAAATACTCATCCTCGATTTTGGCGCGCAGTACACGCAGCTTATTGCGCGCCGGGTCCGCGAGCTGAGCGTCCTCAGCCTCGTGGAAAACTTCGATTTCCCATACGAAAAGATCGCCGAGCTGGCACCCAAGGGCATCATACTTTCCGGCGGTCCTTCAAGCGTATACCAGGTAGGCGCTCCGCTCCCGGATAAAAGGATCTTCGAGTCGGGGATCCCGATACTGGGGATATGCTACGGCCTGCAGGTGATCGCCCACCTTCTCGGGGGAGAAGTGGACAGGTCGGCGCACCAGGAGTTCGGCAAGGCGATCCTGGTTGTGGACGATGCGAAGGATCTGATGCGCGATATAGGCGACGTGTCGAAAGTCTGGATGAGTCACGCCGATAAGGTCACCAAGCTGCCTCAGGGCTTCGCGCCGATCGCCCACACGGACAACTCTCCTATAGCTGCCGTTAAATCGGAGCAGAGGAAAATCTTCGGAGTGCAGTTCCATCCGGAGGTCGTTCATACATCCAAGGGGAAAGAGATACTCGGCAATTTCGTCTTCAGGATATGCGGCTGCGCCGGGGACTGGAAGCCGGGGAATTTCATCGAAGAGACGGCGCGAGACATAAAGGCCAGAGTCGGCAACGAAACGGTGATATGCGCCATGAGCGGCGGCGTCGACTCCGCAGTTGCAGCCGTCCTGATACAGCGCGCAATCGGAAACCAGCTGCATGCAGTCCATATCGACAACGGCGTGATGAGGAAGGACGAGAGCAGGAACGTCGTGGAGTATTTCAAAAAGAATTTCGATATGAATCTCCATCACGTCGATGCGTCCGAACAATTTCTGAAGAAACTTCACGGCGTGACAGACCCGGAGAAGAAACGGAAGATCATAGGCAACACTTTTATCGAAGTGTTCGAGAAAGTCGCTCACGACATAAAAGGAGCCCGCTTCCTCGCGCAGGGAACTCTTTACCCGGATGTCATAGAATCGCAGTCTCATAAAGGCCCGTCCGCGAAGATAAAGACCCACCACAATGTAGGCGGGCTGCCGGAGGTAATGAAGCTTGAACTGATAGAGCCCTTCCGGTTGCTGTTCAAGGACGAGGTCAGGCAGGTCGGACGTGCGCTCGGCATCTCCGACGACATCATAGACCGGCATCCGTTCCCGGGACCAGGCCTCGCGGTGAGGATCCTCAGCGACGTGACGCCCGAAAAGCTGGAAATTCTGCGCCACGCCGACGACATCTTCATAGAAGAAATCAAAAGGCACGGGATATACACCGACATCTGGCAGGCGTTCGCGGTCCTCCTCCCGGTCCAGTCGGTCGGGGTGATGGGTGACGAGAGGACATACGAGTATACGATCGCCCTCCGTGCCGTGACCAGCGAGGACGGCATGACCGCAGACTGGGCCCAGGTCCCGTACGATATCCTGGCCAGGGTCTCCGGGAGAATCATCAACGAGGTCCGGGGCGTCAATAGGGTAGTTTACGACATAAGCAGCAAACCTCCGTCGACCATCGAATGGGAGTGATTCTTTGCCTGCAAGGAATTATTTTCCCCTGAGGACAAGAATTTAGAAGATGGGACTGTCGGAAACATTCAGCGAATCGGCGAAGATTCTGATCGACGAGGCGGTCGCTTTCCTCGGCGAGGATAAGCCGCTCCACGCGATGCAGATCCTCAGGCGGGTCATCGCCAGGGACCCGGAATACACCGATGCATACCTGAAGCTTGCCGAGATCTACATCGGCCTCCACAATTACGCTGCAGCCGAGGAGCTCCTGTCGGGCGCTCTGGAAAACAGGCCGGACGAATACAAGCTCGTGTACGCGCTCGGAAGCCTTTACTTCAACCTCGGCGAGATGGAACGGGCCTTGCCTTTGCTGAGAAGGCTCGACTCCTGGCGCAACCCCAGCGTGCACCTTGCGCTGGCGACGATCTTTCTGGAGGAGAACGATTTTCAGGAGGCGGCCTCCGAAGCCAAGCTCGTCCTGAAGGCCGACGCCAAGTATCCCGATGCGAACGGCATTCTCGGACGGATTTATCTCAAGCAGAACAACTTCCCGAATGCCATCAAGTATCTGAAGCGCGAGCTCGGCCTTAATGAATCGTCGGTCGAGTTCCGGCTCGATCTCGCGACAGCGTTCTACCTCCTCGGAGACCTGAAAGAGGCCCTGGAGGAGTTCACGCTTCTCATCGACACGGATCCCGATTTCTTCCCCGGCTGGCTCATGTGCGGGAAGATCCTCCTCGAACTCGGCCAGCCCGGCGAATCGGAGTATTATCTCACCAGGGCGCTTAGCATCAACCCGAGGAGCGCGGAAGTCCTCCAGGTCCTTGCCAACCTCTACAGTACACTCGGGGAGGTAGAGAAGGCGCGGACGATCTTCGACGAACTTGCCGAGGCCGATGCGATAAGTGAGGACGACGCCGAGACTCTCGAGCGCATATCGAGAATCAGCAGGAAGCGGAAAAGGCACTAAAATGAGGACCCTCTCCGCATTCCTGGTGCTGATCCTCGCATCGTCCGTATTCGCCCAGGTCACATTCAACCAGACCGACGAAACCAATTACAAACTCGGGCTGCAGAGTTTCCGGCAGGGGGACTACTCTACAGCCTACCAGTATTTTCACCAGGTCATGGATGACTCGCTGAACCAGCGGTCAGCGGAGTCATTCTACTACGGGGCGAGGAGCCTGTTCAACCTGAGGAGGTACAAGGAATCCGTCAGCGTGATCGACACCTTCCTTGTCCGTTTCCCCTCGGACGAACACAGGTTCGACATGGTGTATATCAAAGGGGCGAACTACTACGAACTCGGGAATTACCCGAAAGCGGCGGCGCAGTTCGTCGAAGCGATCGATTCTTCGGGGAACCAGGTCGTGAGGGACCAGGCCGTCGCAAGCCTGCGTACTCTTGTCGCGTTCAACCTCGGTTTCGGCGATATCACCAGCCTCTTCGAAACCTGCCGGTCTCGACTTTCGACGGTCACCGTTGCTATAGGCTTTGCCAGGAGAGCATATTTCTCGGACAAGCTCGGGGACGCGGAACGTGTGCTGATGGAATTCAGGCAGCGATACCCTCAGACCGGAATCGGGAGCGGTGAAGTCGGCAGGTGGCTTGGCAGGATAGCAGCCGACAGCTCGCTGAGTCAGGCACAGGTGAAAATCGGGGCGATCCTCCCGCTCGAATACGGCAGCGGCGTGGGCGACAGGCTTCTGCTGGGAATACAGCTCGCACTTGACGACTATAACGCAACCGCCTCCACCAAGGTTGGCCTGGTCCTGAGGAACTACGCCGGGTCGGTGCCGAATCTTTTCTCCGACATGATGTCGCTGACGGAGGACCAGTCTGTCAAGGCTGTGATCGGACCAGTTTACAGCAGCGAAGTCTCTGCGCTGGCCAAGGTCGCGAACCAGAACAAGATCCCCATGATTTCCCCGACGGCCACGCAGGTTGGGCTCACTAAGGGGAACCCGTACGTTTTCCAGGCTAATCCCGATTTCAGGGCAAGGGCTGCGGCCATGGCCTACTACACCGTCGATGTCCTGCATGCGAAGCGGATCGCCATACTCTCGCCGTCGGACACGTATGGTAAGACCATATCGGAGTACTTTGCCGAAATCCTCGACTCGCTCCGCGTCCCTCCGCTTGCGACGGCATACTTCGAGAGCGGGTCGACCGATCTCGGCGATCCTATCGGCGAGATCAAAACGGCGGCCGCGAAGCTGGGCGAACCTTACGTTAACATCGGGACACTGAACCCCGACCAGCAGGAAAAGATCAAACCGTTTGTGCCTCAAGCATTCACCGACTCCATAGGCCACTCCAACGTCAGTATAGATGCCTACGACCTGTTCGGTCGCAACGCAATCCAGATGGCTGATTCGCTCGGCATGCCGGATACCCTGAGGGATTCACTCGGGGTCTTCGATGCGCTGAGATCGCTTGACGCGATCTTTATCCCGCTCACTTCGGCAAAGGATATCGGCATCGTGGGGGCGCAGCTGGCGTACTACAACGTCAAGGCCCAGCTTCTCGGGACCGACGACTGGTACGACCTCAACGCCCTCTTGGGCAACGACCTCTACGTCGACGGAGTCATTTTCTGCAGCGATACGTACTTCAACATCAACCAGCCGGCCTACATTGCGGCAACGGATTCGCTCTCGCAAATATCCGACGTGGATTTCAACAGGACGGTCTCCTACGGATACGATCTGACGAACGCACTTCTGAACGCGATCAAGTCGGGGAGTACGACGAGGGCTTCGCTGGAAAATGCTCTCAGGTCGCAGACTTACCAGGGGCTGCACTCGGCCATGTCGTTCGAAAATGACAACTCGAATCATTACCTGCATATCCTGCAGTTCAAAGACGGAAACGTTATTGATCTCGGTCAGGTGAACGCGAAATAGAGCCGAAACGGTCTTGGGTTTCAACAAAAGCAGGGGGCTGCTATGTCGGAGAAGTCCAAACCACCCAAAGCAGGCACGCGCACGCTGCGCGAGTGGCCTGAAAGCGAAAAGCCGCGCGAGAAGCTTCTCTCACACGGCTCGACAAAACTCACAGATGTCGAACTCCTCGCCATACTCCTTAGGACGGGGACGAAGACGAAATCCAGTTCGCGGACGGCGATCGACCTCGCCAGAGAGCTCCTTATGTCGTTCGACAATTCCATGTCGCTCCTCTCAATGAGAGACGCTCTCGAGCTGTCGAATGTTGCGGGGATCGGTTCGGTCAAGGCGATAACACTTTCTGCGGCGTTCGAGATAGGGAGACGCATGCAGAGCGCTCCCGCGAGCGATGCGGCCCTTCTCAATAACCCGGAGGCGGTTCACAAATTCATCATGAGGGATTTTGCCGGCGAGAAGAGGGAAGTGTTCAAGGTCATCGCGCTGAGCACTTCTGGGAGGGTGAAGCGAGTGAAGACGATGACGGAAGGAACTTTGAGCGCAAGCCTCGTCGATGCGCGTGCCGTCTTCAAGTTTGCGATACTCGAGGATGCGGCGAGCATAGTCGTGGTGCATAACCATCCCAGCGGCAAGCTCGATCCCAGCAAGGAGGATATCCAGATTACCAAGGATCTCGTTTACTCCGGTGAGTTTCTGGACATACCTGTCCATGATCACCTGATCGTCGGGCCGACCGGATATTTGAGCATGAAGAACGCGGGGTATGTGTGATGGGAAGTCAAAGGGCAAAAGTCAAAGGTCAAAGGTCAAAAGACAAAAGGTAAAAGGCAAAAGTGTGGTGGGAAACGGTAACGGATTTCCGAATCACCATTTCCAGTGACCTGCCCCCGATGTTCAACTGCAGCGCAACGGTCAAGCGAAAGTTGATGGCTGTCGAGAGCGGCGATTTGTGTTGCGGAGAGTCAGTTACAGGTTGACTCCCATCCAGAAGCTCACCGCCCTCTTGCGAACGGCTATGATTCCGTTGTTAAACGAGTGGACGAAATCGAGGTCGAGCCGCAGTTCCGCGATGAAGGGAACTGGAAGGATCAAGCCCGTTTCCCAAAACATGGGTTCGGCAATCGCTTTGCCAAAACAATCGGTGGAGATTTTCTTTTCAGTTATCCCTTTTCAGTTCAGCAAACCGCGCCCCCTAGCGGCAGAAGATCATATGTTGTCAAGATTGGCTTGTCAAGTCGTTCTGTAATATGACCGACGGCGGCCCTCTTTAAATTCCTATCAGGAAATAATCAGCAGGTAGGTTTTCGAGAGTCAGCGGAGAGTAAGTAAACGGGCGGAGCTGCGCGGGTCTGAGAATTTCGGCCCGCTCATCGGCATATGCCTCGCGATCGTTTTGCTTATTCATGAAGAAGGCGGCACACTGATGCCGCCTTTCAGACATTGTCTTGCAAATTCTTCTCTATCTCTGGACGGTAACGCTTTCCTGCTTCTGTCTCTTCAGGTAAGTGCCGAACACGAAATCCCACAGCGGTGAGCTGACACCGTAGTTATTGTCGGGATCGAAGTAATGGTGACGCATGTGCTGCTGCTTCAAGTACAATCCCACTTTTCCGCGCAGGCCGAAGTGGTGAACCGCGTAATGTGTCAGGTCGTAGGAGAGATAGCCGGCGATGAAGCCTGCGAAGAAGGGCGGGAGGTAATACGCGCCGAGGATCTTCATGAATAGGAAATAGAAGAGCAGTGCCAGCGGGATGCTGACGATCGGCGGCATCACCAGGCGTGTAGAGTCGTTAGGGTAGTCGTGGTGAACACCATGGAACATGAAATGAATTTGCTTCCCCCATCCGCTCTTGGGCACAAAATGGAAAATGAACCTGTGGAGAGTGTATTCTGTGAAACTCCAGATGAAGATGCCCAGTACGAACAGGGCGAAAATGTAGTACAGGCTGATGCCGGTCACGACCGACGTGTAGAACATGTAGGTCACGACAGGAAGGTAAAGTATTGCCGGCACCGATGGGTGCACGTGTGAGAAGAATTCGAGGAAATCGTTCTTGAACATCCGGACGGATTCGTCGCTATTCGAGACGTACAGCTTCATGGCTAAACTCCTTCTTTCAACGGGATTCTTACACAACTAATCGAAGGTCGCCTAACTAAGCCACACGGCGGCTTTCGCACAATTCTCAGAACCGAATTGTATTCAAGAAAATTCCCGATAACGCCGGCGATTTGAAAAAGAGTTGATTTTTTCCGGGGTGGGACCCCGGAGGCCGCAACATTCTACTCTTTTTCAGCCTTGGCGTTGTAAACGATCTTCCGGATTGTGTCGAATCGCAGGTACGGGTATTCGTCCTGGATCTTTTCGATAGCGTCCCCGACGCTCATGTAATTCCGCAGATCCTTAAAACGCCTCTTGATCTGGTAATCTCTGACGGCCTTGTAGTCTAGAAGGCTGTTTTCGATCAGCTTTTCATAGACATCGTCGCTGAGTAGGTCACTCAGAGGGTTTTCGATCTGCTTCTTTTGAACCCGCTTCTTCTCAGAGGGGATTCCGCTTAGCTTCTCCATTTGGTCCTCGCTTTCTAGTGAGACTTTTGTCTTGCATTCGATATCAAAGTCTCGCTTTCCCCTCCGTTTGTCTCGCAACTTTGTTCTTCATAATTGTAAGTATTACCTCAAAACTACAACTATTGACAGAATGGCAACCGAATTCCCGTCGTGGACTCCATCCCGCTAATCGGGAGGAGCTTTGAACCGGCATTGGTCCGTGGGCCCTACTGGACTTGAACCAGTGACCTTCCCGATTCAACGTATTGAATCGGGACGCTCTGAACCAGCGGCCCAAGCCTCTCCTGGAGTCTTGCAGAATCCATTTACATGAATTCCGTGGGCCCTACTGGACTCGAACCAGTGACCTCTTGCGTGTGAAGCAAGCGCTCTGAACCGACTGAGCTAAGAGCCCAAAGTAGCTCCCAAAACCAAGTTTTTCGAAAGAACCCGGCGTTTCCACGACTCTTGTTGCTGAATAATCTAACCAATTTGACGCTGGTAATCAAGAAAAGGTACGCTCGGAGTCCCCGTCCTCCAAGATTTCCACCCAAAAGCTCGTTTTTGAGCGCAGGAGGCTGAATTTATTAGAGTTAAAAAAATTTAACCCTCAGACACCCGCCATTTCGAGCACTCTGAAGGCAACTTCGTATTTCTTGAACGGCGGCAGCAAGTACGCGCCAGCCACCGCCGATCTGACTTCACGCAGGACCTCCGCAGATGTCGCAATGCCGACCTCGGCTCCTCCCGGGCCGGCGCGGAACAGTTTCTCGCGGATACTCTCGGGTATGCTGATCCCCGGGATCTCGTGGTGGAGAAACTCGGCATGCTTGTGACCCCTCAGAGGGAGGATGCCTATCACGACCGGCACCTTCAGCGGCTCGATGGCCTTCATGAATTTGGTGAAGGTCTTGAGCTCGTAGATCGGCTGTGTGAATATCACCTCGGCCCCCGACTCTACTTTCCTGGCGAGTTTCTCGATCTCATAATCGAATCTCTCGGCGGAGGGGTTCGCCGCACAGGCGATTGAAAACGAGGTCGCTTGCCCGATCGGGTTGCCCATGGAGTCGAGGCCCCCGTTCATGCTCTTTGCTATCCTGACAAGGCCGACGGAATCGATGTCGAAGACGGACTGTGCCTGGGGAAGGTCCCCGATCTTCGCAGGATCGCCGGTTATGAGCAGAATATTCCGCAGGCCGAGCGCGTGAGCGCCAAGGAGCTCCGCCTGGAGACCGATCATGTTCCTGTCCCGGGTCGTCAGGTGTGTGATCGCCTCTATGCCGACTTCCTTCTGGATCAAGTGGGAGATGGCGATTGAGCTCATCCTGATCCTCGCCCTCGCGCCGTCCGTAATGTTCACTGCGTCGATACCGTTTTCTTTGCAGGACCTCGCTCCTTCGAGCACCGACGAAATATCCAGGCCTCTCGGAATGTCGAGCTCGACTGTGGTCACGAACTTCCGGCCGAGCTTCTTTGCGAATTCAGACCGCTCCGGCGGCTCCGGCCGGGGAGTTTCCTCCTCGACGGTCGTCTTTCTCTTCACCACCAGCGGCTTCGGTTCTATTTTCACGCGGCGGACGGCCTCGGCGATCGCCCGTATGTGGGAAGGAGTCGAGCCGCAGCACGCGCCCACGACAGTAACGCCGGCTTCCACGAGCTGACTCGCATAAGTGGCCAAGTACTCGGGTGTCGCATGGTAGATTGACCTCCCGTCGACCAGCGTCGGAATCCCTGCAGCCGGTTGAGCGGAAAGAACGACGTCTTCCGAATAAACCGACTTGATGATCCCGTACATTCTCTGCGGGCCGACGGTGCAGTTGGACCCGACTACATCGACTCCCTTCGACTTTATGTGCCTGACGACTTCGACCGGGAAGTCGCTCGCGAGTATGGCGCCGTCCTCGGAGAATGTCTTCTGAGCGATTATGGGTATGTCCTTCGACAGCTCCTTCGCCGCGTCGATAGCGGCGTCGAGTTCGTTCAGGTCGAGGAATGTCTCGAGTATGAGAAGATCTACGCCCCCTTTGAGGAGGTACCCGATCTGTTCCTTGAACGCGGCCTTCACGTCTGAGAGTTTCGTTTTGCCGAGCGGCTGGAGGAGCCTTCCGCTCGGGCCGACCGCCCCCGCGACATACACCTTGTCCTCGGCAGCCTTCCTTGCGATTTGCACCGCCGCTTCGTTTATCTCCCGGGTTTGGTCGTCGAGGCGGTAGGCCTCGAGCCGCATCCTGTTCCCGGAGAAAGTGTTTGTCTCGATTATCTCCGCGCCCGCCTGTATGTACTCGCGGTGGGCGCGCTCGATTATATCGGGGTTTTTTATGTTATGAATTTCCGGCGGCTTCTCGCCGTACTCGTAGAGTTCGAGTAGGGTTCCCATCGCCCCGTCGCATACGATCACGCCCTCTTTCAGTCTCTCGCGGAAAGGTTTCTTCATCCCTGCAAATCGTTGTTTTACGGATAATTAATCGAGGTAGAAGTTATCAATTTTCGGATGGAATTCAAAAACGGGGGAATGTCGAGTAATGGGCTACTTTGCCGGGGGAAGGAGAAATCGAACATGAATCACACGAATAGAAATCGATGGGCTATGGTTTTCCCCCATCGAATGACACGAGTAAAGAGATCTGCTTTCTTTTATTCGTGCCATTTCCCGCTTTGCGGGATCCCGCGTATCATATTCAAACATTAATGTGCGGGACACGAAGAGTCTTTCCATCGCCCACGTCATATTATTGGTTCAATTCGTGTTAAT
Source organism: Candidatus Kryptoniota bacterium (assembly GCA_024641705.1). Lineage (GTDB taxonomy): Bacteria > Bacteroidota > Ignavibacteria > Kryptoniales > JAKASW01 > JAKASW01. The sequence goes on from JAHECO010000003.1 coordinate 153,158, forward strand.
CCCCTTTCTAAACAGCCCATCATTGCATATCGGCATGAAATGGAACCGCATAGAAAACATAATGCCCGGTTCACCTCCAATATGAATGCGTAACATTTGCTGATATTTCTCAGTATAATATGAATAACATTCGATGATAACCCGGGTATATACCGCACTTGCATTTCTGACGTCGATCTTCCTATCTGCCGCATCGGCCCAGACGAGTTACACGCTAAGCGGCAGGGTGTCCGACGCGAAGACAGGCGCGCCGCTCGCCGCCGCGAACGTGAGAGTCGCTTCAACCTCCAGAGGAACTATCACGAATCTGGATGGCTCATACATGATATCGCTCCCACGCGGAACATACACGTTGGTCTACAGCTACGTCGGTTACCGGACGGATTCGGTCAGCTTCGATCTAGCGAGGGATCTTTCGCGGAATGTCGCGCTTGAACCGGCCGATATTGTCCTGCCCGAAGTCATCTCGGTCGCAGAGGACCCGGCTTACGCCATAATCCGGAGAGCAATTGCCAAGAAACACGAATGGGCCAAACTCCTCCATTCCTACCTGTTCAAGGCGTTTACCCGCCAGACTTTCTACAGGGACACTGCCATCGCGGGGATTACCGAATCCTACACTACCGGCTACTGGAAAGAGGCGGACACTCTAAGAGAGGTCGTCACGCAAAAAAGGGAGACCCGGAACCTGCCGGGGATGGATATGATCGCCTCGGTCGGGGAAATCGTCAACTTCACCGACGATGTCATTCCGCTCGCCGGCTACAAGTTCGTCGGGCCGATAGCGGACAATGCGCTCGACTATTACGACTACAAGCTGCTGAGAACTTTCAGGAAAAACGGCGCGAGCGTTTACGAGATACAGGTGATCCCGAAGTCGAGGATCGTGCCGTTGTTTATCGGGAAGATATCCATCGCAGATTCTTCGTACGCCGTGATGGGAATCGATCTTCATCCCAACGAGGCGTTCAACATTCCGTTCATAAGCGAACTCGAATTGAACTACGGCCAGCGATATTCGTTGTACGACGACAAATTCTGGATGCCGACGGACATCACTCTTGACTTCGGAGCGAAGGTGGGCTTCGCGGGGATATCTATTCCGAAGATTGTATTCGACCAGACATCGGTAATTTACGACTACCGGATAAACGGGGGAGTCCCCGATTCTGTCTTTGCGAAGCCGGTAGTCGTGGTCGATTCCTCCGCCTCGAAGTACGACTCCACGTTCTGGAAAGAACATGAAGTGCTGCCGCTCACCGGCATTGAGGCGAAGGCTTACAGCACACTCGACAGCTCGGAGACTCTTGAGAAGCAGTTCAAGCCGACCGGCGCGACGGCGTCTCTTCTCGAAGGCGGGGATGTAATATCGGCGTTGAGGTATATCGATATAAGATTTGACCGGGTTGAGGGGTTGTTTCTCGGCGGAACCTACACTTACACAGCCGGGGCGGTGAAGCATACGCTGACCATTTCCTCGACGGGCGCATCCACGTCTTCATCGGCGACGCGGTGGCATGTCAGCGCGGCAGCGGGGTACGGAATATCGGACAGACTCTTGAAGTGGCGTCTCGGAGGAGAGTACCCGCTCGATACACACGAGAGGTTCAAGCTGGGTGCAGAGGCATACAGAGATATCGCGCATTTCCCGGACGGCGATTTCTATCCTACGATCATTACGTCGATCTTTTCGCTCTTCGGACGGAACGACTACCGCGATTACTATCTGACTTACGGCTGGCGTGCATATTTGAGCGCGAAACCGGTCAGTAGACTTACAGCAGAGATCAGCTATCTATCAGAGAAGGAAAGCACCGCGCTTCAGCATACGAATTTCAATATCCTTTCGTTCGGACACGTGTACCGACCGAATCCTCCGATAGCAGACGGACAGATGCGAAGCGTGCAGCTCGACCTGAGATACGGAGAGGCAAAGATCCCGCTCGGGCTCGTGCCGGTAAATGCGGTGGAATTGTCGGCGGAATACTCCTCGCCATCGATATTGAAAAGCGATTATGATTTCAGCCGCTACTATCTCACGGCATCGTATCACTTTCCCACATTTCTCACGAGTTACCTCTTCCCGCCGCAGATGAACATCAAGTTCGCGGGGGGAATCTCGACGGGGACGCTCCCTCCGCAGAAAGACTTTGTGCTTGATTCACAGCTCGGACGATTCGCGCCTTTTGGGGTTTTGAGAACGGCTTATCCGCGCGAGTTTATCGGCGACAGGTTTGTTATGGTGGCGGTCGAACACAACTTCCGCAACGTCCCCTTCCTGGCGCTGGACGTACCTTTCCTTTACAGGAGCGGGATAGAATTGCTGGTGGACGGCGCTGCGGGGCAGTCGTGGATGAACGGCGTCTCAACGACGAACGGTTGGTATTACGAAGCGGGGATAGGCATCGGAAAGATCTTCGGCCTCATCAGGGCGGACCTCACATACAGGCTCAGCAAGCCGAACAATCTGTTCTTCTCGGTGGGGATCAGTAGTATTCTCTGAGCAGTTCTTCCGGTTCGGATGGGGTAAGGGATTGATGGAATATTGGAATGATGCCTGCCCGACGGAGTGGCTGTCCAGAAAGTCTTGTCTGTCATGCTGAACGAAGTGAAGCATCCATTTTTCAGAACGAATAAGTGGATTCTTCAGTCGCTCCGCTCCTTCAGAATGACATTTTCCTTGTTTTGGGACAACCTCGTAGTCGGGGAAAGATGGAATAATGGAATCATGGGAAGGTGGATTAGTGCGTTAACGGATCATTTGGGGTGATCCGATTCTCGGAATCTAAATCAGCACAGTTGTGGGTGGATGTTCGTGGCGCCTCAAATGGCCCGTGTTGAGATTCGGGATCATGACGGGTAAATTCCAACGATAATCACATAGATTGCAACGGGGTAAACTTCGGAAGTCTAACGATGCGCGTACCATGGATTAACAGGAAATATGTTGAGAAGCGAGCTGCGAAGATCACGGAAGCGGAGGTCAAGAAAGCGGTTGAGGAATCCGATTCCATCCGGCAGAAGTTCGAGCATGTCGGTCCGCTCGGCAGGTACATCGAGGACGTTAAGCTCCTGATCTCTATAGTGAAGGATTACTGGGACGGCGAATACCGCGCAATCCCCTGGTGGGCCATCTCGGCTATCGTGTTCACACTTCTCTACGTCGTCAGCCCCATCGATCTGATTCCGGATTTCATACCGGTGATCGGGTATCTCGACGATGCTGCGGTTGTGTCGGTGTGCCTTATGCTCGTGGAGCAGGAGTTGCAGACCTACAAGAAGTGGAAAATGGAACGGCCGGAGTAAGGGCGATAGTAGTGCAACAGTAATCAGTTTCATGGTTGGGATTGCCACGTCGTCCGTCCGTTCGTATCGATCGGACGGGCTCCTCGCAATGACGAGTTTGTGTGAGGGGGGCCAAGCAGTGCTCCTGCCATCGCGAGTCCGTCCCGACAAAGGAGGGACGGACGTGGCGATCCCCCACATTGTGGATTGGTATGTGAGATTCTTTCGTGGTGCTGCCCGAACTCTCAGGACCGCAAAGATACGCCGTGCCTCTTAGCACTCATTCCCGACTTTCCTTATATTAAATCCGCCATGTTGAGACTACTTACAGCTGGAGAATCGCACGGGAGAGGACTCGTCGGAATTATCGAGGGAGTCCCCGCAAATCTTGAACTGAGCGCGGAATATATAAACCGTCAGCTCTACCGCAGGCAGCAGGGATACGGCCGCGGCGGGAGGATGAAAATCGAGACGGACAGGGTCGAAATACTGACCGGCGTGAGGCACGGCAGGACGCTCGGCTCTCCGATCTCGCTTGTGATCTGGAACCGCGACTTTGCAAACTGGGGCGAGAAGATGGCCGCCGAACCGGTCGGCAAGGAGATAGAGAAGATAACGATCGCCCGCCCTGGACATGCCGACATGGTCGGCAAATACAAGTATTCATTCGACGATATCAGGAACGTCATAGAGAGGTCGAGCGCGCGGGAGACCGCGATGCGTGTCGCGCTGAGCGCCGTCGCGAGGAAGCTCCTGGCCGAACTCGGTATAATGATCGGCGGCCACGTCTATTCGATCGGGGGCGCCGCTTTCAAGGACAGGGAAAAACTCGATGCGGTCCTGATGAAGCTGATGAGACGTAAGAAGGGCGCCGAAGAAATATCCGACGCGACCGACGGGTCGGAAGTCAGGTGTCTGGACGCCGGCATAGCGGACAGGATGGTCCGGCAAATCAGGCGCGCGAAGAAATTTGGCGATACACTCGGCGGCGTCGTCGAGGTCTACGTCACTGGACTGCCGATCGGGCTCGGGAGCTACGTGGAGTTCGACAGGAAACTCGACGGCCAGCTGGCGCAGGCGATTATGTCGATCCATGCCATAAAGGGGGTCGAAATCGGCGAGGGTTTCAGGAACGCGGGACTCTTCGGTTCGGAGGTGCACGACGAGATGCTCCTGAAGAACAAGATGATCGTGAGGCCGACGAACCGGGCCGGCGGCCTCGAGGGCGGAGTGACAAACGGGCAGCCGCTCTGGATCCGCGCGGTGATGAAGCCGATATCCACACTCATGAAACCCCTTAGGAGCATCGACCTTTCGAAGATGAAGGCTGTGGAGGCGAGGCGCGAGCGGTCCGATTTCTGCGCGGTGCCCGCGGCCGCGGTCGTTGCCGAGAATGTGGTCGCGCCGGTCCTCGCCAACGCTGTCCTCGAGAAGTTCGGCGGAGACAGCATCGGCGAACTCAAGAGTCGTTATACAAAGGAGGCATTCTTCGGTTAATGTCGCAACGCAGACTGGGTTACATCGACCAGTTCAGGGGGCTCGCGACGTTGTTCATGATCGAAACGCACGTGATGAACGCGCTCTTGCTGGGCTCCGTACTTGCCGGTGCCGCGTTCAAGTACGTTGATTTCGTAAACGGCCTCGTCGCGCCGTCATTTCTTTTCGTGGCCGGATTCTCTTTCACCCTCGCGTTGAGCAGGAAAGGTCTCGCGTACAGAAGATTCTCTCCCGAGCTGTTGAAGCACCTGAGAAGGCTCCTTTTCATATGGGCAACCGGCTACTTCCTGCATCTCCCGTTTTTCTCGCTTCGTAAGTCACTTTACCAATCACCTCAGGGCAGCATCCTCGCTTTCACGGCTGTCGATATTCTCCAATGCATTGCAGCGACCCTTTTTCTTCTCCATATCCTCCGCGTCCTGATCAAGGACGACAGGAAGTTCAACGTCGTCCTCTATTCGCTCTTTCTCCTGTTCGTCCTGGCGGCGCCTCTCGCGGGCTCAGTCGACTTTACGAGTCATCTCCCACTCCTCGTCGTGCAGTACTTCAACCGGTTGCACGGCTCACTCTTTCCGCTTTTTCCGTGGGCAAGCTTCCTTGTCGGGGGGACTATTGCTTCGCAATTCATCATGAATCACTCGGACACCGCGGATACCGGGAGAGTAGAGAAGAGCGCCCTAAAGAAGATCCTGTTTACAGGGGGCGGTGCAGCAGTCGTCGGGCTGTTGTTTTCAGTGCTCGAGAAGAGTCTTTTCACCGAGCCGCACTTTGCGGACTATTCGCCTTCGTGGTTCCTGCTGAGGTTCGGTTTGCTCCTCCTCATACTCTGGGGAATTGCCGTCTATGAAGAGAGAAGAAGTTCGGAGTTTTCGGCACTTAAACTTTTCGGCAGGGAGTCTTTCTTCATTTATGTGTTTCATCTCGTCGTCGTCTACGGTTCCAGCGTGAAGCTCCCCTCGCTGGCGGAGATTATCGGGCCGAGTCTCGGCTATGCGGGATGTCTGGGCATCTTCATCTTGCTCGCGATCGCCATGTATTTCGTCGCACTATTCTGGAATTATCTCAAGCGTAATTATTACGACGTCTCGAAGCAGGTGCAGTACGGCTTCATTGCGATTGTCCTGTACTTCTTCATAAGCCGGCCGTATTGAAAAATTAGCCGGCAAGAGAGACGCCGTCTCGCGCCCGGGCCGGCGTTCAGAGATTGTTTGCCGCCATAAAGTTTTTGAGCGCCGAGTTGAACTGAGCGGCATTCTCGAGATTTGAAAGGTGCCCGGCGCCTTCAATGACCTGCAGCGCAGAGTTCCTGATCTTCCGCTGCATGAATTCGCTGTCCGTCACGGGAGTTACTTTATCCTTCTCTCCTACGATTATGAGCGTGGGTACGGCTATGTTTGCGAGGCTGTCGGTCATATCCATTCTTGCGGCGAGTGCGATCAATGCTCCTATCAGTGCGGCATCGGGGGTCGACTCGATGATCTTTTTTATCCGCTCCACCGAGTCCTTGTTGCGGTCGAAGCTCTCGGGTGCGAAGAGGGCCTTCACCTGTGCTTCCGCGAACTCTTTTTTCTTCCCGGCGAGAATGGTCTTTATCTGGTTGGCGCGGTTGAGCTTGGCCGCGTTCGTGTCGGTCGTACTCTTTGTGTCGCAGAGTACCAATCCGGAGAACCTCGCCGGCTCCCGCTCCATCGCGCGGAGCGCGGTGTAGCCGCCCATCGATAAACCGCAGAGGCATGATGTCGAGAGGCCAAGGTGATCCATGAGGGCGATGAGGTCGTCCACGAAGAACTCTATCAGGTATTGTCCGCTGCCCCCGTCGCTTCCGCCGTGCCCGCGGATATCGAATGCGACGACGAAGTGGTCCGCGGAGAGCAACGCTGCCTGTTCCTCCCACATCGATTTATCGAAGGGGAAGCCGTGGATGAGAATGACCGATTTGTTCTTCTCGTTTCCTCTCGTCTCGAATGAGATACTTCCCGAACCTGTCTGCAGGAACATTTTGTTCTCCCTGATTTAAATCGGTGAGCGGTTTCTTTCTATGAATTTAAAAGATTGGTTACTTTTGAAAAAGCGTTGTATTTTAGTCCGAAGGCAAGAATGGCTGGCTACTTTTTTGTGACATTGCGGCTGGAATGTTTCTGAGACCGGATGACGTATGACTAATCCTGTGCTCAGGTTCTGGCAGAACAGTATGAGGGCGATTCCCTCATCTGAAAGATTCCCCTTCTTTCAGGAAGCCTATTTTACGAATTACTACCGGGCGAGAGTTTTCGCGATAGCTCTCTTCACCATCCATCTCTTCGTGATGTACATCGACTTCCAGCACCGTGCCGCCGGGCTGTGGGATGCGATGCCCGGGTACAGGTATCTCTTCTATCTTCACGTGGTGCTTCAGGCGGTCCTGCTCCTCTTCATCGTTTTGATGACTCTTGCACGGCCCGCCAACCCGGCTTCTGTCCGCGTCTCTCATATTGTCACCGTCCTTCTCTTTATTTTCTTCATTCTTGTATGGGCGGCTTCCGTCTCTTCCGTCGACCAGATGATACACAATCTGATAACGGTCTACATAATTGCGCTCTTCGGCGTGGCGGTCGCGTTCTATGTAAGCGGCGCGGCGAGCTTTCTTATGTACATCCTGGCACACGCGTACTTCATGGTGGGCATAACTCATATGCAGTCGAACCAGAACATCCTGCTCGGGCATTACCTCAACGGGACCGCGCTGGTCGTCGTCGCCTGGGTCCTGTCGCGCCTGGTGTTCTCATCGAGGGTGAAGGAGTTTCTCGACACGAAGACCATTGAACGGCAGAAGGTCGAGATCGAAGAGGCGAAGGAAAAAACGGAATCCATCCTGAAGAACATCCTTCCCGAGAACATAGTCAAACAGATCAACGGGTCCGGCTACCCGCCGCCGCAGTACAATCCTTCCACGACGATAGTGTTTGCGGACTTCGTGTCTTTCTACAAAATCGCCGAGACGTCTGACGCACGCGAAGTACTGAAGATACTCGAGGAAATGTTCACCGCCTTCGACGGATGCGTGAGGGAGCACAACCTGGAGAAACTGAAAACGATCGGTGATTGCTATATGTTCGCGGGCGGCCTGTTCGCGGACGACAACCAGCTCGGGGAGGCGGTGGAAGCGGCGCTCGAAATCAGAGAGGTTGTACGCCGGTATTCGGACGACCTGCGGTCGAGGACCGGGCATGACTGGGCCCTGAGGATCGGCATCCATACCGGACCCGCCATCACCGGGATCATCGGTACGTGGAGGTTCATTTACGACGTGTGGGGACCGACCGTCAATATCGCCTCACGCCTTGAGGCAGCATCGCTTCCGCACAAGATAAACGTTTCGCAGCAAGTCTATGAAATCCTGAGAAGAACCGATAAGTACACCCTCGAGCCGCGCGGCGCCCTTGCCATAAAGAACATGCAGGCCGTCGAGATGTATTTCGTGGAGCGCAAGAAGGAGAAAGTGACCGCCGAGAAGGCGGTGTGAATCTTCCGTCGGCACTTTCGGATGCCGCGGGCCGCGCCCGTTCCGTTCTAATTCAATCCCTCTTCCCGGCGAAAAACTCTTTCAGCAGGAAACGTGATTCGTCTTCCATCACGCCTGCGATCACTTCAACCCTGTGGTTTAGCCTGTCGTCCTGCACGATGTTGTACAGCGTCGAGCAGGCGCCCATCTTCGGGTCGTAACTGCCGAAGACGACGCGGTCCATGCGCGACAGCACTATCGCTCCCGCGCACATGGGGCACGGTTCGAGCGTTACGTAGAGAGTGCACCCCTTCAGTCTCCAGCTTCCGACGTGGTTGCTCGCGGCGCCGATCGCGATTATCTCCGCGTGGGCGGTCGGGTCCGCCAGCATCTCGACCTGGTTGTGTGCCCTCGCGATAACGACGCCGTCCTTGACTATTATCGCCCCGACCGGTATCTCTTTCTGCTCGAACGCCGTTTCTGCCTCCTTCAGCGCGAGCGCCATGAAACGCCTGTGATCGTTTTCCATCTGTCGTCTCCTATCCGGCTATCGACACGTGTACGTCGACGCCGGCTTCGTTCGTCGTGGTGCCGGGTATGGGGGAGCCCGGCACGGTCGGGACGACACGCGTGTTCTTGTAGTAAATCGATGCGGTAACCCGCTGGCTCACGTCATACTTGAACCTGAGCTCTATCGATATCTGGTTCGTACCGTCTATCGGTGTCCCCCCGGACGCGATCGTATCGAATGTGTATGACAACCTGCTCGTTTGTGAAGTGGAATAGCTCGCGCTGATGTCGATGTCGTTCTTGAGGTTCAACCCGAACAGCGGGAGCGAGAAGCCTCTCTTTGCGTAATCCGCCGTGATCGAGAGTTGCCCGGTGTACGATTGCGCGATAGTTCCTGCGGACGGGCTGAGGGCGTACTGCGTGCTGGTATTGTAGAGGATTGACGCCGATATGTTGGCGTCGCCGAAGCTCTTGAACGCGATGTTCAACCCTATCAGCGGCTGGAAACCGTATGATATCGTCTGTGCATCGTTGATCTGTCCGCCGGTGATCGAATTGTGCCAGTTCTGGGTATATGCAGACTGGTACGCATTGTTCAGGCTGACCTGCGAAGCGAAACTTTTGAACATAGGCAGTTTTTCGAGGCCGCTCCAGGAAAAGGAATAGTTCATTCTGGGCATGTAGTTTCCGAAAAACTTGTCGAGCAGGGGCAGCGTTTCGAATCCTTGCAGGAATGCCTTTGAAGCTTTCTCGTTGTCGCTCGACTCGAGGTTTTGGGGGTCGCCCGCCTTGAGGTTCTGGTAGATGGAGGCTACCTGGTTTATCCCGCTCTTGAACATAGAGAAAATGAAAACCGGCGGGAGCGTAAAGAAACTTCTGGACACCTGCCCGCTTATCTGCTCGCTGACGGTGCTCGGGATGGCATCGCCGCGGGAGTCGGTTTGGAACTGGGTGTTGCGGTTGTACGACCAGCCCACATGCCACGAGAGGTCCAGGCGCGCGCCGGTCCACAGGTTCCTCGAGGTCTTGATATCCAGCGTGTTGTTGTTCGAGAAGTTGTCGGGGATGTTCACTCCGTCGATCGCTATCCGGTGCGTCGGGCCGAGCGAGAAGCCGAAGAAGGGGAAAGTCTTCCTCGGGGAGAAGTTCAGGGTACTGTACGGGTCGGAAACGAGACCGAGCTGGTACAGCTGTGACGGGCCGAGCTCCGGGTTGCTCGCCTGTATGAACGGGACCCTGAAGAAGTTGCCCATACCGGGCCTGAGGCTCGGGAGTCCGCTGTTCGTGGCCGTGTTCGTCGATGAAAAATTCAGGCTTACGTTCTCGTAGTCGAGGAACGGGATCTTGATAAGGACATTAAAGATCTTTCCCAGCTGGCCGCCGGTGCCTCCCGACGAAGTGGTGTCCTCGGCCGGCGTCTCAAATTCCTCCCGTCCTCGTCCGCGGCCTCTCCCGCGTTCGCCCCTCTCCGGCGTCTGAGCAGGCTGCTGCGCCGACGTCTCCGCGAACAGAATGTCCGCCAACGACTTCAGACGAATAATTGTGCCGAGCTGGACGGAAGAGTTAACCCCGGATCCTCTTCCAATGGCGCCCCTCTGAATGTTGTAATTCCACTGGTAGCCGGAGTTGTAGCTCGACTGTAAATCGGCGTACTTTTGAATCCCGAACGGCAGCTTTGGCTGGGTCGTCAGGGCAAACTGCTCGGAGAAGTTGTAGTCGTCCCCGAAATTGATCAGTCCTCCGTTGAGGAATATTTGCCGGAAGACGTACGAGTTCGGAAGCAACACAAGAGCACCCGTCGAGGTTGTGTCGGTTTCCAGGGCCAGAAGGGAGCTGCTGATGTTGAACCTGTAATCGATGGTTGGGTTGAGGATGCCGTTGTTCGTGAGCTTCCAGTTTATTCCTCCCCCTCGCTGCGCCGTGAAGTTTGGCGTTACGATCGGGTTCGTCTGCGTCCAAAGCTTGTTGACGGTCAGAGATCGCGTCGCATTCAGCGAAAGGCTCAGGCTGCTCGGCAAGTACCTTATCTGGAAGTCCCCCTGGACTCCGGGTGCGCTCTTCGTGTCCGAAGGGAAGGGAGTGAAATACGCCATCGGATCGAACTGAACGGAATAGCCGGCATTATACTGCCACGACCACTGAGTCCCCGTTTTCGTCTGAGGGTTCCGGAACCTCGAGCCGTTCCAGTTGAAACCCATCGTGATGTTGTCGACGATGTCGCGGATGTACCACTTGTTCGACGGGAACTTGATCCTCACACCCGAGAACGACCACTGGTCGCTCACGGCAAGCGTCTGGGAGCTCGTCAGGAGACTGTCGGCAAGCGTCGCCGCGGAATCGGGCGACACGTGGTTTTGCTCGATCAGATAGGTTCTCCTTCTCTGCACGGCCTCCGTGACCAGAATGTCGCTGTTCGGCAGATAGAGCGGATTCGCAAAAGACTCCGTGTGGCTGTATGAGAACGGCACCGCGGTCCCGATCCACTCGCGGGGGAGGAGCCTTTCGAGGCTGAGACTCCCCGTGATTCCCCAGTTGCGCTGCGTGTTTCTCGAACCGAACTGCGTCGTCAGGGTATGGAAGTAGGGATCGACGCGGGTGAAGTTGAATGATACCGAACCGAAGTCGGCCAGTTGGACGCTGCTCGTGAACTGGTATGCAAGGCCGGGCGTGTTGTCGACATTCGTCAGACGCAGCTCGTCGACCCATATCTCTCCGATGAGTGGCAGGTCGGTGCCGCAATGGGGCGGGTTTGTCACGCCTATCTGGAAGTAAGTCACGTTCTGCAGCGACGGGTTTCCCTGTATCCAGTATGTCGCGCCGGGGACGCCGTTGTCGGCCGGTTGTCTGGGCAAGGTCTGGTTTATCGAGTCTCGCTTTTGCTTAATAGATGTCAGGCTCGCGAAATCGACCGTCAGGTCCTGCCATCCCTCCTTTCCCCGACTGAGAGGCTGCCTGTACTCGTAGAAGTTGTTTGCGTCGCTTCCGAATCTGAGGTAGACCTCCGCGTCATAGTTCGTCGAATCGATGTAGTTGAACCGCAGGTCGTTGTGAACGAACACCTTCATAGTATGGTAATTGAAGAAATTCTGAGGTTGAGGGAAAGTCTTATAAGCGTAGCGAGAGCTGTCGTCCTGCAAACCGTTGAGGATGAGAGCCAGCGATTGTTCGTTAAGTTTGATATTCGCGGTCGGGTTCGTGTGATCTATCGGCTGCAGTCCTGCGACGGGCGGTTTGTAGCCGGGGTTGTCCTCGACGCTTACGACCGAGACCTGCATCGTGCTGTCGCTCTGGTTGGGCGTCCTCCAATAGTTGCCGACGAGGTTCATCTCCGCGATTCTGACCGTCATCGGTCCTGTCATGCCGTTGAACCACACCCTGATGTACTGGACATTGGAAAGGCTCGGGCTCCCCACGGCGCGCTGGTAATCCTGCAGGGGAATGATGTACTGGTACCATCCCTTCGAGCCGCCTCCGGTAATGAACGGGTTCTTCGTTGTGTCGAGCTTCACGGCGTACTCGAAGTAGCTGTTCAGCGCGTCGAGATTTCCGTTGTGGTTCAAATCCTCCGTGTCCGGAAGTCTTCCCGACTCGATCACCCTGTTTCCATCGGTGCCGTTGACCCGGGCGTAGCTTGTATCGGCGGTCGCGCCGAGCGCGTACGAGTAGTCGTCACCGTCGGGATCGTAGCCGTGCGGGTCCCACGGCCTGCCCGAATTCGCGACAATCCATGGATAGTCTTGGCGCTCTGCCGCATCGTTCATCCCGTCGATTCCATAGTCCAGTGAATCGTTCGCGAGGGTGTTGTATCCGTAGGGATCTTCGGTGTGCAGGACCTTATCTCCGACGACATCTTCGCTTATCTGGCCCAGGTCCACGTGCATCGTTCCGTCGCCGGGGGCATTATCTATCCGCATCCATATTTCGATATAGTTTATATTCTGCGATACGAGGTCGCTGGCGTTGGAGGAGAGAAGCGTCATCATGCCTCCCCACGCCTGCCGTGGATCCGCCTTCAATGTCGAATTGAGATCCTTCGCCCTGTTGAACTGCCCTCTGACGGTGTCGAGCATGCTGACGGTGAGGACGTTCTGGGTCTGCTGATCCGCCGGAACGTCTTTATTCGGCCATATGTCTCTCACGCTCGTCACCGAAGGTATTCTGTTGTACCAGTATGTCCATGCCCTGTAGTAGTTCTTCACCGTGTCGGCGATACCGGGATACAGCGAGTCGAGTATCGAGACCGCCGGCGGACTGGCCATCGTCCAGCTCGTGTAAGTAATCGGAAGAGGAATGCTCTTCTTGGATCCCTCGAAGTCGTCTATGTACGCTATCCCCTGTCCGTTATCGTCAGGGATGATGCTGGTCCTCGTGTTCGGGTTAGGGAGCATGTAGGCCATCTCGCCGTGGATCGACAGCCTGGATGGCGCTGCCGTCTGAAGGAGAGGGAGAGCGTCGAGCGCTTTCGTGAGGAAGGGGAGATCGATGGAAGTCCCGGCATCGGCACCCATGATAAGGTTGCTGATCGGTTCCTCGCCGAGGCGAACCTTGTCGTTCGGCGACTGCTGTGTGTAACTCATGAGCGTGAAACCGATATCGGTATTGTCGTTTACCTTCAGGTCTGCTCTGGCACCCATGAGGGATTTGGAGGCTATCTGGAAGATGTCGTTCGTTTCGTACTGGATCTGGACATTTGCACCCGATGCGAGAGCTGTAGGATTCTTTATATCGACTTCGCCCGTCACATAGTCCACCGTATAATCGACCCCGGCGGTCATTGGATTCCCGTTGAGAAGCACTTTCACGCTGCCGTCGACAAGGTTGAACCCTAGGTTGTAATGCGATGTCGTCGAACTTGTGTATGTCCCGGTAATCAGGAACCGGTCACGTGAGGCGAACGTCGTGGTTGCGACGTCGTAGGTGGTGTCGTATATGGCCGAATAAGTGAATGAATCGGGCGTCGCAATTTTCTGGCCGCCCGATGAGTAAGCCGCAAACGCTTCCTTGAAAGGCTCAAGAAACGGGAGTATGATCTCGCCCGTATTGGGGTTGATGTCCACACCGGGGTTCCAGTCCATCTGTCCGTCCGGCGGTCCCCCGTTTGCGCCGGTCTTGTCCAACCCGAAGACCTGCAGGAGGTTTATGTTGTCGATGTTGTCCTGCGGGGTCTGCCCGGGAGAGGTGTACGTGATCTGCACATCCTTCAGGGAGTTCTGGTCCAGGTTTAGCCCGCCGGTGGCATAGATGTTCCGGAGCATCAGGCGCCACGCATCTCTCTGGTCGGGAGTCGGATTCTGAGGGATGATCATGTTGAGAACCAGAGGAAGCTTCGTCGATGTATCCGCGGACGAGAATGTACCGTATGTCGAGCCGCCCTGCGTTGTGAACGCGATTGCGACTATCTGGTTCGACTGGAAAGAAGTATTGAGTGTGAGTACTCCCGTCCGCTGGTCTATCGTGAACTGGCCGGGCTCGAGTTTCTGAAATTTTCCCGGTTCAATTTTCCAATCCGGTGGTGTGTATGATTTTGCGTTGCGCAGGGAATCGTAGAATGCCGGGTCAGCCTGCATCGAGGGAATGTTCATCACGGCATAAGCCTGGCGCAAATTCGAATTCCCGGCAGTCTGCGGCTGCGAAACATAGACCTCCCAGTCGGTCACGAACATGTTCGGGTCGTACGGGTTGTTTTCCTTTTGGTAGTAGCCCTCGTATCCGGCAATGTAGAGTGAGTCGATGAAGAAATGGTTGTTCGCAAATTGGTAGGCGTGGAGCGAAAAAGTCTGGCTGGACGACCCGTTGCTCACGGTAAGCGTCTTGCTCTGAGCCTTCTGCTGACTGGCGAGCGCCGTCAACGTCAACGGGCCGAGCTGCATCTGGGTCTTTATTCCGAAAAGCGCCTGGTTGCTCCCGATGAATGACGACGGCGTGCTCATTGAGACGTTTCCCGCTTCGACGCTCTTCACGACCTCGTCGTCGTAACCCTTGTACTTTATCTGCAGCTGGTTTTCATAATCGAACTGGTTCTGCGTATCCCAGTTGGCACCGATGGTCAGCTTGTCGCCGACCGTGCCGCTCACATTTATCTGCACGTCCTGCTTGAAGTCGGGCTGGTTCGTGACGTTGCCTAGCGTTGAGAGGGTCTGCGCGTTCAACTTCTGGTTCCTCCACGCTCCGTGTATGTCTACCGCCCCGGATATTCTCAGGTTGATGCGAGGCGGACCGAAAATGCTCAGCACCGGGTTTGCAGGAATGGGAATATCGATGTTGGTCACTCCCGCCATGAACGAACCGAGTTCGTTCTGCTGTGTCAGCGTGTATTGATGGGCGAGTGTTTCCCAGGTGCTCCTTACGTAGTTTTCCTGCTCCAGCTTGACGTACTCGTCGAGAGGAATTTGCAGCGGCATCCTTATGTCGTTGTTGAGCAGGGTCTCCCTGACATTCACGAAATCTCCGGTACTGTCCAGCGTCGTACTGTACTGCACCACCCCGGAATAAAGGAACAGAGGATACTGGTATTCCCGGAAGATTCTGGCCTGCGGCTGCGAAGGCCTCATTCCTTGGAGCCGCGCCGAAAGCTTCATGCTGTCTAGCGACACGGTATCCGGCTTCGCCGCCGAAGTATCGATGCCGGCTCTGCGGCCAAGACTGTCCGTCAACGTTACGGCTGTCGTGTCACTGCGACGGGCGGATGAATCGGCAAGGCCGGGGTTCGGAGTTGCCTGCACGCTCCCGGCATGATCCGGCGGTACGTCCCCTCCGGCTCGACGCGATGTATTCTGCGGGGCCTGCCGTTCACTTTCCAGAGGTGCGCCGGCAGGGAGATCGAGTACGGGCCTTATGAGGATAGGGTCCAGCGGGGCAGGGGCTTCGGCCCCCCAATGTTTTCTTTCACCGCCACGCACGAAGCCATCATCGCGTGGGCTGTAGTCGCGATTGACGTTTGCAAGTTCAAAGAAGGCCCATGCTGATACCCCTATGACAAGTACAAGGAGGCTTGGAAGGGCGAGGTGTCCTATATGGGTTCTTATGCTTTCCACTCCACAGATTGCTTCGGTAAGACCCGGTTAAATGACCTTTTTTTCTAATTCGTTAGCAATCTGTATAGCGAAAGCTCCACCTTTTTGTATGAGTTTGCTCGAAAAAATATCAAAGCATACAGTAAATATCAAGCAAACGTGACGTGCATCTCTTTAAATCCGACCCGTTTGCGCTTAAATTTTCGCGAGCGTTTCAATTCGCTACTCCGGCCGGCCGGGCCGGGCAACCAGAAGAAAGCCCCTGAACTGCCGCTTTGGGCACGTACCCGGCTCCGCAGATGCCTTTGTCAATGGCCCGGCTTTGGCGCGCGTAACAGGGCTTTTGCGCCATTGACCCCACGAGCAATTCGCCCGCTCATCCGGCTTCCGTCACAGCAGATGCATTCTCCCTCTCACGGCCGCGTAAATCGGGATGCTCTACGGGAACCGCGCCGAAGGTTTTGGTCGTTATGGGCATTTGCAGACCATCGGGGGGCTTCACTTGATCGAAAGTGATATGGGGGGTGTACGGCCGCACGATCCCCCACTCGACAATCAGGAAAAATCAGAAGGAGCAACAGCGCATGGAGGGCAAGGCAGAAGGAGGAATCGCAACGATCCTCGTCGCGGAAGACGAGCCGACAATGAGGGAGCTTGTTGCGGAAATTCTCGAGAGCGGAGGCTATAAAGTAATTGCCGTCGCAGATGGCGAGGCAGCCGTCAGGACTTATGCAGAAAAGATGAACGAGGTTAGCCTCGTAATACTGGATATGGTTATGCCCAGGCTGAGCGGAGTCGAGACATTGCGCCGGTTGAAGGCTGTCAGCAACAAGGTGCTTGTGCTGATGTCGAGCGGCTACGGTCAGGGGAATGAAGCGCAGACGATCATGGCGGAAGGTGCGGCAGGATTTCTCGGCAAGCCGTATCAGGTCGGGGAACTTCTCGAAAGGGTCGGTGCTGTTCTTAAGGGCGGAAAAGTATAATGACGGCTGACTTTCCTCCGGCTCCACCGCACTTCGAGACTTGAAAGCAGCCCGGTTTGAACCGGCCCACCCGCCCTACTTGTAAGCCACGAAGAAGATCCGCCTGAAAGGATAGAGCACCTTCCCGTCCTTCCTCGCCTCGTACAGGTCCTTGCAGCCGGCGAAGACTTCGTCCTCAAACTCTTTTCTCTTCGCATCGTCGGGTAGTTTCTCGAGAAAGGCGCGCATCGCCGTCCCCTTGTACCATTCTATCACACTCATGTTCGATTCGAGGACATGGTAATAGACCGTTTCCCACAGGTCGAAGCGGCCCGCAATTCCGGAGAGTATATCGTAATAGTACTCCGCGCTGCGGTAGTTTATCAGTCTCTCGCAGCCGGATGTGTACTTCGACCATTTCTCGCGGGACGAAACCGACAGCAGCGACCGGCGGACGGGCGAGTCCTGATCTGCCGGCACCTGCACCGCCAGTGCCCCGCCCGACTTCACGATCCTGAAGAGCCTGGCGAGCAGCTCCTCGTGGTCCTGCATCCATTGAATAGCAGCATTGGAAAAGACGACGTCGTACATTTCGGTGAACTTGTATGTCGACGCATCGCCGGTTATCCATTCGACATCCGGAAGGGCCGCCCTGGCTTTTCTTATCATCTCTTCCGAACTGTCGAGGCCGGCGAGTCTGGTCTCCGGCCATCTCCTGCGGACAACCGCGGTACTGTTGCCGGGCCCGCACCCGATGTCGATGACCGAACCCGGTTTCTCGACCATGATTCTCGAGACCAGGTCTACGGAGGCCTGCGTCCTTTCGCCTGCGAATTTCAGATACTGTTCGGGATTCCAGTTGACCATGTGCTATGCTCCTCTTTCAGAAAGTTCTTTACGAATGATACGAAAGAAATCGTCCCGCGCGTGTTTCTCCTTCCATGGATAGTGTCCGCATTTGTCGAGGAGCACGAACCTGAAGTCGCGGAGCTTCTGCGCCAGGGGATCGCGGACGCCCGCAGCGGGGTGGGGATCGTAATCGCCGTGTATCGCCACGACAGGGCACGCGATACTGCTTGCGAGGTCCAGAAGCGATCCATTGTGCCTGAGTCTCTCGGCCTCGGGCCAGACCGAGCGGTACACGCCGGGCTGGAAATCTATCGGGGCATCGTCGACTTCGAGGCAGTCGTACGAATCGGCCTTGGACATCAGTTCTCCGAAACTGCGGAACACGGCACGCGTGGAGTCGTCCGGAGTCGTGTCGTTCAAAGCGCTGCCCAGTCGGAGCATTTCCGCTCTCTCTTCGCGGTCGAGGCGATCGAGCCGGATTCGTCTCACATCGGAATTGTGCTCCTCGTCGAACGAGCCTGCGCCTATGAGAATGAGTTTGGCGACGAGCGACGGGTACTGCGCAGTAAAGATGAAAGCCAGCCATGCCCCCCAGGAGTGTCCGACGAGTTTCACGGCTGCCGCGGCGGAAACGGATTGGATTACAGAATGAAGCTCTTCGATCTGTCCGGCAATCGATCGCGCCGTCTGGAAAGGCTCGACAACCCCGAATTGATCCGACAGCGTTTTTGCCAGGTAGCCCATGCTGCCCGGTGTCCCCGGCCCGCCGTGCAGAACGGCGACAGAGTACGGTTTTTCGCCGTACAGCCGGTACCGGTTTTTTTCGGCGGTCAGGTTACTCTTCACCGTCTCACCACTCCACTATTCCCCGACTACGAGGTTGTCCCAAAACAAGGAAAATGTCATTCTGAAGGAGCGGAGCGACTGAAGAATCCACTTATTCGTTCTGAAAAATGGATGCTTCACTTCGTTCAGCATGACAGACAAGACTTTCTGGACAGCCTCTTCGTCGGGCAGGCAACATTCCATCAATAGCAATTCCCGTCTATGTCGCGTCCCTACGGGGCTGTGCCAGAAGTAAACAGATCCTTGCAAGTCTCCCCAATCCATCAAGGTCTATTATTCCAACACTCCATTACTCCACCACTCCATCTACTTCCTGACCTGTCCTCTTCCGTGAATGATATACTTGGTGGTTGTCAGCTCCTCAAGTCCCATCGGGCCGCGGGCGTGGAGTTTCTGTGTGCTGATTCCGATCTCCGCGCCGAGCCCGAACTCGTAGCCGTCGGTGAACCGCGTCGACGCGTTGACATAGACCGCGGCGGAGTCGACCTCGCGCAGGAACCTCTCGCCGTTCGGCCTGCTCCCCGTCACGATCGAGTCAGAATGGTGGGAGCCGTAACGGTTGATGTGTTCGATCGCCTCGCCGACATCCCGCACGACCTTCACTGCCATTATGAGGTCGAGGTATTCGCGGTACCAGTCGTCCTCGGTGGCCGGGATGGCGTACTTCACCAGCGATCTCGTCCTGGCGTCCCCGCGGAGCTGGACCCCCGCGGATTTCAGCCTCTCCGCTATTCGCGGCAAGAATTTTCGGGCAACCTTCCCGTGGACGAGGAGCTTCTCGGCGGCGTTGCAGACGGAGGGGCGTTGCACCTTCGCGTTGAAGACGATATCCGCTGCCTTCCGCAGGTCGGCAGACCCGTCGACGTACACGTGGCAGTTCCCCTCGCCGTGTGCGATGACCGGCACGCTGGAGTTTTTCTGTATGTATCTTATCAGCTTCTGGCTTCCCCGGGGGATGATGATATCGAGAAACCGGTCCTGCTTCAGCATTTCTGCTACGGCTTTTCGGTCGGTCGTGTCGATGAACTCGACGCACCCCGCGGGAAGATCAACGTCCATCAGCGACTTCTTGATGACTTCGACGAGCTTCGCGTTCGAGCGGATCGCCTCCGACCCCCCGCGAAGTAGGACTGCGTTGCCCGCCTTCAGGCAGAGCGCCGCCGCGTCGATCGTGACGTTTGGTCTCGCCTCGTAGATTATCCCCACCGCACCGAGCGGCACCCGCACCTTTTCGATCACGAGTCCGTTCGGACGTCGTCTCCGACCGACCACTTGGCTGACCGGGTCGGGGAGATTGATGACGTCTTTTACGCCGGCAATCATCTGGGCAACTCTCTTGTCGTCGAGCGTTAGGCGGTCGAGCAGGACGGGCGAAAGTCCGGCGTGCCTGGCATTCGCGAGGTCTTTTTCGTTGGCCCTTCTTATGGCGGCGGATTCGCGGCTGAGATGTGTTGCGATTGCCCTAAGGAGCGCGTTCTTCTTTGCCGTGGAAGCAGTGTACAACACTCCGCTTGCTTTCCCGACCGCTTCTGCTTTCTTCCCTACTATTTTCAATTCCATCATTCCACCATTCCATTATTCCCCAAGAAGTGCCAGATCATTCCTGTGGATGACCTCCGCCGGCGACTTCCGGTGAAGGAGTGCCTCTATCTCAGTGCTCTTTCTTCCCTTAATCCTCTCCAGCTCTGCAGAGGAATAGCCGGTAATTCCTTTTCCTATCTGCCGGCCCGCGGGGTCGAGGACAGATACGATGTCGCGCGCTTTGAATTCGCCGCGAACTTCGGTTATCCCGGAGGGGAGGAGGCTTTTATGTTTCTTCAGCAGCGCGGCCTTCGCACCATCGTCCACGACAATGTTCCCCCTCGTGTGTGAGACGAAGCCGATCCACTGTTTCCGCGTCGAGAGCGTCTTCTCGGCCGGGAGGAAGACCGTGCCGGAAATATTCCCCGCGAAAATCTCGCCGACGGCATCGGGCCTCGCGCCGTTGGTTATAACGACTGCGATGCCGGCACCGATGCAGCGTTTAGCCGCCTCTATCTTCGTTGCCATTCCGCCGGTGCTCAGCTCGCCCCGCGTCCGTTTCGCGTAGCGCTCGACCTGCGGCGTAATCCTGTCGACGATGCGCACAAGCTCTGCGCCGCCGTCGCGCGAGGGGTCGGCGGTGTAAAGCCCGTCGACGTCCGAGAGTATTATCAGGACCGCCGCCTCGATGAGCGTCGCGACCATGGCAGAAAGGTTGTCGTTGTCGCCGAGCTTGATCTCTTCCACCGCAACGGTGTCGTTCTCATTGACGATCGGCACGACCCCTCTCTCGAAAAGCGCCGCGAAAGTGTTCTTCGCGTTGACGTACCTAGCCCTTTCGGCGAAGTCGTCTTTCGTGAGGAGGAGCTGTGCGATCGGCTGCCTGTGTTTGCGGAAAGCGTTCTCGTAAGCTTCCATGAGGAGCGGCTGGCCTATCGCGGCGGTTGCCTGCTTCTCCGGTATCGTGCGCGGACGCTCCGACAGCTTCAGCGCTGCGACGCCCGCACCGATAGCGCCGGAGCTGACTATGACGACGTTCCTCCCGGCGGCGCGCAGGGAAGAGACGCTCTTCGCTATCGAGTCGATCCTCGCGCCGTCGATGCCTCGCGCCTTGTCGGCAAGAAGGTTCGTCCCGATTTTTATGACGACCGTATTTCTCCTTAGAATCAGACTGCTCAGCTGCTGCATTTGTCCTTGTGGGTTTTTTCCAATATATGAGGAAACGCGGGAATAACCACGCCGAAGGCAGGTCTGCACCCGGGCGGATTTGACGGAGGCCGGTGAGGGGGATGTCTCGGAAATCTCCGTCCCGCTACCGGCGCCGGTTTGTCAGTAAATGCCGGGCATCAGTCGCTTCGTCGAAGCGCAGTAGGTTGTGTACTCATCGCCGAAGGCCTCGGTGAGCGCTCTCTCTTCGACATCGATCCTGTAAAGAAAGGCCGCACAGATCGGGACGAAGACCGTCACCAGGCTGAGGTAGCTCGAGAAGGAGAGTCCGAGCCCCAGAAAGGACATGAGACTCCCGGTGTACGAAGGGTGGCGCACGATGCTGTAGATACCATTCTTGATGAGGCGGTGGCCTGCCGTGATTGCGACGTCGACGGTGAACTGCCGCTTCAGCGAAAGTATCGCGACCCATCGAATGACAAGGCCGAGAAAGATGAGCACAGTGCCGGCGATCGGGAACACGGGTGACCCGTTTACAAAATGACCGACATTACTAAGACCAAGGAAGACTCCCGCCGTAACTGAGACAGCAATCGTTATCCAGAGAATCCTGAGCGAAGACCTGTCGAGCCTTTTGTCGGCGGGTCCGGCGAGCTTCACCCTTGAGAGTGCGATTTCGGAAGCCAGCCACAACGCATAAAGTATGATTATGTACTTTCCCATGTTCAAAGATAACTCTGCGGCGTCGGCATTACATAGCGCCGGCTGTGCCATTTCAGTACCCGAGGCTGTGGGCCCAACTGCATTCTCCTTTCCTGAGGAACTCTCCCTGTGCGTTGTCAATTCCCGTCGAGTACGCGGCGAACGGTACGGAGTACTTCGTCAGGATTATACGGTTTTGGAATGACATCTTTCACGCCTTCCTCGAGAATCGTTGCCCTCATCCCCGGTTCGATGTAACCGCTTGACAATATAAGCCGGACATCGGAGTCCGCTTCCTTCAGTCTCCTGTAGAGCTCATCCCCGCCGAACTTTGGCAACCCGAGATCGGAGATCACAAGGGCGATTTCACTCCGATGTTTCTGATAAGTTGCGAACCCGCACTCCCCATCCTCAGCCGAAAGCACGGTGTATCCTTTCGACACGAGGATCTGAGTCAGCAGTTCCCTCAATAAATCTTCGTCCTCCACCACGAGGACCGTCTCGTTGCCGGCCGGAATCATTTCCGACCGTTCGGTTTCGACTTTCGGAATCTGAGGCGCCCCTGCTGGTACCGGGAAATAGCATTGGAATATCGTTCCCTTGCCGGGTTCGGTCCGGAAGGTTATGAAACCGTCATGGCTTTGCATGATTCCGAAGACCAAGGAAAGTCCGAGACCGGTTCCCTTGCCGTGCTCTTTGGTGGTGAAAAACGGCTCAAAGATGCGGCGCTGTGTTTCCTCGTCCATTCCTGTTCCGGTGTCTTCGACGCTTAGGACGACGTAGCTGTCGGCTGTGGCGTTTGGCCGCCTGTCACGCAGTTCTTTGCCCGATTCCCTACAAGTGGTGATGATCAGCGTCCCTCCGTCGGGCATCGAGTCCCGCGCGTTAACGCACAGGTTGAGCAATACCTGGTGGACCTGTGTGGCGTCGGCGTCGATCGACGGAAGGTCAGGGGCAAGATCGGCTTCGACCCGGATCGTTCTGGAGAATGTCTCCCGGATGAGCCTGACGATCTCGTTAACGAGGTCGTTGAGCATGACCGATTCTATGAGCACGTCCGTCTTCCTGGCAAAAGTAAGCATCTGTTTCACGACGGCCGCTCCTCTTGTCGACGCCCTCAAGATGGCATCTATGTTCTTCTTGTAGGCAGCCGGGCTGTCGCCGAGGAGCTCCTCCAGTAACGAGGCATTTCCGATAATCACACCGAGAAGATTGTTGAAGTCGTGGGCGATACCGCTGGCAAGAGTGCCCAGGCTCTCCAACTTCTGCGCCTGGATGAGCTCAAGCTCAAGCTCGTGCCGCTTGGTCTCGTTCTGTTTGAGCTGTTCCTCGGCCTGTTTCCGCTCCGTGATATTCCGGACGAAGCCCTCAAATCGAAGTGTCTTCCCGTTTGCATCCCTGATGGCACGAGAGTTTAGTTGTATCCAAACGGGAGCGCCGTCTTTCTTCTTCCAGCGAATCTCCAGGTCCGCCGCGGAGCCATGCGGCTTGAACCGCGCAATCAGGGCGGCGCGCTCTTCCTTTTCGTAGTAAATGTCGGTTGCCATATCGAGGTCGGTTAAATCCTCGGGGGAGTCGTAGCCGAGAATTTTTGCCAGTTCGCTATTGCAGGTGATGAACCTCCCGTCGAGCGTGGACTGGTAGATCCCTAGAGGAGCCGACTCGAAGATGTCCTTATACTTGCGTTCGGAAAGGACCAGCGCTTCTTCCGCCTGTTTGCGGTCGGTGATGTCCTGGCCAACCCCGATGAGTTCCCGGTTGACTCCCATCGAGTCCTGCCAGAGGATCCAGTGAATCTCGCCGTTCTTCGACAGAACTTTTGTTTCGTAAGCAGCCTCAGTAACCGGGATATCTCCCCTGGCCGCAGCTGCCACATCTTTCCTGGTATCTATCCGGTCCGGATCGTCCTGGTGTGTAAGCCGCCACCAGCCGTCTCCCAGTACCTCCTCCTGCTCGTAGCCGAGGATCGACTTTATGGAAGGACTTGCGTACGTAATCCGTCCGTGTGCGTCGGCAATAAGGATGAGCGAGTTTACCCTTTTGATGATCTCGTCCGACAGTCGAAGCCGTTCTTCGGCTTCCTTACGCCCGGTGATGTCGAGCGCAGCGCCGACAGTACGCACCGGGTGTCGCGCGCGCCCCTCCCCCTCAAAGAAGGTCTGCGACCGTTCGGCCAACCAGCGCACCGTTCCGTCTCGCCGCACGATCCGGTGCTCGATATCCCAGAGGCCGTCGCCCGACGGATCGTGAGCGCGCTGTACGCTGGACACGACCCGGTCTGTGTCCTCAGGATAGATCTGCGCGAGAAAAGTCTGTAGCGTGACGGGGTCATCCGGCCCCAGGCCGTAGATCTCCCGTTGCCGCGGAGACCAGAAGATAGTATCGTTCAGCCGGTCGTGCTCGAAAATGCCGATATTGGCGACGCGCACGGATGATTGCAGCAGTTCTTCGCTCTTCTGGAGCGACTCTTCTGCTTTCTTCCGCTCCGATTCCTCCTGGATAAATTCAATGGCAAAGGAAATATCCATTGCCAGCTCGTCGAGCAGCTTGATCTCGTCATCGTTGAAGGAACCGGGTTCATCGGAATATAAATTGAAAACGCCCCATACCTTTCCGGAGACTTTTATTGGAAAAGCGGCCGAAGAGCGGTATCCCATTCTGGCAGCGCCATTCTGCCAGGGAAGCATGCTTTCATCCCGGTCGATACGATTCGAGACGACATAAGTGCCTGATATGATCGCCCTGCCCGTCGGGCCTTTCCGCCTGCTTTCGTCTTTCAGGTCGATGTTGATATTGCGGAGGTAGTCGTCGGTGACACCGGACGAAGCCAACACGTCGACTTTTTGCGTCTCGGGATTAACGGCACCGAGCCACGCCATCACGAACCCTCCCTGCTCAACTGCAATCCTGCAGGTTTCGCTGAACAGCAGCTGCGTATGATGAATACGCACGATTGCTTGGTTGATATTGCTGAGCACATTGTAAATGCGGTTGAGCTTCCGTATTTCCGCCTCAGCCTTTTTGCGCTCGGTGATATCGCGCGCCATGACCTGTACACCTACAGCTCCCCGCCATTCGATAGCGACTGCACTCACTTCCACGTCGACCGACGTACCGTCCAGACGGACGAATTTCTCCTCAAGGATGGGGGCCGTCCGTCCGCTGAAAACAAGAGGCAGACGCCGCCTCACGACTTCATGGAAGTCGGGGTGAAGTATCTCGAAGATGGATTTACCAAGAAGCTGCGAAGGATCCTCCGCACCAATCAGCCTGCACATGGCCTCGTTGACAAAGGTGACGCGGCTGTCGACGTGGATGTAAACCGGGTCGGACAAGAACGTGATCAAACGCCTGTAGCGCTCCTCGCTCTCGCGCAATGCCTCTTCGGCATGCTTGCGCTCGGTGATATCGTGTACAATAGATTCGAGGATTGATTTCCCGTTGATTTCAATTTTACTGGTGAATACTTCCACATCTCGTACCGATCCGTCAGCCAGGTGATGGCGAAACTCAAAATGGTCCTGGGCTTTCGATGCCGCTTTTTCAAGCTCGGTTTTCAATTGCGCGGGCGGCAGGACATTTATTTCCCTAATCGTCATCCTTTTCAGTTCCTCACGGGTCCATCCATAGAAACGTACGGCCGCCTCATTCGCATCAAGAAGAGCGCCGGTTTCGGGATCGATGATGAACTTTACGGCCGTATGATCTTCAAATAATTTGCGGTAGCGTTCCTGGCTTTCCCGTAGTTCTCGTTCGGCTTTTTTTCGCTCGGTCGTTTCGCGAACGATCACCTGCGTCCCTCTTGAACCCCTCCACTCAATTCCTGCCGAGACCACATCGACATCCACGACGGTCCCATCCAGGCGAATGTATCTTTCCTCGGTGAGTGAGGAGGATCCGCCCGCGAGTGTCACGCGCCGCCGTTCACGCACTCTATCATGGTACTCGGGATGGACTATCTCGAATATCGACTTCCCGATCAGTTCCGAGGGATCAGCCGCGCCGAGCAGTCTGCAGCACGTCGGGTTGGCGAGCACGATCCGGGCGTCGACATTCACGAAGAGCGCGTCGGGAAGCAGAGTAACAAGTTTTCTGTATTGCTCCTCGCTTTCGTTTAACGCCTCTTCCGCCCGCTTGCGTTCCGTTATGTCTACGACGGTCCCCAGCAACCTCTCCGGCACCCCTTCCGAATTTCTTAACAGTTGGGCCTGGGCATGGACCCACCGCATTGTGCCGTCAGGCCTGATGACCCTGTGATCGATGTCGTACGGTTTCGCCCCGCTGATCGCCTGTTCCAGCCCGCTGTTTACCACGCTGAGATCATCGGGGTGAACGGCCCTCGCGATGAGTTCGGGCGACAGGAGTTCCTCGTGCCGTTCGATGCCGTGGATGCGACAGGCCTCATCGGAAAGGAATATCCTGTTCGTCTTCAGATCCCAATCCAGGAAACCCATTCGGGCAACGGACTCCGCCCTGGTCAGTCGCTTTTCGCTGTCGCGCAATGCGTCTTCGACGCGTTTACGTTCGCTGATGTCGGAAACGACGACCACGCGCGCGGCCCGTCCATCGTAGGTAAATCCATGAGAGTGCGCCTCTATCGTAATGCGTTTCCCGTCTTTCTGCAGATGGTGCCATTCTCCTGCGTAAGCGTGTCCCCTCAATGTCCTCACGAGATCAGCGATGGGTTTCTTTTCGAGTTCCGGATACAGATCGGTTAAATGGAGTTTCAAGGCTTCCGCTCGGCTGTAGCCGTACTTCGCGACAAACTCATCGTTCACCGCGAGTATCTTTAGATCTCTCGTTTCGTAAATGAACATCGGTGTCGGATTCTGCTCGAATAAATAGCGATATCGTGATTCATTTTCCCTGAGAGCACCGCCGGCTCGCTTTCTTCCCGGCATTCCCGTCGCCATGGCTATGATTACGTCACGCCCATCCATGCGCAACCGATGCGACGTGACCTGCACATTGATGATGCTTCCGTCTTTGATCTTGTGGCGTGATCTGTGTGTTTCTTCTCTTCGCGATCCGGCCGCATCCGTGTGCGAGCCGCGAACACGCCCGGCGAGATAGATGTCCTTGACGGTCATCTTCAAGAATTCTTTTCGCATGTAGCCGTACTTCTCCGAGGCGGCAGCGTTCACGTCGAGGAAAGCAAGGGTCTTTGGATCGTACAACCACATCGGGATCGGGGTATCGCGGAACAGGAAGCGGAACAGCCCATTCTCGGATCGTGGGCGGGTTTTCATCTTAATCTTTGGTCTCTTCGATCTCACGGATCACCCCCTCGGTTTTCCTGTTCGAACACGGTTCTTCGCGACACTTTCGGGCCGCCAGCCTGCCGATCGGGCGACCCCTGGTAGGGAAACCCGGGCCGACTTGGCGTACGCATACCGAATGGTGCAGACTTCATGTCTCCGGCCAGCAAATTCAAGAATGTGGTCTATCGATCTCCTCTAATTTATGCCACAGTTCTGCGAAAACAAACGGTGATTGCATGTTGCGGAAGCGAAGAAAATGATGTCCCTGAGCGAAAGTGCGTCCCTCCGTCAGGGGCCGCCCTCTTTGCCGTTTACCGCATTAGACTTGGGCGCGGGCGTCGGACCGCGCCAGTATGATTACGACTGCTGCCGCGAAAAGCGCCTCCATCATTTTTCCTATGACAATTTCACTTTTTACACGCGGTTCATGGAATCGGCGGCATCCCGCGGCGCTGACACATCTCCCGGCTTCAGTCTCCTTATGAGTAAACCGCCGAACACGCCTTCAAGGATCGCACTCACGTGCACCTGCAGTTGGTTGTTCCCCACATATGCACCGTGGATATTCGCGGCGATGAGGAGGAGTACGACCAGCAAGACGTTCATCCACCCCGTTGACGCAGGCTTATCGGACCGGCCGAGGAAATAGCCGATCACCCCGAAGACGAGAATTGTAATCAGGTCCTCTACCATCTTGTTCCCCTTTCGAAGTTCAGGTTTCGACGAACATGGAACAAAGCTGTCATGCATTTGCCTTGCCGTATAAGTCGCCGTCCAGGTACTTCAACCCCGTATCGACCGCGACGGTAACGACCGTGTGTCCAGGTCCAAGTTCCCGCGCGAGCAAACATGCTCCGAGTACGTTCATCCCGCTCGACGTGCCGGCGAAGATCCCTTCTTCTCTCGCGAGGCGCCAGGCCATTTCACGCGATTCGGCCTCGTCGATCCCGCGTGCTTCATCGTAATAAGCTTTGTCGAGCAGAGGCGGCACGAAGCCTATGCCGATGCCTTCGACGTGATGCGTCCCGCTGATTCCTTTTGATATGATCGGTGTGGATGCCGGCTCGAGCGCGACTATGCGCGGGGAAGGAGTGAGATGACGGATCACGTGCGCGACGCCCATCAGCATGTGCGCCGTGCCGACCGATGCGCAGAAGGCATTAATCGGTCCGCCGACCTGTTCAATCAGCTCCCGGCCGATCGCTTCATACCCTTTCGCGGCATCCGTATTATTGATCTGGTTGGTGAAGTAGCTCGGTTCCGATTCCGCGATTTCTTTGGCGCGCTGCATCATCCTGGGCACAAGATCGGGGTCGACCATCCCGCCCTTGCTCGGGACGATCGTTAACTCGGCTCCGAAGGCTCTCATCGTCTCGAGTTTCTCCTTCGCGAATGCGTCGGACGACACGACGCGGAAGCGGTACCCTTTTACCGCGCAGACGAACGCGAGCGAGGAACCGGTGCTGCCGCCTGTGTATTCGACGACCGTCATTCCCGGGCGGAGGTCGCCGCGCTTCTCCGCTTCCTCGATCATGGATAGTGCCATGCGGTCTTTATAGGAACCCGTCGGGTTTGTAGTATTCGAACTTGACCAACACATCGGCAGACTTCGGAGGTACGACTTTGCCGAGGCGAACCAGCGGAGTATTGCCGATCGCCTGAAGGATGGAGGGTGCTGTTTTCATGACCATCTTCATTTCCCTTAAATTTTGCGCGGCTGAAACGTGTCTATTTCACGCAACTACCGCTTCTCTAACGAAGGTGTTTCTTCACTGCTAATCTCATTCTTAAGATCTTGATAAGCATCCATGAAGCTCTCTTTTTCTCCGGACAGGACAGTGTACATTGCGGCAACAACCGCCAGAATTCCCGCGCCCAATATTACCGGAGCAACGTATCCGCTCCTCTCAAGTATAACTCTGGCCTCTATCGTTGCCGCACCCAATATGAATGCGATGTAGAATCCGGTCATGCCGAGCGGCGCCCTTCCTCTGATCACGGCTTTGTCGCCGAGAAAAACGATCTCACCCTTGATCGGCACCGCGCTTTGCATCCTCAGCAGGTGAGACGGCTGCCATCTTTCCCTGAACAGACAGCTGTTGACCGACACGAACCTGTATTTGCTGCAGCCGGCCGCGCGAGTTCCGGTTGGGGTGGTGTTCTCCGGGCGGCGCGTAAGAGGTTCGGTCAGATTCACGGACGTCCAACCCGTCCTGTACACCCACTCCTTCATCCGCATCACGGCGGCGAATTCATAGATGCTGTACAGAAAGAACACGATTCCTGCCGACAGGGACAGGATAGTCAAATCCGTCAGAAGTTTCACGATCCACATTGGAATTGTCCTTCACTTGCACCAGTTCTTTGGAAGAATGACAGATGTCGTCTGTGTGAACCGGGCCTGCCATGCAGTTGTCGGTTTGCGCTCTTGGATATTTCAGCGGCACCTACGCTGACACTGCCTCCACGCGTTCCAGCATTACCGGCGTCCCGGTTCGCAGCGTACTTTGAATCCCGGCGACTCTATCTGTATGCTTCATCAGGTCGATGATTTCGAATTTGCGCTATGTGTTTTCTGTTGCCGACCTCTAACGCGAGCCTCATGTACTTTATCACTTCGGAATTGACGTCCGACTTGTTGCGGATTCTGAGATGATGTATGAAGAACCTGTTTCCCAGGTTGTCGATCCTGCGAAAACATTTTGCCCGGTTATACGGCCGTACAAGCACCAGGTGGGCGTCGATGAAATCTTCGCCGACCTTGTTAATCGCACAGAATCGCATCTGGGTCAGGAGGGCTACCCGCGTCTTGACCGGATGCAGGTCGAAGCTGCCGATCTTCCGGTACTCGGAGATGAAATGGTGAAACAAGCCGATCGCGCGCTTGCTCTTCCCCTCCAGGAATTCAGCGATCGTGTAGTTGCCGCAGGAATGCGCCTGGTTCCTGTTGACAAACCGTTGTTTACATTTTGGACAAGTCCACATCTGCACGTTACTGCCTATCGATATGTTGATGGTATCCGTAGGTCCGCATCATTTGTCGCCGCGCAATAGTACAGACGTACGGCGAAATGATGCAATCTCCCTTCATCCGGGCAATCATTTCCCTCAAATCTAACAAGCGGAATTGAAGTCTCAAGGTATACCTATGCGTGTCATTACTTCGTCTGTTAGCCGCCGTTTTGGGAAGCACGTGTAATTTCCAACTTATAAGCTACGGGTATAGAGTATTCCTGCGTGCGCTCGTGTCCTTGTCCATCCTTGAAGCGGTCCTCATATGACCGAGAGCGCAGGTAGACAGTGTACCGCCTCGTGCCGACGGTTAGTGAGAAGACTTGGTCCTTTCGGATTTCGGTTAAGCAGGCTGCAAAATCCCAAACAAGTGCGTGAACCGTATCTCTTATGCCGAATTCCCAGAGACACTTGACGGCAGTATTAGCTGTGCCAAGCCTCCACGGCATGTGGCCATCAGCAAGTTGGTGAGACCATTCTTCGAACGCTTTGCCGTAATCTTTGAGGACGAAAACGCTGTCATTTACCTGTGTCCACTCCTTAGGTACCGTGAAGTGTACCACTACAGAACTTGAGCTAGAATCTTGTGCCCGAGACGGCAAAGTAGCGAAACATGCGATGGTTAGGATTATCGCGAGCGCCCGCATGGTATTTTCCTCATCCACAATGGCGCCGTTGAGTGAACTCGTTTATTCAATATGTTATGCGTGAACGTCATTGTTGCCGCTGTGTTAGACAACGCCGCTAGTTATTCTTGGCACGTGTTTGTTCCGCCGCTTGGCGCAATGCTTGAATCTCGTAGTCTTGCTCACACGATGTCCAGGCCTCATGGCCTAGATAGGTTAACAACAATGCCAGTGCGGCCAAACAGCCAAGAAACAAACTTGCGTTGCGTGCTGTCAATCTTAGTGTTGGCATCATTGGACCTGCCACGGCAGCAAAGAGAACAGCCCCTCGGACCAAAACGTACTGAGTGAGAACAAAAAACCACTTCCCACGAGACCGCCTTGTTGTCCAAGTCTCCAAGTATCGTTTGTGGCTGAAAGATTCAAATCTCCGCCAGAAAAGAGCAATGAGAATAACCAGACTCGCCGAGATGAACTTTGTGATAACATCGGACAGTCGCTTGTCAAGGGAAACACCGACCAGAAGTCCACACAGAAGGCCGGAGAGAAAATAGAGAAAGGATGAGGGGTTGCTCATTCTTGTCATAGTATAATCTGGATCATATATGGCGGTGGCGCATAACGTGGCCGCATCACGCAGTCCGTCCGGGCGGTTCGCACGGACGGATTGAGCGAGCACGTTGCATGTACAAATGAGAGCCTGCCCCGATGCCGCCCTGCGGCATCCCGACATATAAATAATTTGGACGGGAAACACGGAACGCGTATTCGGGGAGCGTCTTTTTGCCGCGTCCGTGCACGACGGCTAGAGGATCTCATGTCAACTAGGCAACTCATTAAGGTGTCGGTTTTATTCTTGAGAAAACGCAAGTGGAAACCTTTGAGGCGAAGTGTTGGACGTCCAGGGTAGCGGGTGTTGACATGCCTGGGTGAGCAGCGCTGTTTCTAATGCCTAGGAGGCGTTCCAACTCTTCGAATGTTTGCAGGTCGTAGGACCAAAGCTCCATTCCAACGGCGATCAAATCAAAATCGCGAGCTCTCTGTAACTCAGGCAAACTGGTAATATGGCCCGATTTTGAAACCCTATTAAAGGGATTCCCTTTTTTCGCAAGGGTGATGTCAAGCGCAGAATTGTATGCCTTATATCCCATGATTTCAATCGCGGAATGCATGCGTGCGATAGCTGCTGCCCACAGAAGGATTATTGAGGCTCGGTAGCATTTTGTAGCTAAGCACCGAGCGGCTTCGTCAACGTACTTCGCCTCGTCGGGATCAAGAAGACTCTCAAAGGTGGAAACGAGCTGCCTTCCGGCAACCTGACTTGGACTACCTTCGAACCTGATCAGCGGAACCACGAATTGATCCAAGAATCCTTCGATTACGGGGGCGAGTTTCCGGCGATAAGTGTTGGCGCGTGACCTTTTGTTCGTACTTGCAAGCACGTCCTGCATCGTGCCGTTTACAGTATCTATTCCGGCGCCATCAATGAACTCCGCGGAACGGAGACTCTCTGAAAGACGAAGCCATGATTTGGAAAGCTCAGCTAACTCTTGGATTAAGCCGGGGTCAGTAACCTCCGCTTTTCCAACCTTCCCGAGCTTGTCATCGATTTCTTGGAGTGTGTCGAAATAGGTCTCAAGAACATCGCTGGATGGAGTCACCGCTGTCCGTCCTTAGCCAAAGCGCCGATCAACTTTTCAGCCTCTTTGATCCCGTCGGAAGTCAATTCTAGGTTTCTGCCGGCCTCCACGGACTTGAAGAAGTTTCCGCCCGATCTGAGAAAGTATGCATGGTTCTTCCGGTCATAACAATTCTGGTCTACAGACATTGCCTGAACCTCTTTCCAGTCAGCGATCCAACTGCCAGTTGAGAGATAGGTCTTGAACGCGATAGCCATGGCCACTTTTCGAGCGGTGTCAGCTTTGTTTTCGCCTGGAACAGCGATAGCATGGAAGCCGAAAGGATCCTTCGTGAAATCAAATAGGGATTCCAATTCGGTCACAGACAGGCCTAGACGTTTTGCTGCGGTCTGTAAGCGAGGTAAGATTGTCGCTGGTACCAGCGTTGAGGGCAGCTCCGGATCGCCTCGTCGCTGAGGTTGCGTCTGATTGGACTTGGCGGGCGCGCTGGCCCCAAGTTGGGCATCCACGTATCCCTTCAGTAGCACCTCAAAGCATTTCTCCTTGAATGGGTCGGGACATTTGTCGACGATAGTAAGTATCGAGTTCAGAACTTCTTCAGCGTTATCGTACATTGTGTCCTCCGTGATGAGTTAGAATGTATTGACAGGAAACTTATGTCAGACTGAAACAAGCCGTCGTGCATGACGCCTAACCGCGCGAACCACGCCCGTGCCGCGCTCCTCTTATGGGGTACTTTACGTGCGCGGCATGAAGCGAGGTCGATATTATATAATCGAGCGTCTTCTTCTTGCTCGTTATCTGCCGTTTGCGGCCTTGTCCGAGATTCTTTCATCGTACAACGGAAGGTGAATAGCCAGCCTTATCAAATAGTTCGTTAATCAAGGAAGATATATCCTTCACGGACTTTTCACAGTAAGCAGGCTCGACGACAATAAAGCCTTCATCAATGTCATAATGGCTAACAGAAAGTCCAATACCTTGAGTAGCAATATCTTGAATTCTCTTCTGGTCTGAGGAGAGAGCAACCTCTCCAAGAGTATGCACGATACAATTCCTCACCTTGGACAGATCTTCAATCACCTCCCAAGCATTGGGTGATAATTCGGGAATCGCGGCAATCTTGTGCAGGTACGTCCTGCTTCGAGCAATAATATCGCCTTTTAAGTCGTTGGCACGGACTTGGAGGTTCTTTCGTTTCTTGACAGAGTCCGAAAAGCGAGTGAGAAGGTTCTCCAAGTTTAGGAAGAGTAGGACGATGAAAGAGTAGCGTTGAGAACGTGGGAACGAGGTTGTCCCAAAACAAGGAAAATGTCATTCTGAAGGAGCGGAGCGACTGAAGAATCCACTTATTCGTTCTGAAAAATGGATGCTTCACTTCGTTCAGCATGACAGACAAGACTTTCTGGACAGCCTCACTCATCCCGCAGTATGGATTCCTCAGCATTAAGTTCCTCCTCATCCTGAATATTTTTAAGAAAAGCTTCGTTGCGGTCTTCCGCCTCCTTCTGCATCCTCACCAACTGAGATTCCATCTCAAGTTGGTAATCTCTCAGCATGTGAAGCACGCTGTCAAATTCCATTCGGAAAGGGTTGAACTTCATCGGTCTCCTTTTTCATATGGGTTCCGCAAATGGCAAATAACGTCTTTCTTGCGGTGTTAGCCGCCGTGTCGAGCCCGGCGTTTGGGATTGAGTACTTCATGTTCAAGGTCATCTGGGAGTTCCGGCAGTTCCGGGACACCGGTAGCCACTTGATCGTGGAAAAGCCGAAGAAGACGGACTGCATTCTGTAGGCCAGGACGGTTCAAGGTGGAAAAGAGCCTATTATACTTTTCCTCCAAGCTTTCCATCAGCGCCTCCACCTCGTTCACAAATGCAAACTGATGAATTTGCCACAAGAGCTTGGCACCTTCAAACACAATTTGGAGATCTGCTAGTTTAACTGCGCCATCGTAAATAAGGTTATCGGCCACCTCGGCACCGACGCGAAATAGCTGCAACTGAGCCTCACCAATTACAGAATGCTGCTTCTGCCGCAGGGAAGGAATCGGGAGAAAGTCAAATACGAGATCGGCTATTTGGCGCGCTATATCACCAGGCATGCTGTATCTTGTGGCCTCAGAGACATGGTGTAGCCCTTCTAAGATCGCAAGACTCGCAGTTGCGCCAGCTATATTGACATAAACATGCAGAGAAGAAAGAACTTCCTTGGCTGTTTCCCAATCTTCCCAGAAACGGGCTGACAATGCCTTCCGAACTTCTAAGACGATCATGGCATCCATTGTGAGTCGGAGCCGATCTTCGTCAATCTCAATCGAATCTCCGCCAGGCGCGGAGTATCTGGGGCGTCGCTCAGATTTCACCTTGTCGTACCAATCGTCTCTGAACTTCCTGAGCAACTCTGGCGTGAGCCTCCGTTGAAGCGATCCTTTGATGGACGCCTCATTGTGATCTTTGTAGCAAAGGAACACCAGATTCTCAAGCTGGTTGTTCGTCGGGTCGAGATCGATATGATGAATTTGGTCTCCACGATCACCGCAGACGCAACACCGCATTTGTGCGCGGAACATGACTTCTTCAGCAATTGACTGTGGAATCTTAGGTCGCCGAACAGAGCGGCGGTTTGTATGAGTAGCGTGGTTCTTCACATTGCTCCTTTGGTATTCATGCTCTAGGGCAAGACATGGCGGCTAACGTCCGCCGCAAAAAAGTCCGTCCCGCTTGCCGCATATAAATATTTGCGTAGCATCCAGAATGCGGCAAGCAGGATGAAAAGCGAACTCGATATATATCCCATGATAGCCTGCCCCGAAACGCGGAACGCGTATTCGGGGAGCGTCTTTTTTGCGGTTGTTAGCTGGCGTTTGCGCGGGCAAGGTCATGGCTCACCATCCTCTCCTCTCCCGAATTTGTTGAAGTCGTTCTTCACTTTTCTTTCTTGCTTCTTCATCTTCTTGGAATTGTTGCTTGGCGTCCTCAAGGCTTGCATTGACCTCATCTGCGTTGAAAGCGTGACCGCAGAACCGACATACCTTAGCTTCAAACTTGACTTCTTCCGCGCATTGAGGGCATTTCTTCATCATCTTTGAAGGGTCAAAGGTTGGCTTTTCCTTTTTCACCGCGGCCTGCTTTTCTTCTCCCCATATTTCGTCCTCAGTTCTCAACACGGCCGCGGTCGTTACGCATAATATTCCGAGAACAAAGACACCCCATCCCCATGTTGGCTGTGTGAGTTGTCCAAGAAGGCCGAGTTCACCAACTCTTGATTGCAAACTGACAAACGTGTATATAACAACTCCGAGCGATGCAAATCCTGTCAGCCAGAGGAACTTGTACATGCGCATGTTTGTGAGCGCAATAGAAATTCCAGATAAGACCCCTATGATTACGCATTCAGCAGTACCAGCCACTTGGAAATAGCTCATGTTTTCTCCAAATGGGACACTGAGGACAGGCGCAAAGATTCCGACTGAGAATATTATTGGGCCAATTATACCCAGGACGAGCCTTAATTGTTCTTTTCCCACTTATTCCTCCGTTCGGTTATCTCGATTGTTCCATGATACAACTTAAGATTGCTGAAGTCATCTTTGAAGCCACCACACTTACTGAAGCTCTTGATGTACTCAGAGCCAAGTTTTATTTCGACGCCAATTGAGGCAGGCACGGCGTAGAAACTGTGTGCAAGGTTCGGGAGAAGAACTGCAATGTCAAACCTACCGCCGTATCCATTGGGATATTCGCCTTTCACAATTGACGACGTGACTGGAGAAGCAATTGATGCCTTGAACTGGTTGTCAACTGGAAATTCGGAAATTGCGTCAATGGATTTCTCAAGGTCAACCAATAAATGTGCTCTTGCATCCTCCTCGTAAAAAAAGGAGAACGGGTTTTCAGTGAACTGCGTGAAAAAGATAGAGAGACATTTCGTGAACCGTCCCACTATCTGTTCCCGCGACAATGATTCCAACTCGCTCATCGAACGTAAATCTCCTTCCTTTAGTGGTATTTACTGGCGCAAATGCCAGCTACCTGAATCCCGTCATATGGCGTTTTTCCCGCCGGCTATGCATGAAAGCTGCCATATGGCATTTATTTCCCTTATATCCAATCTGCGTACTTTCACCGAATTTACCCGCCGTCCGACTACCTTAAAATCTCGGGCCGGCGCCGGCAGGAAATTGTCAAAACTGCCGTTCTATTGACAAGACTTATCCGCGCAAATCCGTCCAATCCGCGTCATCTGTGTTCTATCCTTGCGTGTCCAGCTCCTCGATTATCTCCGCCGCGTCACGCACGCACCTCGCGCAGACGGTGGACAGGAGATTTTTCTCCCATAACTCCTGCTGGCCCTCCTCCGTGTTGAGGTCGATGCCGAGCAAGTCCCTGCAGAGTATGGTGCCATGCCGCTCCCGGAAGCGAGTGTTGAAAGCCTTGATCTGCGCGTAGGTGTCCTCCTTCGCCGGAGTGTTATCGAGGTCGGCGCTGCCGTTCTGCGCACCGATCACCATGAACGCCCCGGTCACTGCACCGCACACTTCCTGCAGCCGGCCCATGCCGCTGCCGAATCCCTGTGAGATCTTCAACGCCTTGGCTTCATCTATTCCGAACGACGGCGCATATGTCGAGAAAACCGCCTGCGCGCAATTGTAACCCCTCGAAAAGGTATCGATCGCTTTTTCAATCTTCGATATCATTTCAAACCCCTTCTTCCGTTAGACTTCCTTCTTCTTCAGGTGTCTGAGAAAGCCGATCAGGACTGCAAGGCCGATCGCCGCGAATA
This sequence comes from Candidatus Kryptoniota bacterium, assembly GCA_024641705.1. Classification (GTDB taxonomy): domain Bacteria; phylum Bacteroidota; class Ignavibacteria; order Kryptoniales; family JAKASW01; genus JAKASW01. The sequence goes on from JAHECO010000003.1 coordinate 190,315, forward strand.
TAACGAACACCCAGGCCACCGCTCCGCCGCCGCCGATCCCTCTCACTTTCATCACAACCACAATTGCCGCGATTGTTATGTCCATCAACACCCCGAACACCAGCAGCACCGGTGCGAAAAGATATCCGACTGCTTGTCTTCTGAGGAGAAGTATCGACGTAATGATGAAACCCGGGAGTATCAGCGAGAGATCGAGCACGTGTACCGGGTTGCTCATCAGTCCCGTCGCCTGCAGGCCTGCCGGTGTCTGGTCGCTTATCATCGCGGGAAGATCTTCCTTCAACCACATCAGATAGAACAAGACGCCCGCAACCAGGACGAACGCCGAGGTGATGTGCTCGTGTTCCGTCTCTCCGAACCAGCTTTTGACTGTCGCCGGCCCCACCTGGACCGGAAGCGTGATGAGCGCGTACGCCGAGAACCCGAGGGCCCAGCAGTAAACCAGAAACAGCGCATTGAAATGGACGCTGAACGAGTAGATTACGAAGGTGTAGAAAGTGTACAGCATGGCGCCCAGCCATACGAACCATGCGGATCTCTTTCCCCTCATGACAAGGAATGCGGCAACCGCAAGCGTCGGGACTATCAGCACCAGGTCCACGAAATCCTGAGCGATCGCCTGCGCCAGCCATTCGGACGTCTCGCGAGAGTACGTCCCTTCGAGCAGCAGCCCGCCGAGGCTCGTCGCTATGATCAGCAGGACGGTTGGTATGGTAAATCCTAGGATTGTCTTGCCCCGGAGCTCGCTATCTATCATGAATCTCCTCCAATTTCAGCATCCCTTACTGGATCACAAAGCGCGCGCGTTCCACTCAGGTGATTATCTTAAATTCGCGAGAGATTCTGCCCCTTCTCAGGGTCCCGCCGGACTTCCTTTATGATCTATCTTCAGCCGAAGTATTCACGACCCAGTCTACAGGGCATATTTTAAGGAAGCTGTCCGAAACAATCAAACTAAGGCCGGATGCGTTGCCTTAACCGGGTATTGCATCTGAAACTGCCCTCCCGCATATTTTGCACGAGAGCCGAAGTCAATGAAACGTTCTGCATCGGGCTCTCCTGCGAGTTGGAGGGGAGACTTAATCACGGGGGTGATGAGATGAAAAAGATACTCTTCCTCTCTTGTCTGGTCATATTCACGAACGCCCTGATGGCAAATCCCATACTTCTGCCACAGGCGCTTATTTCGGAATTCAGGTTTCAATCGCCCGGCAAGTGGGAGCTCGAAATCAACTTTGCAACGCCCAGTAATTTGTTCGTCCGCCAGGATTTCGACAGTATTCTCGTCGGTTCTTCCACCGGATTATCGCGTCTGCGGCTCGACTATCTGCCCGACAGCACCGCGATACTTGTCGTGACATCGGACAGCCTGGTAATACCGCTGTCCTTCAATCCGGACGGAGACTGCATCAGGTTGTATTCGTACCAGGCACTATATCCCGTCGTACGTCCCGAGATCGATTCGGTGTCTTTCGGGAATTATCCGGGATCGATGCTCGACACCATTCCGAACGGGTACTCGATCTGCAGGATCGGTTTCGGGGTCTTTACTCTGGATAAGGACCCGACTATCGGCGAAGAGAACGACACGTCCGGGACCTGCGGCACGTTGAAGGGCCTCATCTACAACGGCGACGGGACGAAGATCGAAAGCGGTAATTATACTCTGGGTTATCCCGATTATCATCCGATAACGCTCACCGGCGATGGTTCCTATTCGGTCAGGGTCTTCGCGCGGAGATTCGAAATGGCGGAGCTTGCCAGGATTACCCCGAACGGAGGTACAACGTATGTGCGAATAGACACCCTGCGATTCGCGGCTCACGTCGATTCGGTAACCGAGAGCGACATCCATTTTGCGGATGTTGTCGGAGTAAAGAGAAGTCCTTCGGTGAGCAGTCTGCCAGTGAGTATCCTGAACTATCCGAATCCGTTTAATCCCAGCACAAATTTTGCGGTCACGATTCCGAACGGTGTGACGTACAGGAAGGGGTGGATCGATATCTACAATTCGATCGGCCAGAAGGTTTTCACCGTGTTCTTGACCCGGGGATCGCCGCCGAAATGGAACGGCGTGGATATGTGGGGAAGGCCGGTTTCATCCGGAGTGTATTACTACAGACTATGCCTTGACGGAGTCGTGTTCAAAACAGGTTCAATGATCCTGTTGAAATGAGATCGTGAGAATCCTCATCTTAGTCCAGTTGCTCCTGGCGTCCGTCGCCTCCGGTCAGGCAGTGGATTTCTTTCGGGAGGACATAACATTTCGCCTGAGCAGCCGATCGCTCGTCGTGGACGGCTACTACTGGTTTTGCAACCACTCCGACCGTAATTTGGAAAGGGTGATTTTCTATCCTCTCAACGGTAAGGCGGGAAGCGTGGATTCGGCCGGGGTCTCTGATGCCGCCGGAGGAGAAAAGAAAGAAATCTTTGACCGCACAAGCGAAGGATTCGCCTTTGTCCTGAGACTTTCTGCAGACGACACTGCCGTGTATCGCATCACATACAGGCAAAGAATATCGGGTGACAGCGCCATGTACATACTGCGTTCTACGCGGACCTGGAACAAGCCGCTTGAATGGGCGCAGTACAAGTTGGTGGTGGACTCGTCTCTCGTGATTACACGATTCTCGTACCAACCGGACAAGGTGTACGCAATAGGGGACAGAACGATCTACTACTGGAAACGTGTCCGGTTCATGCCCGACAGGGACATGGTGTTTCATTTTCAGCAACGCCGGTGAACCGCCGCGTCCCGGCTCCTATTTCTGTGGAAGTGGAATCACCGGGTGTCCAGCCAACGGCAGCCTGAAAGTCCCGGCTGCGGCTGCAATTCTCTTTGGCAGTCCTTCACCCCAGCTCTGTCCGTTAACGTATCCCCGCACCATAAGGGCCACCGTCCCGGAACTCGATTTCCGTTTCACATCGGAAGGGCCCTTCGCCAGCCAGGACTCGCTCGTGATGACCTGAGGTTCTTCTCCGCCGGAGAGGGTGCTCTCCGTTCTGAAATGAATGCAAGCGTTGAATGTCCCGCACGGCGCGACCACTGTGCTGCTGTCGACCAGAGTCTGTCCTGTTTTAAGTGTATCGTGCGTTCCAGCGTATGTGAAGGTCACCGTCGTTGTGTAGGTCTTCCCGAAAGTGAGAGTGTCGGGAAGGGAAGGCATGGGGCTGTCGAAAAGGATAAGACTTCCGCCCGGCGGGATGAATCCCGCGAATCCGTCCTGACTATAGAAGTATTCGTAACCCGCGTCGTCCACGATCGTGACGTATGTTGCGCCGCCGACAGTCGTTATGCGGCCGAATTCCTCGCGGGAGCTGTCCGACCAGACCTTGTAGTAAGCCTGCTCGATGGATGAACCGTAATCCTGCAGCGCAATAGTTTTCCCGTTGAGGGAATCCGACGCGTCGGTCGATCCTCCGCAGCTGTATAAAAGCGAAGCCGAAATGAGAATGAGCAAGGAAGTGACAAACTTCATAAAGCCTCCTGACATCTGCCCTTATATCTTCATACCCTAATTGCGTACGCGAGAAATTAGCGGATGGATGGTTGAATTCCAACGTCGGGGCTCGGGGAATCTGAACCATACGAATGTAAAGTATTTTTCCCTGTGTGGCGTGTTTCTTCTCCGAACTCACCCCCCACCTGAGGTTGTCCAGAAAGTCTTGTCTGTCATGCTGAACGAAGTGAAGCATCCATTTTTCAGAGCGAATAAGTGGATTCTTCAGTCGCTCCGCTCCTTCAGAATGACATTTTCCTTGTTTTGGGACAACCTCGGGACCGAGGGGGTGAGTTTGAAATATTGTCTTGATCAAAGTTGAAACTGAGACACCGCCTAAAAAGAGATTGCTTCAATGAAAGGGCCGTGCTATTTTCTGTCGGAGGAGGAGTTCCTGCCGTAATCTGTTCGCAACCTGTTTGCGCAATTCAAGTTCTCTACCGACTGTAAGAATCATACTTCAACACATTCATTCGTTTGATTCAACGATGGAAGTACGCGGTATTTTCATCTTATGGTCGCAAACCATCAACACTCGAGGAGGAGAGGCAGCACGATGAAGAAGTTCTTCAAGGCAGGCGGGTATGTTGCGGGGGCGATTCTGTTGGTCGCGCTTGCCGCACTCACATATTTCAACATGACCTACCCGAGGGTCAACCCGGCACCCGACATAAAAGTGCAGGTTACCCCTGCAAGGCTCGCGCGCGGCGAGTATCTCGTGAACCACGTGGTCGGATGCGCCGACTGCCATTCGGAAAGAGACTGGACGAAATACGCAGGACCGCTCGTCCCGGGGACCGAGGGCAAGGGCGGGGAAAAGTTCGACAGGCAGACAGCCGGCGTCCCCGGTATAGTATACGCGAAGAACATTACACCCGCCGGCATGACCGACCGTGACCTGGGCGCGATGTATGCCTATCTCAGGACACTGAAGCCGATACACCACAAGGTGGGGAAGTTCACTCCGGAGAAATGAAGAGATTCACCGCGGAGACGCAAAGGCGCAAAGAAATATGGATTTCGCTCTGCGTCTTTGCGCCTTCGCGGTTCAGTTCTTTGCCGTCTTCTTCCAGATGAAGTAGACCGGTATTCCCAACAGGACGATGATCACTCCCGGCCATGTGTATGCCGGCTTGAACATGAGGAGGTCGACCGCTATCGCCGCGGCCGTGAGAATGTAGAGCCCCGGCAGAATCGGGTATCCGAAAGCCTTGTACGGCCGCTCGGCATCGGGGCGCTTCTTCCGCAGGACAAAGATGCCGGCTATCGTCAGTATGAAGAACACCAGCACGGCAAATATGACGTAGTCGAGTAGGTCGCTGTACGTCCCGGAGAGGCAGAGGAGGCTCGCCCATACTCCCTGGACGACCAGGGCGGTTCCGGGAACGGACTTGGCGTTCAGTTTGCCGGTGCCCTGGAAGAAGAGCCGGTCCTTTGCCATCGCGTAATAGACGCGAGGACCCGACAGTATCAGGCCGTTGTTGCAGCCGAAGGTGGAGATCATGATGAGAATGGCCATGATGATCGCCGCCGGAGCGCCGAAGATCATCGCGGCAGCAGCCGTGCCCACCCTGTCGTCCGCGGCAAATTGAATCCCCTGTGCTATGACACCGTGGCCGGCCGGTGAACCTGCTAGCGGAAGCGATACGATGTACGCAACGTTGGCGAGGATGTAGAGGAGTGTGACGGTAAGCGTCCCGAACAGCAGGCTCAGAGGGATCGTCTTCCTGGGGCTTACGACCTCTCCGGCGGCGAAGGTGATGTCGTACCACGCGTCGCTGGAGAAAAGTGAGCCGACCGAGGCGACCCCTATCGCCGCCAGCAGCATCGGACCCGACAGGGACTGGATCAGCACGATCTTGCCGTCGGCAACATGAGTCCAGCTCGCATTCCAGAAAGCCGCGAAATTGACATGCATCGCGGCGACGTTCCGGCCTATCAATATTCCCAGGATGATGAGTCCGATCAGCGCGAGCGTCTTCGTGATAGTGAAAATGTTCTGGACGAGTTTCCCCTGGCGTACGCCGCGGGTGTTGATGTACGTCAGGAGTGCGATGCTCGCTATTGCGAGGACCTGCGCCGCGGATATCTTCAGTCCGGCGACCGTGAGCAGGATGTTTCCCTCGCCGAGCGACGGGATAAGTACCGATGTGAACTTCGCGAATGCGACCGCAACTGCTGCGATAGTGCCGGTCTGGATCACGAGGAACGACGTCCAGCCGTAAAGAAAACCGAAGAGCGGGCTGTATGATTCCTTGAGATAGGCGTACAGTCCTCCGACGTGCGGCATCATTCCGGCAAGCTCGCCGTAACTCAAAGCTCCGATGACCGTCAGTGCGCCGGTGATGAGCCAGGTCAGCAAGAGATACCCGGGTGAGCCCAGCGTGCGCGACATGTCCGCGCTGACGATGAATATGCCCGATCCGATCATCGAGCCTATCACGATCATCGTGGAGTCGAGGAGCTTGAGCTCCCGTTTGAACTGTGTCCCTTCCTGCGGTTGTACTGCCTCAGAAGTTGAGCTCATACATCCTCCGTATTGGTCCTTGGTCTAAACACGTGAGCACCTTGCGCCATCCCGCATTCTTGACGAATACAAATGAGCGGGAAATGACACGAATATGATTGAATAATTCAAATGTCACGAATGTCCGGTCAAATTGTCTATTCACATTCGTGCTATTCGTGAAGAGTGCCGTACTTTTTCGTTAGTGCAATTCGTGTTCATCTTTTACCTAAAGGACTCCGGCAAAACCGGAAGTCCAAAAACCGAACGGCTCCGCCTCTGGTGTGAAGCGGAGCCGTCGTGAACATCATAAACCGGACAATTGCCTATTTATTCGTGCCGGCCGCCAGCCTGACCTTGCTGTGCTTGCGGCTGTACCAGAAATAAATCGCGAACCCGATAGCCATCCAGAGGAGAAGCCTGATCCACGTATCGAACGGGAGACTGATCATCTGCGCGAGCGACACGACTACACCGAGAATCGGCACCAGGGGGACAAACGGCGTCTTGAACGGACGGTGGATGTCGGGTTTTGTGTGTCTCATGACGAGTACGCCGGCGGATACGATCGCGAACGCGAGGAGCGTGCCGATGGAGACGAGCTCTCCGAGTATCCCGATCGGGAAGAGTCCCGCGACAATCATCGCGACTGTACCGGTGACGATCGTCGTAATATAAGGTGTCCTGAATTTCGGGTGTACCGCCGCGAATTTCTTCGGCAGGAGGCCGTCGTTCGCCATGCTGTAGAATATCCTGGGTTGGCCGAGGAGCATGACGAGAACAACCGAACTTAACCCGGCGATAGCGCCGATCTTAACGAGGGGTCTCAACCAGAAGAGCGCAGGACCCGCTGCGTCGACGCCGACCGCGATCGGATCGGGGACAAGAAGCTGCTTGTAGCTGACCATCCCGGTCAGGACGAGTGCAACCACTATGTATAAAACGGTTGAAATACCCAGCGAGCCCATGATTCCTATCGGCATATCTCTCTGCGGGTTTTTCGCCTCCTGCGCCGTAGTCGACACGGCGTCGAATCCTATATATGCGAAAAATATCACCCCGGCACCGCGGAAAATCCCGCTCCAGCCGAATTCGCCGAAGTGTCCCTGGTTCGGCGGGATGAACGGCACCCAGTTCGAGTGGTGGATGAACGAGAGCCCGAAACCGACGAAGAGGAGGATTACTGCCACCTTGACTATGACGATGATATTGTTGAACCCTGCCGACTCTCTGATGCCGATTACCAGGAGCGTCGTCATGATGGCGATGATGAACATCGCGGGGAAATTGATGACTGCGCCCGTCATTATCCATCCGCCGTGCGGGTCGAAGTTTATCGGCGCGTTGGCGAGGTAGGCGGGTATGGTGATCCCGAAATCCTTGAAGAAGCTGACGACGTAACCCGACCAACCGACGGCGACGGTGGAAGCGCCGAAGAGGTATTCTAGTATCAGGTCCCACCCGATAATCCACGCCAGGAATTCTCCGAGAGTCGCATAGGCGTATGTGTAAGCGCTTCCGGCTATCGGGATCATCGAAGCGAACTCGGCGTAGCAGAGTCCTGCAAAAGCGCATCCTAGTCCGGACACGATGAAGGAGAGGACTATCGCGGGGCCGGCGTACTGTGCCGCGGCCTGTCCGGTGAGGACGAATATTCCCGCCCCGATGATCGCGCCCACGCCGAGGGTCGTGAGGTTGAGAGGCCCGAGAGTCCGCTTCAGACCGTGTTCCGTGTCGGAAGCTTCCTTGGTCAGATCCTCCAAAGACTTGGTGGCGAAAAGTGGTTTGGCCATTATTCCTCCAGTTCCGTCCGGGCGGATCCGACGACGAAAAGCCTTTCGCTCATCGTGAAAATGCTCCGGACTTATGGTTGGTGTGAATCGAGGGACCGTCTTTGAAAGCACGGTACACGGCCACGGCCGCGGCGAGCTTGACTAAATCCCAGAAAGAAAAGATCAGAAAACCCTGCGCGATCGAGACGCGCCAGTCGTGTATGAAGAATGCGTTAAGCCATACCGTGCCGCAGAGGAATATTATCAGGAAGCCTGCGGTCATCGAGAAGACTGTCCACAGGAACGAGTCGCTGAGTTCTATGAGAGTTCCTACTGCCGCCGCACTCAATACAAATCCGAAGAGATATCCCGCCGTCACGCCGAACAAAATACTCACCCCTGCCTCCAGCCCCGCGAAGACCGGTAGGCCGGCCGCGCCGAGGAGGAGATAGAGGAGCATGCCGATTGTTCCGTCGCGCCTGCCGAGAAATGCGCCGGCGAGTACGACGAACAGCGTCTGGAGCGTGAAGGGGACGGGCTCGTGAGGTATGTAAACCTTCGAACCGACCGCCGTCAACGCGATGAATATGACGACGTTCCTGATCCTGTCGAGTTCCTCTCCGCGCGAAGAATCGATTACGCGTATAGCTCTCGCGTCGTATCTCATTGTTCCTCTCAGATTTTACCCGGCGTTCCCGGGGTGCTGCTCAAAACCAAAATTTTCTTTGTTCGTGTGCGGGGGATGCTGTGAACAATTCAAAATCAATGGGAAGCTTTTTTCGTGGGATGGCTGATACCGCGGTCTTCCGGTAAGCGATATTTGAAAAATATATTGACTGGAATCTGTGTCATCGAATGAAAAAATATCATGTCACCCTGTCAGAATCAAGATTCGGCGGCAAATTCAGCGTGAACATCTATAATGAGTTGCGAACACGTCAATCGGACATGCGAGCGGCATCCGTCGCCTGACGACTTTACCTTGCCAAACGCAGGAGATCCAAGTTCAGGAGGCGGGGCTTTGCATCTCTCCGGGCGCCGCTCTAAGTTCCATCCATGGCATCGAAGGCGCGGAAGACCGATTGGAACAGGGCGCTGGCGCCGCTTTTTAGAAAGTACGGCAAGAAAAAACACCCGCTCGAGTACAGGAGCCTCTATCAACTTGTCGTGATGGTGATACTCTCATCCCGGAGCACGGACGTCTTCATAAACAAGATAGCTCCGGACCTTTTCACGGCATTCCCTTCGATGAAGGAGCTTGCGAATGCGCAGCCTGAAGACCTGTTTCCGTATGTCCGCGGCATAACGAACTTCAGGCATAAGTCCGGGTGGCTCGTTTCTATCGCGGGGACGGTCGGTGACGACGAGCATATCCCGACGACCATGGAAGAGCTTACGAAGCTTCCCGGCATAGGAGGGAAATCTGCAAACGTGATTATCGGCGAATCGGGTGGGAAAGCCGAAGGGGTGATCGTGGATCTGCATGTGGCCCGGGTCGCACCGAGGCTGGGCATGACAAAGTCCGACGTCCCCGGCAAAATCGAGAAAGATATAATGGAGAAAGTTGCGCCGGGGTACTGGCACGCCGCCGGGATGGGGATGACCTTTCTCGGGCGGGAAATCTGCAGGCCGAAGAATCCGAAGTGCGGGGAGTGCGTGGTGAATAGCGCATGCAGGTACTATGAGCAGGCACAGAGGCACAAAGGGACAAAGGCACAAAGCGAGAAGGGGGCAAAGGCACAGAGGGACAGAGGCACAAAGCGAGAAGATGGAGTAGCAGAGTCAGGGGGATAAGGGGTGTCGTCCTGCCGCGGCGATTCCACGCATGTGAAAGACGTTTGCATTTGAAATTGAGTATGCGTTTGCTAAAATAATTACGGTAGTGACGGCGTAGGGCATTTCGGTTTCTGGATCTCATTCTCGGCACCAATTCTTCATAAACCGGCGAAGTTTTGTCTATGTAATTCAGGACAAGGAGGATTTATGAAAAAGGGGCTGCTGGTTTCATTTCTGGTCATCTCGGTTTTTGCGTGGAACGATGAGCTCCATGCGCAGTGGGTTCTGCAGAACAGCGGTGTCGATTCCGTGATTACCGATGTGGTCATGATTGATACGATGACGGCGTACGCAGTAAGCCACGGACGGATGATTCTCAGGACAACGGACAGAGGTGAGACGTGGGTTGACCTGACCGCCCCGTTGTCGTATGTCATGCCGTGGAATGCCGTCGCTTTCTATGACTCCGCGAACGGCATGGCGGTCGGAGATCAGGGAGCTGTTTTCACCATCAGGGGCGGTAATATGGCGGGCTGGTGCCGCTACATTACTTATGGCCCGAGTTGTCTTTCTGTTCTCTACGTCGATCCATCGGATATTTATGTCGGCGCTGACTCGGGGCGGATCTATCATTCGCTCGACAGCGGAAGGACGTGGTCTTCCGAGAAGATAAGCGAATGGCCGATCCGGGCGCTCGTGACGACCGTGCCGCTTTTCGCTGAGGGACAGAATTATGCGTTGACACCCTACTCTATCTGTTCGAAGTCCGCTTTCCCGTCGTCCGAATGGAAGGAGAGCGTCATCCCGGCGCTGCAGGGGCTCGGCTCGGCCGCGTACGACCTTGGTTTCAGTTATGGAGGGACGGGCTTCATTGTTGGTGTGGGAGGAGACTTCTGGGCTTCGCCGCTGATACTCCGGAAGGCTCCGTTGGATACGTCATGGACAATGGTTCCTTCGAGTGTTCCCGGCAGTGGTCCACTGTTCAGCGTGTCGGTACCGTCCCACGACGTGATCTACGCATGCGGGGTGAGCGGAGGAATCGTCAAGTCCACCGACGGAGGAGATTCGTGGAGCGGCTACTCGCTGCCCTTCGCCCGAGTACAGATCCCTAACCTGTACTCCGTCTACTTCATCGATGAGAAGCACGGCTTCGCCGTCGGTGAGTCCGGGACAATCCTTTATACTGGCAACGGCGGGGTTGCGGGTATCGACGATCATGGGCCGGGAATTCCGACCGACTTCGTCCTCGAACAGAATTATCCGAACCCGTTTAATCCGGCGACAGCGATTAGCTATCAGCTTTCAGCGGTCAGCAAGGTGAGTTTAGTGGTGTATGATATCCTTGGAAGAAAAGTAGTAACGCTCGTAAACGGGGAGAGGCAATCAGCAGGGAGACATTTTGCTAACTGGGATGGAACCAATCATTCAGGGGAACGCGTCGGTTCGGGGGTATACTATTACAGGCTGACGACGGAGACAGGAACCCGGACGAGGAAGGCCGTTCTCATTAAATGATGCGGGGATTACTTCCCCCGGATCTGGAAGTCTAACTCCCTCACAGCATGGAGATGCCGTTTCTTGAGTTCCAAACCGGGCTTTCCTATATTGCCTAAGACCTTTGAGCCGAATCTAAAGAGGTTTTTGGCCTTTACCAGTTTGAAAATCATTCGGATGAGCAGACTCCCGGGATGAATTCACCTTTCTAGTGCAGGCTAGCCCAATTTTACAAAATCAAACAGGGTTTCAAAATGAAGATTCACGAATATCAGGCGAAAGAGATTCTCAAGAAGTTCAACGTGGCTATCCCGAAGGGCAAAGTCGCGTTCAGTGTCGATGAAGCAGTAGAGGCTGCGCGCGAAGTAGGCGGCAGCGTGTGGGTGGTTAAAGCTCAAATCCATGCGGGTGGACGGGGCAAGGGCGGCGGCGTGAAGATCGCCAGGAGTCTGGACGAAGTAAGACAACTCGCGTCGCAGATCCTGGGTATGACTCTTGTGACCCACCAGACCGGTCCCGAAGGGAAGGTCGTCAAACGTCTCCTTATCGAACAGGGAATCAATATCGCGAAGGAACTTTACGCGGGAATAGTGCTCGACAGGTCGACATCAAAGAACGTCTTTATGGTATCGACCGAAGGCGGCGTTGAGATAGAAAAAGTCGCGGCAGAGTCGCCGGAGAAGATTCTTAAGGAAACCGTCGACCCCGGACTCGGCTTGATGCCGTTCCAGGCGAAGAAGCTCGCGTTCGGGCTCGGGCTGACCGGCGAGGCTTATAAGAACGGCGTGAAATTTCTAACGGCCCTCTACAAGGCTTACCTGGCGTCGGATGCCAGCCTCGCGGAGATCAACCCGCTTGTCCTGACGACCGAAGGCTACGTCATGGCACTTGACGCGAAGATGAATTTCGATGACAACTCGCTCTTCCGGCATCCCGATATTCTCGAGCTCAGGGACCTCGACGAAGAGTCTCCGCTCGAAGTCGAGGCATCGAAGTTGCACCTGAACTATATCAAACTCGACGGCAACGTCGGTTGCATGGTCAACGGCGCCGGACTCGCGATGGCGACGATGGACATTATAAAACTGACCGGCGGTGAGCCGGCCAACTTCCTCGATGTCGGCGGCGGCGCGAACGTCGAGACGGTGTCGAGCGGCTTCAAGATCATTTTATCGGATCCCAACGTTAAGGCGATCCTGATAAACATATTCGGCGGAATAGTCCGCTGCGACCGCGTGGTGCAGGGAGTGATAGATGCAGCAAAGCGCGTCTCCGTCAATCTCCCCGTCGTGGTCAGGCTCGAAGGGACGAACGCCAAAGAGGGCGCGGAGCTCCTCGAGAAGTCGGGTCTCAATTTTGCCGTCGCAAACGGTTTGAAGGACGCCGCTGAAAAAGTAGTGTCGGCTCTAAGGAACTAACTCAATGAGAATTTTGAATTATTGTCAACTGAGAATTTAAAATTCACAATTTAAAATTCTGGTTAAGAGTTGGATTGGAATAAATACGAAGCGGTAATCGGACTCGAAGTTCACTCGCAGATGCTGACGGAAACGAAAACGTTCTGCGGGTGCTCGACGAAGTTCGGCAACCCTCCGAACTCGAACGTCTGCCCGGTCTGTCTCGGCATGCCGGGAGTCCTGCCTGTGCTCAACAAGCAGCTCGTCGAGTTCGCGATAAAGATGGGGCTCGCCACACATTGCCGCATCACTCCGTATTCCATCTTCGCGAGGAAGAATTATTTCTATCCCGACCTTCCGAAGGGGTACCAGATCTCGCAGTTTGAAGAACCGATCTGTGTCGACGGTTACGTGGAGATAGAAAAGAAAGACGGGACGCAGAAGAAGATCGGGCTCGTAAGGATCCACATGGAAGAGGACGCCGGGAAGTCGATACACGACCAGGGCGCGGACACGCTGGTCGACCTGAACCGCTGCGGCGTGCCGCTTCTCGAGATTGTCAGCAAGCCCGACATCAGGTCAGGCGAAGAAGCGTATCTGTATTTGCAGCAGATAAGACAGATCGTCACTTACCTCGGCATCTGCGACGGAAACATGGAAGAGGGTTCGCTCCGCTGCGACGCGAATGTCTCGATCCGCCTCCGCGGCGAAGAGAAGCTCGGTACGAAGGCTGAGATCAAGAACATGAACTCCTTCCGCAACGTCGAGCGCGCCATCGATGTTGAAATCGAAAGACAGTACCTCCTCCTCGAATCGGGTGGACATGTCAGGCAGGAAACGCTTCTCTACGACGCGGACACGAACGAGGTAAGGCCCATGCGCTCGAAGGAAGAGGCCAACGACTACAGGTATTTCCCCGATCCGGATCTCGTCCCGGTCGCGATTGACGACGCGTGGATCGAACGTGTGAAGGCCGCTCAGCCGGAGCTCCCGATGGAGCGGCGGAACAGGTATATGCGGGAATTCTCGCTGCCGAAGTACGACGCGGAGATCCTGACGGGCGAAAAGGATGTCGCCGATTATTACGAACGGGTTGTCTCGAACCTCAAGGTCAGGTCGAAAGAGGCGTACAAGCAGGCGAGCAACTACGTGATGACCGACGTGCTGCGGGTCGTCAACGAGAAGTCGGTGAACATTCGCGATTTCGCGATACGGCCGCCGCAGCTTTCGAGGATGATCGACCTTATAAATGAAGGGACAATCTCGACTAAGATCGCCAAAGAGGTGTTCGAAGAAATGTTGCAGTCGGGACAGGACCCGGATGCGATCGTGGAGAGGAAGGGGCTGCGGCAGGTTTCTGACGAATCGGCGATCGAGAAAGTCGTCGAGGAGGTACTGCAGTCGAACCCCGGTGAAGTGGAGAAGTATATCGGCGGGAAGGAGAAGCTCTTCGGCTTTTTCGTCGGCGAGATCATGAAGAAAACACGCGGGAAGGCAAACCCGAAAACACTCAACGATCTGTTGCGACAGAAACTTGACAAGCTCAAGAATTAGCGCAGTCTTGGAATCGCGTTTCTACTAATACAAACGCAGTAAATATTGTTACAAGTAAGCATTGATTATGTTAAATTGTTTTCATGACGATGACAGAGATAAAACAGCCGAAGGCGACCAGGGAGCGTTTGCTTGCCTTGGCGGAGTCGACTCGCGGAGCATGGGTTGGCTTGAAG
>JAHECO010000017.1 GCA_024641705.1 Candidatus Kryptoniota bacterium
CTCTTAAGATCATGACACGGACAGTAGAGGCAGGTACCATCCTCGATTCAAGCCGGAACTACAGGCTATATGTCCTCCATCCAAACAGGCGGTATGTCGGGAAATCGGGCGTCTCGTACAGGACGAGGTTTAATGACGGTTCGATCGTACTCAAAGTTTGCATCGGCGGAACCAGCATCCTCCTGACAGGAGACATCGAACGGCGTGTGGAACGCGGATTGGCCGATATTTACGGAGATTTTCTGGAGTCGTCGGTATTGAAAGCCGGCCATCACGGCAGCAGCACGAGCTCATCAGAGGAATTCCTGGAGAAGGTTCGCCCGAAGTTCACGATTGTCTCGGTGGGTGCGGGAAACAAGTTCGGACATCCGTCCCGCGATGTGATTGACAGGATGCACAGGTTGGGAACGGAAGTCTGGAGGACCGACTCGCTGGGTGCCGCCTACGTGCGCGTCAGGCCGGACGGGTTCAGGATTGTCCGTTGGCGGTGATTTGCGGCATCTCGGTTCACGTAACCTACGGAAAAATTGAATGTTATCCCGCCTCCGCACCTTTCAAATCCTTGATTTTTACTGCATGTGGGTTTAAATTTCACAGCAAAAAAATGAGGCGGAGAGTTTGATCAGACTGAGCTCTGATGATAAGAGTCTGCAGGAAGAACTGAAGAATAGCGGGAGTATACCCGAGCACATCGCGATCATCATGGACGGCAACGGCAGGTGGGCGAAGCAACGCGCGCTGCCTCGCGTCGCAGGACACCGCGAAGGCGTCAACTCCGTCCGGGACATAGTGGAAGCATGCGGACAACTCGGAGTCAAGTGTCTGACGCTTTACACATTTTCGACGGAGAACTGGAAAAGACCTATGCAGGAGGTCTCGACTCTTATGAGGCTTCTCGTCAAAGCGCTTCGGGACGAGACCGACAGGCTTTATCGAAACAACGTTCGCCTGACCGCCATAGGAAATGTCGAATCCCTGCCGGCCGGCGTGCAGCGCGAGTTGAATGACGCCCTGGAGCGAACGGGCCGCAATACCGGCTTGAACCTCAATCTGGCGTTGAGCTATTCGGGCAGGCAGGAAATCGTGGAAGCGACGCGGAAGATTTCTGCCGACGTCGCAAGCGGCAAGATCGGTTTGGAAGATATAAATGAAAGCCTCTTCTCGAAGTACCTGAGTACCGCGGCCATGCCCGATCCCGATTTGCTCATCAGGACGAGCGGCGAGCTGCGGATAAGCAACTTCCTGTTGTACCAGTCCGCCTACACGGAGATTTACTTTTCGAAGGTTTATTGGCCCGATTTCCGGAGGAGACAGCTTTACGAAGCGATAGGTGATTTTCAGAAACGCGAGCGGAGGTTCGGGCTTGTGAGCGAGCAGGTAAAGCGCCTCCAGACGATTTGACAATTCAATTGATTACAGAGAGCGATTTTTGCGGGGGGATTAACCACCGCGCCATTTTCTCGTCTAAGAATGGAAAGCACCCGGCGTCGGGCGGTTCACCGGACGGGAGTTTTTATCGCACAGTTCACGCTTAATGGTTTTTCCGGAAAGAATCTGGTAAGGATGAAGTATCTTTTTTTGCTCCTCGCGGTCGGCTCGATGTTTATGACCGCGCAGGCACAGGTTGAAGAGAAGGCTAAACCCCTGAAAATCCTGGGAATTTCGGTCGAGGGGAACAAACAGACCGACGCCGCCGCCGTAATTCGGTATTCCGGGCTGCAGTCGGGTGAGGAATTCACACCGGGAGGGGACAAGGTCCGCCAGGCAATCAAGCAATTGTGGTCGCTGGGGATATTCTCGGATATCGAAATTCTTCTCGACAACCGCGTCGGCGACGGGGCTTTCCTCCTTATCAAGGTCAAAGAGTATCCGAGACTCAACGACATCGCGATCAAGGGGAACGATGAACTCAGCGAGAAAGACATAAAAGACCAGATCAATCTCGTCAGGGGCCAAATTGTAAATCCGCAGGACCTCAGTACGCTGGTGTACAACGTGAAAAAGAAGTACGAGGATAAGGGATACCTCAACGCGCAGATCGATCCCAAGCTTGAACCGGTTGCGGATACGGCGGACGCGCCCGTGAACCTCGTCGTGAATATCGACGAAGGGAAGGAAGTTAAGATCGAGTCCATCACTTTCAGCGGGAACAAGGAGTTTTCCGGCGGGGACCTCCGCGGCGCGATGGAGGATACCAAGGAAAAAGTGTGGTGGATGTTCTGGCGAAGTGCCAAGTTCGACAGGAAGAAGTATGAAGACGACAAAGGAAAGATCGTCGATTTCTACAAGCAGCACGGCTACATAGATGCTTCCATAGTCTCGGATTCGATATGGTACGGCCCTGAAAAGGAAGATATGTTCATCCATATCGACGTCTACGAGGGGAAGAAGTACTACATAAGACACATAACATGGGAAGGAAACACCCGTTATCCGACGGCCATACTGAACGAACGGCTCGGACTCAAACCGGGAGAGGTTTTCGACGAGCAAAAATTCGACGAGAACCTGCGCGGCAACAAAGACCAGACCGACGTCGCCTCTCTTTATCTCGACACCGGTTACCTGATGTTCAATGTCGATCCGGAAATAGTGCGCATCCAGCCGGATTCGGTCGATCTCAAGATAAGAGTTTATGAGCGCAACCAGTTCCGCATAGGTGAAGTGCTCATCAGCGGAAACACGAAGACCCAGGACAAGGTGATCAGGCGTGAGTTGTTCACCCTCCCGGGCGAATACTTCTCACGAGCGCTTATTATCAGGAGCGTGAGGCAGCTTTCGCAGATGAACTATTTCGACCCGGAGAAAATCAAACCGGACTACTATATAGTCAACGACTCGACGGTCAATGTGACATACAGCGTCAAGGAGAAGTCGAGCGACACGTTCAACATGTCGATCGGGTACAGCCAGCTCTTCGGGTTCACCGGATCGATCGGGCTCAGCTTCAACAACTTCGATATAAGCCATCCTCTCCAGGGAGGAGCGGGACAGGTTTTGAACTTCACCTGGCAGTTCGGCGTCAGCAGCTACTACAGGACATTCTCGCTCGGGTTCAGCGAGCCGTGGTTCATGGATACTCCCACGTCTCTCGGAGTCAACGTGTTCGACACTCGGCAGATATACTACAACGACTTTCGAATGACCGGAGCCTCGGTAAGCGTCGGTCGCAGGCTGAGATGGCCGGACGACTACTTCCGCGCAGACTGGATCTTTACGGCCCAGAGGAACGATTTCATCAGCGGAGTGACGAATCTTTATCCTCTCGGCGTCAGCAGTGAAGTTAGCTTGACGCAGGTGATTTCCAGAAACAGTACCGACAGCCCTATCTTCCCGACAGTCGGGTCGAGCGTCTCGCTGTCCGATGAAATTGCCGGTCCGCCGCTTCCGGGGGAGACCAGCTTCCACAAACATATATTCTCGGGGGATTTCTATACCTCCATGTTCGGAACCAACAGGATCGTCCTCTACAGCGGGACGACATTTGGAGTAATCGGACTGGTTAACCCCAAGTTATTGGGGCCACCGCAGCTGGAGACGTTTTATATGGGAGGCACGGGACTCGGCTATGTTTCAACCACGCCTCTGAGAGGTTACAGCGATCAGACTGTAGGACCCAAGTACTCGAACGGTAATCCCGCGGGTGGTAGGGTCATGTTCAAGCAGACGATGGAGCTCCGCTTCTCGCTTCTGCAGGATCCGATGCCGGTTTATGTCCTGCTCTTCGCAGAAGGCGGGAATGTGTGGAGCGATCTGGCCCATACGAATATATTCCAGCTTGAAAGGTCGGCCGGCTTCGGCGCGAGAATCCTTATAAATCCGATCGGATTGGTGGGTTTTGACTACGGCTACGGCTTCGATCCGACCGGACCGAACACCGGACCCTCGGGGTGGCACTTCCACTTCCAGTTCGGAAAGAGTTTTTAAGTCTCAGGACTGTTAATTTGATGTCAAATAAAAAAAGAGGTTAGAAGTGAAAGAGAAATTCATTGTGTTGCTTTCCTCGGCAGTAATCCTGTCGGCATTAGGCTTCATGTTTGCGGCTTCTCCCAAGAATGAGCCGTTAAGAATCGGTTACGTGAATTCGAGCACGATCCTGAATCAGCTGCCCGGTGCGAAGGCTGCACAGGTGAAACTGGATGCCTTGATGAAAGCGTGGAGCGACACTGTCGACCAGATGTCCAGAGATTATCAGACCAAGGTCGATTCATATACGAAGCAGTCGGCCATGATGACCGATCAGGCCAAGCAGCAGGCGCAACAGGAGATAAACAACCTTCAGCAGCAAATACTTGCTTACCGCCAGCAGAAGGTTGGTCAGGGCGGCGAACTCGACCAGACCAGGGAAGAGCTCCTGAAGCCGATTCGCGACAAGGTGTACGGAGTGATCGCGCGCGTTGCCAAGGAACAGAAGATGCAGTTTGTGCTCGACAAGAACGACCAGGCGGCTGTGATCCTTTATGCGGACCCGGACTACGACCTGACGTACAAGGTGCTCGATATTTTAACACGACAAGGGACGAAGTAAGATCATGAAAACGACGACTTTGAAATTTTGGTCGCTCGTTTCTGCCTTTATCCTCTTTGCCGGCGTGAGTGGTTTCGCGCAGCAGAAGATCGGATGGGTCGATACCCAGGAAATCATGAAGAAGCTGCCCGAAGCCGTAGAAGCGCAGACGAAGCTCGACGCTCTCGTCTCCCAGTGGCAGACCGAAATCAACAAGATGCAGAACGACCTCCAGCAGGAATCGGATGATTACCAGCGGAGGCGTCTCATCCTGCCGGAACAGGCGAGAATTCAGGAAGAGCAGAAGCTCGGTGACATGCAGAAGAAGATCATGGATCTCAGGAACCAGAGATTCGGCCCGAACGGGGATCTCTCACAGCAGCAGAACGCTCTTATGAGGCCCGTCCAGGAGAAGGTCCTCCAGGCCATCCAGGACGTCGCGAAAGAGGGCGACTACGACTACATATTCGACAAGAGCGGACAGATCCTACTGATGTACTCAAACCCTAAATACGATGTCACGCAGCAGGTGCTGGACAAGCTCAAGATACCTTCGACCACATCGCCGACTGCACCTTCGACTAATCCGCAGAACCCGCCTCAAGGCATCCACTGATGAAGGTCTCCGACTTAGCCGGGCTGATCGGAGCAAGCGTCGATGGTAATGCCGAAGTCGAAATCTCGGGCATAGGGAAGATCGAGGACGCAGGCCCTGGCGAGATTACTTTCCTGGCGAACCCGAAATACCAGAAGTATTTCGACACCACCAAGGCGTCCGCTGTAATAGTCTCCGAGAATTTCAAGAGTAAACGATCCGACCTGACGCTCCTGAGAGCCAAGGATCCGTACGTTGCGTTCGTCTTTGCATTGAAGACCATGATACCTCCGCCGGAACCGCTCTCGGCGGGGGTGAATCCCGTCGCGTACATCTCGCCGAAGGCGGTGCTCGGGAAAGATGTAAGAATCGGAGCTTTCGTCTGCATTCTCGACAACGCAAGGATCGCGGACGGGGTAAAGATCTCCCACAGCTCGGTCATAGGTGAGGACGTGGAGATAGGCGAGAATTCCCTTATTTACCCCAACGTGACTGTTTACCAGGGATGCAAAATCGGGAAGAACGTCACGATTCACAGCGGCACCGTGATAGGAAGCGACGGCTTCGGCTTCGCCCCGCAAAAGGACGGAACGTACGAAAAGATTCCTCAGCTCGGAATCGTCGTTATAGAAGACAACGTCGAGATCGGTTCCAATTGTTCGATAGACCGGGCGACGCTGGGGGAGACGAGGATCTGCCGCGGCGTGAAGCTCGATAACTTAATCCAGATCGCCCACAACGTCGTGGTCGGCGAGAATACCGTGATAGCAGCCCAATCCGGGATCGCGGGGAGCAGCAAGATAGGCAAGAACTGCGTGGTTGCCGGGCAGGTTGCCATTGTCGGACACCTGGAAATAGCCGACAACACGACGATCGCGGGGAAGACGGGCGTGTCGAAGTCGATAAAGGAGCCGGGGAAGATCTTCTTCGGCATTCCGGCAAAGGAGATGCGGGAGGCGCGCCGAATCGAAGGTGCCATGAGGATGCTTCCGAAGATCATCGAAGAGTTTACCGAACTGCAGCACAAGATAGAAAAACTGACCAGCAAGGAGTAGCCACATAAATGCTTGTTCAACAGCGTACCATTTCAAATAAAGTCTCAATCTCCGGAGTCGGACTTCACACGGGATGCGAATCGACGATTACATTTCTGCCCGCACCCGAAAACCACGGGATAGTCTTTCGCAGGACCGACGTCGGCGGGAACCCGGAGATACCCGCCCTTGCCGACTACGTGGTCGACGTCTCCCGCGGCACTACGCTCGGGATCGGCGACGTGAAAGTCCACACGGTCGAGCATGTCCTCGCCGCCGTGGCCGGCCTGGAAATAGACAACGTGATGATCGAGCTCGATGCTCCCGAACCGCCGGTCGGTGACGGCAGCGCGAAACCGTTTGTGGAAGTTCTCTCCAGGGCGGGGTTCACGGTCCAGGACGCGCCGAAGGATTACCTCATCATCGATCAGACGGTCGAGTACCTGAACGAGAAGAAGGACGTGCAGATGGTAGCCCTCCCGCTCGACGACTTCAGGGTTACTATAATGATCGACTACAAAAACCCCGCACTCGGAAGCCAGCATACCGGACTGTTCTCCCTCGAAGATGAGTTCGTCAACGAGTTCTCATCCGCGAGGACGTTCTGTTTCCTGAAAGAGGTCGAGATGCTTCGCGAGAACGGCCTGATCAAGGGAGGGAATCTCGAGAACGCGATCGTCATCGTCGACGACGAGATGGAACCAGATGAGCTGAAGAAGCTGGCGAAGAAGCTCGGCATCAACGGGTCGATTATTCTCGGATCGACCGGGATCCTGAACGACAAGACGCTCCGGTACAAGAACGAGCCGGCCCGCCACAAACTGCTCGACCTGCTCGGCGATCTCGCCCTTGTCGGAGCGCCGATGAAAGCTCAGATCCTCGCGGCCAGGCCGGGCCATCCGCACAACGTGGAATTCGCCAGGAAGATCAGGAAACTCTATCAGCAGAAGAAGATTGTCAAGAAGTATCAGTTCACGAAGACGGCCGGCGTCATCTTCGACATCGAAGCCGTCAAGCGCATACTCCCCCACAGGTACCCCTTTCTCCTTGTCGACAAGATCGTGGATTTCAAGATTGACGAGAAGGTGGTGGGCGTCAAAAACATCACCACGAACGAACCGTTCTTCCAGGGCCATTTTCCGGCAAAGCCTGTAATGCCCGGTGTGCTGATAGTCGAAGCGATGGCGCAGACCGGGGGCATACTCCTGCTCAACGGCATGGAGAACCCCGGCGACAAGCTTGTCTATTTCATGTCGCTGAACAACGTGAAGTTCAGAAAGCCCGTCATACCCGGCGATCAGTTGATCATGCAGGTCGAGATGGCTTCGAGGCGGAACAAGATTGCTACGATGATCGGGAAGGCTTTCGTGGATGGAACGCTCGTCGCCGAGGCCGAGATGACCGCAGCCATCGTCGACGCGAATACAACTCCTTCCGGAGGGAATTAGTCCCCAACATGCCTACAACTATTGACCCGAGAGCCGTCGTCAGCCCGAAGGCGCAGCTCGGTGACAACGTATCGGTCGGGCCCTTTGCCATCATTGAGGATGACGTGATAATCGGCGACGGTTGTAAGATCGCTGCCTCTGCATATATCGCGAACGGCGCCAGGATCGGAAGAAACTGCGTGATCCATTACGGCGCCGTCGTATCGAACGTGCCGCAGGATCTGAAGTTCGCCGGTGAAGTCACAATCCTGGAAGTCGGCGACAACACTGTCGTTCGCGAGTTCTGCACTCTCCACCGCGGCACGGCGGAGACCGGGAAGACGACGATCGGGAGCGACTGCCTGCTGATGGCAAACGTCCACGTCGCCCACGACTCGGTCGTCGGGAACAAATGTATATTCGCGAACCTGGTCGCTATCGCAGGGCATGTCCACATCGGCGACTGGGTGATTATCGGTGGAGGAACGCCGGTCCACCAGTTTTCGAATGTCGGTTCCCATGCCATGATAGGCGGCGGGTTCCGTGTTACACAGGATGTCCCGCCGTTCGTGCTCGCCGCACGCAACCCGCTTCGCTACGAGGGGGTGAATATCATCGGACTCAGACGGAGAGGGTTTACGAAGGAACAAATCGAAACGATCGAGAATGCCTACCGCGTGCTGTACTCTTCCGGGCTGATGTACACCGAAGCGGTGAAGAAGATCGAAAGCGACTTTCCCCCTTCAGAAGAGGTCACATCAATCGTACATTTCCTCAAGAATTCCTCCCGCGGCATAATAAGGATCTGACCGTGAACGCCGACGCGCGCTTCGACAGGCCGACTCACCCAAGGGAATGGTTCTGCATAGACACCGGCGCGCACACGGGCGAATTCAATATGAAGTTCGATCTCGGCCTCGTCGAAGAGTTCAGGATAACGAACGTCCCGGTGCTGCGGTATTACCACTGGCAGCCTTACTGCATTTCGCTGGGAAAGAACCAGAACGAATCCGAGATAGATGTGGCCCTTGCGAATCGCGACGGCATCGATATAGTAAAACGACCCACCGGGGGAAAAGCAGTCCTCCACGCGGAGGAACTGACCTATTCCGTGGTAATGGAAACCGGCGGTATGTCGGTCCGCGACAGTTATGACCTGATAAGCACCGCACTCGTCGCAGGGCTAAAGACGCTCGGTGCTGATCTCGAGTTGTCGCAGAGTTCAGCAGATTTTCAGAAGTTGTTCCGTGACCCGGCGGCGATACCGTGCTTCTCCACGTCGGCCGTCTATGAAGTAGAGTACCGTGGGAAAAAAGTGGTCGGGAGTGCGCAGCACAGGTTCGGGGATGTGCTCCTTCAGCATGGCTCGATCCTTATCGGAGATTATCACAAACACCTGCTGAGATATCTTGACATCGACGCGGCAGCGAAGGAAAAGACTGCGCAGGACCTCGATGTACATACTGCGACATTGAAAGATGTATTGGGCCGAACGATAGATCGTGCCGAAATAGCGGGGGGAGTGAAAGCCGGATTCGAGAAAGTGTTCGGCGCCGATTTTTCGCGCTTCCGGAAGAGTCTATTGTACGAAATGGATTCGGCCCATCCTGCACTGCCGCACGCAGGCGGCTAATTCAGGGAAAAGGAGGGAAAGATGGCTGAGAAAACAAAAGTAAAGGCAGTCACGACCCGGACTATAATCGAGTCGAAGAAGACCGGCGAAAAAATAGCCGCGCTGACAGCTTACGATGCCATCACGGCACGCATCCTGGACGAGGGGGGAGTGGATATCATTCTTGTCGGCGACTCCCTCTCGAATGTGTTCCAGGGCAATGACACTACCATTCCGGTTACGCTCGACGAGATGATCTATCATGCGAAGATCGTTGTCAGGGCGGTGAAGCGGGCGCTGGTCGTCGTCGACATGCCGTTCATGAGTTATCAGGTCGACACGCAGGAGACTCTCGGGAACGCCGGGCGCATTCTCAAAGCGACCGGTGCGAGCGCGGTCAAAGTGGAAGGCGGGAAAGCCATCGTCGAGTCGGTCCGCCGCATGACCGAGATAGGAATCCCGGTTATGGGCCATCTGGGGCTCACGCCGCAGTCGATAAACAAGTTCGGCGGCTACAGGCCGCGTGGGGAAGACAAGGAGGAAGCCGCCGCCATCATTTCCGATGCCAAGCTTCTGGAAGCGGCAGGGGTCTTCGCGATAGTCCTTGAGAAAATACCGGCGGCGCTCGCCGCGAAGGTTACCAAATCGGTGAAGGTGCCGACGATAGGGATCGGGGCGGGTCCGCACTGTGATGGTCAGATTCTCGTTTATGCCGATATGCTTGGACTTACACAGGAGTTTAAACCTCGCTTCGTCCGTCACTATGCCAACGTCGCGGAAGAAATGCACAACGCATTCTTGCATTATGTCGATGACGTGAAGAGGGGTAAGTTCCCGTCGAAGGAAGAGAGCTACTAGAACGGCGCGGGGGCTTTACGCGCATTTCTTCCTTGCCAGTCTTGATTATGTGATACCCACCGTTTAATGTTGTGTATGCTTTAAGATGCTCTTCCGAGTATCTCCAAAGCGGAGTTGTGTCGTGCATAATCGGGCTAAAGGTGGATCCGGGGATAACGCTTTGTCATGAGTTAGCTCCAATGAATGTCGGATCTTGCGGCCTGCCTGATGTTTGGCTGATGTCTAAGATTGATCGAAGCAAGGGGGATAAGAAATGAAACACGGTAGAAATGTTGGCCTGAGTGGGGTACTGATGGCGCTTGTCGCCACGCTCATGTGTACCATGAATATTTCGTACTCGCAACAAATGGCTCCAGTTCTCGATCAAGGTAAGGATTCACTACCTGATCCGATTGTGTCCTTGTCGATAGGAAACAAGTTCATATTTGACGGTTGGTGGCACATTGATGGAGGCGTAGGAGACGGCCGCTGGTTATTTACTGAGGAGATCACAGGCGATTCGGTGGTCAACAATCTGACTTACGCTGTTGTGAGAAGACACCCAAGTTTTGCCTCTCTCAGGATACCGACTAATTCCATCGATTCACGCAATGATACAATAATTCTTAGAAGATGTGATGGGCACAAGTTCTACGAATATCGACCGCCATTGGACTCAGAACTCCTACTCGTCGACTTTGACGATTCAACAGGTGTCGAGTACCCCCACTATGGACCGATCATGTCACGTCAATTTGAACCTGTCCTGAATGACACGGCGTTGGTAATTAAGGTTTTTGTTTTCTATCAAGAGACGATGCTGAACAGATTTTACGCATCGAGATTTGGATTTGAGGGCTACCACGCCACGTCGGGAGTGATGAACGCAAACACCGACCTTATCGGGGCGGTCATAGACAACGTCGTCTATGGAGATACGAGTCTCTTTGACAGCATTCGGACCGGCATCGGTGAGCTTCCCGAAATTCCTACCACATACCGACTCTATCAAAACTTTCCCAACCCGTTCAATCCTTCGACAAAAATTCGGTATGAAATATCTCAGCGGGGGAGAGTGACTGTAAAGATCTTCGATATGCTTGGAAGAGAAGTGGCATCACTCGTTGACAATATGAAGGAGGCGGGTAGCTATGAGGTTGAATGGGATGCCAGTCGATTTGCTAGCGGAATGTATTTCTGTGTGATCAGGTCCGGGTGGTTCACGCAAATGAGGAAGATGATACTTTTGAAATAGCCTGACCGGAAGCCGGTATTTGACGTAACTGGGGCTGCCCATTGGGGACACGGGAAGTCTTGCATTATCCGTGGCGTGCCCATAATATGTTGAGAAGAGGACACTGAGAAGTGCCGAATAGTGGTGCCACGAACAAAGGTGCGCGTCATGGGAAATTGTATTAACCATCCAAACAGAAAAGCACTATCGATATGCCACGGCTGCGGCAAGCCTTACTGCGAAGAATGCCTTGACGAAGGGAAGGAATTCTACTACTGTAAGACCACCGCCTGTCAGGAATTGCTGAGGAAGGAATCGCCGGCCGGTGGCCTCCCGCCGCGGGTCAATTGCCCGAACTGTTCCAGCGAGCTTAAGCTTTCGGATGAAGACAGGGTTTCGCGCAAGTTCCGCTGTCCGGAGTGCGAAGCGCTCGTCGATTTCGGCACCAATCCGCCGATGATACTGGAACGAAAGAACTACACCGAGGTTTTCTCGTCCAAGAACCAGGGAGACATCGCGCTGCTGAAGTCCGTCCTCGACGACGCGGATATCGACTACTACGTCGTGGGGGAGGACTTCCTGGCGACATACCCGCTGATTGAGCCGGCGAAATTCTTCGTGCTCGACGACCAGGTTGATGAGGCCAGGGAAATCCTCAAACAGTTCAGCGCCAATATATTCGGGGTTTCCAAGCGAAACGAAATCGGTGAATGAGGTTTCACCACCCCTGTCGATGTCGCGACTGCGAGTTTTGTTTTCCGAAGAGAGATGCGGCGGCCATTCAGTTCTGGCGTCCGTACAACAGGCAAGGTAACTATGCTGAACCGGGGCACGAGTTTGCCTGAACGAAAGAGTGCCGGCTTCCGCGATCTGGCGGTTTCTCCACGCTTCATGCTTGCCGTCCTCTTGTTGGGCGCGGTAGCCGCCGCATTCCTGTTGCAGATATTCAAGCAGCAGAACATCTACTTCGGGAACAAGCTGATGATCGGCAACGACTTCACTAGCTTCTACGGGGCGGCAGTTTCAGTTCGTCACGGCTACAACCCGTACTCGGTTAACAGCTATGTCACGCCGCCTATACCTGCCTTCCTGGTTGTCCCATTCACTTTTCTAAACCTGATCCTCGCGATCAAGATTGAGCTGCTGGTGACGTTGGCTTCGGTGGGCGGTGCGCTATACCTCATCCACCGGGCATTCAATCCGCATCAAGGGCCGGACCGGTACTCTGCCTTGCTCGAGATGGCGGTGATCATTTGCTTCAGCTATCCCGTTTTCTCGCTGGTCGAAAGGGGAAACATCGACGGACTTGTGCTGCTCTTGCTTAGCGTCTTTCTGTTCAGTTTGGAGAAGTCCGAAAGGATAGCTGGAATTGTCCTTGCAGTTGCCATCTCGTTGAAAATATATCCTATCATAGTATTTCTTCCCCTGGCTGCCTTCAGACGTTGGAAGACACTTGTGTATGCGGGCTCCACACTTGTCGTGCTGTTCCTTCTCATGCCGCATCTATGGGTCGACTTTCTGTCGAACCGCGTGCTTCAACGACTTTCCTATTTTTATCCCGGCGGATGGAATATCAGCCTCGCCAGTACGCTTTACGGGGCGGGGTATTTCTTGGACACTTCGATAGTCAGGGACTCTGCCCATCAGGTCGCGCATTTCCTCGGAAGAACAAGCCTCTACATATATGTGTTGCTTCTTATACTCATGTTCGCTGCAGACTTCTTGAAGAAAAAGGAGAGCCGGGAGCGGATTTGTGCGAGTATACTAATGTATTTCCCGTTCATGCTCTCGGTCCCGGGCCTGTCCCATCAATACGAGCTTGTGTCAGTATTGGCCATGATTCCTGCGATAGACTGGTATTGGACGAGGTCCAGGGAAATTGCGGTTCAAATGATCCTGCTTTTCATCACGCTTGGAATTGCAGCCAGCCAGTTTGAAGCTGCCGCGATCTGGAAACTAACCGGGGCAGGTTTTCTTAAATATGTCCCCGGTCTGGGGCTGTTCTGCATCATGCTGGGGGCAGTGCTGTTCAAGTCTCTGGAGGCACTCCGGTCGCCCGGCGAGGGGGTACGGGAACCTGCGTGACCTTTTGCACTCGCCGCCGGCGAAAGCTTGACATTCACTACACGCCGGGCTAAATTACTTCAAAATTTGCACAGTATGAGCGCTGACATATCGATGAAAGGCGTTGTACCAAAGGCGCCCACCCAGTTATTTCAAGGAATTGTACGTCAAATCGCGGGGAATCCCGAAACCAATCGATTTCTATCAGATCTTTTTATTTGTTCACTCAGGTTAACAGGAGGCGGGTCGTATGCGGTAAAAACGGCCGGCAAAATTGAATTATGCCCGTGACCTGCCTGAGTTGCCGGTCGTTGGAGCTGCTGACTTATTTGGAGGAGGTATTACATGCCAAACGGTAAAGTGAAATGGTTCGATGGAAAAAAAGGTTTCGGTTTCATCGAACAGGATAATGGCGAAGATGTCTTCGTCCATTACAGCGATATAAAGAGCGACAAGCAGTACAAAACCCTCGACAAAGGGACCGAAGTCGAGTTTGAGATAGTGGAAGGCGCCAGAGGTCTGAAAGCCGTCAACGTCACCGCAAAATAGACTTGCAGACCGAGTTCTATTAAAAACCCAATGTCGGAAGGATTTCACGGCATTGGGTTTTATATTATACTATTGAGGAATAAAGATGAGTTTTGAATTTAAGCCCAAAGACATCGAAAGCATCGGTTCTGTGCTGAAAACCAAGCCCGTAAAACAGGGCAACTTCTACCGGTTCGATCTCTTTGACAGCAAATCCAAACGTAAGCTAGCCATAGAAATTTACCCTTCTCTCAAGACCGGCAAACGCAAAGGAAATCTTATCTCTGTCTACACGATTAACTCCCATCTCCAGCTTCATCAGTGCACGGGCTACCTTGCTTCCGATATGCTCGGAGAAGTCACCTTCTACTCCGAAGCGGACGGGAAGATCAGCGGGTTGATCGTCGAGCGGGAAGCGGGCTGCTCCTTGTACGCCAACGTCGACAAGAGCGTCCTGTCGGGGGACTTCACCCGGCTCGGACCCGAGGTCATGCTCAGCAGCATCGCCCTTTCTCTCGCGGAGACAAGCATTAAGTGAAAGTCAACCTGTTCGTCAACCATACCCTCGCACCGAAATTCGAGCGCGGCAGAATCAGTGCATTCGTCCGCGGCATCGTTCGCGATGAGAAGAAGAATGCCGATAGTATAAATGTTGTGCTGGTCGACGACGACTACCTGCTCGATGTGAACAAAAAATTCTTAAACCACAATTACAGGACCGACGTCATATCGTTCGATCTCAACTCGGGCAGCGATATCGAGGGGGAGATTTACGTCAGCGTGGATCGAGCGCGCGTGCAGGCAAGGAGATATAAGGTACCGGTCAGCAGAGAAGTCTTGAGATTGATCGTGCACGGAGTTCTCCATCTCACGGGGTGGGAAGACAGGACGCGCTCGGAAAAGTTGCGCATGAGAAAACGCGAAAACGTGTTCATTGAGCGGTTTTTCGCGGCGAATGCGAGGCGATAGCTTGACTTTGGAGTTTTTCAACATATATTTGTGTTGAGGATACAGAGGAGATGCAGGAAAAAATCATCGAACTGATTGTCGTACTCATGAGGGAGATACGCCAGGCCAAGGACATCTCTAAAGTCGACGTCTCTAAACTTACCGAGAGCGGCTACAGCCAGACCGAAATCTCTACGGCGCTGAGCTGGATCTACGACAAGATGAACGTGCGCGAACCGCTGAAGCGTGTAAACGGCGCGCGCGCAAGGTCATACAGGATATTCCATGAGGCGGAACGCCAGATAATGACGAAGGAAGCACGCGGATTTCTGATCGAGATGTACGAGCTCGGACTCATCGACCAACTCGATATGGAGAACATAATCGAGCGATCGCTAATGTCGGGATCCAATCTCGTGGACCGGGACGAAGTGAAGTCTATCGTCGCCGGTGTCTTCTTCGAGTACAATACTCCCGGTAAGCCGGGAAGCAGAATTATGTTGAACAGCTCCGATACCATAAACTGAACCATCCGCTTATTCTTTAAAAAGATTGGCAGAATTCTGAAATGGCAAAAAAACTCGTAATTGTCGAATCGCCATCCAAAGCAAAGACTATAAACAGATACCTCGGAAACGATTTCGTGGTCGAAGCCTCGGTCGGGCATATAAAGGATCTGCCGAAGAGCAAGCTCGGCGTAGATGTGGAGAAGGGCTTCGAGCCCGAATACAAGACGATCCGCGGCAAGAGTGACGTCATAAAGAAACTGAAGGACCTTTCCGAAAAGGCGCAGCAGGTCTACATCGCGACCGACCCGGACCGCGAGGGCGAAGCTATCGCCCAGCACATCGCGGATGAGCTCAAACAGACCTCCGACAAAGTATATCGCGTGCTTTTCACCGAAATCACGCAATCCGGCATTTCCAAGGCCATGGAGAAACCCCTGAAAATCGACTCCCACCTGGTCTATGCACAGCAGGCACGGCGGGTTATGGACAGGCTCGTCGGCTACAAAGTCAGCCCGCTGATCTGGAAGGCCGTTTACCCGGGTCTTTCGGCGGGAAGGGTGCAGTCGGTGGCCCTCAAACTCGTCTGCGAACGGGAGAGCGAAATCAGCGGGTTCACGGCAATAGAGTACTGGTCGGTGCTGGGAAAATTCCGGACCGAGCGGGAAGAGGAATTCGAGGCCAAGCTGTACTCCATCTCGGGAAAGGATCTCAGGGACCCGCAGGGGAGCGCAAACGCGAAGGGGCGCTCAAAGAAAGAGTTTTTCATCGGGAGCCAGGAGGAAGCGGAAAAGTTCGTAGCGGAGATAAAGACCGCGAAATTCGCGATAAGCTCAATCCAGCGGAAGGAGCAGAAGAGGAATCCGGCCCCTCCGTTCATTACGAGCACCTTGCAGCAGGCAGCCTCGACGCGACTCGGCTTTTCGCCGAAACGGACGATGATGCTTGCCCAACAGCTCTACGAGGGTGTGGAACTCGGTCCCGAAGGCCGCGTCGGCCTCATCACATATATGAGGACCGACTCGACGCGCATCAGCACCGAGGCGCTCGACGCGGCAAGGAATTACATCAGGACGGAATTCGGCAACGACTTTCTCCCGAAAGAAGCCAGGCATTTCAAGAAGGCAAAGGCCTCGCAGGACGCTCACGAAGCAATTCGCCCGGCCCACATGGAGTATCGGCCGGAGGACATAAAGAAACATCTTCCGAGAGAGATGTTCCTTCTATATGATCTGATATGGAAGAGGTTCATAGCTTCACAGATGAACCCTGCGGTATACGACCAGATCACCGTTTCTATCGAAGGCGTTCCCGCCTCGGCGACGAACGGGGAGAGCTTCACCTTCAGGGCCACAGACTCGCATGTTAAGTTCGCCGGATTCCTGCAGATTTACGACATCACGGCCGAAGACGCGGACATGTCGAAACCCGACGAGGACGAGGACGAACTTCAGAAATTCAAACTACCCGCGACGTTGAAGGAGGGGGAGCCGGTCAACCTCAACGACCTCCTGACCCGTCAGCATTTTACCAAGCCGCCTGCACGTTTCACCGAGAGCAGCCTCGTCAAAGAGCTGGAATCGCTGGGTATCGGACGTCCGTCGACCTATTCCTCAATCGTGTCCACGATCGAGGACAGGGGATACGTGGAGCTGAGGGAAAGAAGGTTGTTCGCGACCGACCTCGGGATGAACGTAAACAAGATTCTGTCGGCTAACCTCCCCGAGTTCTTCGACGTGAAGTTCACGGCGGAGATGGAGTCTGAGCTGGATGAGATTGCCAGCGGAGGGAAGAAGTACCTCGATGTCATGAAGGACTTCTACCACCCGTTCGACACGGCGGTAAAGAAAGTCGAAGGGAAGATCGAAGAGATCAAATCGACGGTCGACGGGCAGCAGGTCGCCTGTGACGTGTGCGGCTCGCCGATGGTCATCAAGTGGAGCCGGCGCGGAAGGTTCCTGGCGTGCAGCAAGTACCCGGAGTGCAAGAACACGAAACCGATCGACGCGCACGACGACAACAACCGTCCAACCGGCGACAAGTGCCCGGAGTGCGGGAACGATCTTATATACAAGAACAGCAGGTTCGGCAAGTTCATAGGATGTTCTAACTATCCGAACTGCAAATACACGAAGAGCATCACTACGGGCGTCAAGTGCCCGGAATGCGGAAAGGGCGAGCTCGCGCAGCGTTTCACGCGTAAAAAGAGGATCTTTTATGGCTGCACGAACTACCCGAAGTGTCATTATGCAACATGGGACAAGCCGGTGAACATTCCCTGTCCTCTCGGAGATTCGCCGTTCATTCTCTCGAAATACACGAAGACGAAGGGCAATTACTACAAGTGCCCGAAGTGCGAGAGCGAATTCTCCCCGGAAGAGGCCCAGGCGGAAGCCAAATCGGATGCCACTGAAAACACAGGTGGAAAGGTCGAAGTTGCAGCGAAGTGAGTCAAACCGTCCGTGAGTTTGTAGATTCTTTCCTCGATTACCTGAGGAAGGAAAAAAACGCATCGGAGAAGACTCTCGTTACCTACGAGCAGTCTCTCAGGGAATTCAATAACTTCTTGTTTGAACACTCCGGAGGGAAGGAGCTGTCGCTCGCTGCCCTCTCGGAGGGAGAAAGCGTGCGAGCTTTCCTCGTCGAGCTCGACAAGCGCGGGAACGACAGGCGGACGGTGCGAAAGAAACTTTCCAGCATAAGGTCGTTCGCGAGGTACCTGGTGAAATTCGAGTATCTCGACCGCGATTTCACCGCCTTCATCAGCACACCCAAAGCTCAGAAGCCGATCCCTGTCTTCGTCGAGGAGGAAGGCATTGAGCGGATCCTTAGGATGCCGCTGAATTCGCCGGCGGATTTCCGCGACAAGGCGATCCTCGAGCTACTTTACGGAACCGGCATGCGCGTCAGCGAGCTGTGCGGTCTCGACTTCGGAGACATAGATTTCGATGGTCGCGTCGTAACAGTCCTCGGCAAGAGAAGGAAGCAGAGGATGATACCGGTGATCGACAGGGCTGTCGAGGCGGTGCGCGGCTATCTTAAAGTGAGGGACAATATCTCCGCACGCAGGGCGGACGAACATGCCCTGTTCATTTCTTCGAACGGGAAGAGGATTATCCGCGCCTCGGTCTACCGTGTCGTCGCGAGGCGGATCGGCCAGGTATCGGGTGTCGAGAGGAAAGGGCCGCATACTCTGCGGCATTCCTTCGCGACGCATCTCCTCAACCACGGCGCCGACCTGGAGGCCGTGAGGCAGCTCCTCGGGCACGAGAGCCTTTCAACGACGCAGGTCTACACGCATCTGTCGATCGAACAACTGAAGAAGGTTTACAGGAATGCACATCCACGGGCAGGCACACAGAAGTCAGGGCGCTGAGAGTATTTCGGCGCGCAGCGTACGCCCTGGCCACGGGACCCTTAGGAAAGGTTCAGGCAACGGCGTAGAGAAGACTTCGGCAATCCGTGTTGGATTCGCATGCGGTCCGCGGATACACAAGATAAATTCCGACAATGTCGGAGCGCACAAAAAAACAAAATGGAGGAATCTTATGAACATCAGCATCACTTCCAGACATTTCAAGGCCGAATCGGCTCTGAAGTCATACGCTGAGAACAAAGTCTCGAAGCTGAACAGATTCTTCGACGGAGTCGTCCATTGCGACGTGGTTTTCCTCAATGAACACTCCAAACCTAACGGCACGGATAAAATGGTGGAAATAAAACTTTCGGTTCACGACAAGATTCTTAAGGCCGCCGAGACGACGGACGATTACTTCAAGGCAGTCGACAAGGCGATAGACAAGCTGGAAGCTCAGCTGGTGAAGTTCAAACAGAAGATCAAGCACGAAGGCAGGACCCCGCCGAGTGCCATGCGCACAAAGCAGAGGCGATAGAGTAGGCAAAGCCCCGCGATACCGCGGGGCTTTTCTTGAAGGGGTTTTATGAAATACAGGGGTTCATTTGAGCATCAGCATTTTCTTCACGACGTTTTTGCCGGCTACACTCAGGCGAATGAAGTAGACGCCGCTCGCTGCATTGCCCGCGTTCCAGGTGATACTGTGCACTCCCGGCTGTCTCATCTCATTGAGAAGCGTGGCGACCTCCCGCCCGAGGACGTCGTATACCTTCAGTGTCACGAAGTCGGCCTTCTTGAGAGTGAACTCGATCCTTGTAGACGGGTTGAACGGGTTGGGATAGCCGATCAGGCCCTGGTCTTCTGCTTCTCCGGCAACGAGGTCCGCCTTGCTGTCATTGGAAGAGACTCCCAGTGCTGCGAGAAAGGCTTCGTCTTCGGAAGAGGTATATTTCTGCCTCATCTCGGCAATTGCAGACTGCGACGCCGCTCTCTCACTTTCCGAAAATCCTTCCAACATCGCAAGTTGCATAAGCGCGAACTTCTCATCGTCAGCATCCTTCATCCTCAGATTCTGCGCCATATCCCTGGCTTCAGCATACCGACCGGACGCGGCATACATCATCGTGAGGAGTCTCGACGCGGTCTTCTCAAGGTCCTCGAAATTCTTTGCCTGGAACGCTGTCAATCTCGACTCCATCAGGCTTATGAGCGACGCATCCTTAGAATCCCTGTACACGTCAAATATGCTGGCTAGTGCCTTCTCCTTGAAGTCACTTGTGTAATTTCCGTCGAGCACTGACTCGTAGATCTTGATCGACTCCGAGTATAAACCGTTGAACCGGGCGTCAAGAGCCTTTTCTATGAGAACCTCCTCATCTGTTGGTTGAGACTCCTAACCTTTGGCAATAAGAGGGCCTCCGTCGATACAATCATCTTCAAGCGATGCCGACCAGGGAATGTATTGTATTGTGGAGCCGCTTGCATAGAATTTTGATGTGTTCGGTGGATCCGAACCCCACCAGTTCCTTTTCACACCCACCACGCATGAAAGTGTCGTGTAAACGTTGTAAAGGGAATTGTCATAGATTTGATTGCAGGCGCCGTCATAGTATGTAAGCTGTCCTGCCGTGCGGATCCTTGTGATGCCGATTATAGGATTGCTTGTCCTGTAAGCGATGAGGCCGTAGTCATTATCGGTCACGATATTGTCCCCGGAGCCCGTTGTCCCGGATGTGGGGGATGAGCTGTAGTCACACAATATTCCGAAAAGGGAGTTGGTGATGTAGTTAGCTTTTATGGTTGCGGTCGAGGAGGTGAGGTAGATGCCGCCGTAGTATCGGTGGCCGCCGTAGGTCCCACAGGACAGGAGGTTGTTCAGATAGATATACGGGCATGCGGTTCCGTTGCCGTTGAGGATAATGCCGTAATAGTGAACGTCCTGAATCGTATTCCCGCTGATGGTGGGGGATGAATTCCCCTGGATTATGATGCCGTGTCCTGCGCCAAGGTTCTGGATTGTGCATCCGTTCAGGGAGCCGGTAGATCCCTGCGCGAATCGGATACCACTCCATGAATTGGATTGCCCTGTTATAGTGCAGGATGAAATGTGTGGAGAAGAATTGTAGAACCTAAGTGCTGCAGCATCTGTGCCGCTGAAATCGGAGTTCTGGAAAGTGCAGTGCTCTATGACTAGGTTGCTACAGTTTGTGGCGCAGATCGGCTCATGGGCGTAATAAAAATCACAATACTGAAGTGATGAATTAGTGGAGTTATTAATCACGAAGCCCTGCCAGTACGATCCGGCTGAACCGGTGAAGGTGACATGCTGTGAAGAGCTGCCCGTAACGCTGAGGGGACCGTTGACTGTCAAGGACACGGAGGGCGAGAAGCATAAGGTTTTACCACCTTCTATCGCAAGGGTCTTTCCGGAAGATAGAGTGACATTTCCCGTAACATTGATATTATTCAGATTGGCGGAGAACACGACACTGTGAGTACAGTTGCCAGACACCGACGAAGCAGTGTGCTGGTAGACTCTTCCCGCTAGATCACCGTCCGTCTCACCTCGGATGGGACACGTTTTGTCCATATAGACGGGGTACATCATAGAATTGCTATTGCTCACGTGCTGCAACCCTATCCCGTGTCCCAGTTCATGTGCGAGTACTTCTACGAAATCTATTTGGCTGAGCGTACGAGATGACGGCGGTGTCTGATTAAAATACCAAGCAGAAGTGCCAATATCGTAATTGAACCACACATCGACGCCCGTGTTGCTATTTGGCCCATAAAAAACGCCATTCACCAAATCATTAGGATACGTGTGAGTTTCGGCGAGTCTGTTCGTGTTGCCGGGGTTGTACCACGATATGACACTGAAATCATCATCAACTCGCCCAGCAGTTGTAGTGAACGGCGAAGCATTTTGTAGCGTCAAGAAAGAATACTGATCTAACCAGAGTGAATACGCCGTAGTAGCCAGACCTGCGATCCCGTTTGTATCCGGCGCGCCTGACGGGGCGTTGGAAGGATTATAATGTACTTGCACCGGGACATAAGACGTATTCCATGTAAAGTTCCATGTGATAAATTCACCATTCAGATGCGAACCGGCGGACATTACGGTGTTTTCTCTCCCTTGCTTTCTTAATGAGTAGCTTACGCCATTTGCAGTTTGCCGAGGTAGTTCATTGGGGAAGACGGTTCTTTGCCCATCATGGATTTCTTTGATTTGCTGTTTAAATTCGTCGATGCCGATCTGTGTCCCTTTGATAATCCCACCCTCTGCGGTGAACTTTCCGTTATAAAGCCCCATCGTGCTGTATCCATCGGCAGTCGGGAACAAACAGATTATGAAATGCTCATCGACAGTGTATGGCGGATCCCATTCTGTTTCAAAGAAGCGAAGATCGGAATTCACGTGCCCCCTTCGGATGACAATCTCTGCCGGACAGTCTCCTGCAATCTTGTCGACAACCGAAAGAGTTATCCAAGCTTCGCCTGTCGAGATATTGGAGATCGCCTTGAACGTGATATCCTTGACAACTACTTCCACGATTAGAGGAGCTTCTTTCACAACGACTTCTGGTTGCTGAATGAGGATGGAAGTTCCCAGCACAGGCAATGCCGTCATTGCGGTGAACAAAGCAAATATGAAAACGCACAAGGTTTTCATTTTAAGCCTCCTTTCATAAGTTGCGGTTTTGTTACCTACACGGGTACAGCGGATACTCAGGCATAGGAATGAAGTATCCTATGGAACAGGCCGTAACGATGCTATCCTCATAATGGATCTGAAACATATGCTGATTAATACAATAGGCCTCGTCGATCCAGTTCTGCTGTGGGAAGTTGAGACTTCTATCAGGCGAACCGTACGCTTGATGGACTTGGCTAAGCAGTGATCCTACGCCAATGCCCTCCTTCGTTCTTCCTTTGTATGCTGGCCCAATGGAGATCTCATCAAGAGGTCCGTAGTCTACTCCACTGTCGATGAAGCAAAAGTGAATTTTCATAATTGGATTGACTCGTGAGCCCTCATCATAAAAGTAAGCTCGCCACGACCGGTAAATTCCATCAGCCCAACCGACACTTGTGGGATTTCCAAGTTTTGCCACTACCGTCTCTTTCAGATCTCCAAGTTTTATGCCTTCCACTCCCTCTCCTGGCACAATAATGCCTTGGCCTCCGTTGTCTGGCTGAGTTGCCTGCTTACAGGTCGACAACAAAATGCTGAGCATAGCAACTGAGAGCGTCACAATTGTTCGCATATTAAATGTCCTTAACTGTTCCTCGTGCATGTTATCTGCACTGAAAAATTGAAAGATTCCCGCGTCAAAATCACTCTGCGGCCTTCCGAGTCCTTTCTATCCGCACTCCGAGGAACTGATCCTGCCCTGACAGCCCTAACTTACTCACTACAGCAGCACCGCGCAATCAGTGGATCACCTGATTTTTACTTCCGGCGTTCTTTGCCCTTTTGAAGCTCGATATCCATGTTAACACAACACGTTGGGCGAGAGCGACGGGAGCCGGCGACTCAATATCCTTGCAATAGCTTCAGCTTCATTCCTTGCCCCAAGTTTCCTGTAGGCAGACGCCAGATGCGTGTCCACCGTGTGAACGCTGACGTGCAGATTATCTCCAATTTCCTTGCGAGTGAAGCCTTTTGCTAGAAACCCCAGAATCTTCACCTCAGTTGCGGTAAGTGCAAACTCTTCCCTGAGGATATTTGCGAGCTCATCCTGTCCTGATTTCATATGCTCTCCGGTTTCTTGCGGACAAACATGCTCCCTGTGAGAAGAACGAGTTATCTCTTCCTTCTCATGAGTCTTGCGCTAGTATCCCGGCGAGGAGCTCCCGAATCTCTATCCTGTTCAGCTATCGCGATTTATTCGCAACTCTTATGAGTATAATAGACGGGGGGGGGGTAAGTCAAGTATCATGCACTTCAGGTGCGGTCGTACCGGCGCAATTGGTCGTGGGTTCGCTTATCCTCCCTTTTAGGGTGCATTTCCGCGCTTTTGTTCATATATTTTTAGCGTTATGGCATCACGTGTTTGGGATACCAAGGAAATAAGGCGGAAAAGCGTCAGCGTCGGCGAGCTGTACAAGACGATGCATGAAAAGACGAAG
This sequence comes from Candidatus Kryptoniota bacterium, assembly GCA_024641705.1. Classification (GTDB taxonomy): domain Bacteria; phylum Bacteroidota; class Ignavibacteria; order Kryptoniales; family JAKASW01; genus JAKASW01. Next base: position 23,784 of record JAHECO010000017.1, read on the forward strand.
CTCCAGCCGATTAACGGCGATATCGGGCATGCCAAACTTATCACCGATAAGAACATTCACCGACCCGGGTTGGCCCTTGCGGGTTATGTCGAGCTGTTCACTTTCAATCGGGTACAGATCTTCGGAAACACCGAGGTCCGTTACCTGAGCTCGCTCAAACTCGAGGACAGGCGGCGGGCGCTCCAGACGATCATGCAGTTCGATATCCCGTGCATCATCATCGCCGACAGCAACGAACTCGAAGAGGAGCTGATCGATCTCATCACGGAACACGGCGTCTCTGTATTCAGGAGCACTCTCGAGACGACCCGGCTGATCTATTTTCTCGGCGAGTTTCTCGACGAAGTCTTCGCCCCCAGCACCGTCATACACGGCTCGCTCGTCGACGTGTACGGGATCGGGCTGCTGTTCGTCGGTAAGAGCGGGATAGGGAAGAGCGAGATTGCGCTCGACCTCGTGGAGCGCGGCCACAGGCTGGTGGCCGACGACGCAGTCGGAGTCTACCGCCAGGGCGAGGACATCCTCATGGGCAGAAGCTCCGGCATCGCGCAGCACTTCATGGAAGTCAGGGGACTCGGAGTGATAGACGTGCGGAGCGTGTTCGGCATACGCGCGGTCAGGAAACGCAAGAGGATCGAAGTTGTAGTCGAGCTCGAGGAATGGGATTCGAGTCAGGAATATACGCGCACGGGGCTGGACCACGAGTTCATATCCATGCTGGGCGTGGAGACTCCGTTCATAAAGCTCCCCATCCTCCCAGGCAAGAACATCACCGTCATCGCGGAAGTCATCGCGCTGAGCCATCTGCTGCGCTCCTACGATTACGACGCGGCGGAAGTCTTCAACCAAAAGATCCAGGAAGCGATCAGGAAAAAGAAGAAAGAAGGCACCGGAGCAAGCCGGTACTTCGAAAGGGATTTTGAGTAGAATGTCGAAAAGCAGAACTTCGAAGAAACAGAAAGAGTCAAAGTCGCTCCCGACACCGGCCGGAAGTCTCGCCGGCAAGGTCGCAATTGTAACGGGCGGGTCGAGAGGGATCGGCAAGTTCATCGCGAGGCGGCTTGCGCAGGATGGCGCATCGGTTGTGATAGCCGGCCGGACTATGGCGGACCTCAGGGTCACCGCCGAAGAGATCGCGGCCGATGGCGGACGCATCATAGCGGTGCAGACCGACGTGTCGAACGAGAAGAGCGTCCACAGGCTCCTCTCGAAGACGTTGACCGAGTTCGGCACGATCGATATCCTGATCAACAATGCCGGCCAATATATGGAAAAGGCGGTCACCGATATGTCGGTCGGAGACTGGAACAACGTAATCGGTACAAACCTCACCGGCCCGTTCCTGCTGTCGCGGGCTGTCCTGCCGGAGATGATTGAGAAGCTGGACGGGACGATAGTGATGATCTCTTCGACTTCCGGCAAGAGGGCGAAGGCGAATTCCGCCGCGTACTCCGCTTCCAAGTTCGCGATCGAAGGCTTTTCCGAGGCGCTCCTCCGTGAAGTGAGGGACTACAACGTCCGCGTCATCGTGGTGACCCCGAGCTCGGTAGACTCGAGCGACAGGGAAAGCAGGCAGATCCTCAAGGGCGGAAAAGGGGCCCGCCTCCGTGCGGAGGACGTCGCCGAGACCGTCATTGCCGCGATCAAGCTCCCCCCGCGCGCGCTCGTGAGGGAAGTGGAGCTCTGGGCGACAAATCCGTAGCAAAGCGGATTCAGAATTCCCGACCTATCGTCAGGACAGGTTTAGATTTTGAGTTTTGAATTGGCCTTGGGATGTTCTCAATGGAGAGGCCCAGGGCCTTTGAGTTTCTACCGTTGACACTTTACCGTACATTATGTCTACCTTTGAGCCTTCTTATATAAAGCTTTACGAATCCGGGGAGCTCCAACGGCGAGTAGAGGTACTCGACGGGATGCTTGCCTCGTGCGATATCTGCCCCCTCGATTGCAAAGTCGACAGGAAGAAGGGTGAAATTGCGAGGTGTTATTCGCGTTACCTTCCCATAGTGAGTTCCTACTGTCCTCACTTCGGCGAAGAACCGCCGCTCGTTGGCACAAACGGGGCGGGGAATATCTTCTTCGGCAATTGTAACCTGCGTTGTGTCTACTGCCAGAACTTCCAGATCAGCCAGAACTACAAAGCCGAGTTGAAGAACGAGGTGGGCTTCGAACGGCTGGCGCATATCATGCTGGAGCTCCAGGCTAAAGGCTGTCACAATATCGGACTAGTCTCGCCTACGCACTTCGTCCCGCAGATCGTCAGGGCGCTCGCGATAGCGGTCCAAAAAGGATTGCGGCTTCCCATCATCTATAATACCAACGCTTACGATTCCGTGGATGTGCTGCGGCTCCTGGACGGGATCGTCGACATATACCTGCCGGACCTCAAGTATGCGGAAGAGTCGGACGGCTATTCGTATTCGAAGGTGAAGGAGTATCCGAAGTTCGCGCGGCTGGCGCTGAAGGAGATGCACAGACAGGTGGACAGCGAGCTGGTATTTGGAGACGACGATGTTTTGAAGCGCGGACTTCTGATAAGGCACCTCGTGCTCCCGAACGACCTGGCGGGAAGTGAGAAGACGCTCGGATGGATCGCAGATGAATTGGGGAACGATGTAGCGCTCTCCGTCATGTCGCAATACTATCCGACGAATAAGGCCGAGTCGATCACACTCCTGAGCAGACACATCCGCGAGTCGGAATACAATAGAGTGCTCGAGCTACTCGACAGGTTCGGCTTCGAGAACGGATGGATGCAGAATTTCGAGAGCAAAGACTATTATAAGCCGGACTTTACAGATCGGGTAGAGCCGTTTAAGAGATAAACAGGGAAGAACGGAGCAGGGAAAACGGCGAATGGAGAACGGAGCGCCACGATACAGATTCCAGATTCGTCTGATCGGTGATAAACTGCCCTGTTCTTCGGGATCGGTGTGTTTTCGTTTCCATCAGCTTTTCTGCGGGTCGTCACTCATCCGGGTAGCCCGGTGGTTTGTCGTCATCTTCCTCGAACGGAAAGAAAATCTCGCGCGCTTCGGGATTCCCCTTTTCCTTTATTGAAATCCCCTTCGGGTATATTTCAAGGTCCACTTTATCCTTCAAATACCCCGCGATGATCGCTGCAAAAAGTTCCTCTTCCTCCCTTCGCGTCATGCGCCGCGAAGGCACACCACTCTTTTCGTCATCCATGACGTTCTCTCTTTCAGTTAGAATTGCGCCTATTTTCACTCTTCCTGAGTGTTCTACTAGTTCTTATCGGTAGAGGGTGGTGTAAACTTTACCGGCAAAATGCGCACTGCTACTCAATCAGATCATGAAACCCGCGAGGAAGTGAGTCGAAGTTATCGCCGGTGGAGTCGCAACTTAGCGGCTTTGAACACCGATTCGAACATCGGCCTCGTCAGCCTCCCCGTGAATGTGTTCTGCTGACTGGGATGATACGACGCGAGGAGGGTAAGCCGGTCGTTTACTTTGACGACCCCGCCGTGGGCGAACCGGGGCGTCTTCCTGAAATGCACCTTTCCCGTCTCTTTGAGCGCGCCGATCGTGCGGTCGAACGCCAGCTTGCCGAGCGCAATGACGATGCGAATTTCCGAGAGGATCGAAAGTTCTTCCAAAAGGTAAGGGCGGCAATTTGCGATCTCCTCCGCCAGGAGTTTGTTCTGCGGAGGCGCACACCTTGCGACTGCGGTGATGTAGCAATCTGTAAGCGTGAGGCCGTCGTCGGCGGAAAGGGAATTCTCGACGTTTGAAAATCCAAATTTGTGAAGTGCCCTGTAGAGCCACTCTCCGCTCCTGTCGCCGGTGAACATGCGTCCGGTTCTGTTGGCGCCGTGAGCGGCAGGGGCCAATCCTACTATCAGCAGCCTGGCTTTCGGGTCGCCGAATCCCGGGACCGGTTTGCCCCAGTAGGTCTGATCCGAGAACCGTTTCACCTTCTCTCTCGCGACTTGCTCCCGCCACTCGACGAGCCGCGGACACTTCCGGCAAGCCGCGATTGAGGCATTGAGACTCGTGATTGGATCCATTTTTTGTTCCAGAGTTTTCGATCAAATAATCACCCACGCCCCGCATTGAAGCACTGTGGGGAAGGCTCAAACCTCTCCTAATAGAAGAGGACCCTCATTCTATTGCTGGACAGGTGTGTGAAAGGCATGGACTCATTGAGGTGAGGTCGGTTTCTTTCGTCGCCTATCCGCCACAGACTGACGAACTGAAAATCCCTGTCAATGTCTTCTCGGATCTCCCTTTGTTCCGTAAGTGATGCGGTCAGTTTTACAGACCTCACCCTAACCCTCTCCTTTGAGGAAAGAGGGCTGAAGGAGATAAATTGTTTCTGAATTCTCGGAGACATGGCAGTAAGTCGTTCTATCGACGATAGTGGAAGACATTTGTGCTCGATGCAGGTTTACACGCTGAATCTTACGACGACTATGTCGCCGTCGCGGACGAGGTAGTCTTTTCCTTCGACGTGGAGAAGCCCCGCATCTTTCACCGCCTGTTCGGATCCGAGCTTGATCAGGTCGTCGTACTTGATAACCTCCATCCGTATGAACCCTTTTTCGAAGTCGGTGTGGATCCTGGCGGAGGCGCGCGGAGCCGGGGTGTTGGCCTGGACGGTCCAGGCGTGTACTTCCTTCGGGCCGGCGGTGAAGAACGTCACCAGGTCGAGAAGGGCATATCCTTCATGTATCACCCGCTCGAGCCCGGATTCCGACAAACCCAAATCCGAGAGGAACACGGCCCTTTCATCGCTTGCGAGCTGCGAGAGCTCGGCTTCTATCTTTCCCGAAACCACGACGACTCTCGCTCCCTCTCGCGAGGCGATTTTCTTGACGGCTTCGACATACTTGTTCCCGGTTTTGACGTTAGCTTCGTCGACATTTGCGATGTACATGACGGGCTTGTCGGTAAGGAGATGGAGCTGTCGGACGTATTCGTGGTGGAGCTCGTCCTCGTATGTCATGTACTTGGCGAGTCTTCCGGAATTGAGATGCTCGTTCAGCCGGACGTAGACATCGTACTCTTCCTTGAGCTTCTTATCGCCGGACCGGGCCCTGCCTTCGGTCTCTCTGATCTTCCTCTGAAGGGTGTCGAGGTCTTTGATTATGAGCTCTGTCTCGACGATTTCGATGTCGCTCTTGGGGTCTACCGCACCGTCGACATGGACGACGTTGGGATCGTCGAAACACCTGACAACATGTGCGACGGCATCCACCTCGCGGATATGTCCCAGGAACTGGTTGCCGAGTCCTTCGCCCTTGCTTGCGCCTTTCACGAGGCCGGCAATGTCGACAAACTCGATCGTTGTTGGGATGATTTTCTGTGTCTCGTACAGCGCCGCAAGTTTGTCGAGCCGTCCGTCGGGGACCGGCACTATACCCACGTTCGGTTCTATTGTGCAGAAAGGATAATTCTCAGCCGCGATGCCGGCCGCCGTGAGCGCGTTGAATATCGTCGATTTTCCTACGTTCGGTAACCCTATGATGCCGCAGTTGAAACCCATTATCTAGTCCACAAGTATATTTTTGTCGATTGTAAGATCACAATGAAATTCTAAATCCGAATATCCAAACCCTAAACAAATGCCAATCATCGAAAACCCGAATTACGCCAAACATGCAACACGTGCCTTTTGAACATTTGAATTTTGACATTGTTTAGAGTTTAGGGTTTAGAATTTTCCCCTCAAAGGGGATTGTATTTGAAAAATTGGTCGCCAAATTGAACGAACAGAACAAAATGGAGGGAGGGATCCGTGCTTCAATACGTGGGACGAAAAGTGTCCAGGTCGAGGTCGTCGTCTTCGTCGAGGCCGAGGTCGTCCAGGTTCTCTATGTCTTCAAGCCTGATCGTTTCGCCGTCCACGTCCGTGTCAGTCAGGAACTCTGACTTGAACCCGATTTCTTTGAGGCGTTTTGCAAGCGGATCCAGGTAGGCGCGCGGCGACTTATGCGAGCTTGCTCTTTTCACCTGTGCCAGAACCTGTTTCACAATTTCTATCAACTCTCCGTCGCTCAGTTCAAGCTCCAGTTCCTCGACCGCGCCGGTGATCCTGTTGACTATGTTTATGTGCATCATGTCCGATTCGTTGTCCGAGCCTTCTTTCAGTTTCTCAGCGTAGACGCCGAACGTGTTTTCCTTGATCACCTTCACAAAGCTCGAGAGCGAATCGATAACGTATGAATCCTTCAGCTTATCGCCCTGCCCCTCGAAAATCTTGTCGACCTCGTATATGCCGACTTCAATTTCGAATGCCAGCTGTCGCCTGTCGACTCCCTTGTGGCTCTCTTTCTCGTGCGGGTGTTTCCGCGGCGCGTGCTGGGTCGCCTTCTCCTTAGTATGCTTCGGCGGATGCTTCTTGTTCTGCTTCATACGCCTAAAAATTCAAAAAGAAACAACAAAAAGCAAACTATTCGGACGCCACCAGATCCCCGGGTGGATTCTCCTTGACGGGTCTGGGGACTCTGTACGCCAGCACGAGGGCGACAAGAAGCATAAGACTTCCCGTATAGAACGGCCAGGATATTCCGATCGCGCCGATGATGAACCCGCCCCAGAAAGGTCCTATGACACGCGCGAGACTCGTGAATGAAGACGAGACTCCAAGCACACTCCCGTGTCGTCCCTCACCGGCAAACTTCGAAATCAAGCTAGTCAGTGAAGGAGTGACCAGCGCGCTGCCGACTGCGAGGAGAGTGATCAGCGCTATTAGCGGAGCGAGCGTATGAGTCGCAGGTACAAACGTGAGTCCCAGGAGAAGTAGAGTCACGCCCGCGACCATCAGCTTTCTCTCGCCGAATCTTTTCACGAGCCTGCCTGTGGCTCCTCCCTGTATCAGGATCCCGATAAGGCCTATGTACGCGAAGAGGTAGCCGTTCGCCTCCGCGCCGTAGTTGAAGACGTCGCCTGTGAAGAGCGGGAAAGCCACGTACAGGTTTGAGAAGGCGACGGTGTAGAAGAAGAAGACCATGACGAGGTTTGCTATTGCCGGGCGCCTGAACGCCTCCCGTATCACTGAGATGTTGAGGAAACTGACCCTGCGCACGTGCTGGGATTTTTCTTTCAGGGATTCCGGGAGCATGTAGTAAGCCAGGATTACGTTGGTGAGCGAGAGGCCAGATGCCAGGAAGCCGGGGGCTCCGTAACTGATCCTGCTCATCACACCTCCGATAAACGGTCCGAGCATGAAGCCTACTCCGAAAGCCGCGCCGATCAGGCCCATGTACTTCGCGCGTTCCTCTAATGGCGTGGAGTCGGCGATGTATGCGTTCGCGGTGGAGATGTTCGCTCCCATGAAGCCGGCAAGCATCCGCGAAACGAAGAGGACGGCAAGCGAACCTGCCAGGCCGAATATGAAATAAGAGATGAAGGAGCCGAACACGCTCATGAGTATTATGGGGCGTCTGCCGATCCTGTCGGACAGCCGTCCCCAGAATGGAACGAAGAGGAACTGCATGAACGAATATGAAGCGGTGAGCAATCCGATAACGGTCGGGGTCGCCCCGAAATACTGGGCGTAAAACGGCAAGAGCGGAATAATTATGCCGAATCCCAAGAGATCTATGAATACCGTGAGCAGTACAATGTATACGGGAGTGCGTTTCATCATCAATTAACCTAAGACTTCTCCTGGCTTGAGGGCCACAATTTTTGTTTTGACTGATTTCGGAAGGAGTTTCTTCAGCGCTTCCGGGCTGCCGCTGAGCGCGGGAAATGTACCGTAGTGCATGGGGATAACCATCTTCGGCTTCATGAGCTTCACGGCTTCTGCCGCCTCACGGGGGCTCATGGTATAGAATCCGCCGATGCACATCATTATGACCTGAGGCTTGTAGAGCCGGGCAATTGTTTTCATATCGGTGAAAAGGCCGGTGTCGCCGGTGTGGTAGATCGTATAGCCGTCCTCGAGCTTGATCACGAACCCGGCAGCCGTGCCCCCGTCGACGATCTTTTCTCCGTCGGAGATGCCGCTGCTGTGGATGGCTTGGACCATCGTGAAGGTTAGCCCGTAAATTTCGAATGATCCCGAGGTGTTCATTCCGATGGCGTTGTCGTCGGGGAGGCCCTTGCCTTTCAGGTATACCGAGATCTCGAAATTGCTTATGACCTTCGAATTGAGGGTGGAGGCCATCTCGAGGGTGCTGCCCATATGGTCGAAGTGGCCGTGCGTCAGGACGATGATATCGGCCCTTTCAGTCAGTTTGGCGTCGGGCGGGGCGACCGGGTTATCGAGCCAGGGGTCGATGTAGACGATCTTTCCCCCGGGTGTTTTTATCCTGAAGGCGGCGTGTCCAAGCCACCTGATCTCGAGGCCGTTTTTGAATACGTGCGTTTTGCCGGAACGTGTTTCCATAATATCCTCCGTTTTTGTGGACGTCCGTGGGATGGACGGAGCCTGGTTCTCTTAGAGTTTCTCTATTATGGCGTCGGCCATTTCGTCGGTGCTGACGCAATGGTCCGGGTTGAGGTCTTTGGTTACCTTCCTGCCATCTTTTATAACGGCGGCGACGGCGTTTTCGATCCTGCGCGCGGCGTCGGACTCGCCGAGATGCTCCAGCATCATGGCCGACGCGAGGATGATAGCCGCGGGGTTGGCGATTTTCTTGCCTGCGATGTCGGGAGCGCTTCCGTGCACGGCCTCGAATATCGCCGTGTCGTAGCCGAGGTTCGCTCCGGGGGCGATTCCCAGCCCGCCGACCAGACCGGAAGCGAGGTCGGACAGAATATCACCGAACAAATTCGTGGTCACTATGACGTCGAACTGGTGTGGGTTGATCACCATTTGCATGGCCATATTGTCGATGATCTTGTCGTTCATCTCGATTTCCGGATATTCCTTTGCCATGCTGCGTGCCGTGTCGAGGAAGAGACCGCTCGTGTATTTCAGTATGTTGGCCTTGTGGACCACGGTGACCTTCTTCCTCCCGTGGCTCCTCGCGTAGTCGAAGGCGAACCGGATGATTCTCTCCGATCCTGTGCGCGTGACTATCCCTATGGTCTCGGCCGCACTCCTCTTGGCGTCGACGTAATGCTCGATGCCGCTGTAAAATTCTTCGGTGTTCTCCCGGACTATGACCAGGTCGACGTTCTGGTAGCGCGACCTCACGCCGTCGAAAGATTTCGCCGGACGAAGGTTGGAGTACAGCTCGAATTCTTTTCTTAGAGCGACATTGACGCTGCGAAAACCTGTGCCGATGGGAGTCGTCAGCGGTCCTTTGAGTGCGACTTTGTTCCTGGCAATTGAATCGATGACCGCTTGCGGAAGCGGGTCTTTGTATTTCTCGATCGCGCTCATGCCGGCTTCGTGGATGTCCCAGTCTATCTTGAGGCCTGTGGCCTCGATGACGCGCGTCGCCGCGCTGCTGATTTCCTTGCCGATTCCGTCCCCGGGGATGAGAGTGATGGTGTAGGGCATGTTCTCCTGTAGAAATTTGTCTTAAAAAAATATACTGCGGTGCTCTGAAAAACAAACCATGGCGGTACACACCGGGTACCACCTCTTCCATACAAAAGCCGAAGTAGGATAAAAGTTTCACGATTTCGCGCAGGCCAAAAGGCGCCGGTTGACACGACTGTCGCCGGCGGTATCCTCCGCATGGTTGGAATTCTCGCGGATAGCAGCGAGAGTCTACATGATCCTGAACACAAGTACTTCGCGACGGGACCCAGGATTGATATCTCCGATCAGGCGCAACGTGGAGGCGTAAAGTTTCCGGTCGGCCGGATTGAACAACGCGAGGAGTTGGGGACGGAGAACATTTATGACAGGCTTGTCGAGCACGAGATAGCTGGCATGAGTTCTCTTTGCGTACTCGATAACGCCCGGAATGGATCTGAAGGGAATTTCCTCGTAGTTGTTCGGCCCAAGTCCGGCGAAGAACGTCGAATAAGGCTTCTTGTCGAGTATTATGGTCGTGTCTGTCACGAGCGGCTTCAGGAATTCGCCGGCGGGTTTTTGCTCCGGGAACGGATTGGTTGGTGTTAACAGGAAGGGGAGCCCCGTCAACGACCCTGCCAGCATCAGCAGCACGGCCAACCATTTTATCTGCCTTGGGGCAAAGTTCGAGATCGCCGCCGCAGCCATTATTCCAATGAAGGGGATGTACGGGTAGACGAGTCTTTCAGGCAATGCCAGCCCCGTGAATATAGGAAGGACGAAGAATTCGGCAAGCCCCGCGATAAGGAACGTTCTCTTTTTCGATATGTACCATAAACAGAGAAGGATAGCGAGCGGGCCTATATATGTTATCAGGTTCGAGGACTCATCCAGCAGATTCGTCCCGTAATTGGAAAAGGTGGATTGGACAATGTCGGTGAACGTAGGAGGTTTTACCGGCCCTCCCTTCTTCATCTGTTCGTTGACGATCCAGTCGGTGCTGATAACGCGGAAATTGCTCGTCTTGTTGGTGATTATCAGCTTTCCCGTTGTTAAGTACACAAGCGACACGAGCATGATGAAGACTACGGCAAATCCTCCGGTCATCATGGCGAGCCGTCTGAGACTCTTTCTCCCTATCGCATCGATCAGGAGAAGCACCAGGAAGAAAACTGCCGCCTCCGGTCTCGTGAAATAGGCGGCGGCGGATGCGACTCCGCTGCCGATGAGTTCCCACTTGTGCGGTTCCTCCCTGAAGGTTCTGACATACAGGTATGCCGAAAGCATGATGAAGAAAAGATAAGTAGCTTCGGAGAGCGTCGCGGTTCCCAGCCGAAGTGATAACGGTGCGAAAGCAGTGAACGCGGATGCGAGCAGTGCCCACAACGTCGATGCGAAATGTTCAGCGATGAAAAAGACCAATATCACCGTGCCGAGTAGGAAGACCATCGAGACGACACGCGCCGCAAGAACCTCCGGAGAAACGATAGACCGGGCGATGATTATGAAAAACGGGTAGACCGGGGGAAAGACGGAATCGAGGCTGTACCTCATGTAGTAGACGCCGTCCCAGGCGGGCAATACCTGTATGTCCTTGCATGCCCACAGGACGGCGAGCATGGCCACCGATATTAGCGCAAGAGCCGAGAGCTTGTTTTCCTCCAGGAAGGAGCCGCCGTTCTTGACCTTGATGCCGCCTTTTTTCCCTTTTGCTTTATCCGATTCCGATCGTCTTTTCCTTGTCCCCACGATACGCCTTGTGCTGAAACGAATCGAGCATTTCTGTCCGATTTGATTGATAAGATAATCCGCCCCACTACCAGGGGCTTCTGGATTCAAATTACATTTGTTTGTCCCAGTGCCTAGCCGTTGTAACTAATTCTTGCTGTGAAGATAAGGTGTAAGCGATTTATTTTCACGTGGGGAAATCTCCGTGCTGCGGCTGCGCCGGTCTTGCTTCCCGGTCGGACCCTGTTTGCCCCATTCGTTCCCGAGGCACCGCCGCAGGCCCTTTTCATGACTTTGCTATTTCTTCTGATTCTCGTTAAATTTTGCAGTATTTTCTCGAAAGAAATCCCTATTGGATTACGCTAATTACTACCACATAATGCCTGACGGCACGACGAAGCAGGTGAGTCCGTTCACCGGGACCGAAGTCTGGGCTGTGCCCGGCAGGAGCAGCAAGCCTGTCTCGACGAGCAAGACCATCCATCCGAAGAAGATCGAACAGAAGGAGAAGGAAGATTACTGCAGCTTCTGCGAGACTCGTTTTCTCGAGACTCCACCCGAGAAAGCCCGATTGATCAGACAGGGGAACACTTACCAGAAGACGGAATACCTGGCTCCGGAGAAGTACACGGAGACAACGCCGGTTTTCAGGCGTGTCCCCAACCTTTTCGAGATCGTCACGCTCGACTATTGGAGAAAGAATTACGGCTACAAGCTGACGCAGAAGCAGATGGAGTGGAGGGAGAGTTATCTCAGCAACCCCGTCGGGCTGCGGCACATAATCGATATCATCAATTTCAAGATGAACCGTTTAGGCCGCTCATTCGAAGAAGTGGAGAGGGCGCCCCTCGAAGAGAAGCTCCACATGGCTGACTCATTCTTCGGGGGAAGCCATGAGATAATAATAGCCCATAAGCATTACCGCCCCGATGCGAAATACGATAACGATTTGAGATCTTCCGGCGACCTGAGTCCCGACGAGCATTACCAGTACATGCGTTTCACGATAGATTCGATGGTCGATATTTTCCGGACGAACAGGTACGCTCGGTATATAAGCATTTTCCAGAACTGGCTGAGTCCTGCGGGCGCTTCAGTCGACCACCTTCACAAACAGCTCGTGGCGCTGGACGAGTGGGGTGCGTCGATCAACGATCAGACCCGGATGGTGAGAGAAGACCCGAACTTCTTCAACGAGTACGGCCCGAACTTCGCGGGTCATCATAACCTCGTCTTTGCCGAGAACGAGTACGCGATTGCTTTCGTGGGCATCGGTCACCGTTTTCCGACGATAGAGATCTTCTCGAAGTCCCAGGCCGCGCGTCCGCAGGAACACACCGAAGAAGAGATACGCGGCATGAGCGACCTACTGCACGCGGTTCACTCCGCGACGGGCCCGCTGATCTCCTGCAACGAGGAGTGGTATTACACTCCGATCGACTCCGTATACAAGATGCCGTGGCGCATTCTGATAAAGTGGCGGATCAACGTGCCCGCCGGATTCGAGGGCGGAACGAGCATTTACATTAATCCTATGACGCCGGTGGAGTTGCGCGACAAACTCGTACCGATCCTCTATAAGCTGAGAGACGAGAAGAGAATAGAGTATATAAGGGTGGCGGAAGAGTGCAAACTTCAGCCGAACCCGTTGAAGTATTATTTAAAATGAACGAAAGGAAAATCAATGGCACAACATAAGTCTGCCGAGAAAAGAGCGCGTCAGAGCGCAGGCCGACGTACGGTGAACAAGGAACTGAAATCGAAGATGAAGACGGTCGTGAAGAATGCGCGCACGGAGAAGGATAAGGAGAAAGCACAGGCCGCTTTGAAGGAAGCGGTGGCGACGCTGGACAAGCTTTCGGCCAAGGGCATTATTCACAAGAACAGGGCAGCTAACCAGAAGTCGAAGCTGACCAAGCTTGTGAACAAGCTCGCCAACCCGCCCGCCAAGGCGGCATAAAGCAGCGCGAAGGTAACCGGGGGTATTCGCACCCCCGCTTGTCGCGCGACGGATAGCGACAGTCTACACCCGCCCGAACGCAACGAATCAGTCCCCGAATTTGTTCTGTCAAAGGAACCGGTATCTCAATTTTTAAGGAGTGAATCGATGACGAAAGGTGATGTCTCCGAACTCTTTGAGTATAACCAATGGGCTAAAGAGAGGCTCCTGAAGTCTCTCGATGCGATGAAAGCCGAAGACCTGGCGAAAGACCTGCGTTCAAGTCACGGCGGCATTCACGGGACTCTGTTGCATATGGTGAACGCCGAAGGAATCTGGACGAGCAGGCTCGCGGGCGAACCTATCGCGCCGCTCAAGGGGGAAGAGATGAAGAGCCTGGACGACCTGCGGGCTAAATGGGATGAGTTTGACCGCAAGACTGCCGATCTGATCTCGGGCTTTTCGGAAGAAGACCTTCAGTCGGAATTTGAGTACCAGAATTCAAAAGGGAACGGGTATCATCAACCGAGGGTATGGGCGTTCGTTCAGCTATTCAACCATTTCACCTATCATCGCGGTCAGATAGTGGCGATGCAGCGGCAGCTGGGGTATAAACCTGCCAATACGGATATCATAGGGTTCTACAGGGAAAAGAAAGGTTAGGAGACCACAGGATTTCGCAATTCGGATTTCGAAATTGAGTCAGGTGAAATGGTGTCTATTTTGGAAGACTGTCTCTCGGAACAAGAAGCCTTCCGGCGAACTCCCTGGCCTGTCACTCGGCCTTTCCCCAAAACCAACTCGGCATGGCTGCCTGCATATTCTTCCACTCCTCAAAGGTAACTGCGCGCAGTTTGGATATCACTGCCTTATGCAGGAGAAAGTGTCCGGCTTCGTGAGCGATTGAAAACCTTATATGTACATCAGGGGCCGAAGGGTCATAGTCGATTTCTTTCAGGTCTGCTGTTAGAAACGCCTCTGTACCAGCGAACTGTTTCAGGTCGGCTACCGGAACCATTCCAATCCCCAGTCCGCGCTCGACGATTAAATCCACGTCGACCGGTATTTTGTCTCCCCGGTGGTTTTGTCTCAGTTTGTCGGCCTCCTTCCAGATAGATTCCTTTGGCAGCCTCGGAAGGGGTAACTTAGAGAAATCGACTCCCACAGTTATCTCTGCTTGAGCAGCTTTATTAGCTCGTCCAGTTCCTCTTGGGTGTGCTGTTTCCCGCTTATAGTGCGGAAGAAAACGGGGAGTTTCGAGACAATTTCCTCGTCTTCGTAAACGCTTTCGGGAATCCTGCCCTGGGCCACGGAAGCAAGGTTGAAAAACTCCAACCAGTCATCGGAGCCTTTCTTGAGGCCGACGATCTTAGCCACACGCTCCAAAACGTCCCTCTTGGAAGGCGGAGCGAGTTTTCCACGCTCGATCTTGCTCCAATTGCTCGCGTCCATCTGCGCCAGCTTGCAAAACTCCCTGAGGCCAAGTCCCTTCTTCAGACGCTTTGCTTTGACAAACTCTCCAAACGTCATTGGCTTGTCTCCTGTCTTATGTTTAACCGTATATGTCTCTGTGGTATTTCTTTTACCGTTTGTGGTAATAAATATACCACAAACGGCATTGGCTTCAAGTGACAAATTGCACACAAGTGAATGATGGGGATCGCAAGGCCGGCAGAGGCATCAAGGCTTAAGAGCACTAATTGAGGCGCACTAAATATGGAGGTGCAGAAGAAGTAGATTAAAGGGCCGCTGGTGGCGCCCTTATCCTGATTGTGCCAAGCAGCTTTTCGCCTTGCTTGGATCGAAAGTAAACGCGAAACCCCTCGTGGTTACGCTGCGGGATGATTTGATTCTGTTGCATTGTCCTTTCTCCGTGTTAAATGCAGAGGGCAGCGGGACAATGCAAAGCCGAACGTGGGGACGGAGACCGCTGCTTCTCTCAAAATCTTGGACTTAGTGGAAATATTTTTGTCCGGCTTTATCATTGCCGTAGTAAACTAACATGGGGGGTGTTCGAGTGACGAGCCGTTCACCGGATCGGTGAGGAGCTGTTCACCAAATGGTTGGCTGTGACTTAAGACTTAGGTAAGGCTGAAATCGAGCAAAACAAGCTCGACCGTCGCTCTCGAAAGGTCTTCGGGGTTTTTGTGGAACCCATTATTGGTCAACCACTTCTTGAAACGGTTGGATGCTTGCTTTGCTTTGAGACCAGGGAATCTGCCCTCTCTTGCAATCCTCTCTCCTGCCTGCGAATACGATAGTTCTGGATTTTCCGAAAGCACCCCACAGAATTCCAAGTATAGACCAATTGGAATATTAGCGGTTCTTGTATTCTTTGCAATCGGTTGCAATATCCTTTTTGCCTGTTCAACAAGGTGAAGCTTATCGCGCATCTTTAGGTCGACCATTGAGTCAAGAAGGTAGAGTTTGCGGCCTATCGGGGCCAACAGGAGATGAGAAAAGAGGTTGAAACCTTTACCGTCTGTCATTTCTGACAACCGGTCAAATAAACCGCTCATGACACTTTTGTCCTGAATACTGGAGTAGCAGTCGTACAGATACATTAGCTTCTGGTCATCGCGCCATGAAAGTTGATATTGCGAAAGAAAGCCCTCTAACTCGCCCATCGCAGTTTCATAGATTTTTGCTATCCACTCGTTCTGGGAATCCTTGAACAGCTCTAAGATTCGTGCCGCAGTTAATTTGCAAGTTGTCTGTACTAAAGCTTAGAATTCTTTTCAGTTATCCACGGAGCCTCCGGGAACGCGCACACGACACATGAATCACAGGCTCCGGTAATAAGCTATCGTTTCCCGGATAGCATCAATCACATCCCTGTCTATGGTGTAGGTCGTGGTGCCAAGTTCAACAGTACACTCGTGACTCGCGGCGCAAATCGTACTGAGGGAATCAATTTCAATCCTGGAGAGTGAAACTGTTGCGTGTTCGAATCGCATCCCGAAGTCACCTATCGTATCTACTTTGGTCCAGCGAGACAAATCCCAAAATAGCGTTCCACCGCTGTCACTAATAAGGGCACTCTTGAAATGTATCCAATCTGCCCCGACGTAAGAGAATTCCAATGAGAAATCATTCGTCGATTGTTGGCGGGTAATAAACGCCGCGAGGGGCAGAGCACTGTATCGCCTCCGAATGAGGTAACCGCTTTCAATAAATGCACCACCCTTAACGACATTGTAGGACACATATAATCCAGTGTGGTCTATTGGTTTGAAGTCTCCCCGGATAGGAATTAAGTAATTCGCGCAAGATGCGGCGGCAAACGTTGCACAAGCAAACAGCAAAAGCCTCAGCAACTTCACGATGGTTCCCCTTTTCTTCTGCTGCTTAATCGTACTCCATAGTCTTCTAAAATACAAATAGCTGACAATACGGCTGTGTCAATGCCCCTCCAGCATCTTCACAGCCTTTGCCAAATTCTCGCGCCGGACATGGCTGCAAACCACTGTTGTCTTTGATCCGCTGTAACTCTCAGCGAACCTATGGAGGGAAATGAATTGGGGCGTTTAGGGATTACTCAGCTTGTTTTTGAATCCGGGATGGTACAACAGATTGTAGAGTAAACTCTACAGTCCAAGATGAAAAGGGATTGAAGGAAGGCCTTGGAAATCCGAAATTCGCAATTCGAATTCCGAAATCTTATGAGTGGAGCTGAGGGGAATCGAACCCCTGACCTCGTGAATGCCATTCACGCGATATAACGCAATTCCGTTTTGTCTTGAGCCTGTTTTGGGGTTTTGTACAGTGGATTGTACAGTGACTAACTCAATCCGGGGGGATAAAAGAGAAAAGCCGCTGAAGCGAAACTCCGGCTCTGCGTTGCCAAAGGCTCCAACAGCTTTCTCAGAGTAAACTTGTCTCGACGCAGATTCGAGTTTCATGGTACACTAAAGTTAATTCATGCCTCCCTGCGAAGTCAATAGCCTAAACATTGCAAATTCAGCGTCATGGTACAATGAAGCTTTAGGGGGGATTCTTCTACCTTCTACTTGTGTTATCTCGTCTAATGCGAAGATAGACGGCAAAGAATTGATTCTGAAGGCATGACCTCGACAAGAATTCCTTTTTTCCAAGAAGTCGATTGGTCAACGCAGCAAGCATGCTTATTCCGGCTTTACTCTCATATCGCGCTTACGGTCAGAAAGCTCTGATTTGGACCGAGGTATGCAAACAAAGACCTTCAAACCCTTTTTCTCTGCCTCTTCAATAGAAGAAGCAACCGGGAACGGTTCCGGCTCTTTGTTGATTAGCCGAATTGCCTTTTCGAGTTTATCGATGCGGTTCTCGATGCTTTTGCTCACAGTCATTCCCTTGCTTTCTTTAAGAATTCTTTTTGCCGGAGAGTCCGCAGCCCGACCCCATGGCGGGATATGGAGTTCCTTGACGATGACTCCTAATGTGTCTTTCTCCCGGCATCTCCTTCTTCGCTAGAGTGCGAGATAAGTTCCTGTTTGCCTTTTCGGTAAACATATTCCAAACGTTCCATTTCGCCTTTGCCGATATGACTTATCTGGAGAATTATCCTAATCGGCTTTCCCGGTGTAGGGGAAAGGGTCTCTTCGATTTTCTTGATTCGTGATTCCACCCTGTTCATTCCGGTTCACTGTTGACTTTGGTCTCTAATTCGTCCAATCGTTCCTCGATGTCGGAACCCTGAGCAATCGTGACATAAGTGCTTAACAAATAGCTCAACGTCTTTGCATCGTTCCCGCTGACTTCGCCCCTGATGAAGGAACGAATAAGTCTCGAACATAGCCGTTTAACGTCCTTCAAATTGCTCAATCTACCGGGCTTTAAACCTATCGTTTCTGCAAGTTCCGCCCGTGTAAGTTTTTGAGTATTGATAACCTCAAGGCTACTCCCCGGAGGGTCTGCGGCGTGTTTATGTGGTTCCTTGCTCATTGGTTATTCTCCGAGATTAAAATGGCAAGTTATCTTTTTCGACCTCGACCGCGCCGAAGTCCTCAAGCGTGCATGCGGCTTGATTGTGATTCTCTGGCTTGCTTTGTTTTTGGTCGGCCTGACATAGGGCCGGACCGTCTCCGAAGTATGCCCCGCGATCACCATGGAAGGGCAGCTCAACCAAAATGCCGCTCTCACCGTCACCTTGCTTAGCAATCTGAAGCATTGCTTTCCGTTCCTCGACTGGTCCGAAGGTGGAATCCGGCATCGGATTACTAAGCAGAAGGACTGTCCTGGCATCATACGATAACATGCCGGAATCCCTCATGTGCCCGAGTCCGGGCTGTGTAAAGTTTTCAGCCTCTTTGTTCAAAGGAGAGACGGTCAGAACGACTATTTCAAATTTAATGGCAAGCTGCGTGAGCTTCCATGAGAAATGAGCGACTTCGCGCTCCCGGTTTTGGAATCTCTCTTTGGGATCCGATGCGAGTTTCCCTATGTGATCCACCACAACGAATTTGACTCCACGGTCCCGGACAAGTTTCTCGATTCTCAAACAAAGCTCGTTCACGGTCAAATCCGGTGTGCAGTCAAGAAAAAGCCTTCCCTGTCTCCGGCGATAATCCTGCACCGCGTTAGTATAACGCTTCGCGTCTTCTTTGGAATCGAAAAACGAATTAGGATTGCTCGCTTTGTGGATCGGCACTCTGCCAAGCTGAGCAATCGCCCGCGTCACCATTCGTGGCTTTGACATTTCGAGGCTGAAGTATCCCGTTGGAACGATTCGAGAAATACTCAGGAGTATTTGCAGGGCAAAGCTGCTCTTTCCGGTTCCGGTGTTTCCTGCAAGGACGACTGAATCCCCGAATTGGAATCCACCACCGAGTCTTGAATCAAGCTCAGCGAATCCGGTTCCAAGGAGACCAACTTCACCACGGTTGAAGCGTTCAACGTGCTCAAGATACACCTTCAGGCTTTCTTCGGTGTCCGTCACCGCCTTGGATTGCTTGCGGAAGGAGAGGAGCTTGTCAAGTTGTTCTCTCTGTGAATCTGCTAACGCAAACGGGTCACCCCCGCCATTGTAACACTGCTGAATGTTGTCCGTGTTGCTTTCAATGATACTTCTGAGCATAAATTTTTCGGCTACTATTTGGCAGTGTGCTTCAATATTGACAGTAGAAACGACAGAGTTCACAACCTCATTTAGGTATGCCGAACCCCCGACGTTTTCAAGTTTGCCCCGCTTCCTCAGCGCCTCTCGCACTGTGATAACGTCAACGGCTGTGCCTGCGTTCTGAAGTTCAAGCATTGCTTGGAAAGCTGTCCCGTTAGCTGTAGAGTAGAAAGATTCAGGCTGCAAGAGTTCTCGCGCCACGGTTAAAGCATCTGTGGGGCTTAGAAGAATGGCTCCGAGCACCGCTCTTTCAGCCTCGATGTCTTGCGGTGGAATGTGTCCACCTTGTTCAAATTCTGCGCTCATGCCTGCACTCCCTTCCTTGTCAATCCTAACCTTTGGCATTCTGCCAGGGGGTTCTTGTAGCCCCGGTAATGCACCAACTCGGTCCCCGGAATCCATTTGAAGGCATCCTTTGAGTCGAAGCATCTTCTCACAAGCTCCACGGCTAATAGTTGCGGAACATCTTGCTCGATCAATTCCTTCGGTTCTTCTTTGCCCGGAAGATAGTCCTTGAATCGCTCAGCCCTGCCAAAGAAGTTTTGCGGCTGAATCCTGTATTGTCTGTCTTGACTCATGCCGTTTTGTGAGTAGCGGTCAATGCAAGCGATAAGTTGTTCCTTCGTGAATCCAGAGTTCAACCGCTTTTTGATGCTGTTCTTTGCATCTGTAGCAGCTCCCGGCCTAACCGTCTTCTTGTAGTGCTCATAGATTTCCTCCGAAACGGTAATATCTTTTCTGTATTCTATAGTCTCTATCTGTGTCACTTTGTTGTCACTTTGTTGTTCCTTTGCTGTCACTTCCGCTGTTATTTTTGTTGTCACCTTTGTTGTTACTTCGTTAATATCGCCTGTTCCATTTCCTTGATAGAGAGCCCAATTTTTCACGATTATCGTGGAATACTTGTTGTTACTTTTGGTGTCAATGTTGCCTGTCCTTTTCAGTGTCACGATTGCTTTCCAAAACGTACTCGGTTTTAATCCGCACTCGGCACTTCCGGTGAACCGCCCGGATACAAAGGAACCCGGCTGTGAAGCTCGACCTCCTTTCCGTCAATCAGTGCCTTCGCCGGGAAATGGTTCGCCCGTAACAAGGCCCACGACCAAACGCGCCACAGCGTCTTGTTCTGCCAGACGGCACTGTCCAGGCTCTTAACATACAACTTGAGCCATGCTCGTTTATTGCTCATTGTCGGCCCCCGGTTCATCGTTGAGTGATTCCAGTAACTCGGAGAGGTCGATTCCTTCGGCTTCAAGCTGGATCGCATCGGAACAAAGGAAATAAGCTTCAGTCAGGCTGTCTAATCCGGTCGAAACACTGTCAAGCAGTTTTTTCTTGAGCCTGTTTTCCGGTGACTCGCTGACAGTTGCTTTGCTCAATTCCCGATACTCGCTTTCGATTGAGCGAATGAGATTCGACAGGGTGATTTGCAGGTCGGGTAGCTTTTCCTGGAGTGTCATGGCATGACCTCCGAGAAAAGGGAGGGCTGAACCACTTGAAGGGGCTGAACTGACCGGCCTTCGCCGCGAATGATTGTCAGAGGTAAAATGACCTGAGACTCACAAGCGTTCTGAAAGTGCATCCACCGTGTGCCCTGAATGAGCCAGGTGTCCCGTGCGATACGGTGATGCTCTTTCCGTCCGTCTGCATGTTGAATTGTTAGCTCAATCCATCGAAACGGAAAGTGTCTCTGGTCTCGAAGCAATTCGGAATTGACTCCATAGCCGCCGATAGCTCGGAAGAAATGCCTCCTTTCATCTCGGAAGACTCGGAGCGTATCCCGAACAATAATGCCAAGAAGCCTTTGACCTTCCTTGCTGTGGAGAAAAAGCCGTAAACCGTCGTGGTTAGGTTGAAGCGTAATTTCTGAGGGCGTTGTTGTCTGCATGGTTTTTACTCCCAAGAAAAGATTGAGTTAGAAAAAAATAGACGGCAGGAGAGTTTATGCAGACTTCACCTTGGAAACCCGCCGTCTGAAAATTGTTTGTTGGATTATATGGTAAAGTCTTTATCACAAACTCTACCAGTAAGTTATGGCGATTTTTAGACGTGACAGTCTTGGGAGATTTGTCACGCTTTCTTTTGTCTATCTGATTATGAGACCATCCCGATATTCGAGCATATTTTTTTCTGCCATCTTCTCAATTAGAGCCTTTATCTCTGTCCACGGTTTGCCGATTGCGTCAACAAGTTGCTGCTCGGTCTTAAAGTCCGTGTCCCCGGCACGCACTGCGTCCAGAATCTGTTTTTCTTCTTCGGTTCTTGTTTCCTCTCGCTTGTCTCCAGTCTTGTCGATGTATCTTTGTTTCAGCTTTCTTAAAGTGACATCCGAAGCATCAAGGAATCTTTTGGCGTACGGGAGTAACTCCCTAAACGTGTTTCTTGATCGGCACAGTATTTCTTTTATATCATTGTCCATTCCTTTTGTCACCGGGAGTTTTCCAAAATATGGGTCGCTTAATTCCTCTGCCATGGCGTCCTCAGGTGCCTTATAAGGGTGGCTCTCCATAATGCGGTTAAATTGATTCTGAATATAGTCGGCACGTTCCGCCTTGGCCCTGATGCTCTCAAAATATTCATTCTCGCATTTCTCCATGCCTGACTTTAATCGCCATTGAAGAATTTCATTACCTTCTGGGAATAACTTGGAGATTCCATCAAGAAGAGCTTCACGTTCGCGTCCAAAGGGTGTCATGGTGGGAGCATCGCCAAACTTCTGCCGATGTTGCTCAATCAATTTAGCAATCGTTTGAAGTGTGAAATCTATCCGAGCATTTATTTCCATCTCAGTAAGTCCGTTAGAATTATTCGCTTGTTCCATCATTCACCCTCAATTGTAAATGTTCCATGGTGTTTATCGGTAGGCTCATTCTAAAAGGCTTCAGCCCTGGACCGAGGAATGC
Organism: Candidatus Kryptoniota bacterium; assembly: GCA_024641705.1. Taxonomy (GTDB): domain Bacteria; phylum Bacteroidota; class Ignavibacteria; order Kryptoniales; family JAKASW01; genus JAKASW01. The sequence continues at coordinate 45,830 of JAHECO010000017.1, forward strand.
CAAATTTAAAACTTCTACTTGAAGAGTGGTCTATATGGTGAAAGCACCCGGTCGGCTTGTGCGACGATAGATTCTGCCGCAGAGTTAACCGCATCTTCAGGAAAGTTGCCGAGAATAGAATTTAGGTAACTTTTAGTCACAGAGTTGAGAGAATCTTCATTAGGCCATACGTCGATGAAGATTGCGCAGTATATGCTACCCAGACTTTGGCCTGTATTGGCCGTTAGCGGACGCGTTCCGATATGCATCTCAATATAGCTTCCACCTTCGGGAGCAACATCGAGAAGTCGCATTGAGTGTGATGCGCGAATTTCCTCTTTCACCTCATAAACAAGATTGCCTCCGAGCATATCGTTTTCAGTATTAGCCACTACTAGGACAGGTATCTTTGTCTGTGCGAACGCGTGAGAAGATAGGAAAAGCATTACGATTGTAAATAGCCGCCTCATGTCCGCAGCCTCCTTCTCTGCTACCAATTAGGGCCATGCTGCATCGTGCAGCCGAATGTCTTCAAGTTGAATATTCTCCCAAGTAAAAACCCCTACTGTTTGCGAACCGTGCTGTCGGTCTCCCGTGTGAACGGGAACGGTAGGGGTGAAAGAAAACTCTCCGCATTACTCGCAAGTTCTTACCTTTCTTCTATTTCATTTTCACTTAATCAGTCCTTGTCCGAAAACAGAAATCACTCTGTCAATAGCTGAATCCGGTGGTCGCTTGAGTGAAGTCCTGATCACATCCCTTGACAGTTTAAGGGATTTGTACATCCTCTCGGCAATGAAGTCCGCGAGTTCATTCGGACTGAAGAACTGTGCCTTTTGAATTTCTTCCAGATGTTCCCTTACCCAATCAATCACAAATTGGTCGAAGATTTGGCTCGGCAATAGTAGCTGCGAAGCCATGGTACGAGCTTGCTGCTCAATCCGTTTGTATTCTTCGTCGCTGAACGAAGCGTGATACGACTGCACTTCATCAAGCGTGGTGATTCCAGCAATCAGTTTTTCATGGAGCAAGATATGTGCTAATTCTTCTGCAAGTGTGAATCTGAAATAGAATTCTTGCGATTCGGATTCGTAATGGTTTTCATCAATGGCTAAGGCGTAACCACCGATAGTTTTCAGAACCGCACCTTTGACTCCAAAATCTTCATACATGCGATTCACCGGGTGAATTTCAATTCCTGCTTTGTCAAGAAGAACTTCGATGTCGATCGGCAGCGAGTTATCTTTTGGAAAGCCATGGCGTTTGAGGAATTGAGCTGCACGAGTTTTGTAATCGGAGAAGCTGTAATATGGAACGCTTGCCATCAGAATTCTTTGTTGATTCTTTCTGTCAGTTCCTTGAGTTGTTCATCCGTCAGTTGCTTGCTCGCAATTGTCCTGAGCAGTACAGGCAGGTATTCGTATTCCTGCACGCTCTCGGCAATATCCTCCGGCAATTTCCCGACAGCGAGATTTCCAAGGTCGATGAGCTTTTTCTTTTCTTCGGCGTCGAGCTTTAATCCCTTGGCGATTCTTTCTAAAACTTCAGGCTTTTGCGGTGGCTTAGTTATGCCGCGTTCGAGCTTGGAATAGTTGCCAACATCCATGGCGATTTTGTGAGCAAATTCCCTCATCCCGATTTCTCTGGATTGCCTGAGTATCCGCAAGAATTCGTGGAATAACATTTTCATAACCTCCTATTAGTGTTGTAAGAAAAATACAACGTCAGAAAGCGTTTGTCAAGTCAATTTGTCGGCTCTGTCGATGTCCCTCCAGCATCTTGACAGCATTAGCCAAGTCCTCACGTCGAACGTGACTGTAAATCATGGTTGTGGATATGTCGCTATGGCCTAAGACTTCTTTCACGACTGCAATCGGGACACCACGACGAACCATGTTTGAGGCTGTACTATGCCGGAGGCTGTGGAAATGCAGAGCTTCGCTGAGTCCTGAGGCCCGGACGGCTTTCTTGAACTCTTTGCTTACAAAGTCCCGCTCATACCTCAAACCGGAATGCCTCTGAAAAACATAGTTCCTTGTTTCTCCGCCAAAGGCGGATGCGCCTCCGGTGCAGAGGTTGAAAACCTTCGGCTGTCTTCTGGTCAGCATTTCAAGCGCTGTTTGGTTTAGAGGAACCATGCGCTCTTTTTTGCTCTTCGTGGTGAATGTCTCGGTGTTAGAGACTTTGATTGTCCGTTCCGCAAGGTTGACGGCTTGCCATTCGAGATTAAGAAGCTCGGATAGCCTCAGGCCGGTGTGAAATGCTAAAGTGAAGAAGTCCTTCATGTCCGGCTTCGCTGTATGCTCAAGGATTGAATCCAGTTCGGTTTCCGTAATGAACACAGGGAGTTTCTTCGGAATCTTTGACAGTTTGATTTTCTTTAGCGGATTATCGGAGAGACAATTCCATTCAATGGCTTTGCTGAACGCGGCTGCAAGCGTCCGGTGATACAGGTTGGCCGTGTTTTTGCTCTTCTCTGAAACGGAATCGAAGAAGGCTTCCAGCAATCTCCGGTCAGCATCTTTAAGGGGAATGTCCCCGGCGAAGCTCTCTAATGCTCCGAGACTTCGCTCGACGGTCAGGAAATAGTTTTCGGAATGTCGGTTCCTGACGTATTCGCTGTAACTGTCAGCGAACTTGTGAAGGGAAATGAATTGTGGCTTTTGGGACTGGCTCAGCTTGTCCTTGAATTCGGAAAGGAATCTTAGGGCCTCGTCTTTTCGTGTGGCATGGGTAGAGATTCGTTTCCTGCGGTTTTCAGTCTCGTCGAAATAATCGACGTAGAATTTGCCGCATCGTTTGAATAGAAACATGGTTTCCTCCAGTTCCCCCGGAAGGAACAGAAAAGCCACAAAGGACTGTACACAAAATTGTACAGTTCAAATACGAACGGAATAGGGGGATGGGATTTGGGAAGATTGGAATTTGTGGAGCTGAGGGGGATCGAACCCCTGACCTCGTGAATGCCATTCACGCGCTCTCCCAGCTGAGCTACAGCCCCAGATTATCAAAGAAATTCCTCGAAAGGAACGTCAATAATATAGATTCCACGCCCTTCATCTGCAAGGAGCCGAAAACTAGCGGGACAATGTAACTGCACGATGCGCAGAATTTGTATGTAAAGGCGGCTGTTTTTAACTTTAATGACTTGGAGAAAATTTCTACCCTATGAGTCTAGAAGTAAAAAATAGCGGTCTCATAGTCTCCGAAGAGCTCCTTCGGCTGTTTGAGGGGATCGGCGAGGGTATGATAGTCACCAACCGCTTCGGGGAAATTGTCGGGATAAACAAGGCAGCCGAAAAGATATTCGGCGTCAGCAAGGACGTCAACCTTCACAAGAATTCCGCCGCCCTTTTGAAGGGGCTCTGTGATCCCAACACGAAGAAGCAGGTTCTCCAGCCGCACCTTCCGTTTAACCAGACTATCGCCACCGAACGCCCGGTGGAATCGCGCGAATTTCTCCTTAAAAGGCCCGACGGCAAACAGTTATATGTCCAGATATCGACCTCACCCTTCTTCGGGGATGACAGAGTTTTGGCGGGAACGCTCGGGATCCTCATCGACGTAACGAACCGCCGCAAGCTTGAAGAGACTCTGACACAGAGGAACCTGCAGCTGAGCGCGATCAACCGGATCGCGACCCTTCTGAACCGGACGATAGATTTCAGAGAGGTGCTTGAGTATTCGGTCAGACAGACGATGGAGATCTTTACCGGCGATGCCGGCGCGGTGCTGCTGCCGGACAAGGCGGGCCGCAGGATCTTCGTTGCAGCCAGCGCTAACCTGAGCGAGGATTTCCTTTCCGAAGTCCACGGTTCGGAGATCGCCTCAACGGTTTTCGGAAGGGTACTGACGTCGGATACCGTCGAATCCATCAGCCGGACCGAAAACTTCGAGCTCATGCCGCGGTCGATGAAGAGGTCCCCATTCGCCTCTGTTGTGGTCTTTCCCCTCAAAGCCAAGGGGAAGGCGGTAGGGGTGGGGGCTCTTTTCAGCGAGGCCGAGAGAGTGCTCGAAGACTCTCAGCGGGAGATCATCGAAGGCATCGGGACGGTCATCGGCGCAGCCATTGAGAACTCCCGGCTTCACGAGGAAACTATACAGAAAACCCGCCTCCTCGAGAGTAAGAACCGTGAGCTGCAGCAGTTCACGTATGCAATCACGCACGACCTGAAATCGCCTATCCTTGTTATCGAAGGTTTCGCCCGCGAACTGAAGAGGAGCGGAAGCCTCGAGGTCGAACAGGACGTTCTAATAGAAGCAATCATGTCGTCTTCTGCGCGCCTGCACTCGCTGGTGAACGACCTTCTCGACCTGGCCCGCGTCGGCAGTGTGGAAGCGGTAGTGGAGGAAACGGATCTGGCGGAACTTGTCAACCGCGTACTCAACGACCTCTCAATCAGGCTGACCGAAAAGAGGGTGAAAGTCTCGCTGGAGGGCACGTTCCCCAAGCTGGATATCGTCGCACGATACGTTGAACGTGTCTTCATGAACCTTATAGACAACGCGATCAAGTACACCGGTGAGCAGCCGAATCCTCAGCTGACGATCGGTGCCCAGGACAAGGGTGACCACTACCTGTTCTTCGTGCGCGACAACGGGATCGGTATACCGCAGGAATTTCACGAAAGGATCTTTGCAATCTTTCAGAGGGTAAAGACGAGCGACACTGAGAAGGTCGAAGGGAGCGGCCTCGGGCTTTCGTTCGTCAAGAAGATAGTCGAACTGAGCGGCGGGAGTGTTTGGGTTGAGTCGGCTGGCAAGGGAAAGGGCGCTACTTTCTACTTTACTCTGCCGAAGCAATGATCGAAAGTGCAAGCCGGATTTTCACGAACGATGCTTCTGTCGTACCATCCAGTAATTTTCATACCAAGCCGACATGATTAATCTGAAGAAAAGAACCACAGCCGTGCCGGCCCAGCCGGTCAACTCCTCCGCAAGATTCCAGGAGGCCTTCTTCTCCGCCCTCTCCGATGTGATCTTCACGGACGGGCTGGAAAAATCGATCACTTCAATTGTCTCGGGCATCCGTCGCGCATTCGACGGCGACACATTTCTCTTCAGGAGGTCGGGTGAGACTGCAAGTCTCGTTGGATACTCCTCGGATAGGGCCGACGAAATCACCGGACTTCTTCGGAAGGCGGGCGTAAGGCTTTCGGCGGACAGGGTACCACTGTCGGGCGGCAGGGGGAAGCTTTTCGCCGCCCCATTTGCCGAGTATGATGATCTTTTCGCCCTTGCAGGTGACCTGACAACCGCGGCCGCATGCAGGAAAATGCAGCACGAACTCCAGTTCGGCCAGGTCGCAACCGCGTCCGTTAAGATAGAGGCCGAAGAATTTGGCGTCGTGATTCTCCTCCATGATAAACTGGCATCGTTGCGGCAGGATCTAAGCCGCTTCACGTTACTCCTAAAGGCCGCGCATTGCATCTCCGCGTTGAAGACAAAGCTTCACGGACTTGAAACAAAATTCGATGAACAGTTCATCAAACTGAGGAACGAGCTGCGCGAGAAGGAAAGCACACACCTTTTCCTTTTCAATGATATGCCGGTGGCGGCGGCGGTACTGGACGAACGGGGAGTAATAACCGAAGCGAACGACTGGCTGAAGCACCTCGCGGGCGAAGGGACGAATCCGGTCGGCCAGTCGTTCTCGTCTTTGATACCGGAGGGTTCGCGGAGAGATTTCATAGAATTTGTCATGAACGTTGCACCCGGCGAGGAGGACACTGGTCCGGTTCGCATAGCCGGCAGGGACTTCAAGGCTTTTGTCGTCGCTCGGAAGAAAGAGGACGGCACGCGCGGAATTACGGCTGTCTATCTTGCAGACACTTCCGCCGAGATGGAGCTTCAGCAGGAGCTTGGACGCACGATAGATGCGCTTCGTGCGGACAGCGAGGCCGCGGAAAAAATTGCCGAAGAGGCCAGAAAATACTCCGGAGACGTCGTGAAGGGGGCGGGGACACCGCTGGTTGTGATATCCGGCGGGGTCGTAAAACTTGTAAGCGAAAGCGCAGGTCGGTTCCTCCAGGTGCAGGAAGGCCAGCTCTACCGGGAGTTCCTCCAACAGAACGGGATATCTTCCCTTGCCGAGGACGAAGCGGTTTCAGAAACAACGGACTCGAGGCACCGGTTGCTTTCGGTAGAACGATGGAAGGTCGGGGAAGATCTTTTTCTCGCGTTCTGTGACAGTACCCAATCGAAGAAGGTGGAAGACGAACTCCACCGGACGTCCGCGGAAGCCGACAAGCTTTTCAATGGTTTTCTTCCCACCGCAGCCGTAAAGGGAGAGACAATCTCAAAGTGGAACGACATGTTCTCGAGCCTCTTCAGCGAGTTCATTTCGTCTGACAGAAGCTTCGACGGGTTTCTCCGTTATCTCGGGGAATCGCCGGAGGCTTTCAGGTCGGAACTGCACGCGGGCGGGCCGGTCATGCGGATGAGTCGTACCACAGACAGGAAGTATCTGAACGTCAACGCCACACCTGCAGGCGAGACGGTCTTCCTCTTCATCGAGGACATTACGGAACAGGAGATCCTCAAGCAGCAGCTTCGCAACGCGCAGAGCCTTTTGAGCAACTCTATAGAGTCTTTTGTGAAGGAGCCGGTGTTCGTATTAGAAAACGGTGTCGCACGGGCGGCAAACGTTGCCGCGAGAAACATGCTCTCGATCAGGCTCGATGAGCCGGTCGATGCCGCGAAGATACTTGCGGGGATGGGGGTTACTAACCGTGATGAGACCGGCGAACTGAACGGCGATTTCTACAGGGTCGAGAGCGTCACGATGGGCGGCTCGACCGTCTATCGGTTCAGGCTCGTCAACCTTGAAGTAGAACAGCGGGGTGAAATAGAGAAGCTTAAAAGAAGGCAGGAGATCCTGCGAGCGCTCTCCTCGGCAGATAGGTTCGAGGCAATACTGCAGAGTCTGAACGACCTCATCAGGAACGATGGTTACGTTGAGACGAAGGTTGTCGGGACCGGGACAGTGCAGTCTGCGAAGGAGATCGGGGACGTCTTTCTCCTGACGACCGCTACCGAGAAAATCGAGCCGTCCCTCTCACTCAGTATCGGTGAGAGTGACACGTCGGCAGTCAAACGGGGCGGCCTACTTTCGAAGGTGGAGATGCCCGATACCACTTTCATGAATGTGATATCGGCGGGCGATTCTGCGCTTCTGCTGCAGAGCACGCTGGTCGGTGACACTTACGGTTTCGCGTCCGTTGCGCTCCCGGATACGTCGGTGTCCGCGCAATACCTCGACGATCTCGGTAAGGTATTGAAGGCGGCCTCTTCCGTCGCTGCCGGACTCCAGTCGCGAAGATCGGTCGAGAGGAAGTTTGAAGACAGCGGAAAAGTAACCAGGGCCATAGTGGGGTTGACCGGCATGGGTGCGGGTTCGTTCGAAGAGACTGCGCGCAGGTCGATCGATCTGCTAAGGCAGGTATTCTCGGCGGAGTCCGTGGGAGTTTATTCGCTGGAAGGTGCGTCCATGGCGTTGATGTCGTCCAACGGGACTCTTCCCGCAGTGTTGTCCGTCCCTGCTACCAGGTTCTCTTCGATGTCGCCGGTCAACCAGCTTGAGTCGGCTGAAATGCAGGGCGCCGAAGGCTTCTTTTTTGCGGTTAAGTCGAGGTCCCAGAAGCTTGCAGTCATGTTCAGGTTTGTCGGGGTTCCCCCGGCTCCCTCCGAGTTGAATGCCGTATCCTCCCTGTCGCTCGATATTCTCGAGTCGAAGAGAACGGTTGAAGGGCAGGAAAAGGTGACGGCCGACCTCCTGGAGAGTTCGAAGATGATGAGCGAGTTCATGAGCAGGCTCACGAAAGCCGCGACTCCGGACGAAGTGGTGAAGGTTCTGGGAGATTCGCTCGCCGTCAGGAGCAAGGAGTCCGGTGTCGTCCTGAAGCCCGAGGAGGAGTCGTCGAGAACCGGGAGGCTGATGGAGGTAGTCGAGCAGGAAGGCGCCGACCCGGCAGTTTACTTTGCAAACTTCATGAGCGTCGGCCTCGGTGTAATAACCGTCCGGTGCTCGCGCGACCCGATGTCACGGATGATGGTCGAACTGGCAGTGGACAAGCTGCGAAGCATCTTCGCGCTCAAGCTTCCGGCCGCGCAGAGCGAGATTGCGGCACTGCGTTCCAGGCTGGACAGGGCGAAAGAAGATTCCGCAAGGCTAAGGGAGTCTGTAGACAGGATCCCCGCCTCTCTGAGAAACGCGCGCATAGAGATCGACAATGTTCTCTCGAGGCTTTCATACGTCGTTGGCGACGACAAGGTGATGCAGGAGATAAGGCTTCACCTGGCTTCTGCAGCAAAGGAGATGTCGATAGACCTCGATTATTCATCGCGGAACCAGGACGAGCTCTTCGAGAGCGTCAGGGCTGCGATTGCAGAATCCGGTGGAGTTGGGAGAAAGATCGGGAAGTTCGATACCTCCGCGCTTACCGAGTTCAGGGCAGACCAGGCAGCATTCGACCTGCTCAAGGATTTGTTCGTCAATTTCGTCGCGATGTCCGGTTCTGGCAGCTGCGACATTCTGATGATGACGGCGCAGCCCAGCCCGAACGAAGCCTCGGAGGGAAAGGGAAAACATGTCAGCATCAGGGTCACCGGAGGGGAGGATGAAATCCTGCACGACAACGACATCAAGGGGAGCGTGAGCATTCAGACCCTGATCGGCAAGCTTGAAAAACTCGGATTCGCGGTGGATACGCGAGCCCTCGGCAATGAAGTGACGATGGATATATGCGAGGTGAAGCCCGCCGCCGCGCCCGGTGCGGAAGTCCTGAGCGCCCTCCTCGTCGAAGACGACAAGAAGCTCCTGGAAGAGGAATCTCAGAACCTTCTCCAGGTGTTCTCGCGCCTCAGGGTAGCCGGGGACGCGGTGGAGGCCGCCAGAGTTTTTGAAGCTGAGAAATTTAGCGCCGCCTTTGTCGACCTGAGCCTGCCGTCGATCAATGGCAGGGAACTGTGCAGGCAGATAAAAAGCGCACAACCCGGGTGCGTAACGGTACTTCTCACGAACCGTGAAGGAGAGGAGAGATCGGAGGGGGTGGACCATATCGCCCTCAGGCCCCTTGAAGAGGAGACGGCCAGGAGTTACATACAGTAGGAGTCCGGAAAACGGGAGTGATCGCCGGACAGATCGGAGATAAGCGTCTATGGAACCTAGAATTTCTTTGTGCATGATCGTCAGGAACGAGGAGGCATTCCTCGACAGGTGTCTCGAGAGTGTGAGGGGATTGGTGCATGAGATAATCGTCGCCGATACGGGTTCGACCGACTTCAGCAAGGAGATCGCCGCACGCCACAAGGCGAAAATCCTGGACTTCCCATGGCAGAACGACTTTTCCATGGCGCGCAATTTCGCGCTGGATGCGGCTTCGGGAGAATGGATACTGGTGCTCGATGCCGATGAAGAAGTGCCGAAAGAATCCAGGGAAGCGATCCGGACCGCGGTAAGCAAGTCGGACACCGACGGTGTCGAACTGATCGTGAGAAGCTCGATGCCGGAGACGGACATTCTAAAGTTCGAGGATACAAGGATCGTCAGACTCTTCAGAAACAGGAAAGAATTCAGATACGTCATGCCGATTCACGAACAGATCAGGCCGTCCATCGAAAAGAACGGCGGCGACATATCCCGTTCCGACATCGTCGTGCTTCATTACGGATATTCTCAGGGAATTGTTCAGGGAAAGGGGAGCAGAGGACAAAGGAATCTTCCTCTTCTCAACGAGGCCGTAGCCGCACGCCCCAAGGATCCGTACCTGCACTACCAGATCGGAGCGACTCTCATGAGCCAAGGCAGGAGGGACGAAGCCTACGCGGAACTCAAAACGGTTCTCAGCCTCAAACATGCGGATATGGGACCGGCAATTCTCGATAAGCTTTACATGAAGCTCTCTCAGCTGGCGCTGGAGAAGAATGAGAACGAAGAGGCGATCCGGTATGCCAGGAAGAGCATCGAGTACGGCGCCGGCAACGGTATATCGATGTACGTCGTTGCCATCGCCCTGCTGTCGTTGAACAGGATTTCCGAAGGATACGAGCAGCTCCTTAAGATCAAAGAGAAGAAGGACACCAACCTGAGACTAGACCTTCAACTCGATCATCTTTTGAAGGCCTGCAAGGAACTCCTGAAGATCTAGCTCTCAAAACGGCGTTTTCCGGGGAGAAAAACGCCTAAAGTTCCGTAACCGTGATCCGATACTAATGCTAAGACACGTCTGTGCTCATGCCGGTGCCGGAGCAGTGTTTCAGCTTCGTGCAGGCAGGGACTAATACGGCGTCTGGGCACGGTGGTGAGAGGAGCACCGCCGCAGGCCGGAACGAAGGGCTCCTCTTGCGGCATGGACGCCGCGCGAAAAACAACATGGAGGTAATACCATGGCAGGTACATCGGATGGCTTCCGCATAGCGACGAACATCGGCGCTATGAACGCGTACAACGCGTTGAACAGCATCAACCAACAGCTCCAAACCGCACAGCTTCAGCTCGCGACCGGCAAGCGTATCAACAGCGCAGGGGACGACCCGGCCGGATACACAATCGGAACGAAGCTGCAAGCCCGTTCGGCCGGCCTCAGCCAGGCTCTCACGAACGTCGGTGACGCACAGAGCGTTCTTTCTACCGCAGAAGGCGGACTGCAGGCGATCAACAACATACTGATCAACGTGAAGACGCTGGTCACTCAGGCTGGAAACGCCGGATTAGGCTCCGACGAACTTCAGGCGATCGTTACCCAGGTTAACGATTACATGAGTGAAGTCCAGCAGACGATCTCCCAGACCAAGTTCAACGGTCAGTCTCTGCTCGACACCACATTCACAGGAAAGACGTTCCAGGTCGGTGCTGACAGCGGGGATACCCTGGCGGTCAGTATATCGACTGCCGTCGACTCTACCGCTCTGGGTCTCAATTCCTTGAGCACGACGAACATAGGCGCCGGCACAACGCTTACCAGCGTCGATTCCGCGATCAACACCGTTTCACAGGTGTTGCAGTACGTCGGATCTCTTGAGTCTCGCCTGAGCTTCAAGGAGCAGGTGCTGAACACGTCGATCACGAACGTTGACGCGGCGACCAGCAGGATCATGGATGCCGATATTGCGAAAACGCAAGTGAACGCGACGAAGCTACAGATCCTGGAGCAAACCGCCACTGTGCAATTGGCACAGGCGAATTCCACCCCCGGCGGAATTCTGAGGCTGTTTCAGTAATCAGTCTGAGAGAAGCACTCCGTCAAACAGGCGGAGTGCCCTCTCTCTCCTGTTAAACTGAGGTGAGCTAATGGAAGCAATCGCATATAGACCCAAGAACGCGCTCGAAGGATACAAGAGCAACGAGATCATGAGCCTGACCCCCGTGCAGGTGATCCTGAAGCTCTACGACTATGTCCTTGTGAACTGCAAGCGCCGCGATGCGGAGAAGGTCAACGCGGGCCTTACTCAGCTCATCGCAGCTCTGAATTTCGACCACAAGGAAATCGCCCTCGGGTTCTTCCGCCTGTACAGGTACTGCCAGGACAAGGCACGGAAGAACGACTTTGACGAAATCGCGGCGGTGATCGGGGAACTCCGTACCGCATGGGCACAGGCTTTCAAACTGTCTTAATTGGAATAGGCCAAGAAAATGTCATCTTCCGTCTCTTCTTTGTCCTCGGGCTCGTCCTCGTCGAGCGCCGTCGACGTGCTGGTCCAGCAGTACATCCAGTCTATCAGCACGCCCGTATACCAGATGCAGGCGCAGCAATCCACCCTCAACACGCAGGTGACATTTTACCAGGATTTTCAGAAGAAGCTGTCGGCCCTCCAGACACAGGCGAATAGTCTCGGACAGGTCGGTTCGCTGACCCCGCTCGCTGCGAAGACAGTTACTTCCTCGGACTCGACGATCGCGGGCGGAACGGCGGACAATACGGCGGTCTCGGGCACGCACACCCTCCTCGTCACGCAGCTGGCGAAGTACGACACGCTGGTTTCGAGTCAACTCTCGCAGAGCGGAACGGATATTTCGACCGCAAGCGGAGCGGGGACATTCACTTTCTCCGTTACCGTTGCCGGGACCACGACGAACCTCAATGTGGATGTCGGCGCCACCGACACAAACGCCACAGTCCTCGCGAACATGGCGGCGGCGGTGAATAATGCGGGACTCGGTGTCACTGCCTCCGTGGTGAATGACACGACTTCCACCGCCAGGCTCGTATTCACCAGCAAGGACAGCGGCTCGGCAAACGCCATAAGCGTTGCGGACGTAACGGGCAATCTTGCGCAGGACGTCGGATGGACAAGCGGCCTGATCAGCGGAAGAACCGCCTCGTCGGGCACGACTGCCGGGTACGTCAACAGTTCCACCAGCTCGCTCGATGCAAATTTCACGCTGGACGGGATCCCGATCACCCGCGGATCGAATTCCATTACCGATGTTCTTACCGGCGTCACGCTGAATCTGACCGGCGCTCAGCAATCGGGCGCAAACCCTATAACGTTATCGATCGCCTCGGACACTAGTGCCGTCCAGAAGTCGATTCAGGGTTTCATAGATTCCTACAACACCGTAATCACCACACTCTCGAATAACCTGAAGACGGATTCGCAAACACAGGTGCGAGGACCGTTCGCCGGCGACGTCAGCTTTATGAACCTGCAGCTCTCTCTGCAAAACGTACTCATGGGAGAAGTGACGTCCGTTCAGAGCGGAAACCCGTCGGATCTTTACTCGATCGGGATAAAACTCAATACCGACGGGACTCTTTCCATCAGCAACCAGTCAAAGCTTACAAGCATACTCAGCTCCAACCCGACTGCCGTCGCCGACCTGTTCAATTCCTCGGACGGCGTTGCGGTGCAGCTAAACACGCTCGTGAGCCAGTACTCGAAGGCCGGCGGCGTGATGGATCAGAAAATCAGCGGGACCCAGGACCAGATAAGCTCGATGAACGACCAGATAACGACCATGCAGTTGAGCATCAATATCCAGGCAGACGCAATGAGGCAGCAGTTCACGGCATACGAGTCGCTTCTCATTCAACTCACGCAGACGCAGTCCACGCTCAGCAGTATTTGGAGCGCCATGTACTCGTCGAGCTCAAGCACGGGCGGGTGATGCACAAAATGTCGCTGCCCTCAGACAAAAATCCGGAGAAAGTTAACACGACTGCCGAGCAGAGGGTACGCAAAATCTTCGGAGACCTTGAGCAGAACGCCTCCCTCCTCAAGACAGGTGTGAAAGAAGGAAATCTGGCGGAATTGGTGAAACTTACGTCCGACAGGGTAGCTATTATCGAATCCTTGCGAGAATTTGCGGAAGCTAAAGTTTTCCCCGGAAATTCCGAGGTAAGAGAAGAAATGTATATTGTATTGAAAAACATCGAAAACGACGTTAATGAAGCGGCCGGCGGTATAAGAACCCGTCTGTCAGCATTGATGAAGGAATTGGGCAACATAAAAGGCGCGAGAAGAATTGCGGCCTATGCTGCCATGTCGCAGACACTGCGCCACGCGGTGCGGCATCCAGCTCATCCCATTTCTATGATTAGTGAGCGGGACAAGATACGGGGAGGAAACGATGGCTATTAACCCTATTGATCCAGGTCTCAGCCTTGAAAATATGAAGGAAGTCAAGAAGAAAGTGAACAATTCATTAGACGGGACTTCTCCGGGAGAAGAAATTTCTGCAGGGAGTGTCAGCGATAAGGTTGAACTTTCGCCTGAGGCAAAGAGGCTGCATGACGCGCAGATCCAGGGGAAACTGGCCGAGATACGCGGCAGGATAGACAGTGGTTTCTACAACTCCGACGAAGTCCTAAATGCCGTAGCCGGTTCACTTGTCAAAGTAATCCTGACGAAGTAAGCCGCAGACCTTCTCTCCAATCGACCTACTTTGACCGAATAGGGGACGGGAGTTCCATGCCCGTCCGTTCTCAGTTTTGCCATCTCCGCGTTGACCCCTAGCCTGACTGCGCGACTATTTCGGGCCGGGAACCCTTGATTTTGGCTCCTTTCGTTGATAAAATGTTTTGATTAAGTAGGAGAGAATGAGGAGTCCGATAGGCGTTGTCTTGATATTGGGGAGTCTTGCGTTCATTCTGACAGGATGTGCTCCTGATCCACCGCATGACAACCCTCTTGATCCTAGTTCTCCGAATTACAGGAACGAGGGAAGAGTCGCGGGAAAAGTCCTCGGTCTCAGCCTACCCTACGCCGGAGTCCCGGATGTACTCGTGACGATCCTGCAAAACGGCTCCGGCCAGCTGACCGCCTCGGACGGGAGCTTCAGTTTTCCGGACGCACCTTCAGGGACCATCGCTCTCGTAGTCTCCAAATCGAATTACCTCGCCGATACACTCCGTTTGAACCTGCCGGTTGGAGGGAACGTGGATACCGTCCTCCACATTGATGCCCTTCCACAGGTAAGCGGAGCACAGGTTGTCACTTCCAAAGTAGATCATTGGTATCCTGGTGCCATTTATTCGGCGACCGTCACCGCCTCGGTGACAGACCCTGACGGAGAGCTCGACATAATAGACTCAACCGTGCAGGTTACCGTCGACTCGCTTTCTTTCCAGATGACCCGGACGACGGGGAGCAAATATCAGGTCATCATTGACGGTTCTCTGCTTCCAAACCAGGATCTGCAATGGCTGGTTGGAAAACAATTTACGATCTCGGCGTCGGACCATGAGAAAGGGACGGGTACCAGTGAGCCGTTCTTTGTTTCGAGAATCATAGAACCTGAAGCGACTCCCACATCACCGATCAATCTGCAGTTGACGGGTCCGTCGCCGGTGCTTGACTGGAATCCACCCGGCGTCAGTTATGACTACACCTACCAGCTGCAGATCGTCCACATAGATACGAGCACCGGTATTCAAACCCTCGCGTGGTCGCAATCGGGGCTGAGTTCATCGTCCGGGTCGTTCGTTTATCCCGGATCACTCAGACCGGGCACTTATTTCTGGACGGTCACTGTAATCGACGATTACGGTAACAGCTCGACGTCGTGGGAAGCGTCATTCAAGGTACCATAGAAAGAAGAAAATGCCGGAACAACATAGAGATAATTTTACCGTTCTGTACGAGATCGCCCAGCGTATCAACTCGATCCTTGACGAACAGGAATTGCTGGAAGAGGTGCTCGAGACCGCCATGGCCCATCTTGACGCCGAGAGGGGATATATCGTAATGGTGGACCCCGAAGACGAGCGGGGTTTCAATGTCGTCGTCTCGAAGAACTTCAGCACGCCGAAAGCGGCCGACGAATCGGCGGCCTCATCATCGGTTATGAACAAAGTATTTAAATCGGGGGAGCCTGTCCTGACGTTCGATGCACTGAGCGACGAACGTTTCGAAGCGTCGCGCAGCATCGTGTCGCAGCGGATACTTTCCATCATCTGTGTGCCGCTCCGTCTTCAGGAAGAAACGATCGGCGCCATCTACCTCGACAGCACCAAATCGAGGGGGAAGTTTAACGAAGAGACTCTCAAATTCCTGGCGGTGTTCGGGAACCTCGCAGCCGTCGCGGTTGAGAACGCCAAGCGGTACAACCGTTTGAAGAATGAGAATGCCAGGCTCCAGAGCGAGGTCAGCAGCACGAACCTTTTCCCCGGCATCATAGGAAAAAGCAAACAATGGAAAGCAGCTCTGGACCTGGTGCAGCGCGTCATCGATACCGACGTGTCGGTTTTGATAACCGGTGAGAGCGGGACCGGGAAGGAACTCATCGCCCGTGCGATACACAACCAGGGCAAGCGCAGGGATATGTCGTTCATGGCCATCAATTGCTCCGCCATCCCCGAGCCGCTTCTCGAGAGCGAGCTTTTCGGCTACAGAAAGGGCGCCTTCACGGGAGCCAATGCCGACAAGAAGGGCCTGATAGAATACACCGACGGCGGAACGCTCTTTCTCGACGAGATAGGCGACCTGCCGCAGTCACTGCAGGCGAAGCTGCTCAGAGTCTTGCAGGAAAGGGAAATCAGGAGGCTGGGTGATACGGAGAGCAGAAAGGTAAACGTAAGACTGATTTCCGCCACGAACAGGAACCTCCGCGAAGAGATAAATAACGGGAAGTTCAGGGAAGACTTGTACTTCCGGCTTAACATCGTGGAGATCCACCTCCCGGCCCTCCGCGAGCGCACGGACGATATACCGGTCCTGGCCAACCATTTCCTGAAGAAGGCATCCGAAACCCACGGCAGAAACGTGGGGAAGATATCCTCCGCTGCAATGTCCAGGCTTTTGAGACACTCCTGGTACGGAAACGTCAGGGAGCTCCAGAACGTCGTCGAGCGGGCAGTCGTGTTGTCGCGCGGAGAAGAACTTGCGGAGGAAGATCTGAAACTCGAACAGTATTCGGAGGAGGAGCTGGTGCAGACGGGACTCACCCTGGAAGAGTTCGAGAGGAAATTGGTCGAGAAGACTCTCGGCGAAACCGGAGGCAACAGGACCAGGACTGCCGAAAAGCTCGGCGTGTCGCTGCGATGGCTGCAATACAGGTTGAAGGAATGGGGCGGTGACTCAAGATAGCTTCACGATACTGGAACTGATCAGCCAGAGCCCGACGACGAGCGTCTACAAGGCTCACCAGAATGTGCTGGGTAGGACCATACTTCTGAAGGTGCTGCACAAGCATTTGCTGCGCGACAAGGAACTCGTTGCTAGGTTCTCCCGGGAAGCTAAAGCCTGCGCCATCCTGAAATCCGAGAACATCGTTCAGGTATACGATCTTACGGAAGTGGACGGCGCCCCCGCTATCGTCATGGAATATGTCGAAGGTAAATCTCTCGAAGACCTTCTTGAAGACCCGTCAGTGCGTTCCGAAGCGCTGCTTCGCAAAGTCGCTTCCTCCGTACTGAAGGCGCTGTCGTATGCTCACGACAGGGGCGTCACACACCGCGATATCAAACCGGGCAATATCCTGGTCTCAGAGGACGGGACTGTAAAGGTGACCGACTTCGGTCTCGCCGCGGTAACGGACGCGCCGTCGCTCACGATGGAGGGAAGTCTGATCGGAACTCCGGCTTATATGTCTCCGGAACAGGCGCGCGGAGAACCGGTCGACCAGAGGACTGACCTGTTCTCTCTCGGGGTGACGCTTGTGGAAGTCCTGACGGGCGACAAGATACTGGTAGGAAGGTCGTATGCGGAATGTCTGAACAAAATTCAGACTTTCAGTCTCGCCTCGATCGGTTATCTAGCTCCGCAGTGCTCTCCCCACGTGTTCGAGTTCATGAAGAAGATGCTTGCGCCGGACAAACACGACAGGTTCGCCTTCGCCAGCGAAGCGTTGGCATTTCTGGAATCGGTCCCGTTCGTAGAGAAGCAAGAGACCCCGACAAATGGAGGGAGTGCCCGGAAGCGCGCGAGCCGGCTGCTCGCCGGCGCAGTTGGAGCCGTACTCCTTGTCGTGGTAGGACTCTCGTTCGTGTTCAGGCATCCTGCCCTGAAGACGGGAGGAGCAGCCACGGACTCGACGCTGGTGTCGAAGTCTCATCCGACGGAAGAGATAAAGAGCTCGTTGCCGCCGGAGCAGCAGGATCTGAAGCGGGGGGAACCCGGCAGAGAGAAAACGGCCGCGGCGAAATTGCCGGATACATCCCCGGTTCAGCAGCGAGACTCAACGGGGCCCGGTGCCGCGGGAGACAAAACGCTGGCGGTTGCATCCGCCGAATCCGACTCCGGCTACATTTCGGTCCAATGCACGCCGTGGGCAAAAATCTTCATCGATAACGAGTATGCCGGCACGACTCCGATCTCGGGATCTATCAAGATGCCGGCCGGGGAGCATACGGTGACATTCAACAATCCGAATTTCGCTCCCATCGTGAGACAGGTTACTGTCCAGCCGAAACTTCTTGCGAGCGTCTCGGCAAACTTTCTCGAGAGTTCCGGTTACGTTATCGTCAGCGTTGAACCGTGGGGGAATGTCTACGTCGACGACCAGTTCCGCGAGACCACCCCCTCCGTGCAACCGATCGTCGTCTCCGCGGGTACGCGAAAAATCAGGATACATAACCCGAACTTCCAGGATATCGTCAAGACGGTGACGGTGAATCCAGGCGATACATTGCGGCTGAATTTCAGCTTTTTAGATCAGGGCCGTAAGTGACGGCATGATGATTGCAGAATATACTACAAGTGGCTATGGTCTGGCATAAAAAGAAATATCGACTCAATCTGCTTATTGCGGCAATCCTATCCTCGGCTGCCATGCAAGCAACGGCAACTGCGGAGGTTACGGGTGTCCCGCCGATGCCTTACCCGAGGGTAGGTATGTGTTCGGTCAAGATCGAAAGCAGAATATATTTCATAGGGGGTGCGCAGGGTCTGCGCGGTGGAAATATCGAGAATATGAGAGGGACGTCCACGGTTCAATCGTTCGACTTCGAATCGATGACCTGGGACACGAACATCGCCCCATTGGAGACCCCCCGTGTTTTCGCGTGCGCCGTGGTTCTCGACGATTCCATTTATGTCATGGGCGGTGTGGACAGTCTTGGGAATGTTCTGAACACGGTGGAAGTCTACGACCCCTCCTCGAATTCCTGGCATTACACAACTCCTATGAAGCTTGCCCGGAAAGGTGCGGCGGCAACTGCGTTCGACGACTACATATTGGTATTCGGCGGAGGTGGCCAGACCGGTAGTCCGTATCATGAGGTGGAAGCCTACTCTGTAGAGAATGGGACGTGGAAGGTCACCTACCCGATGGCGCTTGCCAGAGCCTTTCACAGAGTCTTTAGAGTCAATAATTCCATCTATATCTTCGGCGGCAACAGCGGTACGCTTGGCCTGGTCAACATAATAGAGCGATATGTACCCACAATCGGTACGATCGAGATTGCGGTTACACTGAAAGCGCCGAGAATGCTTTTCGCCGTCGTCGAAAGAGAAGATTCCGTGTTCGTGATTTCAGGATTGGGTGGGACTGGAAGCCCGGACAGCCACATCGAGGTTCTCAATTTTAAGCAGGAGGGCGGGGAACAGGACACCGTCCTGCCGCAGATGTTGAGCTCGCCGAGAATTGGTTTCATAGCCGCGCTCGGCAATGACGGCCATATTTATCTGTTCGGAGGACTCTCGCCTGATTACAAGAACGGGCAGGTGGCCGTCCCTGACGTTGTCCCGCTGGATGGAGTCACTGCTGTCAGACAAATGTCGAATGGGATGCCGAGCGGATTCAAACTTGATCAGAATTATCCGAACCCGTTTAACCCTACTACGACAATACAATTCGATGTTCCGCCCCCCGGCGGTAACGTAAGCCTGGTTGTCTACAACATGCTTGGCCAGAAGGTCAAGACGTTAACCAACGGGTACTTGAGTGCGGGGAGCTATTCGGTCTCTTTCGATGGTGTGAATATGCCGAGCGGAACTTATATTTACAGGTTGGAAACAGAAAACGGTAGTTCTTACAGGAAAATGGTCCTAATCAAGTAATGTCGAATAGCGCTCGGCTATCCCGCTGTGGTTCGTGTGCGAAATCGCGGATCGCTGCTACAGGACGTCCGTCAGGCCTATCCGTGTCCGATGAACATGTTGTGAATCGGGCAATCCCTCTACTACTCTTTACCCTGGTCGTTTTTTCCGCCCCTAATCTGTTTGCGCAGAGTGCTTCCGCGGCAGACTCGACTCTCGCGGCGATAAAGGGGATGTACGACAGCGGTTCCTACATTTCCGCTGAGCTTCAGACAAGGCGCGTCCTTGAAGACAAGCGAGTGAACGATACGATGAGGGTCCAGCTTGAGAAGTATCTCGGTTTCGCACTCGTCGCGCAGGGCAAGAATGAATCGGCGGAAGAGCATTTCATAAATGCACTGCGGCTTGATTCAAGCCTGACGCTGGATCCTGTCTTGACTTCTCCGAAGATTCTAAGCGTTTTCGAAGCTGCAAAGGCGCAATATCAAGCTGAATTGTCGGCCGGGCAGTCGAAGACGCACGGAAGGCCGAAGGGACTCTCGACCGTTTCACGCGGCCCCAGTTTCAGGTCGGTCCTGTTTCCAGGCTGGGAACAACTCTACCGGGGAAAGAGGACGAAAGGATACATCCTCCTGGGTGTGGGAGCTGCCGCTGCGGTCACGGCGATTGTCTCCGATTTTCTTCGGCGGGATGCGAGGACAAACTATCTTAACGCCTCCACTCCAGCCCTGGCAGAAAGCCGTTACCACACTTACGACCTCTATTACAAAACCGAAGTCTACTCAATCTCCGCCTTCGTGCTTATCTACGCCTATTCGGAGCTGGATGCGTTTCTGGATCTCCCGCCTAATCTGGATGCCGCATATTCGCCGTCCACGCGTTCCCTGAGCCTCGGCCTCCATCTGAACTTCTAACCCTCCCGTTGTCAATGCTTCCTGCATGCTCTGCATCAGGGATGCATTTCTTGCGCGCGTCGATATGACATCACGCAAAAGAAGTCCCCGTATCATCGTCAAACCGCAGATCTGTATTTGGCACACCTGTTGAACCTCTCGGAGTAAAAACTGGAGGAAACTATGATCAGAAAGGCTTACACACTCTCCTTCCTCGCGATGGCGGGGCTGATCCTGACTTTCTCCTCTGCATTTGCGCAGATGATGGGAGGCAGTTTTTCGCTCGAAGCATCGATAGAAGAAGGAAAAGTTTCACTCTCCTGGGAACAGCCGGAGAGTTTCGCGGCATCTTACTACCTGGTATACCGCGGTGAAATGAGCATCAGTGATACGAGTTTGAATATATCATACAATCAAATCGACTCCACCACGGCGACTTCTTATCAGGACACGACCATGCCCACGACCAATTCGGTTCTGGTTTACCAGGTCAGGGCGTTCAATGGTTCGGGACAAATGAAAGTGAGCAATTTTGCCAAAGTGTTTGTCGATTCAATGGATCTCAACCGCGACCACGTCACGATAACATCGACCCCCTCGATGAACGGCAGCGTCGACTCGCTTTACACTTACCAGGTACAGGCGGTCTCTTCCGATTCGACGTCGGTCCTGTCTTACAGGCTCGGCGAGGATCATCCGCCGCTGATGGCGATGGATTCGACGGGATTGATAAGCTGGACACCGGTCGTAAGAGGATGGTACGACGTTGATGCGGTCGTCATCTCCAGCAACGGCGGCCGCGCGAGACAGGAGTTCGCGATAAGAGTCTCCAGTGTCAACGGCACCATCGCCGGAACGGTCACCGACACGCTCGGCAACCCGCTTCCGAACGTTCTCGTGAAACTCTACCAGCGAGACATGGAATGGCATTTTGACTACCATGCCGTCACCGATTCAGACGGGAATTACAAGATTATGCACGTCGACGCCGGCAAGTATCTCGTGCACGCTACACCTTCCAACCCTAACTTCGCGGCGCAGTGGTACGACGGCGTTTACAGCATGATCAACGCGACGCCGGTGGTTGTCACCGATACCACGACACAGGTCGCCAACTTCAAGCTGCCGAGCCGCTACGCAGCCCTTCCCAAATATACCGTCACCGGCGCCGTGACCGACACGAACGGCACCGCCTTGAAGGGTGCGCTCGTCGTGTTCGCAAGGGCCGGCTTCGTGTTCAATTCTGCAAAGGAAAGCCAGAACGAATGGCAGGAAGGCGACGACTACAGAGCCATCTTCCAGAACATGTACCAGGAGAGGCATACAGTCCGGCACTTCAGTCTGGACGGCGATTCTCCATTCGTCTTCAAGACGCGCACCGACAGCAACGGAGTATATTCCGACACGCTGCCGCAGGGATTCTACGTTGCCTTCGCGCAGGCGGCCGGTTACCAGAGAATCTTCTTCAACAACGAATCCAATCTTCTCTCCGCAGACATCATTGCAGTCAACAGTGATACGACGAACATCAACTTCGCGCTTCCCCCGCTTCCGCCTGTCGTACTCGGCCAGATCAGCGGGACGATTATGGATTCGACCAGCGGCGCGGGCGTCGCGGCCAGGATTATTGCCTTCCGCGATGTGTGGAACTACCGAGACACTCTCAAGATGCACGTGGCTGGCGCGTACTTCGCGGACGCCGACAGCACCGGAGCCTACACTCTCGCGAGCCTGCCTCCGGGTTATTACAAGATTCTCGCCATACCGCTCGGCAGCTACGTGCCGTCGTTCTACAGCATCACCGGTCCGACGATAAAGTGGAAAGAAGCCTCCGCGGTGCCGGTTGACGGCAACTCGACAAGCGGAGTG
The DNA here is from genome assembly GCA_024641705.1 of Candidatus Kryptoniota bacterium. Lineage (GTDB taxonomy): Bacteria > Bacteroidota > Ignavibacteria > Kryptoniales > JAKASW01 > JAKASW01. Next base: position 67,990 of record JAHECO010000017.1, read on the forward strand.
AACATATACGTGATGCCGACTCCTTCCTCGGCGGCAGGCTATACGTGGATCAACGGTCAGGTAATCTCGGGCACCACGTCGGCCGGAGTGAGCGGAGCGCTCGTCTACGCGTTCGACTCCAACGGGAATCTCGCAGGTTTCGGAATCACGAACCGGGACGGCGCGTACACCATCTCCGGTATAGCTCCCGGAACATATACGGTGTCCACTGACGTAGTCGGTTTCACCTCGACATCCACCGAAACGTCTTCCCCGACGTACGACGCGAGCGGGAACCCGGTGCCTTCGACGTCGAATATGATCGTCACGCCGGATGTACCGACTGCGGTGTACCAGAAAGCCGTACAGCCGGTGAACTACGCGCTCGATCAGAACTACCCGAACCCGTTCAACCCGACGACGCAGATTGCGTTCAGCATCCCGCAGTCGATGCATGTCACGGTCACGATCTTCAACATACTCGGCCAGCGGATCGCGACGCTTGTGGACGGGAACATGAGCGCCGGCTCGCATGTGGTGACATGGAACGCGCGCAACGAGCACGGTGAGATCATGCCGACCGGAGTGTACTTCTACAGGCTCTCCACTCCGAGCTTCACGGCGGTAAAGAAGATGCTTTTGCTGAAGTAAGGTCGTCCCTATCGACCCTTCTACCCAAAGGGCGGGCGGATCCCGACGACTGTCGGGACGTCCACCCTCTTTTTTTACTCAACTGAATTGCGGTGCGTGCCACAACAACCACCGATCTGTAGAATCCCCTTGCAAACACGACTTTCGACGAAAGAGAAAGCCGTGTTTGTGGGGCACCCTATTTCCCGCTCCCGAGCTCCTCTGTATTTGCCCACGGATTTTGGAAGGCAGGACTTTTGGGTGAGAAAGAGAAAGTGAACAAGGAAGCTTTCAGGAGTCTTGATGGCTGTGTTGTTCTTTCTTTTGTCTTGACACAAAAGAAAGAACCAAATGCCGCCTTGTCGCGGATACCGCGCCACGCGGTGCGGCATCCCGCATACTTATATTCAATAATTGAGCGGGAGAAAAAGTCAAGGCCGCGGAAAAAATGGCTGAAAATTTCCCGCGACGCTAAAACAAATGAAATACGGCAGGACTTGCGGTTCCAGAGTGACCCCACATTTGTTTCTAAATGCGTGGCTCCAAATTTTCTCGCCGCCGTTTCTTCCTAATGTCTAACGGTATGATAGATGTCATGTACTGTGCCGTTGAGAAACTCTGTGTCGTCGGGGGCGGAATTAACCAGAGAACTGCGAAACCCCTTTCAAAACCGGTTCCGACACAGTCGGAATCCGGTTTTGTGGGGCGCCCTTTTCTTTTCCATCATTTTCTTTTGGGCGAGCAAAAGAAAATGATGAAGGGAGAACTCAAGAACTTGTCGTCTCCGCAATTCTTTAGTTTGCGCCGCAAGACTTGTTTTGAACACCCCTCAGCCCTAACTTTTAAAAGAGGAAAATGAGGATCAACAGTTCAGTGGAGTCGGCTTTGGAGAGACGAATTTCATTTCTATTAACAGCCATTTTGTCGTTCATTTGTTTCCCCCTGATTTTGTTCTCCGCTTCGAGCGCTGCCGGCCAGACCGCGTCGGGCGATACCACTTCGGCCAAACAGTCGGCGTCGGCGAGTGCAAGCATCATTGTCAAAATCGTCAGCGATTCAACGACAGTCAGGAACGACTCTCTCACGGGCAGCCAGGACACGGCCCGGGAGAAGAAAGACACGGTGGCGGCGAAGAAGGACACACTGGAAATCATCACCAGCAGCGGCAGCTACAACACGGTGCCGGGCTTCCGGATCCAGCTCCTTACCACGCAGAATCTATCCGAAGCTATCGGCATGAAAGCGAAGGCCGATTCGCTTCTGGCCAATTACAATATCTATATCGTCTACGATTCGCCCTACTACAAGGTGCGCGTGGGCGACTTCCGTGCCCGCTACGAGGCGAACCAGGCTATCGGCTACATCGCTGACCACGGCTTCCCGAACGCCTGGTCGGTCCCGGACAACGTCTTCAGGAACCCGCAGCGGAAAACCAACTGACCCCATCTCAAGAGGTTGTCCCAAAACAAGGAAAATGTCATTCTGAAGGAGCGGAGCGACTGAAGAATCCACTTATTCGTTCTGAAAAATGGATGCTTCACTTCGTTCAGCATGACAGACAAGACTTTCTAGACAGCCTCTTTGGGTGAGGTAAGTATAATAAACCGCCTCGCTCACGGAACAATGGCAAATCGAGAGAAGACATTGACCGAGGTGTCAAGAGTGCCAATTCATGAAACACATCAGGTGACTAAGGCTCACTCCACCCTGATCCTCCCTTACGAGGGGAGGAGGCGATCGGTCATGATTTCGAAGTCACCGTGGGCTTTCCTTCTTTCCGGAAATTCTCTCACGGATCCCGGGTTTATTTCTATGGAGATGCGTGCCGCGACCCAAGAGCCGGAGCAGTCTAACGTCCTGATAAATCATCTCATCAAGCGAGTATGAAAGGAGGTACACTGAGAGCAGGCCTCATACTGATAGCGGTTCTGACGGCCATCAGCCTCGCCGCGTCCAATCGGGATCCCAGGCTCGCGCACTCCTACCGCACCGAAAAGAACGGGTGGATCTACGTCCACCTTCAAGGAAACCCAAACCAGATCGGCTACCAGGACGGATATCTCCTCGCCCCGGAGATAGACGACGCTATCCGCACGGTCAGCTTCTACATCGGACGCACCACCCATAAAGACTGGAATTTCTACAGGGAAGCGGCCGAGAGGATGTACTGGCCGAGACTCAACGACGAGTACCGGCAAGAGATCGAAGGCATCGCCGAAGGACTTCGCGCACGCGGCAAGAAGTACGACGCGATCGACATAACCGCGCTCAACGGGTGGATGGAGCTTGCCTATTATTATCTCCCCCAGCTGAGACGGCTATTGCGGGAGGGGAAAAGTAACAACAGCGCTCCGGGGAATTGCAGCGCCGTCATCGCGACGGGGAGCTGCACTTCCGACGGCAAGATCGTAATGGCACATAACTGCTGGACCGATTACATAATCGGCGAGAGGTGGAACATAATCGAAGATATAGTCCCCGAGAAAGGTAACAGGATACTCATGGACGCGTTCCCCGGCTTCATAGACAGCGGCGATGACTTCGCGGAGAACAGCGCGGGTATTCTTGTCACGGAGACCACTATCGCGCAGTTCAGAGGATTCGACACGACCGGAGTCCCGGAATTCATGCGCGCGAGGGAAGCGGTTCAATACTCAAACAGCATCGACGATTTCGTCCGCATAATGACAAAGGGAAATAACGGCGCCTATGCCAACGACTGGCTCATAGGCGACACGAAGACTGACGAGATTGCCCGCCTGGAACTCGGGCTGAAGAATCACAAATTGTGGCGGACGAAAGACGGTTACTACGCCGGCTCGAATTTCCCAAGCGACAGAAAGCTCATCAGGGAAGAGACGAGGTTCAATCCGGGCGACAAGTACAGCTCCATGAACGACCGCAAGGCCCGCTGGGAACGCCTGATGGCGGAGTACAAAGGACGCATCGACGCGGCTCTGGCCGAGAAATTTCTCGGCGATCATTACGACGATGTGCGCGGCAAGGAGGGACCTAGTGCGTATGTTTTATGCGGGCACAACGACGAAGACCCCCGCGGCGTGAGGCAGTGGGGCTGGTCGCCGTTCAACCCGGCAGGAGCAGTGCAGGGAAAGGTTACGACGACGGAGCTCGCGAAGAAGATGGAATTCCGGGCCCGCATGGGACATCCCTGCGGGGAGAACTTCATTGTCTCACAATTTTTCAAGAAGCATCCGGGATACAGATGGGAAGGCAAATTTCTACATGACATGCTTTCATATCCATGGGCACTTTTCACAATAAAAAAGTAAGTATGAGTGACTATACCAACAGGTTCATAACAGTCGGAACAATTCGTATCCGCGTGCCTTTCAGTGAGAGCGGAAGCAATTACGCAGAGGTCCACGGAGAAGACACTGAGAGACACGGAGAGGAATGAATACTTTCCGGGTGGAGGAAATTCACAACTGCGAAGCCAAAACACATCTCTGTGGATCTCTGTGTATCCTCTGTGGAACTCTGTGTAACCTGAAGAGCCATCGCAAGGGAAGCCTTCAAGAAAATCATCGTCAGAAAAGAGGGGCAATTTTCGGCGCCCTATTGGTTTTGAGTCTTTTGATGCTAGCGGGATGCAACCGGGGTCTGGCGCCGCTGCAAACATCTCCCGCTGTCCAACCGGGTTTCGGCGGAACGATCCACTTTGTCTCAGTCTGGCCTCAGGCCGACAGCGTCCAGGATCTTCGAGTCGTGGCATTCTACGATTATCCCCCCGGTAACATCTTCACCGAAGTCACATCCGGAAAAGCCAAAGTTTATCCACCGATAGGTTCGAGCGGGCTTTCCAAATTTGTCGACTCGCTCTCGTATAAATTTACTCTGGACTCGGCGGGGACGTTCCAGTATGTGGTTGTGGCGATGCAGTACGGCTCCAACGTATTGAAGGACTGGAAGGTCGTCGGAGCATACGGCTACTCACACGGCGCGGGATATCCGGAGCCCGTAACAGTCCCGCCCGATTCATTTGTAAACGGAATTGATCTTGAAGTCGATTTCAAAAATACACCTCCTACTCCTCTCGGCGGCGTCGCTCATCCTGCTTCCCGGAACTAGCCGTTCCCAGGCAAGGATCTGGGGCGTCGTCCGCTCAGCCGAGGACTCAAGCGCGATCGCAGGAGCGACTGTACAGGTACAGTCCATCGGGCTCGAAAAGGCTGTCAAGACAGGTGTGTTGTCCCAAGTGGACGGAAGCTTCTCGATCGAGAAGATCCCGCCGGGTGAATACCGCACGACGGTTTCGATGATTGGGTACAGGAGATTTGTCGACACGGTCGCCGCCGTACCGGGCGGAGGCCGCGGCCTGGAGGTCTTTCTTCGCCCGTCGCCCATCCAGGCAGGCCAGGTGGTGGTCACGGCGAGCAAGCGAAGGCAGCTGCTGACGGAAGTGCCTGTCAGCGTCAGCCTTGTCAGCTCGGCCTCGATGGAGAGAAGGAACATTATATCGCTGGACGACGCGCTGCGCTACGTCCCGGGAGTAAACTTCGTTCAGGATCAGGCGAACATCCGCGGATCGAGCGGTTACGCCCGCGGCATCGGGAGCCGCGTGCTTCTACTTGTCGACGGGATCCCGCTCCTCACCGGCGATACGGGACAGGCCGTCTGGGAGTCGATACCCGTCTCCGAGATCGATCATGTGGAAGTAGTGAAAGGCGCCGGCTCTTCACTGTACGGTTCGAGCGCGCTCGGCGGGGTCATCGACGTCATTACGAAAAATAATGTCGACACGAAATCTACCAGCGTGAAGGTGTACGGCGGGTTCTACCAGCAGCCGACTTACAACGATTGGCGCTGGTCGGGGAAGGACAGGTTCTTCCAGGGCGCTTCGATCACCCACTCGCAGCCGATCGGACTGGGTGATTTCGGATTGACGGCCTCCTTGAGTTACAAGAAAGACGACGGCTATATCGAGAACGATTTCTTCCGTCGCCTGAATTTCTTTTTCAAGACGGCGGGAAACATTTCGGGGAACAAGAGCCTGAAGGTATTCGGCGATGTTTTCAACCAGTATTCCGGAAATTTCCTGTACTGGCAGGACGTTAACCATGCGCTTCAGCCGGCGAGTACTTCGCTCGGCCAATGGGTGAACTCGACGCGGGCCAACCTGTCAGGAATCTATACGAACGTCGTCTCCGGCAATTTCCTGTACATCGTCCGTGGGAGCTACTACTTCAGCCACTGGTATGACAATCTTGGCCAGACGCCGACCGGGGTAGGAGATACGTCGACTTCGAACACGGGTTATCTTGAACTCCAGGGGACATTGAATCTCGACCCGTCGACCATTCTGACATTCGGTGCGGACGGCCAGGTCGACTACATCAACTCCAATTCGTTCTCGGACAAGACGAGCAATTCCGGCGCTGTCTACTTGCAGGGCGAGAGGAAATTCGGTCGTCTCCACGCTACGGTCGGTGCAAGGTATGATTACGAGAAAATTGTCGGTAAAGCGGCATTCAACCAGTTCAATCCGAAGGCCGGTCTGGTTTACGATCTCGGAAGGGGAGCGACGCTTCGGGCTTCGGTCGGCACCGGGTTCCGCGCGCCGAGCATCGGTGAGACTTACGCGTCGATACAATCGGGCGGCGTTTCGATTATTCCCAACCCGGCGCTGCTTCCCGAGAGGAGTCTTTCGGAGGAGATCGGCGGAAGGATGCCGCTATGGTATTTCGGGCTGATCGACGCTGCGGTGTTCCAGAGCGATTACTGGAACATGATAGAGCCGCAATTCAACAACAGCGGGCAGGTAACTTTTCAGAACGTGACGCGCGCTAGGGTGCAGGGATGCGAAATCGATGCGTCGAGCGATGCGGGGACCGACTTCCTGACCCTGAGGGCGAGCTACACATACGTCTATCCTCTCGATCTGACGACGCACGAAGTGCTGAAGTACAGATCGCGCGAGCTGTTCTACCTATCCGCAGATTTCAGCAAGTCCATCTACCGCGCGTCTCTCGATTTCAGGTTCATCAGCGCTTTCGAGAACTACGACAAGCAACTGGTACAACTAGGCATTGTCAGAAGCGGTGACCAGAGAGTGCCGGCATACGTAACGGATGTTCGGGCGGGGGTTGATTTAACGTCAGCCGGTATCCCGCTCGAAGCGACGTTCATAGTGAACAATCTCTTCAATTATTATTACGTCGAGATGATAGGGAACATAGCCCCGCTGAGAAATTACTCGCTGGTGCTGTCGTGGAAGTTTTAAAGGGTTCGTGGTTCAGAGTTCTTGGTTCGTGGTTCTCGGTTGCCGGATCGTCAATCGTAAATCGCAGCTCTTAAATCCTCTTCCTCTTCAAACCCTGTCCGTTATCATCCTTCTTCCGATCCGCTCGAACATCGGGGTGAGCCCGACAAGCAGCAGCAGCGTCTCCACCAGCGGCACCAGGTTCGGCGCGATGAACATAACCGCGAGCCAGACAAACACCGCCGGTACCGATAGCTTCAGGACCTTCGGCACGATTGCCGGTATCATGCCTTTTGCGGATTCCCGCCCGGTCGAGCGGGCCATCCCGATGAGGCTCTCTCTCAACTCGTCGGACACGCTCTCGCGGTCCATCTTCATCAACAGGCGGTGAACCGCGCCCATCTCCTCATAATAACCGGCGCACTTCCCGCACTCCTCCATGTGCCTGACCATGTTTTCCGGCAAGTTCTCTTTCGCGGGTGTATCTCCCCCGTCCATCTTCCGGTCGAGCAAGTCCATGAATTCTTCGCAGTTCATAATTCTTCTCTTCCGCCTCTCATGATTTCCCGCAGCTTCCTCCTCCCGCGGTGTATCTCCACGGAGACGGTCCCGATCGGGATTTCGAGCGCTTGCGATATCTCATTGTAGGATAACCCTTCCATATAAAAGAGCGTGAGCGCTGCCGACTCGACAGGCGGCAGGAGCGCCAGGTATTTCTCTATCGCGATGCGCCGCTCCGTTTTGAAGAACGCTTTCTCCTGTCGGGATATGTGTCCGATCCTGTCGTCCGGCGGGTCGATCTCGCTTTCATCGAGACTCACCGCTGCGTGTCTCTTCCTGCTCAACCGGCTCATGCACACGTTCGACGTGATCCGCCAGATCCACGTCGACATCGCGGAGTCGCCCCTGAAGCTGTCGAGCGATTTGAAGACTCTCATGAAAACGTCCTGTGTCGCCTCCTCGGCGTCTTCGCGGTTCCCGAGCATCCGGGAGGCCAGATTGAAAACCCGCCCCGAGTAGAGGTCGACGATGTCCAGGTATTTGTCTGTCTTCTTCTGTCCTTCGGTTCCCATTTGCCGGAGTGCCCGAAATGCGGGCGGTATTTAGGACCTCAATCTGTTAGACCCGATGCAAAGTAAGATTCTTTCAATGAAAGAAAAAAACCGCGCGTGAAGTCTAAAGGGATAAAGAAGGAAATGTGAAAGATGAATGGTCTTCTGGATACTGCCGATTATGTGCTCTTCGAAAGCGCTGTCTTCCTGTTCCTGATTGCGGTCTGGGGGTTCTGGAAATACCGGGAAAGGGAATTGCTGCACAAGGAGGCTGTCCTGAACGTGGGAGAGAATCTGCCGCAGGGGACCCGCGCGCGGGCAGGCTGGATGAGGATAGTCACAACAGTGGCCGTCTTCGCCATCCTCCTTCTCGCCGTGATCAGGGGGTATGTGCTGGTGCTCAAGATGGTGAGTTTTTTCGACAACCCGTTGGCATACCTGGCTTATCCGGTGCTTGTCGAGCTCTCTCTGGTCGCCGTTCTCTTCTTGGCGATGATCGTGAGAGATATCAGGTCACTAGTAATGAAGGGCTGAGAAATGTTTGTCGCGATTTTCATTGAAGCAGTGATAATCTCCGCTTTCTTCGACCAGCAGGAGAGACGACACAAGCTGGAACTCCAGCTCGAATATGAAAAGATCGGGAAGGAGATGCCTCCCGAGCCTCCGAAGCTTCCGAAACTCGAATCGGTCGCTAATATATTTATCGGATTGGTGCTGGCAGAAATCGGCGGGTTCGGACTGTGGGCCTTCGTCGCGCTTCTGATGCAGAACGGGGCATCGATTTTTACGAATCAGAAGCTGAGAGGGGATTACTTCACGGGTCAAACCGATTTCATCGCGGCATTCATCGCCGGAGGGATAGCGCTCATATTGCTCGGTGTCAAATCACTCAGAGCTCACGCCCGCTATCGCGAATTGATGAAAGGGAAGAGCTGATGTCCGGCGTTCGGGTTCTTGGTCCCAAGTTCTTGGTTCACGGTTCTAAGTTCGTCGATGTTGGGTTTCGGATCGTCAATCAAAATCTTAAATCTGAGATCTATTTCTTACTCTTTTTCTCGGTCGGAACAATTACACAGAGAGTCACAGAGCAATTTCTCTCTGTGGAACGCTTTCTTATCTCCGTAGTATTCTGTGTGATTTTTTTGAAGGCCCGCCCCTCGCGTTTGCCGGATCGTAAATCGGAGATTGAATACCTTCTCTCCGCCAAACCCCCGGTATAGTTCCTGCCCGGCTGCCTTACCGGTTTCAGCTCCCGCCGCTCGCCTTGTTCAGCTTATCCTGCACTTCCTTCAGTAGAATGGCAGAAATAACAAACGCAGAGGTTGTCCCAAAACAAGGAAAATGTCATTCTGAAGGAGCGGAGCGACTGAAGAATCCACTTATTCGTTCTGAAAAATGGATGCTTCACTTCGTTCAGCATAACAGACAAGACTTTCTGGACAGCCTCGATATTATTTCCCTTGAGCCTTCTCGATCTTCTGCTGAATTTCCTTCAGCCTCTTCTCCATCTCGTCGAGCTGCTCGCTTCTCTGCTGTATCTGTGCCTCCAGCTGTTTCAGCTCGTTCTCTTTCCTGGTGTACTCATCCTCCGCCTTGCCCGCGAAGTAGCTGCTGAACAGCCAGTTGTGCCGGAGCGCCTCCATGTTGCCCGCGAACTTCTCGAGCCCTAACTGCGCCTCTTTCACTGCCGCCAGTGTGGTTGAAACCACCTGCAAAGTAGTATCATAAACGGACCGGTCGTGCAGGAGCGAAGAGACGAGTCCCTTTCCGGTATCCAGCTGTGAAACTATCAGCCTCACGTTCGACGCCGTCGTGTCGAAATTCTTCACGACGAGATTGACATTGTATAGGACGGAATCGGCTCTCTCCGCCACCCGGTTGAAAGACACGCTTAGACCGGCGATCACATTCGCCATGTCAGTAAACTTGTCTGACACTTTCTTGAGGCTCGAGTCCGCCTCGTAAGTCGCGTGCCTCAGGGCATAATAAACGCTCTCATCCGTGACCAGCTTTCCGAGAGTACCGCGCCCCTCGCGGACGTCGGCCAGAATGCCTGAGAACTGGTCAACCATATTCTTGACGCTCGCTATGGTCTCCCTCGTCTCAGATATGATCTGTGACAGGTTCGGCTCTTCTATCGAGTTCAGTGTATCGAGAGCCTGAACGGATTCGCTCGCTTCGGTACCTGGTGTCAGAACGACGAACTTGTTCCCGACCAGCCCCTCGGTTTCCAGCATCGCCTTCGAATCCTTCTTAATGAACTTCCGCGAGTCGGAGAAAATCCTCAGGTCGACCAGCGCGACGTTGTTCCAGATCCGTATGCCCGATACGGTCCCCACATCTATGCCGAGGAGCCGGACGGCGGCGCCTTTCTTCAGTCCTTCCACAGAATTGAAACGTGCGAGTACCTCGGTAGACTTGGTGAATATACCTTGCCTGCCGCCGATCAGGAAGACTCCGACGACGAGTATCAATACTCCGACTGCAACGAACAGCCCCAGAAGCGCCGCGTAAGATTTCTTCATTGCATAGCGTCCTTGTCCAACTTTAGAACATAACCGCAAAGATCGCGATGCAGGCGAAAGGGACGCAAAGAGATATCTTGTGCAAAATTAATCATTTCCTTCGCGAACTTTGCGCCTCCTCTGCGTCCTTTGCGGTTAAAATCATTCGCAAGGAGTCTCATGCTGCATCCCTATAGCGGATTTCTGAAGAAGCCTTTAACCTCTTCATCTTCGATTCCCGCGAGTTCATTCAGCGTTCCCGTGTATTTTAACACGCCGTCCTTCAAAACGCCAGCCCTGTCGCTGACGATCCCGGCGCAGAGTATATCGTGCGTCACGACGATCCCCGTGATGCTGAACTTCGAGTGCATCTCCCTGACAAGGTCGCTTATCTCGGCCGAGGTGATCGGGTCGAGTCCCGTCGTCGGCTCGTCGTAGAGGAGGATCTGCGGCTCTATGACGAGTGCCCTCGCGAGTGCCGCGCGCTTGCGCATCCCGCCCGACAGCTCCGACGGCATCCTGTCGATGAAGTTTCCGAGTCCGACGAGGGTGAGGTAATGAGCGGCCTTGTCACGCGCCTCGGTATGCTTCACGCGGTGGTGGCGCGTCAGGTTGAACACAAGGTTCTCGCGTACGCTCATCGAGTCGTAGAGCGCTCCGCTCTGAAAGAGGAACCCGATCATCTGCCTTATCCTGAAGAGCGATTTGCGGTCGCCGACATCTACGCGCATCGAATCGACTGATATATCTCCGGCGTCGGGAATAAGGAGTCCGACGATGCACTTGAGTGTCACGCTCTTCCCGGTCCCGCTCTTGCCGAGTATCGAGAAGGTTTCCCCCTTCTTGACGTTCAGGCTCAGCCCGTTCAGGACTCGCTGCGAGCCGAAGGCTTTATATAAATTCTCGATCTCAATCATTTCTTCAAGAGGGTAAAAAGGTAAATAGGTAAAGAGGTGAAGAGGTAAAAAGGTAAGAAGGTTAAGAGGGGAGGAGCGAAATAGGTAAGGCGGTGAGAGGGTGAATAGGCTAAACGTTGACCAATACCGGCGCCGGCGTGATGATGACTCGTTCGGCCGATCCTTTTCTTCACGACTCTACCTCTTAACTTCATTATCATCTTGCCTCTTAGCCTCTTCACCTCTTGTCCTTTTAACCTTTTATTCCTATTCAAAAAGTAATATTCCAACTTTAACGAGCACGAAATCTGTAATGAGAATCAGGAACGACGCGAATACAACTGCCGATGTCGCGGCCTTCCCGACTCCCTCCGTTCCGCCGGAAGCCTTGAAGCCGAAGTACGAGCCGACCATCGAGATTATGAATCCGAAGAAGAATGTCTTGGCTATTCCGGGAATTATGTCGGCGATGGAGAGGGAAGTGATGGTCGAGGTCATGAAAAGCTGCCAGCCCATTCCACCCGACACGAACATAACGGCGAACGCTCCCATGATGCCGAGGAGGTCCGCGTACGCGGTAAGGAGTGGAAGGGCTATTATCCCCGCGAGCACGCGCGGCACGACGAGGAAGCGATACGGATCGACCGATGAGACTTCCAGCGCATCGACCTGCTCGGTGACTCTCATCGAGCCGATCTCGGCGCCGATGCCGCTCGAGACCCTGCCCGCAACGACGAGGGCCGTGATTACGGGCCCGAGCTCGCGGATGACGGAGATAGCGACCATCGCGGGCAGGAACGATTCCGCGCCGAAGCGGGCTAGCGTCGGCTTCGTCTGAAGTGCAAGGATAAGGCCCATCAGGAGGCCGATCACGCTGACGAGCGGGAAAGAGCGGGAGCCGAAATTCTCCAGGTGGCCGGCGAACTCGCTTACTTCGTACGGGGGGATGAAAACCTCCTTAAAGAACCGCAGCGAAAACGCCGTCAGGTCATATATGTGCTCGAAGAAGCGTCTCATGTCTCTCTAATTTAGCACAACCACCCGAGGAGTCATCAACCTGACCAACAAACATGTCAAGCCCTCGTTACCCGTTGAACTCAAACACACCTCCTCCACCCATCGTGCCGAACTTGTTTCAGCACCTGCCCGTGCTGCCCCCGTTTCAGCACCTGGTCATCCTCAGACCCCGAACCGAGTTCGGGGCGACAATCGAGCCGGTTCAGTTGAGTCTTCAATGAACAGCATCATTTCCGACACGAAACGCCCGCCGGGGGTATTCCATTGGAAAAGGACCAAAACACTTTGCGCCTTAGCGCCTCCCGTTCATTAATATCTGAATAGGATATACGGTCACGCGGAGCGTGATCCCGACATATACAATATTTTGGGCGGGAGATGCCGCTTCGCAGCATTTGCGGTGAAACCCTTGGGTCTCATTTTGAGGCCGTCTCCTCCACGAACAGCGGCCGCGTGCCCCTAACCGTCTTATACCACTTAGGCATCGCGTCCGCCAGGATAACCACCACGCTTCCCATAATCACCGCCGTCAGTATAAGATTCAGGTATCCCGGCACCTCCATGCCCGGAGTCGACGTCATCGGCAAATATATGTTTGCCATGTTCATCCACCCGGCTGTGAGTGTGGTCGTGCCTACGAATACCATCGGCACCAGCGTGACCCAGGCGTACTTCACCCTGCCTCGGTTGATGATGTAAGTAGTCCCGACTCCCAGCGCGATCGTCGCGAGGAGCTGGTTTGCCGCGCCGAACATCGGCCATATCGTCGATATCGTCCCCGTATATATGAAGTATGCCCACGCGAATACCACCACCGCGCTCGTTATTATCGTCCCTGGCATCCACTTCGTCTCACCGAACGGCTTGTACATCTTGCCAAGCGCCTCCTGAAGCACGAACCGCCCGATGCGCGTACCGGCGTCGATCGTTGTCAGTATAAACAGCGCCTCGAACATGATCGCGAAATGGTACCAGTATGCCATAAGACTCCGAAGCCCGGGGATCGATGAGAATATCTGCGCCATCCCCACCGCCAGCGATACCGCGCCGCCTGTTCTACCCGCGAGCTGCTCCCCGACTTCCTTCGAGAGCCCGACAAGGTTCGTCGTCGTGAATCCCATTGCCTTGAGCTGTCCCGCCATTTCCGCGAACTTCTGGATCGGCACGTTAATCGCGAAATAATCGTGAGGATAGAGGCTCGTCGCGGCGATTAGCGCGAGGATCCCGACGAAACCCTCGCAAAGCATTGCGGTAAAGCCGATCGTGCGGATATGCGATTCCTTCGAGACCATCTTCGGTGACGTCCCTGAGCTGACCAGCGCGTGGAATCCCGAAATCGCGCCGCACGCTATAGTTATGAACAAATATGGGAAAACCTTGCCGGGTATGATCGGCCCGCCGCCGTGTGTGTACATTGTAAAGGCGGGCATCTTGAGCTCCGGTGCGACGATGATCACGCCGAGCGCCAGGAACGCGACGACGCCCAGCTTCATGAACGAGCTGAGGTAATCGCGCGGCGAGAGGAGGAGCCACACCGGCAACACCGAGGCGAAGAAACCGTACGTCGCCATGAGTATCGTCAGCGTTTCCCGGTTGAATGTGAAGTATGCGGCGAGAGGCGACTCGGGCACGTACTTGCCGAAGACTACTGCGAGCGTAAGGAGGATAACCCCGATTATCGTCGCTTCGGCTGTCTTTCCTTTGCGGAACTTGAACATCCACATTCCCATAAAGAGTGCGATGGGAATCGTCATGCCAATCGCGAATGTACCCCACGAGCTTTCGGCGAGTGCGTTGACTACGACTATTCCGAGTCCCGCGAGCGCTACAACGATGATGACAAGGATTGCGATCGATGCCACCGCTCCGCTGAGGGGGCTGATTTCCGAGCGAGTGATCTCAGCGAGCGACTTGCCATCGTGCCTGACGGAAGCGGCGAATATTATGAAGTCCTGCACGGCACCGGCGATGACGACGCCGAGGAGGAGCCAGAGAAATCCGGGGAGGAAGCCGAACTGTGCGGCAAGCACGGGTCCGACGAGGGGGCCGGCGCCTGCGATCGCGGCGAAGTGGTGTCCGAAGAGGACCCACTTGCTCATAGGGTAATAGTTGTGGCCGTCGTAAAGCCTGTGCGCCGGTGTGACTCTCGAATCGTCGAGGACGGCGACCTTCGCTGCTATGAAGCTGTAGTAGAACTTATAAACGATCGCGAAGACGGCTAAGGTGAGTAGTATGAGTGGCATCGCATTCATTACCGGCACCTCCTTGGTTTGTCTGTGAGTTTAATTAATTAGCTCGAGAATGTAAATATTGGCCGTCGATAAGTAGTGTCCTAATTCTCTGCATTTCTTGTTTCTCGACCATTTTGTGTCATTCTGAATCCCGTGAAACGGGATGAAGAATCCAGACCTAAGCATGCCTTCGAAACCCTATGTCCGGATTTTCACCGAAGGCGAATCTACTGGATTCTTCGTCGTCCGTCCGCAGGGCGGCCGGACTCCTCAGAATGACATTTTACATTTCATCGTGGACTTGTGGGAGCGTTCATCCAGTCATGACAAGTGAAATCCTAAGCAGGACCGTACTCGTTGATATTAGTCTTCACTGGTCCGCCCGATAATCCGTTATCTGGATGCTTGCTGGGGAAAAGCGCCGCGTCGTCTTTCTGTATCTCTTCCAGGTATTCCCACGAGCTTCAGCTTGTGGAACATTGCTTTCCGGGCTTTAGCCCGCCAATTCCCCCCATATTCTCCACCTTGCAGAATAACCACCGTATGTTTAAATTATCACACGTTCTTTCAAATGATGGGGCTGTAGCTCAGTGGTCGCGCGAAGCGCGCGATGAATTCCGCATCTAGTTGCAATGGGTGCCGGAAGCACTGGCCAAACGGCCTGATGAAGATGGGGCTGTAGCTCAGTGGTAGAGCATCTGCCTTTTAAGCAGAGGGTCGTAGGTTCGATCCCTACCAGCCTCACGAGCGCTGTGGGTCGGTGTTGCAACGTTCGTCTTCCAAGCAGAGGGTCGAGGTTGTCCCAAAACAAGGAAAATGTCATTCTGAAGGAGCGGAGCGACTGAAGAATCCACTTATTCGTTCTGAAAAATGGATGCTTCACTTCGTTCAGCATGACAGACAAGACTTT